>CAUGTZ010000019.1 GCA_959602645.1 uncultured Collinsella sp. | reverse complement strand
GGAGCCTCTTTGCGTCCTGCGGAATGTTCCGGAGAGAAGACCCCGTCACGCCCCCGGATTCCCTGCGTTTACGGCCTTGAGGTCGGCGGGCGGAGGAGGACGTGGTTGTGGGGGATGCGTGTCCCGGTCGCTGTTTCGCGGCTCTGCCGCGAAAGGCGCGCTACTTTGGGGCGGATGGAGGACGTGGTTGTTGCGCTAACTTGTCCCTACCGCATTTCTGGAGCGTTTCCCCACCACAAATTACCCTTGGCATACTTGCGCGAACGATTGCTCGTGCTACACTTGCAAGTGCTGTTTCAGGGCGGGGTGGAATTCCCCACTGGCGGTAAATCGGGCGGTGCCAAAGGGGTGCCGCGGAGCAGGCGAGATGCCTGCGGCCGAGCCGATGAGTCCGCGACCCGTGTGTGCGTTGGTTCGCATGCCGGCTGAACTGGTGAGATTCCAGTACCAACGGTTAGAGTCCGGATGAAAGAGGCAGGTGATCTTATGTCTGAACAGTCGCAGCATATCCATTTTGAGAACACGAATAGGTGGAGCACCAAACAGCTCGTTACCATGGCGCTGATGTGCGCCTTGGGCGCCCTGTTTATGTATGTGCAGCTGCCCATCCTTCCTTCGGCGCCGTTTTTGACGTATGACCCGTCGCTGGTGCCGGCGATGGTGTGTGGATTTGCGTATGGCCCTGGCGCCGGCACTGCTGTTGCCGCTATGGCGATTGTTATCCATGCGCTTACCACGGGCGATTGGGTCGGCGCACTTATGAACCTGGTGGCTACGCTGGGCTACATTCTGCCCGCGGCTATCGTGTACCAGAAGATGCATACCTATAAGGGTGCCGTGATTGGCCTAGTGTTCGGTGTCATTGCCGCTACGGCGCTGTCTATGGTCGCTAACCTTACCATTGGCGTATGGTTCTGGTATGGCTCGGTCGATGTGATCGCCCCGCTCATGATTCCTGCCGTGCTGCCGTTCAACCTTATCAAGACCGTGCTTAACTCGGTATTGACGCTTGCAGTGTACAAGGCGGTCTCCAACCTCATCACGCCTAAAAAGGACCAGGTCAAAGGCCGCGCATGATTGAGTGTCGGGGCGTTTCCTTTAGCTATGACGGTGCCGTGTCGGCACTCGACGGTGTCGATCTGAACATCGAGGACGGGGAGTTTTTCTGCATCCTCGGTGGCAATGGGTCGGGCAAGTCGACGTTTGCCAAGCATCTGAATGCGCTGTTGCAGCCCGATGCGGGCACGGTACGCATCAACGGCATGGATGCGTCCGACCCCGAGCTGGTCTACGACATTCGTTCGACCGCGGGCATGGTATTCCAGAATCCCGACGACCAGCTGGTGGCAACGCTTGTCGAAGATGACGTTGCGTTCGGTCCCGAAAACCTTGGCGTGCCATCGGCGCAAATTGCGCAGCGCGTACGCGAGGCGCTGAAGGGCGTGGGCCTGGTGGGCTTTGAGCGCCACGAGACCCATGCGCTCTCGGGTGGCCAAAAGCAACGCGTGGCGCTTGCTGGCGTGCTTGCCATGGAACCGCGCGTGCTCATCTTGGATGAGGCTTCCTCGATGCTCGATCCGCGTGGACGCAAGGGCCTCATGAAGGCTTGCCGCGCGTTGCATGATCGTGGCATGACCATCGTGATGATTACGCACTTTATGGAAGAGGCCGCCGAGGCCGATCGTGTCGCGGTGTTTCGGGCGGGGCGCGTTGCCATGCTCGGTACGCCCGAGGAAATCTTGACACGGGCGGACGAACTTGCGCAGTTCAACTTGGATATGCCGGCGTCGTGCTGCTTGGGCACGGCGCTTCGTGCGAAGGGCGTGCCCGTTCATGCGCAGGTGCGCGAGGTGGATATGGTCGCCGAGATTGCGCAGACATATGCCGACCGGAGTGGGGAAGACACCGCAGGGCGGCCTTCTGCATCCGATTCTCGTGTGCTCGACAACGCCTCCTCTGCAACCGACGGGACAGCCGCGTCGGAGCCCGTCATCGAGATTTCGCACCTCTCGCATAGTTACTCGCTGAGCGCCCGCGAGCGCCGCCGCTGGCATAAGCGCTCGGCCGTTGCGGGCAAATCGGGCAAACAGGCTCTCTGGGGAAACGACCCCAGCAGCCCGTGGGCGCTGCGCGATGTATCGCTGACGGTGTGTCGCGGCGAGTTCCTGGGCTTGGCAGGTCATACCGGTTCGGGTAAGTCGACGCTGGTCCAGCATCTCAACGGTTTGATTCGCCCCCAGGAGGGATTCGTTCGCGCGCTGGGGCTCGATCTGTCAAACAAGAAAGACGCCGCCGCGGTTAAGGCCAAGGTCGGCGTGGTGTTTCAATATCCCGAGCGTCAGCTGTTTGCCGAAACCGTGACGCAGGACGTGGCGTTTGGCCCGCACAACCTTGGCTTGCCGCAAGATGAAGTCGACCGTCGCGTCGAGTCGTCGCTCTCGCGCGTGGGCCTCGACCTTTCCACGGTCGGCGACAAGAGTCCCTTTGAGCTTTCGGGCGGTCAGCAACGGCGCGTGGCATTCGCCGGTGTGCTCGCCATGGAGCCCGAAGTCCTGGTGCTCGATGAACCCATGGCGGGGCTCGATCCGGCTGCGCGCAGGGATTTCCTTGAGCTTATCGATCGACTTCACCGCGATGGCCTGACCGTTGTCATGGTTTCGCATAGTATGGATGACCTGGCCAACTGCTGCGACCGCATCGTCGTGATGAACGAAGGCGCGGTGTTTGCCGAGGGAACCCCCGCGCAGGTGTTTGCACATGCCGATGAGCTCAAGTCGATCGGCTTGGGCGTTCCCGCCGCCCAGCGCATGGCGTTGGCGCTCGCGGAAGCGGGCGTGCCGCTGCGTTGCGGCGGGCTCTATACGGTTGAGTCGCTGGCCGATGAGCTGGCAGATTTGCTGATCGGTCGCTCAGACGGTCCTTCTAACGTCGCGGACATTGCTAAATCCAAGACGGTCGCGCGAGAGGAGGGCTGCTAATGGAGGCGTTTTCGTTTGGCAGCTACTATCCCGGCGATAGTGCAATCCACCGCCTGGACCCGCGAACTAAGTTGCTCTTGGGCTTTGTGTTTCTGATCACGACGCTCACGGTTGGCAGCTTCCGCGGACTGGTCCCGGTCGCAATCTTCGTTGTTCTGATCTATACCGTGTCTCGGGTGCCGGTTCGTCGCGTTCTGTCGTCGATGGCGCCGCTGCTGGCAATCGTCGTCGTGGTCGCGGTGCTCAACTTGTTTACCGATCAGAGTGGGCGCATCCTGTGGCAGCTCGGCTTTCTGCGGATAAGCGAGGGCTCGCTGCATTCCGCCGCTTTTATGACCTGCCGTCTGACCTTGATGATGGCCGGTATGAGCGCTATTACGCTCACCACACCGACGCTCGACCTCACCGCGGGCTTTGAGCGTCTGCTCGCACCGTTTGCGCGCGTGGGGCTTCCGGCGCATGAGCTCGGCATGATCATGGGCATCGCGTTGCGCTTTATGCCGCAGTTTGCCACCGAGATGAAGCAGACGGCGGACGCGCAGGCAAGCCGCGGTGCACGCGTAACGGGTGGCCCGCTCGGCGGCGTGCGTATGCTCGGCAGTGTGGCGATCCCACTGTTCACGGGCGTGTTCCGTCATGCCGAGACGCTGTCTGCCGCCATGGATGCACGCTGCTATCACGGCGAGCAGGGCCGCACGCGTCTGCATGCGCTTGCATTTCGCCGCGGGGATGCGCTGGCTGCGGTGGTGACGATGCTGCTGTTTGCGTGTGTCATCGTCGTCAACCTTCAACTTGTTTAGGCGCGATTCGAGCGCAAGAAAGGGGTCCCTATGACCGACAACGACCGCACAGCTCAGCTTGAGCGCGCCTGCTCGTATCTCAGGCGCATTCCGGCGTGGTATCTGGCCACGACCGATGTGGCCGACGGGCATCAGCCTCGCGTGAGGCCGTTTTCGTTTGCCATGGTCGATGAAGGTAAGCTGTGGTTTTGCACGTCGCGCGACAAGGATGTGTGGGCGGAGCTGAGTGCGAATCCCAAGTTTGAGCTCTCGGGCTGGAAGCCGGGGGAATGCTGGATCGTATTGACCGGCGAAGCCGCACTTGAGGACGACGCAGTTGCGAGCGACAAGGTGCGTCAAGCGGGTTTTAAGCACATGGTGGGCATCGGCGAGGAACACGAGAGTGCCAACGACGGCCGCCTTGCTTTCTTTTCGGTCCGCAACATTGCCGCGCGCTTCTGTGATATCGACGGCAGCGAGGAGCGCCTGGAGCTCTAGCGCGTCTCAAATTAACTACCCGTTTCGAATTAGCTAGCGCCAGGAGGACACATGGACGGATTGAATACGGTGTTGGAGTATCTGACGTCGGTGCCGGCATGGTATTTGGCGACGAGCGTTGACGGACAGCCTCATGTGCGTCCGTTTTCGTTTGCGCAGATCCAGGACGGCAAGCTGTGGTTTGTAACAGCGCGCACCAAAGATGTGTGGCAAGAGCTGCTGCAAAACCAGCGCTTTGAGGCCACGAGTTGGTGGCCGGGCCATGGCTGGCTCATCTTGCGCGGGCGTGCCGGCTTGGATGACCGGGCTTTAGGCGAAATGCGCGAAGCTGGGTGGAAGCATCTAGAGCGCCTGGGCGAGCACTATGAGGGGCCTAACGACCCCACGCTCGTCTTCTTTAGCGTCGAGGATCCCGAGGCTTTTATCTGCAATCACGACGAATGGGTGCCGGTCGAGCTCTAGCCAGCTGGCTCATCCTAACAACTTGGTTTTCGCATGGGCGGGCCCCGTATTGCTCGGCGCCGTTAGGAGCGCCGGTCAATACGGGGCCCGCTCCATTTGTCAATTCCTTCAAGCGAATGTGTCGGGAATGTTTCAATGCATGAATATGCAAGCCATTTACGTATTAATGCATCTTTTGGTGCTAAAGTTTCAACCCACTTCATAACGACCGCTGCGAAATGCGCATCGGTGCATAAATCGCAGACAAGGAGTCTGATATGTCTTTGAAGGTTGGAATCGTCGGCGCGGCTGGATATGCCGGAGCCGAGCTCATTCGCCTCGTCCTCGGTCATCCCGAGTTTGAACTTGCTGCCATTACGTCCAACGCCGATGCCGGCCAGCCGTTGTCTGCGGTGCACCCGAGCTTCACCGGCGTAAGCGATCTTGTCTTTACGACGCATGATGCCCCTGAGCTCAAGAACTGCGACGCGGTCTTTTTGGCCGTGCCGCACACGGCTGCCATGGCACAGGTGCCCGCGCTGCTTGCATCGGGCGTCTCCTGCTTTGATCTTTCGGCCGACTACCGTCTGAACGACGCGTCCGTTTTTGAGGCTTGGTATGCCGCCGAGCATACGAGCCCCGAGCTGCTCAAGACCCGTGCCTTCGGTCTGCCCGAGCTGTTCTGCCAGGACTTGGAGACCGCCGCATCCGACCATGCCGACGGCAAACCCGTGCTGGTCGCCTGCGCCGGTTGCTATCCCACCGCAACGAGCCTTGCCGCCGCGCCCGCCGTGCGCGCGGGCTGGGTGGCCGAGAACGGTCCCGTGATTGTCGATGCCATTAGCGGCGTGACGGGCGCCGGTAAGTCCTGCAACGCCCGCACCCATTTTTGCAGCGCCGACGAGAACTTGGAGGCCTACGGCGTGGGCAAGCATCGCCACACGCCCGAGATTGAGCAAATCCTTGGCCTGACCGATCGCGTCGTCTTTACCCCGCACCTGGCACCGCTCAAGCGCGGTCTGCTCTCCACGGTGACGCTGCCGCTCGCGCCGCAGGCTATCGATACCTTGACCCTTGAGGACGTTGTCGACCATTACAAGCAGTTCTACGCCGGTCGCACCTTTGTGCGCGTGCTCGATGCCGGCCAGCAGCCCAAGACGGCTTCGGTCGTCGGCACCAACGCTGCCCAGATTGGCCTCGCGCTCAACAAGCGCGCGGGCGTGCTGGTGGCGACGGGCGCCATCGACAATCTGTGCAAGGGCGCTGCGGGCCAAGCAGTCCAGTGCGCCAATATCGTCTTTGGCTTTGACGAGCGACGAGGCTTGCCCACAGTGGCGTGCCCGGTGTAGCACATTCGATTGTTAACGATTTGGTAGTCGGGCATCGAGTGGGGCGCCACTCTTAAGCTGGTTTCATGATCACGACTGGCATGGCGCACCAACCGATGTCCGTTTTTTTGTTTGACATAAGGAGTCATAAAGACGATGGATACCGAGCTGTTTGATATCAAGATTCGCGCCGTCGAGGGTGGCGTTACGGCTGCGGCTGGTTTTAAAGCTGCAGGCATCCACGCTGGGTTCCGCAAGAACCCCGAGCGTCTGGATTACGCGCTCGTCGTGCCCGATAAACCCTGTCCCGGTGCCGGCGTGTTTACCACCAATCGCTTTTGCGCGGCGCCCGTGCAGGTGAGCCGTGCCAACCTGGGCGGTGCCGACAAGGGCTACGGTATCATCGCCGGTGTTTCGGTCAACTCTGGCAATGCCAACGCCGCCACGGGTGAGACCGGCCTTGCCTGCGCGCGCGAGACGTGCAGCATCGCATCGCAGGTCTTCGGCTGCGAGCCCCAGCAGATTCTGGTTGCCTCCACGGGTGTGATTGGCCAGATTCTGCCGATCGACACGTTTGAGACCGCCATTCCTGCTGCCTACGAGGCGCTCTCCGCCCACGGTGGCGCCGATGCCGCTCGCGCCATCATGACGACCGACACGCACTCCAAGGAGTACGCCGTGTCCTACGTCAGTGAGGCCGCGGGCCATGCGGGCAACGCTTATACGGTGGGCGGCATGTGCAAGGGCTCGGGCATGATCATGCCCAATATGGCCACCATGATCGCAGTTATCACCACCGATGCCCCCGTCGAGCCTGCGGCACTTCATGCCCTGCTGCTCTCGACCGTCAAGCAGACCTTCAACAAGGTAACGGTCGATTCCGACACCTCGACCAACGACACCTGCATCATGCTTGCCTCCGGCGCCGCTGCCGCAGATGCCGAGCCTATCGTCGAGGGCTCCGATGCCTTCGACGAGTTGGCATTTGTCGTGCACGAGGTGTGCGAGAGCCTGGCGCGCAATATCGCCGCCGATGGTGAGGGCGCATCCAAGCTTGTTACGGTCAACGTTACCGGCGCCGTGAACGACGAGGAAGCCGATATCGCCGCCCGTGCCGTTGCCAACTCGCCGCTCGTTAAGACCTGCATCGCCGGCCACGACTGCAACTGGGGTCGCGTTGCTATGGCGCTTGGCAAGTGCGGCGTGAAGTTTAATCAGGAAGACGTTTCCATCGACATGATGGGCATGCCCGTCTGTCGCGATGGTCTGACTGTTCCCTTTGACGAGGACGAGGCTCTACGACGCTTCGAGGCGCCCGAGATCGTGATCTCGGCCGACCTGGGCGCAGGCGACGCGGCAACGACCGTGTGGACCTGCGACCTCACGCATGAGTATATCTCCATCAACGGCGACTACCGTTCCTAGGTTCCAGGCACGCTGCGCATCTTGCCGCGATTGCGGACAGCGGAGCACGGCGCGATAACGATACGAAAGACGAGGCAGATTATGAAATTCGCACGCGATTGTCGTTCGAGCGAATCCAACGAAGCAACCGCGCGGCTGCTGTTCGAAGCGCTGCCGTGGATTAAGAACCTGACCGGAAAGACGGTTGTTATCAAATATGGCGGAGCCGCCATGGTTGATGAGCAGCTGCGCCGCGACGTGATGAGCGATATCGTCCTGCTCAAGATCATCGGCATGCGCCCCGTCATCGTGCACGGCGGCGGCAAGGCTATCAACGAGGCGCTGAGCCATTACGATATTCCCGTCGAGTTTAAGAACGGCCAGCGCGTGACCACGCCGGCGACTATGGATATCGTGCGCGAGGTGCTGGGCGGCAAGGTTAACCAGGAGCTGGTTGCTGCCATCAACCACCACGGCAACCTGGCCGTGGGCGTGTCGGGCAGCGATGCCGGCACGCTCATCGCCGAGCCGCTCGACCCCGAGCTCGGTCGCGTGGGCAAAGTGACGCACGTCAACACCGACTATATCGAGCGCTTACTCGATAGCGAGTACATCCCCGTCATCGCTACCGTCGCGGCGGGGGAGGACGGCGGTTTCTTCAACATCAACGCCGACACCGCCGCCGGTGCCGTTGCGGCGGCGCTCCATGCGCACAAAGCGATTTTCTTGACCGATGTCGACGGTCTGTACAAGGACTTTGGCGACAAGGATTCGCTTATCTCCAACCTGACGCTCGACGAGGTCAATGAGATGCTCTACGGCGGCGAGGTCGATAAGGGCATGATTCCCAAGCTGCGCGCGGCCGTCGATGCGCTTGCCGGCGGCGTATTTCGTGCCCACATCATCAACGGCACCACGCCGCATTCGCTGCTGCTGGAGCTGCTGACCGATGCCGGCGTCGGCACCGTGATCCATTCCACCGAGACGGCCTACGAGTTCGATACGCATCCGCATCCGCTTTCGACGTTTGCTGCGCGTCTGACCGAGAACCTCGACGAGGTCGAGAAGCTTCAGACGGTCTAGCTGACCCGCAGCCGCCCCATTCCTGCACCCATAGGCCTGCGCCGTTCGGCGCTCAACGAAAGGCATCCCATGTCACTTGCAGCTCAGCAATCGCTTGAATCCAATTACGTTATGCATACCTTTGGCCGCTCTCCGGTCGAGTTTGTCGAGGGTCACGGCATGAAGCTCACCGGCGACGATGGCCGTGAGTACCTCGACTTTCTTGCCGGCATCGGCGTGTGCAGCCTAGGTCATGGCGACCCGGCTGTGCTCTCGGCGCTCGAGGCACAGACCAAAAAACTCATGCATGTCTCCAATTACTTCTACATTGAACAGCGCGGACAGGTCGCGGCGCTGCTGTCCAAGCTTGCCAACGACGACGTAGATGGTGCGCGCGTGCTTGCCGATGCCATTGCCGCCGGCGATGAGACCACGGCAGCTGCTCTTGGTGCCCCGGCTGCGGATGAGCAGGTTTGGGAGACCTTCTTTGCCAACTCCGGCGCCGAGGCCAATGAGGGCTCGATGAAGCTTGCGCGCCTGTACGCCAAGCGTGCCGGTAACGGCGGCAACACTATCGTGTGCATGCGCGGCGGCTTCCACGGCCGTACGCTCGAGACCATTGCCGCCACCATGCAGGATTGGCTGCAGGATAGTTTCCGCCCGCTGCCGGGTGGCTTTGTGGCCTGTACGCCCAACGATATCAATGAACTGCGTGCGATCTTTAAGCAGCTGGGGAGCGAAATTTGTGCCGTGATGCTCGAGCCGATCCAGGGTGAGAGTGGCGTGCACCCCATGACCGAGGAGTTTATGGCGGCAGCGCGCGACCTGGCACACGAAGTGGGCGCCGTGCTTATCGCCGACGAGGTCCAGTGCGGCATCTTCCGCTCCGGCAAGCCGTTTGCATTCCAAACCTATGGCGTGGAACCCGACATCATGAGCCTTGCCAAGGGCATTGCTGATGGCGTGCCCATGGGTGCCGTCGTGGCAAAGAAGGAGATTGCCGACGTGTTTAAGCCGGGCGACCACGGCTCGACCTTTGGCGGTAGCTGCTTGGCCATCGCGGCGTGTGCCGCGACGCTCTCCGCACTCGTGCGCGGCGATTATGCCGACCACGCTGCCAAGGTAGGCGCCTATATGGAGGCAAAGCTCGCCAAGCTGCCGAACGTGACCGAGGTGCGTGGCCGCGGCTTGATGCTCGGCTGCGATCTGGACGATACTGTGGGTGATGCACACGACGTTGTGGCCCGTGCATTGGGGGCTGGTGCCGTGATTAACGCTACGGGTGCCCATACGCTGCGTTTCCTGCCGCCGCTCGTGTGCGAAGAGGCCGACGTGGACAGCCTAATCGAGATCCTGGCGGGTGTCTTGGGCTAACGCGGCACAATAACTCAATTTGGACCGGGTTCCGGACTGCGGACGTGCCCTATGTGGCATGATTCAGCGGTCTGGAGCCCGTTTTGCCTTAGATTTGCTAAGGCGGGGAGACCTGCTGGTCAAAAAACATTAAATATGAGTACTGTTACCGATTTGGTCGCAGCAATTTTGGACTAATAAGACCAGATGGCAAGTCGAAATGGCGATGAATGCACGATTTTGATCTAATTGTTAGTCCTTATAATGGACATATGTTGCGTAACTTAAGCAAATACTATCTTTTGATATGTTGTAAGCAAGGTAGCAGTACTCATTTTTGCCATTTTCTGGCCACGGCCTTTGTGACAGACGTGCTGGCGGGTTCGAATCCCATGCGCTGGGCCTGAAAAAAAGAAAGGCCTCCATCGCTGGAGGCCTAACAATTCAGTGGTGGGCGATGAGGGATGTCGCGTGCGGCTGGCGCCGCCCGCTCTCGCTTCGGGCCTGCGGCCCTCGCGTGCTGCGCTGGGCCCAAACAAAAACGGTCCCCTTTCGAGGACCGTTTCCAAATCGGTGGTGGGCGATGAGGGATTCGAACCCCCAGCCTTGTGCGTGTAAAGCACCTGCGCTAACCGTTGCGCCAATCGCCCGTGCGGAGAGAGTATAGCAAAACAATCGCCTCATTCATCTCATATCCATTAAAGGTAACCGTCGCGTGTCACAGCGGAGCTGATTCAGTTGAGATTGCCTGAACATTCCGCCCCTCTTTACGCCCTCGGGTATACTCAAAAGCTACTGATTCGATTTGATGCCCAGCAACAGCAGAGGGGATAGTATATGTGCGGTTTTGTCGGTTTTGTCGGTGGGACGGATAACCAATCCGAGGTGCTCACCAAGATGATGGACCGCATCGTCCATCGCGGTCCCGACATGGGCGGTCAGTTTATCGACGGCCGCGTTGCCCTCGGCTTCCGCCGCCTGTCGATCCTCGACCTGACCGAGGCCGGCGCTCAGCCCATGGCCAATGAGGACGGCAGCGTCGTTATCGTCTTCAACGGCGAGATCTACAACTTCCAAGAACTCCGTTCCGAGCTCGAGGCCAAGGGCTATAAGTTCCACTGCGGCGCCGACACCGAGAGCCTCCTGCACGGCTATGAGGAGTGGGGCGAGGCAGTACTTGATCGCCTGCGCGGTATGTACGCCTTCGTCATCTGGGACAAGAAGAAGAACAAGCTTTTTGGCGCCCGCGATATCTTTGGCATCAAGCCGCTCTACTACTATCCCATGGCCGATGCGGGCGACGGCGCTCCGGGCGTGCTCTTTGGTTCCGAGATCAAGAGCTTCCTAGACTACCCGCACTTCCACAAGGCGGTCAACAAAAAGGCCCTGCGTCCGTACATGACGCTGCAGTATTCGGCAACCGAGGAGACCTTCTTCGAGGGTGTCTACAAGCTGCCGCCGGCGCATTACTTTACCGTAGACATCCCGACCGGCAAGATGAACATCGAGCGCTATTGGGATTGCGATTACTCTGCCGTCGAGAAGCCGTTCGAGGAGTACGTCGACGAGCTGGACGAGGTCGTGCACGAGAGCGTCGAGGCCCATCGCATCGCCGACGTCAAGGTCGCGTCGTTCCTCTCCGGCGGCGTCGACTCCAGCTACATCGCCGCTTGCCTCATGCCCGACAAGACCTTCTCGGTGGGCTTCGATTACAAGAATTTCAACGAGACTAACTACGCCAAGGAACTTTCCGATAAGCTCGGCGTCGAGAATGTCCGCAAGATGATTACCGCCGACGAGTTCTTCGGTGCGCTCGAGGACATCCAGTATCACATGGACGAGCCGCAGTCCAACCTGTCTTCCGTGCCGCTGTGGTTCTTGGCCGAGATGGCCCGCAAGGACGTCACCGTCGTGCTTTCGGGCGAAGGCGCCGACGAGCTCTTTGGCGGCTACGCCTACTACGAGGACACGGTTCCGGTCCGTAAGTACAAAAAGATGGTGCCGCTGCCCATCCGTCGCGCGCTCGGTAACCTGGCGTTGCATATGCCGTACTTCAAGGGACATAACTTCCTGGTCAAGGGTGCCGAGATCCCTGAGAAGTCGTTCCTGGGACAGGCTCTGGTTTGGCCGGAGCGCGAGGTCGACGGCGTGCTCAAGCCCGAGTACAACACCGGCGATGGCGCCTTCGAGCTTGCCGCTCCCATCTATGCGCGCGTGAAAGGTCAGCCCGAGCTGGTCAAGAAGCAGTACCTGGACATGAACATGTGGCTCCCGGGCGACATTCTGCTCAAGGCCGACAAGATGTGCATGGCGCACTCGCTGGAGCTGCGCGTGCCCTTCCTGGACCGCAAAGTCATGGAGTTCGCCGAGCATATTCCCGACCGCTACCGCATCAACGAGAACGGCAACAAACAGGTACTCCGCCACGCTGCCAACAAGTCGCTGCCCGATGAGTGGGCCACCCGTCCCAAGGTGGGCTTCCCGGTGCCGATTGTCTACTGGCTGCGCGAGCAAAAGTGGTACGACTATGTCAAGGAGTACTTCACCGCGCCGTGGGCAAGTGAGTTCTTCGATACCGACGAGCTCATGCACCTGCTCGATCTGCACTTTGCGGGCAAGGGCGATTTCCAGCGCAAGATCTATACGCCGCTCGTGTTCCTGGTGTGGTACAAGCGCTTCTTTATCGACGAGGACCAGCCCGCTGTTCAGGCTGCCTAGCCTCGGCTTACGAACGCCTGCGCGTAACGGCTCCTCCGGGAGCCGTTTTTGCGTGGGTGCGTTTCAGTTACTATAAAAACCGTCCCTGCCAAATGGCTGAGAAAGGTGAAAGATGCACCATTCGGATTCCGCGACCGTGACCACGGTCGATACGCTTGCCAAGCTTCTCGATGTGTGCGGCGAGCTGCGCGCATCAGAGCAGGTTGACGAGCGTGCCGTGACCGGCTGCTCGTTTGATTCGCGTGCGGTCTCGGCAGGTGACGTGTTCTTTTGCAAAGGTGCTGCCTTTAAGCCCGCGTTTTTGAGCATGGCGCTCGATGCGGGCGCCGTCGCATTTGTGTGCGAGGAGTCGCTGGTCGAGTCTCTGGAGCCGCTGTCGCAGGAGAGCGGTGCTGCGATGCTGGTTGTTGATAGCGTTCGCACGGCCATGGCCCTGTTGCCGCCGGAGGTCTACGACCGTCCCGACCACGACGTCAAGATCGTGGGCATCACCGGTACCAAGGGAAAGACCACGGCCGCTTTTATGCTTCAGTCCATCATCAAGGCAGCGGGCGAATCCTGCGGCATGATCGGCTCGGTGAGTACCGACGATGGCATCGAATGCTACGAGAGCACCAATACTACGCCCGAGGCCCCCGAGGTCTGGCGCCATATCGCCAACTGCCGTGAGTCCGGTCGCCAGTCCATGGTCATGGAGGTCTCGAGCCAGGCGCTCAAGTACCAACGCGTCGAGAATCTGCCGTTTGACGTGGCGTGCTTCCTCAACATCGGGCGTGACCACATCTCGCCGATCGAACACCCCACGTTTGAGGATTATTTTGAGAGCAAACTCAGGATCTTTGACCAGGCAAAGACCGCCGTGGTGAATCTGGGCACCGAAGAGGTCGACCGTGTGCTGGAGGCAGCGTCGACGGCCGAGCGCTTGGTGACCGTTGGCGTCGAGCATCCCGAGGCAAGCCTGTGGGCGAGCGACGTACGCATGGTCGGCTTTAGCATCGAGTTCAACTTGCATGGCCTGTGTGCCGACGAGTCCGAGGCGGGGGAGAAGATCCTGCTGGGTATCGCGGGAGACTTTAACGTGGAGAACGCGCTGGTCGCTATCGCCGCCGCGCGCGAGATCGGCATCGGTATCGAGGCTATCAAGAAGGGCCTCTCCAAACTGCGTGTGCCGGGCCGCATGGAGGTCGTGGAGTCGAAGGACGGCCGCGTGATTTGCGTTGTCGACTACGCGCACAACCAGCTTTCGTTCCGCTCGCTTTTCTCGTCGGTCAAGCGCGCGTTTCCCGCCAGCCCGGTCATCGCAGTATTTGGCGCTGCCGGCGGCAAGGCGCAGGAGCGCCGCGAGCAGCTTCCGCGCGAGGCCGCACCATATTCCGACCTGATGATCTTTGCCAACGAGGACCCGGCTCACGAGGACCCGATGAAGGTCTGTCGCGAGCTTGCCGAGCATGTTCCCGACGATACGCCGAACAAGATCATCCTCGACCGCGAAGCCGCTGTGCATGCGGCGTTCAAGGCGGCGCGCGAGGAGTACGTCAACCCCGATGCTCCCACCATTGTCTTGCTGCTGGCAAAGGGTGACGAGGAACTCATGCACGTGGGCGACGAGTTCGTGCCCATCGAGAGCGACCTTTCGCTGGCCAATCGCCTAATCGATGTTACCCAGTTTGACTAATGAACCATGATGGCGGCGACGCCCTGAGTGCGCTGTCGCCATAAGCGTGTTCCCTCAATCAAAACATGCCGTCCAAGTCCAAACCCTTCTACGTAAACGGAGTAACCATGTCCCACAACACCCTGCCGACCGTTGCCGAGCTTTCGGGCGAGATGCGCGAGCGTCTTGCCAAGGTTAAGTACGTCTTTACCGACCTGGACGCCACCATGCTCGCGCCCGGCTCGTGCGTGCTGCGCGACAACGACGGCAATCCCTCGACCAAGCTCGTCGAGGCTGTCGTGGCACTTGCCCGCGCTGGTATTCAGGTGGTTCCCACCTCGGGCCGCAACCGTACCATGATCCACGAGGACGCGCGCGTGCTCGGCCTCAACTCCTACATTGGTGAGATGGGCGGCCTGGTCATGTACGACCTCAAGGCCAACGATTGGGAGTATCTGACCGGCGACATGCCTTACGACCCCGCCTGCGGCCTTACTCCGCACCAGGTGATCGAGCAGACCGGCGTGTGCGAGAAGATCCTTGCTCACTGGCCGCACAAGATCGAGTACCACAACGACATGTCGACCGGCTACAAATACCGTGAGGTCACCGTCGGCATGCGCGGCGATGTGCCCGACGACGAGGTCCAGGCCATTCTTGACGAGGCCGGCTGCGGCTTGGTCTGGGCCTGCAACGGCCACCTGACACATCTGTCCAAGCCGACGACGCTCGAGCTCGAACGCGTCGAGGATGGCCGCGCGTTTAACATCAATCCCGCCGGCCTCAACAAGGGCGTTGCCATCGCGCGTTTCTGCGAGCACCTAGGGATCGAGCGCGAGGAGACGCTCGCGCTCGGCGATTCCGAGTCCGACTTCTACATGGCTGACCACGTGGGCACGTTCTGCCTGGTCGAGAACGGTTTGACCAGCGCCGGCGCGCCCGAGTTCCTGGATACCTGCGATAACGCCTACGTCACGCGCGGCAAGATTGTCGACGGCTGGGCGGCAACGGCAGAGCTGCTCGTCGCGGCTCGTTCGTAGCGCGGTCCTATCGTTCTGAGCCATATCTTTTCGAGAGAGAATCTGGTGAGGTAATGTCCGATATCGAGAATCTGGCCGGGGACACGCGCCCCATTGGCGTGTTCGACTCGGGCCTGGGCGGTCTGACGGTTGCGCGTGCGATTGCGACGGCGTTGCCGCACGAGTCCGTCTACTACTTTGGCGACACCAAACGCTGCCCGTATGGCACCCGCACCGAGGACGAGGTGCGTTCGTTTGCACTGCAGGCGGGCCGTTGGCTGTCGAAGCACGACGTCAAGATCATGGTCATCGCCTGCAATACAGCGACCGCTGCGGCCTTGCGTTTGGCCCAGCAGGTGCTCGACGTCCCCGTCATCGGTGTGATCGCACCGGGCGCACGCGCGGCAATCAACAGCACCCGCACGCGCCGGGTGGGCGTGCTCGCCACCAACCTCACCATTCGCTCGGGTGCTTACACGCGCGCCATTCAGGACCTGGATGCCGGTGTTGACGTATACGGCTGCCCCGCCTCGAGCTTTGTCGAGGTTGTCGAACACGAGCTCGCCTCGGGTGCGCATCTGCAAGAGCAGTGGCTTGAGAACGAGGACATCTTCGATACGCCTGCCGTGCGTGCGCTGGTGGGTGCCACGGTTGAGCCACTGCGCGACCACGGTATCGATACCGTGGTGCTCGGCTGTACGCATTTTCCGCTGTTGGTGGGACCTATCCGCCATGCGCTGGGGCCTGGGGTACGCGTCGTGAGTTCCGCCGAGGAGACCACGCGCGAGCTGACCGATATCCTCACGCGCCGCGAGCAGCTGGCGGGCGTCGCCGCCGAGCCGCAGCATCGTTTTGCCACGACGGCCGATAACATTGCCGAGTTTGCGGTGGCGGGCAGCTTTATCTTTGGTCAGCCGCTCAAGAGCATTGAGCATATCGATATCGATGAGCTGAAATAGATGTAAGGCCGCCGTCAGAGCCTTCGCCACACCTTTTGCCGAAAGGATTTTTCTATGGAGTACATGCAGGTCAACCGCGCCAACGGTCGCGCCGCCAACGAGTTGCGCCCCGTCAAGCTCACCCGTGGCGTCATGAAGCACGCCCACGGCTCGTGTTTTGCCGAGTTCGGTGACACGCGCGTGTTGTGCGCCGCCACCATCGAGGAGGGCGTGCCGGGCTGGCGAAAGGGAGCTAAGGTCGGCTGGGTGACCGCGGAATACGCCATGCTGCCGGCGTCGACCGGCAAGCGCTGCAAGCGCGAGCACGCCAACCGCAAGGGTCGCTCCATGGAGATCGAGCGCCTCATTGGCCGCAGCCTGCGTACCGTCGTCAACATGAAGGCGCTCGGCGAGTACACCGTCACCGTCGACTGCGATGTGATTCAGGCCGATGGCGGCACGCGTACAGCGAGCATCACCGGCGCCTGGGTGGCGCTGCACGACGCCCTCGCCATGTGGGTCGAGGCGGGCAAGATCGAGCGCATCCCGCTTACCGGCCAGGTGGCTGCAATCTCCATGGGCGTTGTCGACGGCAATACGCTGCTTGACCTCGATTATTCCGAGGACAGCCATGCCGAAGTCGACATGAACCTCGTCGCCACCGACACCGGTGAGATGATCGAGCTCCAGGGCACTGGCGAGCAGGCGCCCTTTGACCGTAAGCGCCTCAACGCCCTGCTCGACTTGGGCGACAAAGGCATCGCCGAGCTCATCGAGCTTCAGCGCCAAGCCATCGCCTAACCTGCCAAAAAGGGACAGGTTTATTTTGGCAGGTTTTATCTGGGAAAACGTCGAAGTATAAGACTGCCGTTGATTGAGAGGGGAGAGGCGGAGGCCCTCGTCGCCCTCGGCGCGGCATTGCTATAGAGACAAGGAGACCACTCATGGCACTTGAGAAGATCGACATCGACACCCTCGACCCGGCGGCGACCATTGTCGTGGCAACGGGCAACGCCCATAAGCTCACCGAGATCGAGGCCATTTTAGGCAAGGTCATGCCCGAGGTTCGCTTTGTGGCGCTCGGCCAGCTGGGCGATTTTGAGGACCCCGAGGAAAACGGCACGACGTTTTTGGAGAACGCCATCATCAAGGCGCAGGCTGCCGTCGAAGAGACGGGGCTCATGGCCATCGCCGACGATTCTGGCTTGGTCGTCGACGCGCTTGACGGCGAGCCGGGCGTGTATAGCGCGCGCTATGCGGGCGTGCACGGAGACGATGCCGCCAACAACGCCAAGCTTCTCGTTAACCTGGAAGGCGTGGCGGACGAGGACCGCACCGCGCGCTTTATGAGCGTCGTTGCGCTTATCGACACGGATGGTCTGGTCACCTATGGCGAGGGCGCCTGCGAGGGCGTTATCGCACACGAGGGCCGCGGCGATCACGGCTTTGGCTATGACCCGCTGTTCCTGCCGGTCGACACGCCGGGCAAGACCATGGCCGAGCTGACGGCGGACGAGAAGAACGCCATCAGCCATCGTTTCCACGCGCTCGAGCATCTGTCCGCCAAACTGACGGGCGAGGAGTAGGCCGTGCGTGCGGTGGTGCAGCGCGTACTCAACGCCGGCGTGACGGTCGACGGCGAGTGCGTGGGCAAAATTGGGCGCGGCTATCTGGTGCTGCTGGGCGTGGGCCACGGCGACACGCGCGCCGAGGCCGATAAGCTGTGGGGCAAGCTCCGCGGCTTGCGCATTAACGAGGACGACATCGGCAAGACCAACCTGGCACTTGCCGATGTCGACGGCGAGGTTCTCGTAGTGTCGCAGTTCACGCTGTTCGCCGATTGCCGTCACGGCCGCCGCCCATCGTTTACGGATGCCGGCGCCCCCGATGTCGCCAACGAGCTCTACGAGTACTTCCTGACGCTCGTTCGTCAAGATGTCGAACACGTGGCGCATGGCATCTTTGGCGCCGATATGAAAGTCGACCTCGTCAACGACGGCCCATTCACCATCGTCCTCGATACCGACAATCTGTAAGTAGCCAAATTAGCTACTTGCGCGTGGTCGCAACAGGGTGCTATAGTATTAGAGTTTTGTCTATCTTAGGGGTATTATCCCCTTTTTGAATTGCACCTTCTGGAGGCCCTGTTCATGGAAGAGATGGAAGTCAATCACGTCGACGACATCCACGAGAAGCTGACCGATATGGTGGGCGATCGCGTCAAGGTGAAGGCCAACATGGGCCGCACCCGCGTCGTCGAGCGCATGGGCACCATCAAGAGCGTCCACCCCGCCGTCTTTATCGTCGAGGTTGACGAACGTCGCGGCCGCAAGTCGCGTCAGTCCTACCAGTATATCGATGTCCTCACCGGGCAGGTCGAGCTGTTCGACCCCGAGAGCGGTGAGCACATTTTTACCCCGCTCGGCAATCAGCTCGAGGAGCACTAACGGTGACCGATCGGTCCCTGACTCTTTCCGCGCCGGCAAAGATTAACCTCTACCTGGGGGTTCATACCGAGCGCGATGACCGCGGCTACCACAGGGTCGATTCCCTGATGGCAGCCGTCGGTCTTTCCGATTCCGTGACGGTCGCGCCGGCGCAGGCGCTGACCGTCCAGACGGTTCCGGCATCAGATTTTCCCATGCAAAAGAATACGGCGTATCGGGCTGCGGTTGCTATGGCCGAGCATTATGGTCGCGAGGCAAACATCTGCGTGACGATTGAGAAGCGCATTCCATTGTGCGCCGGCTTGGGCGGCCCCTCGACGGATGCGGCCGCGGTCATTGTCGCCTTGGCGGAGCTCTGGGGAATTGATCGCACCGACCCCGCGCTCGACGACATTGCGCGGGGTATTGGTGCTGACGTCCCGTTCTTTTTGCACGCGAGCCTTGCGTTCTACGTAGGTGGGGGAGACGTGCTGGCAACTGAGTATCCCGCGCTGCCCGCAACGCCCGTCGTGTTGGTCAAGCCGCGCGAGGCAAGCGTTTCAACAATTGAAGCCTATCGACGTTTTGACGAGGCTCCGGTGCCTGCAGACAAGCCCGGCGCGATAGCTTCTGCCTTGCATGCTGGTGATGCCGAGACGGCATATGCGCTCATCCATAACAACTTGGGTGTCATTTCCGCACAGATGGAGCCGCAGATTCAAATGGTTCTCGATTGGCTGCGTAAACAGGACGGCACCGTTGCTGTAGATGTGTGCGGATCGGGTGCCTGCTCATTTGCCATTTGCGACACCGCCGCCACGGCCGAAAGGCTTGCCGACGCTGCCCTGCAAAACGGCTGGTGGTCCTGCGCGACGGAGCTCATTCCCAACACGGTTCGCATCGAGTGCCAAAGAAGTAAAAATTTCTCTAGCACACGACGGAAATCTTTGTTACTATAGTCGAGCTAACGGGTTGTGGCTCAGTTTGGTAGAGCACTGCGTTCGGGACGCAGGGGTCGCTGGTTCAAATCCAGTCAACCCGACCAGAGCATGAGGAGGGACCGCTTCTTGCGGTCCCTTTTTTTAGCTATTGTTGTGATACCGCGATACCCGCGGTATACTCATTCGAGCTTGTCTCGCTGTATTGTGGAGGTCTACATGTTTGGACTGAGGGCTCCTGAGCTCATCATTATTCTCGTCGTTGTCCTGATTATCTTCGGGCCCAAGAACCTGCCGAAGCTCGGCAAGTCCCTCGGCTCTACCGTCAAGAATATCCGCGAGGGTATGGAGGGCGACGATAAGGCCGAGACCAAGCAGGCCGAGGAGGTCGTGGTCGAGCAGTCCGAGGAGGACAAGGAGATCGCTGAGCTCGAGGCCAAGCTCGCTGCTGCCAAGAAGAAGCAGGCAGAGGACAGCGACGCGGACGCAGAGTAGTCCCATCCCTTTGGGGTGAGCACCTGACCGGCTTGCCCGCAGGCTAGCCGGTCTTTTTCGTTTTGTTGACAGTTGATTGTTTGATCAGAGTTGGGGAGATATCCGTATGGACGCAAGCCAGATCGTACTGACCGCTGAGGGCCGCCAGAAGCTCGTCGAGGAGCTCGCTTGGCGTGAGGGCGATTACGCCAAGGAGATCGTCGAGGACATCAAGGAAGCCCGCGCGTTCGGCGACCTTTCGGAGAACTCCGAGTACGATGCCGCCAAGGACAAGCAGGCCCAGAACGCCGCTCGTATTGCCGAGATCCAGGCCATCCTTGCCAACGCTCAGGTTGCTGCCACCACGGGCGATCTGACCGTCTCCATCGGTTCCACCGTTTCTCTGATTGATCCCAACGGTGAGGTCATGGAAGTCACGCTTGTTGGTACCACCGAGACCAACTCGCTCGAGCACAAGATTTCCAACGAGTCTCCGGTCGGCCACGCCATCATCGGTCACGGCGAGGGCGACTCCGTCGAGGTCGTTACGCCTTCCGGCAAGACTCGCGTCTACACCATCGCCAAGATTGCACGCTAGACCACGGTCCCGCGTAAAGGTATGTTTTCGCTCCCTGGGACCGAATCCTGGGGAGCGTTTTAGTTTGAGGAGCTAACTTATGGCAGAGAACCAGAACGCCGCAGATCAGGCATCGACGCTCAACGACGAGCGCACCACCCGCCTGGCCAAGCGCGCCGCCCTGTTCGAGGCGGGCCAGAACCCCTATCCCGAGCACTCTGAGCTTGAGGACTACGTTGCCGATATCGAGGCTAAGTACGCCGAGCTTGCCGATGGCGAGGACACCGAGGACGTCGTGAAGATCGCCGGCCGTGTGGTCGCCAAGCGCGGTCAGGGCAAGATCATGTTCATCGTCGTGCGCGATGCGACTGCCGAGATTCAACTGTTCTGCCGCATCAACGACATGGACGAGGCTGCCTGGAATACGCTCAAGGCTCTCGACCTGGGCGACATCCTGGGCGTGACCGGCGTGGTCGTGCGCACCCAGCGCGGCCAGCTTTCCGTTGCCCCTAAGAGCGCGACCCTGCTTTCCAAGGCCGTTCGTCCGCTGCCCGAGAAGTTCCACGGTCTTTCTGACAAGGAGACCCGCTATCGCCAGCGCTATGTCGACCTGATCGCCAACGACGACGTTCGCGAGACCTTCCGTAAGCGTTCGCAGATTCTCTCCACCTTCCGTCGCTTTATGGAGTCCGACGGCTACATGGAGGTCGAGACCCCCATCCTGCAGACCATCCAGGGCGGCGCTACTGCCAAGCCGTTCATCACGCACTTCAACGCGCTCGATCAGGAGTGCTACCTGCGTATTGCCACCGAGCTGCACCTCAAGCGCTGCATCGTCGGTGGTTTTGAGCGCGTGTTCGAGATCGGCCGCATCTTCCGTAACGAGGGCATGGACCTTACCCACAACCCCGAGTTCACCACGATGGAGGCCTACCGTGCCTTCTCCGACCTCGAGGGCATGAAGGCGCTCGCCCAGGGTGTCATTAAGGCGGCTAACAAGGCCATCGGCAACCCCGAGGTCATCGAGTACCAGGGCCAGACCATCGACCTTTCTGGTGAGTGGGCCAGCCGTCCCATGACCGACATCGTTTCCGACGTGCTCGGCAAGCAGGTCACCATCGACACGCCGGTCGAGGAGCTTGCTGCCGCCGCGCGCGAGAAGGGCCTGGAGATTAAGCCCGAGTGGACCGCCGGCAAGATTATCGCCGAGATCTACGATGAGCTGGGCGAGGACACCATTGTCAACCCCACGTTCGTTTGCGATTACCCCATCGAGGTCAGCCCGCTTGCCAAGCGCTTTGAGGACGACCCGCGCCTGACGCACCGCTTTGAGCTGGTTATCGCCGGTCACGAGTACGCCAACGCGTTCTCCGAGCTCAACGACCCGGTCGACCAGGCCGAGCGCTTTGCCGCCCAGATGGCCGAGAAGGCTGGCGGCGACGACGAGGCCATGGAGTACGACGAGGACTACGTGCGCGCCCTCGAGTACGGTATGCCTCCCGCGGGCGGCATCGGCATCGGTATCGACCGCGTGGTCATGCTGCTCACCAACCAGGCTTCCATCCGCGACGTGCTACTGTTCCCGCACATGAAGCCCGAGAAGGGTTTCCAGTCCGGTGCCGCTGCCGCCAAGGCTGCCGAGGCCGGCAACACCGCGAGCCCGTTCGTCAAGCCGCTCAAGCCCACGGTTGATTACTCCAAGATCGCCGTCGAGCCGCTGTTTGAGGAGTTCGTCGACTTTGATACCTTCTCCAAGAGCGATTTCCGCGCTGTGAAGGTCAAGGCGTGCGAGGCCGTCAAGAAGTCCAAGAAGCTGCTGAACTTTACGCTCGACGACGGCACTGGCACCGACCGCACCATCCTCTCCGGCATTCACGGTTATTATGAGCCCGAGGACCTGGTCGGCAAGACTCTGCTCGCCATCACCAACCTGCCTCCGCGCAAGATGATGGGCATTCCCAGCTGCGGCATGCTCATCAGCGCTATCCACGAGGAGGATGGTGAGGAGCGTCTCAACCTGATCCAGCTCGACGCTTCTATTCCCGCCGGCGCAAAGATGTACTAGGGGGTTACGCGGTTCTACGAACCGTGTAACGGCTCGACGCTGCGCGGGCCGCATTTGGACAATCTGACGTTCAACTTCAAGGGCGCGACCAGAAGGTCAGCGCCCTTTCGTTTCACGTCACCTTGTCTCAAATGCGGCCCGCTCGCTGACTTATGCTCAACCTGCGGCGCCATTTTGCTTGAAGGCACCTTGCTCGCTCTGGCGGGCTTTCGCTGTCCGTCCTCTATCTGCGGTGTTGCCCTGGTTGGCACTTAGGGACGTTCCTTTTCTGCCGGCACTTGGGGACAGTCCTAGTCGTTGGGGATCTACCGACGCATTGGGGGTTTGCGCCTTCTATGCATGACAGTCGTCTCTTTTATGTTTCCTTTAGCCGTTGCTGCCTAGGATGGGGGTTAGTCGGTAGGAAGGGAGCGTCTATATGGACGACGCGAGCGAGCGTGCAATCGAAGAGGACATGCTCGATCAGTTCAATTACTTTGACGATGAGGATGAGGAGCTAATCGATCGTCGCGAGCCGGCATCGCTTGACTCATTTGATCTGGTCGATGAAGAGACTGATGAGGTTGAGGACGAATCAACGGAGTCCCCACAGTCTTCGCGCCTTGACTCGCTGCTTTCGAGAGCCCCCATGCACCACGGTGTTCGTGCCGGCGCACTCCATATGAAAACAGACTGGCGCCAGATCGTGACGGCAGGCGATGAGCTTGCCGTCGATGCGCCGCTCACCGATAAGTCATCCATCATCTGCCGCACCGGTATGCTTATGCTCGCGAGCGGAACGGGTGCCTGGCGTGTACGCGATACCATGAATCGCGTTGCCGCCGTACTCGGTGTCACCGTCCACGTTGACTTAAGTCTTCTGTCGTTTGAGTGCACCTGCATCGAAGATGGCCACTGCTTTAACGAGGTTGTCAGCCTGCCCACAACGGGAGTCAATACCCATCGCATTTGGATGATGGAGAGCTTCCTAAAGGAAATCGAGACGTATGGGCGCCGGTTTACCGTGCACGAATACCACGAGATGCTCAAGACCGTTGAGAGTTCAAAACCCGATTACTCTCCCTGGCAACAGGGCCTTGCGGCAGCTTGTGCTTGCGGCGCCTTCGTCTTTTTGCTCGGCGGCGGCCCTATCGAGATGGCCTGCGCATTCGTAGGCGCTGGTGTTGGCAACTTTGCTCGCTCTCATATTCTCAAGCAGGGTCTTGGCCAGTTTAGCGCACTGACGATTGGCGTTGCGCTCGCTTGCGTTTCGTATCTGCTGGCATTGCTCGGCCTTGGCCAGGTCGTACCGGGGGCAATGTCGCACCAAGAAGGCTATATCGGCGCCATGCTCTTTGTGATTCCCGGCTTTCCCCTCATTACGGCAGGCCTCGACATCGCTAAGCTCGATATGCGAAGCGGCATTGAGCGTCTTTCGTATGCCGTGTCGATTATTGTGATGGCGACCCTTGTGGGCTGGATGGTTGCCGAGTGTGTGGGGCTGGCACCGGATGATTTTGCCCCGCTCGGCCTTTCGCCGCTTGCCCTTACGCTCCTGCGCGTGGTGATGAGCTTTGTTGGCGTATTCGGCTTCTCGGTGATGTTCAACAGCCCGGTAAAGATGGCCGCGGCAGCTGGGCTGATCGGCGCCGTGTCCAATACCTTGCGCCTTACGCTCGTCGATGCGCCGACGCTGTTTCCCTTTCTGGGCCTGAGCGTAGGTATGCCTCCCGAGGCGGCAGCGTTTATCGGCGCGCTGGTATCGGGGCTGCTCGCGAGCTTAGCCGAAATCAAGCTCACCTACCCACGTATCGCCCTCACGGTGCCATCGATTGTCATTATGGTGCCGGGCTTGTATCTGTATCGCTCGATGTATTACATGTGCACCTTCGACACGGTCAATATGCTCGGCTGGTTTGTGCGTGCAGTGCTCATTGTGGCGTTTCTGCCCGTTGGCCTGGGCGTGGCGAGAACCCTCACCGACTCTCGCTGGCGCCACACCAGCTAATTGGTGCAAATGAAACTGATCCGCAAAACATGAACGTGGATAATCTCCCGTTTTTGACCTGTTTACGGGCTCAAAACGGAAGATTATCCACGTTCGTGGAATGGGTGTCCGAAAATCCACGCTCGTTGGGCCGATGCAGACGCACCTGGCAATTCCTTTTTTGTAGACGTTGTCGCGCGGCTACGGGCAGGAAAGGTCCCAACGGTTAACATATACTCCATATGGGTAAAGAGACCAAAGCGCTGCCGCGGGCGGCGCTTTGCGTTTGAAAAAACTAGCTCGTCTAAGAGGAACTAGCATGTTAGACCGTTTTACCGATCGCGCGCGCAAGGTCATGTCCATGGCCAAGCAAGAAGCGCTCGATCTTCACTCAAATAAGGTGGGTACCGAGCACCTGCTGCTCGCACTCGCCAAGGAGGACGAGGGCATTGCCGCCGAGGCACTGCGTTCGCTCGATATCTCCTACGACGACATCATGGATACTCTTAAAGAGGTCCAGACCACGGTTCCCGAGCCCAGTGAGGAGACCGAGGCGGCCAAGCTCGCCTTTACGCCGCTCGTCATTAGCGTGATGGAGCGTTCATTCCGCGTGGCGCGTGAAAACAACCAGACCTACGTGTCGACCGAGCACTTGCTGATCGGCATCGTCGAAGAGGGCAACGGCATGGCCATGGACATCCTCATGCGCCTGGGTGTGTCGTCCGCCTCCATCAAAAAGGCTATCGAGAAACTCACCGCCAAGGACCAGGATAAGAAGCGCCCGCTCGCTGGCGCCGGTGCTGGTCGTCCCGGTACGGGCCTGCCGTTCTTTAGCGGCTCGGATGCCTCCCAGCAAAAGGGGAGCGGCACCGATACACTTAAGCAGTTCGCGACCAACCTTACGCAGAAGGCGCGCGACGGCGAACTCGATCCGGTGATCGGCCGCGAAAAGGAAGTCCAGCGTATGATGGAGATCCTTTCGCGCCGCACCAAGAACAACCCTCTTATCCTGGGCGATCCCGGCGTGGGCAAAACGGCCATCGTCGAGGGACTGGCGCAACAGATTGCTGCCGGCAACGTGCCCGAGAACCTCATGAACCAGAATATCTGGACGCTCGACCTGCCGGGTCTCGTTGCGGGCGCCAAGTATCGCGGTGAGTTCGAGGAGCGCCTCAAGAACGTGATCCAGGAGGCAACCGAGGCCGACGACGTCATCTTGTTTATCGATGAGATGCACACCATCATCGGTGCCGGTTCTGCCGAGGGCTCCATCGACGCGAGCTCCATGCTCAAGCCCGTGCTCGCGCGCGGTGCCTTCCAGATTATCGGCGCCACCACGGCCGAGGAATTCCGCAAGTACCTCACCAAGGACCCGGCCTTCGAGCGTCGCTTCCAGACCATCGATGTCGAGGAGCCGAGCGTCGAGGACACGGTCAAGATCCTGACCGCGCTCAAGCCGCGCTACGAGGAGCACCACCATGTGCGCTATACGCAGGGTGCTATCGAGGCCGCCGCGAACCTTTCCAACCGCTACATCCAGGATCGCTTCCTGCCCGATAAGGCCATCGACCTCATTGACGAGGCCGGTGCCCGCGCCCGCATCGCCGCTAACCGCGCGCCCGAGCCGGTGCGCGAGGCCGAGCATCGCATAGAGGAGCTCAAGGCCGCCGCGCAGGAGGCCACCGAGAGCGACGACATGAACAAGGCTGCCGAGATCACCGAGCAGCAGAAGGCTGCCGAGATTGAGCTCGCCGAGGCCAAGGCTGCCTGGACGGCCGAGCTCGACGCCAGCCCGCTCACCATCGATGTCTCCCAGATCGCCGATATCGTGTCCGTGACCTCGGGCGTGCCGGTGTCCTCGCTTACCGAGAGCGAGAGCCGTCGCCTGCTGCAGGCCGAAAGCGTGCTCAAGACCCGCATTATCGGTCAGGATGAGGCTGTCGAGGCAGTTGCCAAGGCCGTGCGCCGCAGCCGCTCGCCGCTCAAGGATCCGCGTCGCCCCGGCGGCAGCTTTATCTTCCTGGGTCCCACCGGCACGGGCAAGACCGAGCTCGCCAAGACGCTCGCCGAGTACCTCTTTGGCAGCAAGGACGCGCTCATCAGCTTCGACATGTCCGAGTTCGGTAGCGAGTTCGAGGTCTCCAAGCTCATCGGTAGCCCTCCGGGTTACGTCGGTCACGACGAGGGCGGCCAGCTCACCAAGGCCGTTCGTCGCCACCCGTACTCGGTCGTGCTGTTCGACGAGATCGAGAAGGCGCACCCCGATATCTTCAACATTCTGCTGCAGGTGCTGGAAGAGGGTCGTCTGACCGATAGCCAGGGCAAGACGGTCGACTTCCGCAACACTGTGATCATCATGACGTCCAACGTGGGCGCCCGCGAGATTGCGCAGGATGCAAGCGTGGGCTTTGGTACCACGGGCGAGCAGGGTCTTACCTCGAGCGAGATCCGCGGCCGCGCGATGGGCGAGCTCAAGCGCCTGTTCCGCCCCGAGCTGCTCAACCGTATCGATGACATCGTGGTGTTCCAGAAGCTTTCGGGCGAGAATCTGACCAAGATCGCGCACCTGCTGGTGGACGACCTACGTCAGCGTCTGATCGCCAACGGTATGAACATCAAGCTCACCGATGCGGCCTATGACAAGATCGTGGCCGAGGGTACCGACCTCACCAATGGCGCGCGTCCGCTGCGCCGTGCCATCCAAAAGCTCATCGAGGACCCGTTGTCCGAGGAGCTGCTGGCCGGCGAGTGGGGCGAGGGCGATACCGTCCTGTGCGACGTGGCCGATGGCAAGTTTGTCTTTAGCCACGGTACGGGCGAGATCCCGGCACCGCGTCCGGCGGGCACGCTCGGTGGCGATACCACCCCGGCGGCACCGCACACCGGCAACGCCGCGCCCGTGAGCGGCGGCGTGACCTCGGGCCCCGGCGGCATGATGCAAACCGGCTCTGGCGCGCTGTAGGGCGTAACAAAACCTTGTGTCCACGAGGGCGTTCCAAAGGAGCGCCCTTTTTCTGTTGAAAAAGGACCCTTCGTTCAAAGTAGATCTCATTAAACATATCAATGGCGTATGCATAAACGTTGATCAAGCGTTGAGGTTGGTTGAAGGGTCCAACGTCCCTTTGGCGCGGCCCGTCTAACCTACTTTATTCTAATAAAGTAGCGTTTCCCCGCCGTTAGCCGATGATGCAAGGGCGCTCGGCGTTTTCGACTGGTTTATGCACGCAAAGTCTGGGAATATACAAGGCGCATGTCTTACTGTCTAATCAGTTGCGCCAAGGAGGCACCATGGATTACAAGATCACCGGCTACGAGCCCGCCCAGCTGTTCCATTTCTTTGAGGAGGTCAGCGCGATCCCCCGTGGGTCTGGCAACGAGAAGGGCATCAGCGATTTCCTGGTTGCGTTTGCCAAGGAGCGCGGCCTCGATGTGTACCAGGACGAGGTCTACAACGTCATCATTCGCAAGCCCGCTTCTGCCGGCGCTGAGAATGCCCCGACCGTGATGCTGCAGGGCCACATCGATATGGTGTGCGACAAGTTGGGCTCTGTTGAGCACGACTTTACGACCGACGGTATCGACCTGGTCGTCAAGGACGGCGTCCTCACCGCTAACGGCACCACCCTGGGCGCCGACAACGGTATTGCTGTTGCTCTGATGCTTACTGTGCTCAACGACGATTCGATTGCTCACCCCGCCCTCGAGTGCGTATTCACCACCGACGAGGAGACTGGCCTGGTCGGCGCCGAGACGCTCGACAAGTCCCAGATTAGCGCCCGCACCATGATTAACCTTGACTCCGAGGAAGAGGGCGTTGCCACCGTCAGCTGCGCCGGCGGCGTCGTTGTTACCTACACCTGCCCCATCGTGCGCGAGCACAAGACCGGCAGCACCCTCACGCTCGACATCTCCGGCCTACTGGGTGGTCATTCCGGCAACGATATCAACCTGGAGCGCGGCAACGGCAACCTCATCATGGCCCGCATCATCGACCGCCTGATGGTCGCCGGCGAGCCCGCCATCGTTAGCTTTAACGGCGGCACTAAGGACAACGCCATCAACCGTGAGTGCAAGGCCGAGCTGGTTTACGCCGACCACGCTGCCGCCGAGGCCGCGGCCCAGATCGCAAAGGACATCATCGCCGACGTCACTGCCGAGCTCGAGGTCTTCGACCCCGGCTTTACCTGCACCGTCGAGATTGCCGACGACGCCGAGGTCGAGGCCATGGATCAGAAGTCCGCGCTTGCCCTCATCCGCGCCCTGCGTCTTGCCCCTAACGGCGTGATTCGCCGCAACGTTGCCACCGACGGCTCCGTCGAGGTTTCCTCCAACATCGGCGTGGTCGCCACTTCCGACGACCAGGTCAAGATCATGCTGTCCCCGCGCTCCTCGATCACCTCGCTGCAGAACGAGTTCAAGGACCGCCTGCAGACGCTGGCCGATGTCTTGGGCTTCGACGCCAAGTTCGAGTTCGAGTATCCCGGCTGGAGCTATGCCGAGCATTCGCCGGTCCGCGACGTTTTTGTCGAGAGCTATCGCGAGCTCTTTGGCTCCGAGCTGCGCATCGAGTCCATTCACGCCGGCCTTGAGTGCGGCCTGTTTGCTGAGGCCCTGCACGGCCTGGACGCCATCGCCGTGGGCCCGACGCTCTCCGATGTCCACACCCCGGACGAGAGCATGGAGCTCGCTTCTGCCGAGCGTTTCTACGAGCTGCTCATCGACGTCCTCAAGCGCCTCGCTGCGTAAAGGTTGCTTTGGCTAAGCCGCTCTAAAACGGCTGGCTATGAAAACGGCCGCCTGGCGTAATGCCGGGCGGCCGTTATTCGTTACAGCGCCAAAATCCCCAGATGCTCAAGCAAGATCTTAAGCCCGATGAGGATGAGCACGACGCCACCCACGATGGTGGCGGGCTTTTCGTAGCGCGCGCCAAAGGTGTGGCCGATCACTACGCCGGCGACGGAGAAGATAAAGGTCGTGATGCCGATGAGCGATACAGCGGGCATGATGTCGACCGAGAGCGCGGCAAATGAGATGCCAACGGCTAGGGCGTCGATTGAGGTGGCGATGGCGAGGATCATGTACTCGCCCAGGTCAATCTTTTCGGCATCCTTGCCGTCGCCTTCATCCTCGTCCTCGGTAAAGGCCTCCCACAGCATTTTGCCGCCAATGAAGGCGAGCAGGATAAAGGCGATCCAGTGGTCGATGGGGCCGATGATGCCCATAAACTGGCTGCCAAGCGCCCATCCGATCACGGGCATGCCGGCCTGGAAGCCGCCAAAGAACAGGCCGAGCACTACGGCGACCTTAAGGTTGATCTTCTTCATGCCAAGGCCCTTGCAGATGGATACGGCAAAGGCGTCCATCGAAAGGCCAACGGCGAGCAGCACGAGCTCTGCGAGTCCCATAGTCTGGCTCCCTCTCTGCGGGCGGGCCCGCGTGTACCTCTTGGGGGAGCAACAAAAAGACTATCCTTGGCACATGGTTGAGTGGGTAGTCAAAAGAGCCCGTCCCAAATTAGCTATCTTAGCGGTGTTCGCTCATTCTGTAAGCATCGGATTTCGCGAGCGCCGCGGGGACAAACCGTGAGAAACTATTTAGCGTTTATGGAGCGTATACGATGGGAGCGATGCCTTGGATAAGAACGAGCTGCAAAAGCGTATGGAACAGGCCATCCGCCTGACGGCACCTGGTCAGCCGATCCGCACTGCCCTCGACATGATCATCGCCGGTCACCTGGGCGCCCTTATCTGCGTTGGCGACACCGAAAACGTGCTCGCTGCCGGTAACGACGGCTTCCCGCTCAACATTTCGTTCACCTCGAACCGTCTGTTCGAGCTCTCCAAGATGGACGGCGCCATCGTCATCGACGGCGACCTCACCCAGATCCTGCGCGCCAACTTCCATCTCAATCCCGATCCCTCGCTTGCCACGAGCGAGACGGGCATGCGTCATCGCACCGCCGCTCGCATGTCGGTGCTCACCGATGCCATTGTGATCTCGGTCTCGGCCCGTCGTGCCGTCGTCAACGTGTACGTTCACGGCAAGAGCTACGAGATCCAGCCCGTCACCACCATCATGAGCTCGGTCAACCAGCTCGTCGCCACGCTCCAGACTACCCGTCAGTCGCTCGACCGCTCCCTGCTGCGTCTGACGGCCCTCGAGCTCGACGACTACGTTACGCTCGCCGACATTACCGGTATTTTCTCGAGCTTCGAGATCATGCAGCAGGCAAAGACCGAGCTTAAGGATTGCATCGTCAAGTTGGGCAACCAGGGCAAGCTCGTGCAGATGCAGCTCGAGCAGCTCGCGGGCTCCAGCATGGATACCGAGTATGATCTGATGATCCGCGACTACGCAAGTGATTCTTCCGAGGCTAATGCCGAGAAGATTCGCGCCAACCTAAGCCGTATGACACCTAAGGACCTGTCCGACCCACAGCATGTGGCGGCGGTTCTGGGTTACGACGACCTGGACGAGGACTCCGTCATGACGCCACTGGGCCTGCGCACGCTTTCGCGCGTGTCCGTCGTGCGCGACGGCGTGGCCGAGAAGATCGTTGACGAGTACGGTTCGTTGCAGGAGCTCATGGACGACATCAGCGAGGATCCGGAGCGCCTGGGCGACTTTGGCGTCAACAACCCTGCCATTCTTGCGGACTCGCTGTACCGCATGAAGGGCACCAAACAGGGGAACGCATAATGGCGCCCGTATGCGCCGTGGTCGTTGCCGGCGGCAGCGGCCAGCGCTTTGGAAATCCCGGCGGCAAGCAGCTCGTTAACGTGGCGGGCCGTCCGCTCATGAGCTGGTCTATCCGCGCGTTCGATCGTAGCGACAAGGTCGGCCACATCGTGGTGGTGTGCCCTGCCGAGCGCCGTGCCGAGATGCGCCGCCTGGCCATCGATCCGTTTGACTATGACACGCCCATCAGCTTCGCCGATGCCGGCGATACCCGTCAGGATTCCACCCGTGCCGGCGTGCATGCGGTTCCGGCGGGTTTCGAATATGTCGCCATCCACGACGGCGCCCGTCCGCTCATCACGACCGAGGCCATCGATCATGCGATCGACGTGCTTGTGGGCGACCGCTCGCTCGACGGTGTCGTATGCGGTCAGCCCGCGATCGACACGCTCAAGATCGTCGACGGCGACAATATCGTCGAGACGCCGCCGCGTGAACTCTATTGGGCTGCACAGACGCCGCAGATCTTTGGCGTCGACGCTATGAAGCGCGCTCACGCCGCTGCTATCGCCGAGGGCTTTATCGGTACCGACGATTCTTCGCTGGTCGAGCGCATGGGCGGGCGCGTTCGCTGCGTCCAGAGCCCGCGCGATAACCTTAAGGTGACGGTGCCCGAGGACCTGCGTCCCGTAACCGCGATTCTGCTCGGTCGCATGGCCGAGGGAGAGGACCTTCCCCATGTTCAGTAACCTGCGCATTGGCCACGGCTACGACGTCCACCGTTTGGTGGAGGGGCGTCGATGTATCATCGGCGGGGTCGACATCCCCTACGAGCGCGGCCTGCTGGGCCACTCGGATGCCGATGTGCTCGCGCATGCCTTGGCCGACGCCATTCTGGGCGCCTGCCGCGGAGGAGACATCGGCAAGCTATTCCCCGACACCGATCCCGCCTACGAGGGTGCCGATTCGATGGTGCTGCTCGCTTGCGTGATGGACTATGCGCGCGAGCTGGGCTTTGAGTTTGTCGATGCCGATTGCACCATTGCCTGTCAGCAACCCAAGATCACCCCGCACCGCGATGCCATGCGCGCCAACCTTGCCCATGCCCTGGGCGTTGACGTGGAAAACGTGGGCGTCGCCGCCACTACGACCGAAAAGCTCGGTTGGGAAGGTCAGGGCGAGGGAATCGGTGCCTGGGCCGTCTGCCTGCTACAGAAAACCGTTAAGGAGTAACGAATGCGTATCTACAACAGCGCTACCCATAAAAAGGAAGAGTTCCAGCCCATCGAGTCCGGCAAGGTCCGCATGTACGTGTGCGGCCCCACGGTCTACGACAACATCCACATCGGCAATGCCCGCACGTTCATCAGCTTTGACGTGATTCGTCGCTGGCTCATCGCGAGCGGCTACGAGGTCACGTTCGCCCAGAACCTCACCGATGTCGATGACAAGATCATCAAGCGCGCCAACGAGCAGGGCCGTACGGCCGCCGAGGTCGCGACGGAGTTCTCCGACAAGTTCATCGGCGTTATGCGCGCTGCCAACGTGCTCGATCCCGATGTGCGTCCCCGCGCCACCAAAGAGATCGGTCCCATGATCGCCATGATCAAGACGCTTATCGAGCAGGGCCACGCTTACGCAGCCGATAACGGCGACGTGTACTTTGCCGTGCGCAGCGATCCCAACTATGGTCAGGTCTCGGGCCGCAACATCGACGACCTTATGGTGGGCGCACGCATCGAGGAGAACGAGGACAAGAACGACCCGCTCGACTTTGCCCTGTGGAAGGCCGCCAAGCCCGGCGAACCCAGCTGGCCGAGCCCCTGGGGCGAGGGCCGTCCCGGTTGGCACACCGAGTGCGCCGCCATGGTGCATCGCTACCTGGGCACTCCGATCGACATCCACGGCGGCGGCTCCGACCTTGCCTTCCCGCATCACGAGAACGAGTGCGCCCAGGCCACCTGCGCCTGGCACCAGGGCTTCTCCAACACCTGGATGCACACGGGCATGCTGCTGGTAGACGGCGAGAAGATGTCCAAGTCGCTCGGTAACTTCTTTACGCTGGCCGAGGTGCTCGAGCAGCATTCCGCCGCGGCCCTGCGCCTGCTGATGCTGCAGACGAGCTATCGCTCGCCGCTCGACTTCTCCTGGGAGCGCCTGGAGGGTGCCGAGAACTCGCTCACGCGTATCGCCGGTACGGTCGAGAACCTGCGCTGGGCTGCAAGCCACGCGACGGCCGACGCCGATGAGGCTGCCGCCGAGGCGTTTGCCGCCAAGGCCGCCGAGACCCGTGCCGCCTTTAAGGAGTGCATGGACGACGACTTTAACACCGCCGGTGCCATGGGTGCCGTCTTTGGCTTTGTCACCGAGTGCAATCAGTATCTGGAGCAGGCGGGCGATGCTGCCGACAAGGCCGTCGCGCTTGCTGCCGCCGATACGCTGGTCGAGCTGCTCGATACGTTTGGCGTTGAGCTCCCCGAGCCAAAGGTCGAGTTGCCGCTGGGCCTGCTGGGCGTAGCCGCCGGCCTGGTTGCCTACACGGGCGACGACGTGGACGAGGCCGCTGCCAAGATTCTCGAGGCCCGCGCCGAGGCCCGCGCCGCCAAGAACTGGGATCTGGCCGACGCCATCCGCGACCAGCTCAAGGACCTCGGGCTGACGATCGAGGATACTGCCGCGGGCACTCGTATTAAGAGTCTCTAGTATTTGTCGACCGTTCGAGGTGCGGCAGATTGCCTTGAAAGAGGAGGGCATAGACCTGGTGGTCATGCCCGACGATTGAAAGGCAAGGTGCCGTGGCTCGGACGGTCGATTCTTGTTCGTTATCTATTTAAGGAGGCCGTTTTATGGCCGACAATCGCAAGCGTGCGCCTCGTGGCGGCAAGCAGACTGCTTCTGGCTCGCGTCCGATTCGCCGCAACGACCGCGCTGCCGCTCCCAAGGGCCAGCGCGATCGCGCCCAGGCCGCACGTCCGCAACGCGATCGTAACCGCGACGCTATCCAGGTTCCCAAGGGCGAGTTTATCGAAGGTCGTCGTGCTGCCGCCGAGGCGCTGCGCACCGGTTTTCCCATCAAGTGCGCGCTCATCGCCGAGGGCGGGGAGCGCGATGCCGCTCTGTCGCGCCTGGTCGATGACCTCAACGCCACGGGCGTCCGCATTAAGTATGTGCCGCGCGCGCAGCTCGATGCGCTGTCGAGCCATGGCGCTCACCAGGGCATTGCGCTCGAGGTGGGCAACTTCCCTTACGCCGATGTCGCCGACATCCTCGACCGCGCAGGCGAGGGCCCGGCGCTTGTCGTGGTGCTCGACCATGTGACCGACGACGGTAACTTTGGCGCCATCGTGCGCTCCGCCGAGGTCGTGGGCGCCGCGGGCGTCATCATCGCCAACAAGCGTGCCGCCGGCGTGACTGTGGGCAGCTACAAGACTTCCGCCGGTGCTGTCATGCACCTGCCCATCGCGCAGGTTCCCAACATTGCCCGAGCGCTTGACGACCTCAAGGCCGCTGGCTTTTGGGTGGGCGGTGCTTCCGAGCACGCCGAGGGCAGCTGCTGGGATGCTCCCTTCGAGGGCCGCGTGGCGCTCGTCATGGGCTCCGAGGGCGACGGCATCTCGCGCCTGGTGCTCGAGAAATGCGACTTTTTGACCAAGCTTCCCCAGCGCGGCATGACCGAGAGTCTCAACGTTGCCCAGGCAACCACGGCGCTGTGCTTTGAGTGGCTGCGCCGCAACGCCGGCGAGCTCATGGGGGAGGAGTAGCGCATGTCCAAGAAGAACCGCGCCAAGTCCAAGGCCAAGCGCTTTGGCGAGGGCTCGGCCAAGCCGATTGTTTCGGCCGCGACCTATGGCGTGGGCGGCAATGCGTTTGCGCAGGCCATCGCCGACCCAGTCTCGACGGTGCACTCCAATAAGCCCGAGCTGCTGGTGGTCGACGGCTACAACGTGATTCACTGCACGCCGCGCTACGAAAAGCTCGTGTACGACCATTCCGATGATCCGTATTCCAGCGACGTTCACGATATGGCGCGCACCGCGCTCATCAACGATGTTGCGGCGTTTGCCCAGGGCCGCTACGAGGCCGTGATCGTGTTCGACGGCGCGGGCAATATCTCCAGCGAGCGTCCCAACCTGCCGGCCCGCGGCGTGCGCATCGAGTTTTCGCCGACGGGCGTCTCTGCCGACACCGTGGTGCAGAAGCTCTGCATCGAGGCACGTGAGGAGGGCCGCGCGTGCTCCGTGGTATCGAGTGATGGCACAATTCAAGCCGTCGTCATGGGCAAGGGTGTCACGCGCATCTCGAGCCGCATGCTGGTGGACGAGATCAAGCAGATCGATAACGACGTTCACGAGGCAGAGGAAGCTCCGCAGATCAAGATGACTCTGGGCAGTCGCCTGAGCCCCGAGGCGCTGGCCAAACTCAAGGCCCTGCGCGGGAGGTAGGGGAGTTGGCGGGGCAATGCTGCCTCGCTAACTCCATTCAGCGATGTCGATCGTTCTTTCGAGGCGCCACGTTAGCGCCTCTTTTAGATAAGGCAGTCTCGCTGCTAGGGCATCGTTTTTAGACAGAATCTCGATCGCCTCGTCGACAAAGCCCTCGAGTTTGTTGCCGTCAAACCAGCTCATATCCTCGACGAGCAACATTTGCTTTGCGGGACTTGAATGAAATTGTGCGCTGGTAAAACTGTGCTTTCCCGCCCTAAGCTCCTCTAGTGATATGTTGCACCAGAGTGATGAGCCCGAATCGAAGATGGGGGCTGGCCTGCAGACCAGTGAGTTGACGTTTCGCACGAGGCCAAAGTTGCGCCAATGGCGATCGTAGTTGGCGATGATGTCGTCGCACACGATCATGCGGTCAAGGGCATCCTTGACGCCTGTTACCCCGAGCTCCTCGCAGTTTGCTACATACCGTTCGTAATCGGTTAGTCGCTCGTCTGCATTTGCATGCTGGTTTACATAGAACGCGGGGACATACTCTTCTTCATCAGTTAAGAAGACATCGCATATGCTCAGGGCGGAAGTGCCCGTGCCCTCGAGCGAGTAAGGCACATAATCGCAGGCGTTTAGGATGCGACGGTGGAGCGCGGTCGCCACCAGCTCGTTATAAGGTTCCTGGTTCAGGTGTGCTCCTGCCTTATGCAGAATTCGGCGCCCGCCCTCGCATGTCCAGTACTTTTGAAGATTGCCGTCCGACGTGTTATCGGGCTTTGCGGCAGCTGCCTTACCCTCCGGGGCGAAGGGTGCAATGGTTAGCGAGACGTCATCAAAAGCATTATTGAAGAAATTGATATCTTCCCACGCGAGACCGGAGCCTTGGGGTCTAATCCAATACTGGTCGGATAAGGAGAGGCCAAGATTTCGCTGTACGAGTTCATCGGGAACATCGACTGCGGCTTCTGCAAGCAGGGAGGCTAGCCCAATGCGTGCGAGCGGGATACCGCGGCCGCGCCACCAGATGCGGAAGGAGTCGAGCGACACGGGACTATTGGGGCCAAGTACTCCAATAGGGGCGTGGGCGTAATCGATGTCGGCACCGATGTGGGTAAAGTCTTTTCGCGATGTGCTGTAGACCAGCTGGACGACTTCGTGCGTGCGGTTCATGAGGGTAAACGTAATCTCGCTTTTTCCATGGCCTCGACGGGGGCGTCCCCCCGTTTTGGTCACGGAGCGGAGTCGTGCGTTGACGCTGTCTTTGTCGATGAGCCATACACCAGAAGCCTTGCGTGCCTCAAGTGCTCCGTTTTTTATGAGCTCTTGCACCCTGCGCGGGGTGATGTCGAGTAGCTCTGCAGCTTCCTTCGTGGTCAACATCGCGAAACCCTTCGCCAGAACGAATAGTTTTATCTTCTTCATTGTAATAAAAACTATTCGTTCTGACGAATAGTTTTGAGATGTGGTCGGTCAAAGGGCCTGTTGCGCCTCGCCCGCAATTCCTTTATTCTAAACAGGCTTCGCGCGAAAGCGCCAAGTGTGCCAGTGTGGCGCAACGGTAGCGCAACTGATTTGTAATCAGTGGGTTGCAGGTTCGATTCCTGTCACTGGCTCCATGAGAGTTTCGGGCTTTGTTCCTTGTGGGACAGGGCCCGTTTCTATTTAGGTGGTGCGCCATCGGGTTAGCGCCCATCCCGTTTTTGGTTTGTCTCGTCCTCCAGTTTGTCTAAATCTGTAACACCAAGACCGATATTTGGCATCTAACTGTTACAGATTGAGATGAAACTTAGGGTGTTTTAGGAATATCTTGATCTGTAACATGTAGAAGCGGAATAGGCCTCTTGCCGTTACAGATCGAGACAAGGGCGGGTACGGACCTGGATGTCCTGCTCGAGCGTGGATTTCTGGACGCGCGAGAGAAAAAATCTCCCGATCGGAGAACGAGCGTGGATAATTAACTTGGATAGGGAGCTAAGGTAAACACCGATTGTCTATCGACGGCTTTAGAAACGACGACCCCGATTCCATTGTGGAATCGGGGTCGTTTGTGCCTCAGGAATCCGAATGGATTAATCGAGCTCCTAAGGACCTTCTTGGGTTCTTGCTAATGGTCTGCCGAGGATGTCTCCAATGCAAACAGCGGGCATCTACTCAATATAGCTGGGGTTCTTCTTGATGATCACGCGTGCAGCGATGAAGGAGACGACGATGGCGATGATGGCGACAACGCATGCCAGCACGAAGTTGCCCATGGACCCATCGGGAGCGATAAAGATGAGTGCCGAAAGAAGGCCGGGGCATGCTCCCGCAACATACTCTTTCAGAACAAAGATGCCTGCAGGGAGTCCAGCGCAGAGCGCGCCGATTGCCGTGCCGACAAGCAGGCGGGGACGCTCGATGAGGCAACCGTAGAACGCGGGCTCGGTTACGCCACAGAGTGCGGTGACGGCAACCGTGGTGACCATACCCCTCTTCTCTTTGTTTCCCTTCATGGCAGTTGCCAGGGCGAGGCTCGTGCCACCAATGCAGAGGTTCGAGATGAATCCAAAGATAATGGGTGCCCAACCGAGCTGCGCCAAGCTCGTAACTTCGATTGCGATGTAGGCCTTATCAAGACCGAGCATGACAAAATAGGGGTTAAGGGCTGCAAGGATTGGAGTAGCGATAAATGCCACGTTATCCATGAGCCACGTGACGGCATCACTCAGCGCGTAGCCCATCATGCTGCCGGCGGGGCCGAGGATAATCAGCTCAACAGGCACGACGATGAACATGGTGAGTAGCGGCTTCAAGAACAGTTTGGTAACGTCCGGGATGATTTTCTGAAGACCGCGATCAACAAAGTACATGAACACAACGCCCAGTACGATTGGCACCACCGTGCTCGAGTAGTCATTCGTCGGGATGGGGATGCCAAGAAAGTCGAGACCCTCAGCACCGCTAATAGACGAGCTAATCATGATTGCGCCCAGCAGCGCGCCCATGATAGGCTGCATCTTCATGACGGCGGCGAGCTGGTAGCCTAGGTAAACGGGCAGGAAGCTAAATGAGGCACTGAAGATCGCCAGCAGAACCTGGGCAGTTCCGCTATCGGTGCTCAATCCACAATAATTGACCAGGAGATTCTTAATCGAAAGAATGAGTCCGCCTACGATGAGCGCCGGGACGATGGGCATGAATACCTGTGCGGAGACATTTCCGAATTTCTCAACCAGGCTCATGGCAGTGTTGCCGCTTTTGATACCCTCTGCAAGATCCTTGGCGGTTTGGGCATCGTCGGCAACCGCGCCGCCGCCGACTTCGATTCCCGCGAAGTCGAGGAAGTCGTTGTAAGCCTCGGTGACGTTGGGGCCGATGATCACCTGAAGCTGGCCACCGCTGACTACTGCCCCGAGCGCCTGATCGGCCGATTTGGCGAGCTGGAGATCGATGATCGAGGTGTCTCGTGCGTCGATGCGAAGGCGCGTCGCACAATGAGTTACCGATGTAATGTTCTCTTTGCCGCCAACAGCCTTTAGGACTGTTTCGGACATTGCCTGATATTTCATCTCTTTCTCCTAACCTTCCTGCTCCTGATACTTCGAGATAAGGTCTCGGTACCAATACCAGCTCTTTTTGGGGGTGCGCTCCAGATTGTTCTCGAAGTCGATGTGGACAAGTCCGTATCGTTTTTCGTAGCCGTTGATCCAGCTATACAGATCCATCGTCGACCAGAGGTAGTAGCCCTCAACGCGCGCGCCGTCGCGCTTAGCCCTCATCATGTGCTCGATGAACTGGCCCAGAAGCTCGATGCGGTCATCATCGTGGATCATTCCGTCTGCGTCTGGTTGCTCATAGGCGCCATGTCCGTTTTCCGTAATAAAGATGCGGGGCGCGTCATAGCGCTCGTGGACATCCATGATGGTTGAATACATGCAACTTGGGAGTATTTCGCGGCCCCATTTATTGCGGGGAACATTGCTGTCGCGGGCGCTTTCAAACAAGGGCGCAATGCATTTTCCTTCGACTTTTTTGCTCGAACCGCCCTTATTGTTCGCCGAAACGGCAAGCTCTCCACCGTGCCAGTCGGTTACATACTCTCGGCAATACACGTTGAGTCCAATAAAATCGACTTTACCGTCTCTGAATTCTTCTACGTCATTTGGGGATCGATAGAGCGAGACGCCAAGTTTTTCAAGGATTTCGTCCATTTCTGGCGGCAGTTGACCCTGAAGCGCTGGTGCCAGAATCATGCGATTGGCGAAAAAGTCTGCGTATCGAAATACGTCATCAGGGTGCTCGGTTGCCGGGTCGAGTTCGACAACGCCGCCATCGTGGACGGCGCCGATGATGCCGTCGTAGCCCATTTGACGATATGCTCGGACTGCGAGTGCGCTTGCGCGCATCAGGTTGTATTGAAACTGCATGTACGACTGAACGTCGAGCGATCGATTGGGGGGATAGTTGCCCAACATGTTTACGCAGTAGCTGTAGAAATGCGGCTCGTTAACGGTAGCCCAGATTTTGACGCGGTCTCCAAAGCGCTCAAAGCAAATCTTGGCGTATTTGCAGAACCACTCTGCCATGTCGTTGTTCAGCCATCCGCCTTTGCAAGCAAGCGTGAATGGCAGATCGTAATGGAACAGCGTAACGTTGGGCTCTATGCCATTTTCGAGGCAGCAATCAATGACTCGATTATAAAAATCGATACCCTCTTCATTCACTTCGCCGATACCCGTGGGGATGATTCGACTCCATGAAAGAGAGAAGCGATAGGTGTTTTGTCCGCCTTCTTTCATCATGCGGATATCTTCTTCATAGCGATGGTAGAAGTCGCAAGATACATCACCGTCAACATGGTTGATGTTCTTATTGCTTGTGTGGTTAAAGAAATCCCACTCGCCGAGGCCTTTGCCGTCTTCGTTCCAGGCACCCTCGCACTGATAAGACGCCGTGGCGGAACCCCAGAGAAACGGCATGTTGTTCACGTTGCCCATGAATCCCCTTTCCATCATTCAACACGGTGGATACGTGTGACGGAATTACGATTAAGATGACGTCAACTGATTTGAATCATAGGAGAACGACCAAAGCTGTTTGATTCAATAAATGAACTATGATTTCGAGGAGAGCGGAAAGAGGGATCACGTGAATATCAATGACTTCGATGTGCTCAATCGCATTAGCTCCATCATCAACAGCGAGTTTGGGTCAAACGATGCCGCCATCGCTCGATATCTCATCGCTCACATTAGGCGTTCGAGCGAAATCAATGTTGCCGCAATAACCCGCGATGCATTCGTGACCCGTTCCGCTGTTCGTCGTTTCTGCAATCGATTGGGCTACCAGTCTCTTAGCGATTTGAAAGAATCATTTACTCAATCAGTCTTTCCAAGCGACTTAAGCCATCGAGAGGAGGAATTTGGCTACGAGGAGTACAGGGCAGAGCTCGACGTTCGCATGATCGAGATGTTCGCTGAGGTTGAAAGCGGCGTGTCCGATATCGCTATTAAGCACCTTGCCGACGAAATTGATGGCCATAAAAACGTTGAAATCTGGTGTACCAATAATGTGAGCGCCAATCTCGTACGATTTCAGCAGGAAATGTTTTATGCGGGCAAGATAGTTCGCATAGTTGCTGGGGCTAACGTCGCGGAATTGAAAAACATGGGAGACGCTTCGCAGTCATTGATAATTCTCGTATCGGTCTCCGGGCTATTTGCGTCACAGGCGCGTGAGTATCTTGATTGCCGTTCGGGCAGGAAGATTCTAATTACTGCGTTTAGCAACGATGACAAATCGAGGTCTTTTGACCGTGTATATCGTCTTGGTAATGCGGGAAACGGAATTGACCGACTCGGCGTTTATTCGAAATATGCCATGACTTATTTCTTCGACTTGCTATCGTCGTGTTACTTGAGTCGCTACCCCTGCACCAAGGGGGAGCCGCTCTATGGGTCTACTTTGGCCTGGCCCGAGTAGTTGCGGCTCTATAGTTCTCCCGCCTGGAGAATGAGCGTGGATAATCTGCCACTTTGGCCTTTGAGCCGCGCTAAAAGCGGGAGAAAGTCCACGCTCGATTTCAAACGGGAGAAAATCCACGCTCGATCAAGCCAGGGAAGCCCGATCGCGACCTATGTAATAGTGCAAGAGGGTCGTTACCGAAGGTCGATGCTGTAGGCGCACTCCACCGTGACAAAGTGTTCCCTTGGGAAATGTCACCAGCGCAGCCAAATCCACTGTCCTTCATATCCAAACTCAACAAAACCGCAGGTCAAAGGTATATAGATACGCCCGGGACCGTGTATCTAGAGGTTTTCATTGACAGCCCCCAAGGTTGCATCGTATTATCTTTTTCGTTCGCGGGGGCGGCGGTCCAAAAGACCAAAGAACCTGCGGATACTTGAACGTTTGGGAGTTTGCCCGAGTGGTTAATGGGGACGGGCTGTAAACCCGTTGGCTCTGCCTACATAGGTTCGAATCCTATAGCTCCCACCCGTCAAGTGCCTGTATAGCTCAGTCGGTAGAGCACTTCGTTGGTAACGAAGAGGTCACCAGTTCAAGTCTGGTTGCAGGCTCCATCCGGCGGTGTAGCTCAGTTGGTTAGAGCACACGGTTCATACCCGTGGCGTCACTGGTTCGAATCCAGTCACCGCTACCATAGGTAACACGGTGGCTTCTCAATAATATGTTGAGAGGCCACTATGGTATAAAGGCAAAGTCCCGTCCGGGGACGACCTGTTAAGAGGAGGGCTTTATGGCCAAAGAGAAGTTTGAGCGCACTAAGCCGCATGTTAACATCGGCACCATTGGTCACGTCGACCACGGCAAGACCACGCTGACCGCCGCCATCACCAAGGTTCTCTCTGAGACCGAGGGCTGCAAGGCTGACTTCACTGCGTTCGAGAACATCGACAAGGCTCCCGAGGAGCGCGAGCGCGGCATCACGATCTCCGTCTCCCACGTCGAGTACGAGACTGCTGCCCGTCACTACGCTCACGTTGACTGCCCGGGCCACGCTGACTACGTCAAGAACATGATCTCTGGTGCTGCTCAGATGGACGGCGCTATCCTGGTCATCGCCGCTACCGACGGCCCCATGGCTCAGACTCGCGAGCACATCCTGCTCGCCCGTCAGGTCGGCGTTCCCTACATCGTCGTCTTCCTGAACAAGTGCGACATGGTCGACGATGACGAGCTCATCGACCTCGTCGAGATGGAGACCCGTGAGCTCCTCTCCGAGTACGATTTCCCCGGCGACGACATCCCCGTCATCCGTGGTTCCGCTCTGGGCGCTCTCGAGGGCGACGCCAAGTGGATGGACGCCATTCGCGAGCTCATGAAGGCCGTCGACGAGTACATCCCGACGCCTGCTCGTAATAACGACCTCCCGTTCCTGATGGCCGTTGAGGACGTTATGACCATCTCCGGCCGTGGTACCGTTGCTACCGGCCGTGTCGAGCGCGGTGAGCTCAAGCTCAACGAGCCCGTCGAGATCGTCGGCATCAAGGATACGCAGAACACCGTCGTTACCGGTATCGAGATGTTCCGTAAGTCCATGGACTTCTGCGAGGCTGGCGACAACGTCGGTCTGCTGCTACGCGGCATCAAGCGCGAGGACATCGAGCGCGGCCAGGTTCTCTGCAAGCCCGGTTCGGTTACCCCGCACACCAAGTTCACCGGCGAGATCTACGTTCTGACCAAGGAGGAGGGCGGCCGTCACACCCCGTTCTTCGATGGTTATCGTCCTCAGTTCTACTTCCGTACCACCGACGTTACCGGTACGGTCAAGCTCCCCGAGGGCACCGAGATGGCTATGCCTGGTGACCACATCACCATCGAGGGCGACCTCATTCACCCGATCGCCATGGAGGAGGGCCTGCGCTTCGCTATCCGCGAGGGTGGCCACACCGTCGGTTCGGGCATCGTCTCCACGATCATTGAGTAAATTAGCTCTTTGATATAGCTGACTTAGAGAGAACCCGGCACTTATAGGGTGCCGGGTTCTTTTCTACGCGGGGCTTGTTCCCTGACGATTGCGCTTCGCTCGCTCTTAAGCCGAGCGTGAGGGATCGATTAGGTCTCGCTGGCTTCATTGATGTGTTCCAAATATGAATGGATCCAGCGAGAACCAATTGATTCGAGGTTTTCATTGACAGCACTTACGTAGAGCTGATAAAGTACCAACTCGTGCCCGTACGGGGCGGAAATGAAAGGTTCAGGATAAATGCGTACTCTAGTTACTCTTGCGTGCACTGAGTGCAAGCGCCGCAACTATACGACCACCAAGAACAAGTCGAACATGCCTGATCGTATGGAGATCAAGAAGTATTGCCCCTGGTGCCGTCACCACACGCTGCACAAAGAGACTCGCTAGTCTCTAGTCACATACGCCAGTAGTTCAATTGGTAGAGCATCGGTCTCCAAAACCGAGTGTTGAGGGTTCGAGTCCTTCCTGGCGTGCCAGTCATTATTCCGTAAGCTCCCAATTGGGGGCTTACGGTTTACTCATGTATAAGCGCATTGCGCGGAGGTAACCCAAATGGCCAACAAGAAGAACAAGAAGAAGGCTCAGCAGCCGGCACCTGCCAACAACGCTGCCGCCAACTCCAAGGTTGAGGCCAAGAAGGCCGTTGCCAAGAAGAACGAGAAGGCTGCGAAGTCCAAGAAGAACGAGAAGCCTGGTTTCTTCGCCCGCACCAAGAAGTATTTCGCTTCGGTGAAGTCCGAGATGAAGCGTGTCACGTGGCCCGATAAGAAGGAGCTCGTGAACTACTCGGTCGTCGTTTGCGCTTCTCTGATCGTCGTCGGCGTCGTCATCGCTCTGCTCGATGCTGGCTTTGGCGAGGCTCTTGCTCTGTTCTCTGGATTGAGGGGCTAAACCATGTCTAAGCGTTGGTACGTCGTTCACACTTACTCTGGATACGAGAACCGTGTTAAGTCCGATCTCGAGCATCGCATCGAGACCATGGGCATGCAGGACCGTATCTTTGATATCGAGATTCCTATGGAGCGCGTCACCGAGATCAAAGAGGGTGGCAAGCGCGAGACCAAGGATTCCAAGATCTTCCCGGGTTATGTCCTGGTTCGCATGGAGATGGATGACGATGCTTGGACGTGTGTTCGCAACACGCCCGGCGTCACCGGTTTCCTGGGCGGCAATGGCAAGCCCGCTCCGCTTTCTCGCGACGAGTACAATAAGATGACTCGTCGTCCCGGTAAGGGCGATTCGCCCAAGCGCACCTCGGTTGATATTGAGGTCGGCACGTCCGTCCGCGTCACCGATGGTCCGCTTACCGACTTTGATGGCAAGGTCTCCGAGGTTAACACCGAGGCAGGCAAGCTCAAGGTCACGCTGATGATCTTTGGCCGCGAGACGCCGGTCGAGCTCGACTTTAACCAGGTCGCTGTCATCGCTTAAGTTTTCGTCCGTTCGCGCGAGCGTGCTTCTTCTGTGACTGCTCATCTCAGGAGTGCTTCTAACACGTGCGTGCTTACGATATAGCAAGTACTTCACACTCGTGATTCGAAAGGAATGACCATGGCTGAGAAGAAGGTTGCCAACGTCATTAAGCTCCAGATTCCTGCTGGTGCAGCTAACCCCGCTCCTCCCGTCGGCCCCGCCCTGGGCGCTGCTGGCGTGAACATCATGCAGTTCTGCCAGGCCTTTAACGCCGAGACGCAGGACAAGAAGGGCGACATCATCCCCGTTGAGATCACTGTCTACGAGGATAAGTCCTTCTCCTTCATCACCAAGACCCCGCCGGCGGCTCACCTCATCAAGAAGGAGCTGAACCTCAAGTCTGGTTCCGCTAAGCCCCAGGCCGACAAGGTTGGTCAGCTCTCCCAGGAGCAGCTCACCAAGATCGCCGAGATCAAGATGCCGGACCTCAATGCCAACGACATTGACGCCGCCAAGAAGATCATCGCCGGTACCGCCCGTTCCATGGGCGTCACCATCGCTGAGTAGCGATTTCTTTTGGTAACGACGGGTGCTCCAACCGGGGCGCCCGTTAAATGTGTGCAATAGGGCACACGATACGATGTGGGAGGGCACGCGCCCGTTTAACCACAGGAGGTAATGCACATGGCTAAGCATGGTAAGAGCTATAACGCCGCTGCCGAGAAGATCGACCGCGCCACGCTCTACACCCCCCTTCAGGCTGCCAAGCTCATCAAGGAGCTCGACACCGCCAAGTTCGACGAGACCGTCGAGGCCCACTTCCGTCTGGGCGTCGATACTCGTAAGGCCGACCAGAACATCCGCGGCTCCATCTCCCTGCCCCACGGCACCGGCAAGACCATTCGTGTTGCCGTCTTCGCCGAGGGCGAGAAGGCCCGCGAGGCCGAGGCTGCCGGCGCCGACATCATCGGTTCCGACGAGCTCGTCGCCCAGATCCAGAAGGGCGAGATCAACTTCGACGCCGCTATCGCTACGCCGAACATGATGGCCAAGGTTGGCCGCATCGGTAAGATCCTTGGTCCCCGTGGCCTCATGCCGAACCCCAAGCTCGGCACCGTGACCATGGACGTCGCCAAGATGGTCTCCGAGCTCAAGGCCGGCCGCGTTGAGTACCGCGCCGACCGTTATGGCATCTGCCACGTGCCCCTGGGCAAGAAGTCCTTCTCCGAGCAGCAGCTCGTCGAGAACTACGCTGCCCTGTACACCGAGATCCTGCGCGTCAAGCCCTCTTCTGCTAAGGGCAAGTACGTCAAGTCCATCTCCGTGTCTTCTACCATGGGCCCTGGCGTCAAGGTCGATCCCGCTATCCAGCGCGACTTCCTGGCTGAGTAACTAACGGTTACTGCCTGAGCAAAGCAAGCATTGCTAAAGAAACCCGGTTCTGCCTCGTGCAGGACCGGGTTTCTTGCTATCTTGGGCCAAAACCACCACAAAGGTGCCTGTCCCCTTTGTGGTGGTTACCAGGGGGTTCTGGCGGTTGAGGACTCGATGGCCTCGTGGCGCTTGAGTTCGCGACGCATGGTTTGCGAATTGAGCCAGGCTGCCTGCCAGCCACGGATGGGGTAACGCGTCTGGTCGAGCTCAAACTGAGTATAGCCGCTGGCGTTGATGATCGTTGCCCCGCATGCATGCTGACGCTCACGTTGAAAGTCGTGACCATAGCATTGGTGCACATGCCCGTGCACCATGTAGTCGGGATTCCAGGACTCGAGCGCTGTGTTAAAGCATTCGAATCCTCGATGTGGCAGATCGTCCAGATCGCCCACGCCGGCGGCGGGCGCATGGGTGAGCAAGATGTCGCAGCCGCCGACCATCTTCACTTTGCGGGACAGCTTTCGCACGCGCTTGGCCATCTCGCGCTCGGTGTACATGTTGGCGCCATCTCGGTAGCGCATGGAGCCGCCAAGCCCCGCAATGCGGACGCCGCGATACACGTACACGGTGTCTTCGACACAGATACAGCCGCCCGGTGCTTGACGTGCGTAACGGTCATCGTGATTGCCGCGCACGTAGATGAGCGGCCTGTTGATGACCGTGACCAAAAACTCAAGATAGTCCGGGTCCAGATCGCCAGCGGACAAAATCAGGTCGACACCCTCAAAGCGTTCCTTGCGAAAGCACTCCCAAAGGCATCGTTCTTCGGTATCGGCTATGGCAAGGATTTTCATAGGGCGCGGACCTTCGGCTCATCGTTGGGCTGCGGAATGGTGCCCACCACATTGTCGGCCAGCCAGTCCATCTCGACGATTTGCGTGCTTGGCAGCGGGGGAAAGCCCTCGATCTGCACCACGCCGTCTTGGCTATGGAGCTCGCCGCCAAATGGATTGATGGAGCCCTCAACGATGCCATTGCGCAGTAGCTGAACAAGCTTGCGCGTCTGATAGGGCAGGCCTGGAGCGTAGCGAATGTCGATGACACCCGAGCTCATGCCGTACCAGTAGTTGACGGCGCGAACCTGGCTGTCGTCACTGGTCTCATCCCAGGTGCCATGCAGCAGGCTTCGCACGATAAGCTCGTAGTATCGACCCCAGTTCCATACCGGCATGGCGATGCCGACGGCCTTGCCATCGACCAGGCGGTGAAGTCCGTAGGCCGTGGGGTCTTCGAGCGACTTTGACATGTCGGCGCCGGTCATAACACTCACGTCTTCGCGGCACATGGCCTCGGCAAGACCGCCGGCGGGCACATCGCCCCAGGTGAGGATTACCTGCGCGCGAGGGTCGAGCAGCGAGGCGCCGATGGCAAAGGCGTTGATCTCGCTGAGCGCGCCCGAGGCGAAGACCGACGCGTGGTAACCGATGCGGTGGTTGTCCGCCATGCTGGCGGCAAGGGCGCCCAGGAGGAACTTGGCCTCGTACATTTTGCCAAAGTACGAACGGACGCTTTGGTGGGGAAGGCCGATAGAGCAGTTGAGGAATCGTACCTGGGGATACTCGACGGCGGCCCTGAGCGTGTATTCCATCAAACGGTGCGAGGTCGAGAAGATGACGTTGTCTCCATGTTTGACAGCCGTTTCCACGGCGGTGTAGAACACGTCCGGATCGTGACAGTCCTCGAACGCCTCGGTGCGCACAATACCGCCAAAGTGCTCGTCGAGATACTGGCGCCCTTGGTCGTGCAGGCTGTCCCAGCTCGACGTCGCACAGGGGAACTCATGGATAAAGGCGATGCGCAGGGGGTTAGCCGCCGAATAGACGGTCTTGCCCATAAAGAAGTTGAGCACGCCGGAGGTGGACTTGGCGTGCGTCTCCTCCTCATCGACGCTCGGCGCTTCGACAAGATTGACCTTGTCCTGGTCATTTTTGCCGGCAATGACTAGCTCACGCCAAATCTTGCACAGGCGGTTTACGACGATATCCGTCGGCGTATCCAGCAGGCGGTCCTGGTTGTACACATTGAGGTAGACGAGCATAGCATCGGCAGGCGTAATGTCCAGGTGGTCGCCGCCCGCGCGAAGGTAGGCGCGCTTAAAGAGCAGGAAGGTGTGGCGCAGGTAGTCGACTTTTTTCTGCGGCCATTTTTCGATAAGGTTCTGACCGAGCATCTTGGCGAGCGTTTCGTAGCTTCCCTCGCGCGAGAACTCGATCTCGTATAGGGGGCAGACGCGCCAAAACGCGCAGAACTCACCGTATAGGCGGCTTTCGACGGAATCCCATGTGCCGGGGTAGAGACGGGTGACCTTGGCCGAAACCGTCGGGGCGTCCAGGAATTTGAGGACGCTGACACGCTTGTTGCCCTCTTGGACGTAAAACCGATGCATGAATTCGGTGACGATGACGGGATCGCGATAGCCCTCGGTCACCTGGATGTCGTAGAGGTTAGACCACTTGCGGGCGAACTCGGTGCTAAACGGCAGCAAGGGCATAAAGTTGCATGAAAAGGCCGACTGACGGCCCTTGGTAACCGTGCCGACGACCATTTCGAGCGGAATGTCTCTCAGGCCGACATTCTCTCGCTGGCCTAAGGGGAGCTGGGCAACCAAGCTATCGAGGTCCGTGAGGTACGGATGCTCGCTTTGACTAATGGCGCGTCGACGTCCTTGCTCGCCGCGCTTGCGTGCTTGACGATAGGCCTCTTCCATGGTGTCTACTCCCTTAGTCGTTTAAACAACGATATGAACCATGGTACCACGATGCGAAACCACCACGAAGGGGACAGTGAACTGCCTCCCATTTCTTGGACATCGGGAAATGGGAGGTTTTC
>CAUGTZ010000018.1 GCA_959602645.1 uncultured Collinsella sp. | reverse complement strand
GGTCTTCTCTCCGGAACATTCCGCAGGACGCAAAGAGGCTCCGCAGCGCGAAGCGCGATGCGGAGCCTCTTTGCATGTCCGAGGACGTTCCGGAGAGAAGACCCCGTCACGCCCCCGGATTCCCGGTGGGAGTTCTAGACCTTGTCGGCCTTAGTACATACCGCCGCCCTGCTGACCAGCGGTAGCAGCAGCGATAGCGTCCTCAAGCTGAGTGTTCTTGGGCACATCGGAGACGGTAGCCTCGGTGATAAGAATCAGGCTGGCGACAGAAGCAGCGTTCTGCAGGGTGACGCGGCTGACCTTGACGGGGTCGAGGACGCCCATCTCGATCATGTCGCCCCACTCGCCGTTGGCAGAGTTGAGACCCTGGCCGGCGGGCAGCTCGGCAACCTTGTCGACCACGACGGCGCCCTCAAAGCCTGCGTTCTTGGCGATGGTGGCGACCGGAGCAGTCAGAGCCTTCTTGACGATGTCGACGCCGATCTTCTCCTCGGGGTCGTCAAGCTCAACGGCGTCGAGCGCAGGAGCAGCGTCCATGAAGGCGACGCCGCCGCCGGCGACAATGCCCTCCTCGACAGCAGCACGGGTAGCCTGCAGGGCGTCCTCGACGCGGTGCTTGATCTCCTTGAGCTCGGACTCGGTAGCAGCGCCGACCTTGATGACGGCAACGCCACCGGAGAGCTTGGCCAGGCGCTCCTGGAGCTTCTCACGGTCGAAGTCAGAGGTGGTGTTCTCCATCTCGCCCTTGATCTGAGCGATGCGGGCGTCGATGGCCTCCTTGGAGCCAGCGCCGCCGACGACGACGGTGTTGTCCTTGGAGATAGTGACGGACTTAGCGGTACCAAGCATATCGGCGGTGATGTCAGCGACCTTCACGCCCAGCTCGTCCAGAGCAGCCTGGCCACCGGTGAGGACGGCGATGTCCTCCAAGATGCGCTTGCGGCGATCGCCGTAGCCCGGGGCCTTGACGGCGCAGACGTTGAGGGCGCCACGGATCTTGTTGAGGACGAGGGTCGGCAGAGCCTCGCCATCGATGTCCTCAGCGATGATGAGCAGGCCACGGCCAGCGCGCTGGACAGCCTCGAGAACAGGCATGATGTCCTGGACGCTGGAGATCTTCTGGTCGGTGATGAGGATGTACGGATCCTTCATCACGGCCTCCATGCGGTCGTTATCCGTGACGAAGTAAGCGGAGACGTAGCCCTTGTCGAACTGCATGCCCTCGACGGTGTCGATGGTAATGTCGAACGTCTGGGAATCCTCGACGGTGATGACGCCGTCCTTGCCCACGACCTCCATGGCCTCGGCGATCTTCTCGCCGACCTCGGGGTCACCGGCGGAGATGGTACCGACGGAAGCAATCTGCTCCTTGGTCTCGACCGGCTTGGCCTGCTTCTTCATCTCGGCGACGGCGGCGTTGACGGCCTTGTCGATGCCGCGACGGATGGCCAGCGGGTTGGCGCCAGCGGCGACGTTGCGCAGACCGTCGTTGACGATGGCTTGAGCGAGCAGGGTTGCGGTGGTGGTGCCGTCACCCACGGTGTCGTTGGTCTTGGTGGCGACCTCCTTCACCAGCTGGGCACCCATGTTCTCGATGTTGTCCTCGAGCTCAATCTCCTTGGCGACGGAAACGCCGTCGTTGGTGATGGTCGGGGCACCAAACGTGCGCTGCAGAGCAACGTAGCGACCCTTGGGGCCCATGGTGACGGTAACGGCGTCGGCCAGAGTGTTGACACCCTTGGCGAGCTTAGCGCGGGCATCGGTGTTGAACGTAATGTTCTTTGCCATGGTAGGTAATCCTCCAAAAGAAACGTGACTCGCGTCGCCGCTTCCGAGTCCTATGCGGCGGGCGCGTTCAAAGACGAATCAGAGATTCTGACGAGACTAGGCCTCGACAACAGCGTAGATGTCGTCGGCGCGCATCAGCAGATACTTCTCGCCGTCGACCTTGACCTCGTTGCCACCGAACTTACCGTAGATGACAACGTCACCGACCTTGATGTCCATGGGAATGCGCTCACCCTTGTCGTTGACCTTGCCGGCACCAACGGCAACGATGGTGCCGCGCTGCGGCTTCTCCTGGGCGTTGCTGGCGATATACAGACCAGAAGCGGTCTTCTGCTCGGCCTCGTCGGGCTTGACCAGAACACGATCTGCAAGCGGCTTCAAAGACGACATGCTTGTCTCCTCCTTTTTGGGCCGCGTGGTTATGCCACGCGAATTAACCCTTTTTGTTTGCGTACGCGTTGAATGGTACCCACGAATGGCGGGTTATACAACACGGAGTCAAAAAATCTTATTTTTTGGCACTTAGATTTTCTGAATGCCGGGGGATAACTTAGCGATGCCTCCCGTGTGGCTCCGGAGGGGCGGGGCATAAGGTTTCCTGCTCGGGCAGTCCTGCTCGCACGAAGGCCACATTAAGTGGCCTTCGGCTCGTGCGGAACTCGCGATAAACCTTATGCCCCGCCCCTCCGGAGCCACACGGGAGGCAGGTTAACTAATTCGGGCCCGGCATTCAGAAAAGTCAGTGCAGCAAAATGGCGATGCGGATAGCGACATGTGCATGGTTTTCGCTGCGCGCACGGGTCCCCTGGGGAGCACCGTGCATTTTTGGGAGTATTCAGCAGACTAGGACGGCTGCATACGTGCCGGACACACCATATTGGTCCCAAGGACGCCTTCGGCCGGCGATTTTGGTCGGCAGGCAAACCCCGTCAGGACAGAAAGGCATGCCTCACGCCGCACCGGAGCACAAAATGACGTCAATCTCCGTAACGTTACTCGGCCGCAGCGGCACCGGCAGAGCTCGCGGTGCTGAATACTCCGTTTTTTGCACGGCCCAGGCGGGGGTACATCAGGGCCAGAAAGAACATCCCGGCCTTTTTATGCAATCTGTAATGTGAAGTATGCAAAACACATGAGGTTGCACTGCTGATGTCCAAATTGAACGCACGGAGCAGCAGCACCTCAACCCCGCGCCCAAATCCAACAGAGCAGGGACGCTCATGGCGGATCCCCACCGAAACGCAAACGTGGCTCGAGCGCCATCCCAAAATAAGCTGCCCGAGCCGCGTTTAACGGTAAGACATGATTACTTAGCGCTCGTAGATCAGGTTGCCGGCTAGGTAGGTGGCTTGGACTTTGGTGGCTTGGAGTTCTTGGGGGTCGATGGTGAGTGGGTTTTGGTCCAGGACTACCAGGTCGGCGTATTTGCCGGGTTCCAGGCTGCCGAGGTTTTGCTCGTCGCCTGCCGCGTAGGCGCTGCCCAGGGTGTAGTTGCGCAGGGCCGTTGCCGCATCGATGCGCTCACTCGGCAGCCAGCCGCCCTCGGGCCAGTGGCTGCGGGGGTCTTGGCGGGTGATAGCCGTGTAGAGCACGTTCATGCTGGTAACAGGCGTGATGGGGCTGTCGGTACCGAAGGCTTGGCGAATGCCGCGCTGCTTATAGGTTGCAAACGGCCACATGATGCGGCTGCGCTCCATGCCCAAATCGCGCTCGGGGCCGCCCGGGTCGAGCGTAATGTGACAGGGCTGGCTCGAGGCAATCACGTTGAGCTTGCGCAGGCGATCGATGTCCTGGGGCAGGAGATTCTCCAGATGCTCAAGCGTATTATGGCCGTGTTGGGGCAGGCCGTAGAGCTCTGCCGCCTCCTCAAAGATATCGAGCGCGGCATGGATGGCACCGTCGCCGATGACGTGGATGCGCACGGTGTGGCCGCGCTCCGCGGCCGCCAGAACTAGCTTGCGCATGCGCTCGGCGGGAACCGTCAGACGGCCCTGGTCGCCCGGGAAGCGCGGATTGGTATAGGGCTCGGTGAGATACGCCGTGTGTTCGCTCGACACGCCGTCGAAGAACTGCTTAAAGCCCGGTGCCGAGAGCAGCGCGTTGTTCGCGTAGCGGGTCTGCAGTTCTTCTAAGCGCGATTGGTCATCCAGCAACGTGGGGAACAGATGGGCTCGGATGCCCAGCTTGCCGGCTGCCTGTAGCTTGTCGTAGACATCATCGCGGATAAAATCGCAGCCCGGCATGGGCATGAGCGACATGTCGCAAATCGAGGTAATGCCTTGCTCGGCCATGCGTTTCATTTGGTCGGCATACGCGCTCGCGATACGGTCCTCACCCAGCCACTCAAGACAGCGCGGCAGCAGCTGCATGGCCGCAGCCTCATGAGCAATACCCGTGAGCTCGCCATTTGCATCTTTGTCGTAGCTGCCACCCGCCGGCGGCTCGCTGTCACGCGTCACGCCGAGTGCCTCGAGCGCGCGGCTGTTGAGCCACAACGTATGCCCGTCGCCCGAGTACATAACACAGGGTCGATCAGGAAAAGCCGCATCGAGCGACGCCTTGGTTGGATGCTCGGGCGGGTCCCAACGGTAATCGCGCCAGCCCTGCGTCACAACCCAAGCGTCGTCGGGCAGGTCCTGGGAAAACTCGAGCGCATGTTGCACCAGCGCCGCCTCGGACGTGCCCATATCCATGAGCATGTACGGCGAGGAACCGACCGAGGTATGGAAGAAATGCAGATGAGCATCGTGGAAACCGGGGCAGACAAACTGCTCGCCGTAGTCGATAACCAACGTGGCGGCAGGAGCGGCGGCAATCACGTCATCGGGCGCACCGACTGCGACGATACGGTCGCCTGCGATGGCAATCGCCAGCTCGCGGGCGGTATCGATACCGTCTTGCGCGGTAAAGACGTTCTTGGAGCGGATAATCCGATCGATATGTTGCATGGGCATCCCCATCTCTGGCAGGAAATTCAACACCCCCGAGTGTACTCCCCCGCCCTTGTAACAAAACCCCAAGCGGCAAACGGCAACTTTACCAGCCCTAGCGGCAGGTGGCATACTGGAGAGAGCCTGTACGATTTTGCGATCAACCCAGCAAGGAGCAAATCGACCATGACGAAGACCAAGGCACAGCAGATTATGGCGGCGACCGAGGCTCGCGCGGCTGACGACGTCACCGCAGCCATCAAAGATATCGCTACCGAGTTTGAACCCTATATCATCAAGCAGCGCCGGCACTTCCATAAGCACCCGGAGCTGAGCCTTGCCGAGGAGCGCACGACCTCCGACATCGCCAACCAGCTCGACGCCATGAATATCCCCTACGAGCGTCCGCTCAAGACCGGCTTGGTGGCAACGCTTCGCGGTACCGCGTCGGATGCCTACCACGAGGACGGCACGCCGCGCCGCCGCATCCTGCTGCGTGCGGATATCGACGCCCTGCCCGTCACCGAGCAGACCGGCGAGGAGTTTGCCAGCGTCAACGAGGGCTGCATGCACGCCTGCGGCCACGACTGCCACATCGCCATGATGCTCGGCACGCTGCAAATCCTGCGCCATATGACCGACGACATCCACGGCGAAGTCCGCATCGTCTTCCAACCCAGCGAGGAAAACGGCCAGGGCGCCAAGCTCATGATCGGCACGGGCGTGCTCGACGGCGTCGATGGCGCTTACGCCGCGCACATCTGGAGTGAGGTCGACGCCGGCACCGTGAGCTGCGAGCCCGGACCGCGCATGGCCAATACCGACTGGTTCCGCATCGACGTCCGCGGCACCTCGTGCCACGGTGCCATGCCCCAGCGCGGTCACGACGCCGTTATGGTTGCCGCCGAGATCGTCAACGCTCTGCAGACCATCGTTTCGCGCGAGATCAGTCCCTACGAGCCGGCCGTCATTACCGTCGGCGAGCTGCACGGCGGAACCGCGCGCAACGTTATCGCCGGCACGGCCTACCTCGCCGGCACGGTGCGCACCTACGGCGATTCGACCCACGAGGAAATGCCGGAGCTCATGCGCCGCATCGTGGAGCATACCGCGGCCGCCTTGGGCGCCGAGGCAAAGCTCACCGACTACACCATCGCCAACTACAAGGTCGAAAACGATGCCGCCTCGAGCGAGCGCTGCCGCCAGGCAGTAATCAAATGCTTGGGCCCCACCGGCCAAGGCCATTACCGCGGCACGCTTTCGGGCGAGGATTTTTCGGAGTACCTGCGCCGCGTACCGGGCGTGCTCGCCTTTGTAGGTACGCGCAACCCCAAGATTGGCGCCACGTACGCCCAACATTCCTGCTTCTACAAGATCGACGAGACTGTGCTGGCAAAGGGCTCCATGGTGGCCGCCCAGTATGCCATCGACTTTTTGGCCGAGCCCACACAAGAAGAGCTCGACGGCCCCACGATTGCCGCGGTCGCCGAAACCAACCCCGACTTGGCCGCCAAGTTGCGCTCTGCCAAGGCCACGTCCGCCGAGGCTCGCGATGCTATCCATGATGCCCGCACGGCTCGTCATGCCGCGATCAAGGGCATCCACGATGCACGTGCCGCCGCTCGCCGCGAGGAGAAGCACGACGAGTAGTCGATCCACGACCATCTCGCAGTCATAGCCGCATCGCGATATCAAAGCGGGGGCGGACGCTTCGGCACGTCCGTCCCCGCTTATTTGTCAAGCGCTATTTCTACCGTTTCTACCCCGTCCCCAAATGGCAGGTGGCAGGGTTACTCGTCCTGCGGGTCCTCGTCGGAGCTTGGCGCAGGCTCGGGCTCAGGCGCAGGCTCGGGCTCCGGTTCCGGCATGGGCGCGGGCTCAGGCACGGGCGCGGGCTCAGGCTCAGGCTCAGGCTCGGGCTCGGGCGCAGGCGCCGGCGCCGCAGCGGAATCGGATACGGGCGCTACGTCGGCGCTAAAACCAGCCGGAGCAGACTTCTTCTCAAACGGCAGCACAAAAGTCAGTACGTCGTCCTTGTCCTCGTCGGCCCACTCGCTTGCGTAGCGCGCAACCCAATAGCCAACGGCACGGTGCTTGAGCATCTTGCCAAAGACCGTGAGAAATACCGTGACAAACGCCGTCAGCACCAAGAACAATACGAGCGTAATGCCACCGCCGGTAACAAGCGCCTCAATAGCCGTAGGACGGTAGTAGTAGCTATACATACCGACAGAGGCAATGGTGCCAAAGACGAACGTCAGAATCCAAGTGACAACGTTAGCGACCAGACCCGTCAAAAACTCGGGGAGGAACGAAGCGCAGAACAGCTTGGTCTTATTGTTCTTAAAGGCCGCCCAGACCTTATCAAGCGAAAACGCGCTCTCCACACGACCGGTCACCGCAAAGTGCATCACGGCGATGTCGGCAAACATCTTAAAGAAGACCCCCAAGACCGCCGTGGCAATCATAGCCAGGACAAGCAGGCCAAGCGAGCCAAACAGCGCAGCCTCGAGCGCATAAGAGCCGTAATAAGAATACGAGCCCGCGGCGCCAATTACCACGCTCTCCACCAGCGAAAGCACTACACCGATAACGGGAATGGCAGCGATAACCTCGAGCACGACCGAGATAACGCTCGAAAAGACTCCGAGGCCAAACGACGTGGAACGCATGAGTGGACGATCCATACCGTCATCAACCTTGAGCGACAGATCGCGACCCCACTCAATACCAAAGCCGGAACCACACACGCTCGCAATGCAAGCTGCCAAAAAGCCGATGGCAGCTGCAATGCCGCCAATAACGGGAATAAACAGCACGAGTACTGACACAACACAAATCAGCGCCGGTAAAAAGGCAATCTGGCACACGCGCTGCAGCACGCCCGGAGTCTTGGTCATATCCTCAAACGCCTGAGCCACACAGCCCTTGGACGCATTCGCCACGGGCGGTTGCGGAACAAACTGCTGGGGCTGACCCTGAGGGGCAGAGGCTGCGGCACCGGCATTGGGGGCACCACACGCGCCGCAGAACTTGTCGTTATCGCCCATGGGGGCACCACACTGCGAACAGAACATCGAGATCATCCCTTCGTATCTTGAGCGAATCATCTGGATCGCAAACGATGTCTTTGGCATCATTATCACCCAATGTGGGGACAAATACTCCAACATGACGCATTTGCAATGCGCAGGGCGCTATTCGATTGTTTGATGAGCTCGACCGCGTTAGTTCGTTCCGCGGAAACCCTTGCCGACGATCTCGGAGCTGTCGACGATCGTGATAAAGGCACCCGGATCGATCTCGCGAGCGTAGCGACGCAGCTGCACGGCCTCGCGGCGACTCAGCACGCTCATGATCACCGTCACGCACTTGCCCGAGAAAGCACCGTAGCCGCGACTGATAGTCGCCGTACGGTTGAGATGCTTGACGATAAACTCCTCGACCTTAAGGGGCTCGGAACAAATGACCGTGCAGACTTTGCGCAGGTGAATGCTCTCGATGGCCTTGTCGACCACGAGCGTCTTGGCAAACAGGCCGAGCACGCAGTACAGACCGACGCGCGGACCGTACAAGAAGGCCGCGATGGTCACGATGCCGATATCGACCAGCAGCAGCGCACGGCCGATCTCAAGCGTCGTGCGGCGTTTGAGAATCATGGCGAGGATGTCCGTGCCGCCCGTCGAGGCACCAATATCAAAGACGATAGCGCTGCCGAGCGCCGGCAGAATCACGGCAAAGCACAGGTCGAGCCACATATCGCCCGTCATCGAGACATCGGTCGGAATAAAGAGCTCAAACAGCGAAACATAGGCGGACAGCGCAAACGAGGCAAAGACACTCCACAGGATTGCCTTGCGCTCCAAAAAGATAAAGCCCAGAACGACCAGGACCGCATTGATAATCCACATAAAGACGCCGACAGGCAGGGTCGGGAACAGCGTGGACAGAATGACCGACACGCCCGAGGTGCCGCCAAAAGCAAAGTGATTAGGGGTTTTAAACGCGACGATGGCAAAGGCCGTGAGGATCAGGCCCAAATTGAGCTCGGCAAAAAAGCGCGGAAAGCCTGGCTCCTGGCTGCGCTTTTGGCCGGCACGCTCGCCGCGCTCGATATCGGTGCGATCAACCACGCGCTCCATCGGCACCACGGGAGGACGATGCGCCTCCTCGGCAGCACGCGACGCCGCCTCTGCCGCAGCGGCCTCAATTGCCCATGCCTTGCTTTCTGTTTCGTGCTCGTCGGCCATTACGGCAACCCCTCGTTAACAATTTGGAAACAATGCGCCCATTAGAGTAACGCGGAACGTGGGGATTGCAACCCTTAGTTAGACGAGCGGTATGACTATATCGGGAGCGTACAAAAACGGCCGGCCACGCTTTTGCTTGCGCGGTCGGCCGTTTAACGTTTTCGCAGATAAAACCTGCCAAAACAAACCTGTCCCTTTTTGGAAGGTTATTCGTGCTGGCTGGTGCGGTGCTCGTACTCCTCGGGGGTGATGACATCCTCGATGCGTAGGTTGACGCCCGCCACCTCAAGGCCGGTCATCGCGGCAAGACGCTCGGTGACACGTGCCTTGACATCGTCGAAGATCGCGGGCGCATAGGCGCCGTACTCGATGATGACAGAGATGTTGACGACCACGCGATTGTCATCGGTGACCTCGACCGTCACGCCCTTGGTCAGATTCTCGGCACCAAACTGCTCCTGCACAAAGTGCATGAGGTTACCCTTCATGCCCAGAACGTGCGGAACCTCGCGGGTGGCCATGGCAACGATCTTCTCGATCACGCCGTTGGAATAAGTCAGCGAGTCCTCGGACTCGTCCGTTTCCTCGTCATCCTCATCCGCATCGGGCTCGGCCTCTGTCTCGGCGAGGGACTGACCTTCGAGTTCTACATCCTCAGCTTCGGCGACGACCGCCTCGTTCTCCTCGAGCTCGGTATCGGCTACATCGACCTTCGTATTAAAAGCCATGGTTCCTCCTTATGCCTGCCGCGGATGCGACAGTCGAATACATATTAGCGGCCGCTAAACAGACGGCCGAAGAAGTTGACGATCCCGTTCTCGCCGTCGCGGATCTGACCAATTACGGCGCCGATCAGCACGAAGAATGCAATGACGAGCGTGTCCCACAGGCCCAACGTGAGCACCAACACGGCGAGGATAAAGCCGGCGACGGCGCCGAGCGTGGTGTTGGGATGACGCACAGCATAGCTCCAGATGGCAGCGCCCGTACCCTTGATGAGACCCATAGCCTCGTCAAAATCCGCGGCTGCCGCGTCTTGTAACTCGGTTGCCTCTGCTTTGGAATCAACAGGTTCGCTCGCCGACGTGGCGCTCTGGTCAATCGTCAGGCGCGGCGTACGAGCGGTCTTATCTTGATTGGTATCACTCACCGGAAACCTCCACGGTCTGGACGGTAGTCTTGGACGGCAAAAAACGGACGCGCGCGGTCGTACCCGGCGCGCCGAGCATGGTATCGCAGGCTTCTTCGATGCGCTGCTGCATCGCGGTAGCCAGAGATGCCACGTCCTTATCGTCAAGCGCGATAGCCTCGACCTTAAAACGGACGTGCGAATCGTCGGGGCCTTGGACGCGAGCCTCGACATGCTCGACCATCACGCGGTCGTCGCGCTCGGCAGCAACCCTGGCGCACGAAGAAAGCGCCGCAAGGGTAACCTCGATATTGCGCTCCCCCGCCGGATGCACGCAGGACGGCTCGCAGCGAGCAAACATCAGGCGGAAAAAGCTCAGCAGTACGCCAAACGCCACGACGCCGGCGCACGCCGTCACGACGATGCGCGGCATGGGGTCGCGCATCAGCAGCATAAAGCGATACGTATACGGCCCCCAAAACTGGCAGACAAGCGTACCCAGCGCCACGATGGTGGCGGCAAGATACACGATCGCTAGGGCTCGTTTGAGTACGCGCACGCGGCGCTCCCTTCAAATCTCGGCTCTCGAAATGCAGAACGGTTCGCATCATTATAAAAGAGCCGGGTCCGGTGCTCTACGCACGCGGATCCGGCTCATCTATTCCACGAGGCTTGCATGCTCGCTTCATTATGCCCAGATATGCACGGCTTAACCCGTGCGAGCGCTACTCCTCCTCGAGGGCAGCGATGACCTCGTCGGTCATGTCCATGGTGCTGTAAACATCCTGGACGTCGTCGAGCTCCTCAAGACGGTCGATGAGGCGCTGAACCTTCTTGGCGTCGGCGCCGGAGACCTCGGTCGGGGTGGTCGGGACCATGGTGGTCTCGGAGCCCTTCACCTGGACGCCCTGCTCCTCGAGCGCCTTGGAGACAGCCATGACCTCGTTGGCAGTAGTCCAGACAATCCACTCCTCGCCGGCGTCCTCGTAGTCCTCGCCACCGGCCTCGGCGATGGCCATCATGAACTCATCCTCGTCACCGGCAGCACCGTTGGCGATCATGGTCTCCTTCTTGGCGTTCTCGTCCAGGATCTCCTTGGCGACGACGATCTGGCCCTTACGCTCAAACTGGAAGGCGACGGAGCCAGAGGTGCCCAGGTTGCCACCAGCGTGGGAGAAGGCGGAACGGACATCAGCGGCGGTACGGTTGCGGTTGTCGGTCAGGCAGTCGACGTAGACGGCGACACCGGCGGGACCGTAGCCCTCGTACACGATGTTCTCGTAGACGGCGGCGTCAGCACCCGAACCAAAAGCCTTGTCGATAGCGGACTTGATCTTGTCCTTAGGCATGGACTGAGCCTTGGCCTTGGCAACGGCAGCGGCGAGGCTGGCGTTGTTCTCGGGCAGCGGGTCACCGCCGAGACGGGCAGCAACGGTGATGTTGCGGCTGAGCTTGGAGAAGAGGGCGGAACGCTTGGCGTCCTGCGCGCCCTTACGATGCTTGGTTGTGGCCCACTTAGAGTGTCCGGACATACGTGTCTCCTATCGGTTTCGACCTAAAGCCCAGCGCAGATGCTCGGGCAATATAAACAAACGCTATAAATGATATACCTACTGGCCTGTGAGATAAACAAAAAAATGAAGGCGTCGTGATGATGCCACCCTTTGGTGCAAAGAGACCTGACCCCAATGCACCAAGTTAGGACCAGAGGAAGTCACTGCGGGTGACGGTGGCGCCGATGACGAAGGGCATGCAGGCGATGACCGGATACAGGTAGCGCATGTAGGTCGAGCCGTTGCACGGACCAATCAGGCACACGGCGAGCACGCCCAACAGCGGCACCCAGATCGCCAGCGCACGCCATGAATGACGACGCAGCAGGTAGACCACCACGGCGATCATAATCCACACATAGGTGGCCGAGCTCATGGTGAGCGAAATAAACGGGATGCGCTGCACCGCCACACGGTACAGATTGATCAGGTGGTCGCACCAGCGCACCACGTTGCTGTCAACCGGATGGAAGTCGAAGTACTTGAGGTTGTCGGGACGCGCCATGATCTCGGCACTACGCGCCGTGCTGTAGACCCAGGCATCGCGCGCGCTCGGATAAAAGTAGCCGTAATAGTTATTGATGAGCGCCGAGATATAGCACTCGGGATCCTTTTTGAACATCTGCGCCCAGACCTCAAAATAGGCCTTGATGTCCTCCTGCGAGGCGTACTCGTTAAAGCAGTTCTTGACGGCATCCGACTTATCCGGGTTGTAACGGCGGCCCAGATTCTCGTACTTGAGCACCCGGTCGATCACGGCGCGCTCCTCATCGGTCACCAAGCCGTCGCAAGGAGCCTCCACGATGGTGCCGTCCTCCTTTACCGTGGGGTTGACGCCCGAGTTGAGGCCGTCGTGCTTTTGGACGAAACGAGCCGTCTGTTGGAACGGAATCGAGAGGATTTCGCGCTTGGAACCAGGCGTGATGTCGTGCGCCGGCATAAAGACCTTGGTGAAGTACATATTAGAGGCAAGGCAGAGTGCAAGCACCGCGAGGACGCCAACCCAGCGGAAGCGCGGCGTGGCGCATGAGACCGCGGTGCCCGTCTGCTTAGCCGCACGACGGGCGACATGTACATCCCATGCGCAAAACGCCGCCGCAATCACGCAGGCCGCCAACGGAAAGACCAGACCGCCATTGCGCAAAAACGTGGAACCCATGGCAGCCAGCGCAAGCAACAGCCAGTCGTGGCGCGCAAAGAGCACGGGCCTCTGTTCGCCCGCACGCTCGGCATTGGCATCACGACGGGGCAAGCCACATGCCACGAGCTTGACGGTCTGTACCAGCAGCACCAAAAACGCGTCGGCAAAGAGCACGTCTTTGGTGAGCAACGCCGCGTAGTTAGAGAACATCGGCATAAACGCAAAGAACAGCAGGATCGCACCGCGAACCGGCAGGCTCACGCCCAGTTTGCGCAGCGACGAAATGGAATAGGCCATGCAGGCAGCCGTGATGACAAATTGAGCGCAGGTATAGATGATGAGGCCCGCGTTAGCGCTGTTGAACAGCGAAAGCCCCAGTTGAACGCACGAGCCGATAATGGCCGTGTGCACTACGGGATGATGCCCGTTGAGCAGCACGTTGGGGTTGAGTAGGCGCAGGTAGTCGCTCGTGCCGTTGGGATAGTTGAACCACTGGCGAATCTGCGCACCCGTATCTCCCATAAAAAGGCCGGGCAGCGAAGCGATGAGCGTGGGCGCCCAGGCGATCATAAGCACCAGGAAGGGCCCGGCAAAGGGATGGACCGAGAGCACGGCGTGAGCCACACGCCATATGCGGCCAAAGTGCGCCTCGGAAAACGGGATGCGCCGAGAGCTCAGCCAATCTAGACACTCAAAGGCAAGGTAGAAGGCAACGATCGCCAGGAGCATCCAGCCCGCGCCGCCAATCCAGGCGCAGATGATGCGAGCTTTGTCGCCAAGGACAATCTCGGCCGAGTCGGTGAGATCGTAGCTGCGACCGAACACCATGCAGATGGCGAAGAACAGCGACGGCAGAATGATCGATGGACGCCAGGTGTCGCCACGGCCAAAGAACACGTAGCGAAACGGCAAGGTGAGCAGGCAGGCAAGCGCAAGCAGCATGACCGCGTCGGTATGGCCGGCAAACGAGAGGAGTACCTCGTAGCACACGTACAGCATGCCCGAGGCTTTGGGGTCAATCGCCAAGACTGCGTTGCTCGACACCGGGGCGGGATCGATGGAAAACGCCGTGGTCGCCAACAGCGCGAGCAAAAATGCGATGAGCGTCTGCTTGGCGGGGTAGCGCTTAAACCAGACGATGCGGGCGGCGTCGCGCGCAGCCGTTGTGGAGAGGTCGGAATCCTTCACAGTCCAAAAAGCCTTTCTAGAAACCCGCCAAAAAGGGACAGGTTTATTTTGGCAGGTTTTATCTGGGGAAACGTTACGGTTCTGTCATCGTTGCCCAGCGAACCACCACAAAGGTGCCTGTCCCCTTTGTGGTGGTTAGGCGTCCAGGTAGACGCGCTGGGGCTGGTTGCGGCGACGAGCAAAGATGATGAGCGCCAGGCCGGCGATCACGAGCGGAAGACTCAGCAGCTGCCCCATCGTGATGACGCCGCCCAGCAGATAGCCAAGCTGGGCGTCGGGCACGCGCACGAACTCGACGAGGAAGCGGACGATGCCGTATCCCATCACGAACACGCCCATAAACGTACCCTGAGGCAGCAGCGGCTTTTTGCGGCTGAGCACCTGCAGAATGCAAAAGAGCACGATGCCCTCAAGAAATGCCTCGTAGAGCTGGGAGGGGTGACGCGGCATATCGCCCGCAGTCCCGCCAAAGACCACACCCCAGGGCAGATCGGTCGGCTTGCCCCACAGCTCACCATTGACAAAGTTGGCACAACGGCCCAGGCACAAGGCCAGCGGCGCGCCGATGACGGCAAGGTCTGCCAAAGTCCATGCGTCGAGCTTATACATGCGGCACACGATGATGCCGCCGATAATACCGCCCACCAAACCGCCATGGAAGCTCATGCCGCCCTCGTTGGTGGCAAAGATCTCGAGCGGGTGTGCCCAGTAGTAGCCATCACCGTAAAAGACGACGTAGAACAGGCGCGCACCGATAATGAGGCCAAAGACCACGCCGACCACGACACTCGTCAGGTCGTCAATCGTGATGTTGAAGCCCCAGCGACGCTGCGTGCGGTACATGACGACCGCCGTGAGCAGGGCGCCGACCACATAGGCCAGACCATACCAGTAAATCGTGATGGGCCCCGCCGAAATCGCGACGGGATCAAGCATATGGTAGAAGTCGTTGAGCATGTCGACCCTCCCACTCCCTACATACAAATGCGGCCGCGGGCCTTGCGCTCGCAGCCGCATATTTGGGCGTAACGTCTATGCGGAGTATGCCGTCCGCAGCTTTCGCATCTTAGAACGGCGCGTACTCGTCGTACAGGTCGTCGGTCTCGCCGGAGGCATTAACCTGCTCGACACGGGTAACGCCGGGCACATGCTCCTTGAGGATACGCTCGATACCCATGGACAGGGTCAGCGCGCTCATAGGGCAGCCGGCGCAGGCACCCTGCAGCTCCAGTTTGACGACGCCCTCGTCGTCAACACCCACATACTCCATATCGCCGCCGTCAGCCTGCAGGTTGGGGCGGATCTCCTCAAGAACCTTCTTAAGCAGCTCTTCGTTAACAGCCACAGGGGCTCCTTTCTCACAATAACGCGGGCACGCCCGCGGACAGGGGCTATGTTACTACAGCCATGTACCCGCTCACGAGCCATCCATGCGCGCGGACACGACTTTCACGAGCAGTCAATTTGGGACGGGGATCTTTTAGCTGCCTGTTGTTACCAGCTGGCATTGTCACGCGCTACTGCTGAGCCTGCCCCCTCGGTACCGATGTGAACATCGACGATAACCTGGCGGTAGCTAATACCGCAGGAGTCGAGAATGCGGCGGCTGATGCGGCCGTCGTCGGTGTCGGCGTACTTGTTGTCCAGGTAGACAACCTCGCCCACACCCACCTGCGCCAAAATCTTGGCGCAGTCGTGGCACGGGAACAGCGTGACGTAGACCGTGGAACCCTCGAGGTCCTTGAGCGAGCCACGGTAGTTGAGCACGGCGTTGGCCTCGGCATGGACCACGTAGTTGTGCTTGTCCTGCAGCGGGTCGTCGCTCGTACCCCACGGGAAAAAGTCGTCGTTGAGCGCCGAGGGCGTACCGTTGTAGCCCACCGAAAGGATACGGTGGTTGGTGCTGGCGATGCACGCACCCACCTGCGTGTTGGGGTCCTTGCTGCGGCGCTGTGCGGCGATGGCCACGCTCATAAAGAACTCGTCCCAGCTAATGACGTCCAGGCGCTTGCCTGACGAAGTTTGATGAAGATCGTCCGACATGGCAGACACCTCCGTAATCGCAATAGTTTGACCCATTGTAGCAGGTGAAAGGTGGGGGCGTTTGTCCCACCGGCGCCCTCACTTTTACACGCGGCGGGGTTTTTGGTTGATGCGGTAGAGCTCGGCGAGACCCCGCAGCGTCAGCGCGTCATCGACCGTCAGGCTATGGCCGACCAGCGCCGCAAGTGCCTCGGCATCGTCGCCGGTAATGACGATGGGTACATTGCCCTCCCCCGCGGCCTTGGTCGCGCGCATCTCGGCGAGCACCATGTCGAGCATGCCGTCGATGCGTGCCACCTCGCCCAGAACCACGCCCGAACGCATGGCCTCGCGCGTGTTGCGGCCGATTACATGTGTGGGTGCCGAGGGCTCGACCTGCGGCAGACGCGCCGCAGCAGCCGAAAGAGAGCGGGCGCCAAGCGCCAGACCCGGCGCGATGACGCCGCCCACAAAGGTGCCGCGCGCGTCGATGACCTCGATATTGGTCGTGGTACCCAAGTCAATCACGATGCAGGGAGAGCCGTAGACGGCGCGTGCCGCCACGGCGTCGGCGATGCGGTCGGGACCGATCTCTGCTGGATCGTCGTAGTGCACGGGCATACCGGTCTTGAGACCCGGCCCCACGGTGAGCACGCGCCCCGTGCAGGTGCGAGAAAGCGCCGTCTTCCACGGGCGCTCGAGCGCCGGCACCACGCAGCTCAGCACGGCAGCCGCGGGAACGAGCGCGCCCGGCATGCCCGCATCGGCTGCCAGTGCACCCATGACCTGCGCGAGCCTCATGCGCGCCTCGTCTGCTGTGATGCTCGACGGCGTGGTGATCTCGCACGTCGCAAGCGGACATTCCTGCGCCGCGGCCGAATCCTCTGCAAACAGGCCAAAGCGAATGAACGTGTTGCCCACGTCGACCGTCAATATATATGCGCACCCATTAAGCATCGTCGGCGCTCCTTTCGTCTGCCCAGCAGTATATCGCCTACCTAAACCAGTCATCCCAAAATGACTAGCTTGCGGCTATACTGGTGCGCGGTCGCGCGCGAGCTCACGCGGCGGCCCTTGGTAACCCGACTTCCCGCGCCGTATCCGTAACGGCGCTCCCGGGGGAAGCGGATATACGCAAAGGAGTTTTATATGAGCAATCCCTCGAACCGCGCCTCGATGCGCGGGCAACTCACGCTGCGCGGCGTCGTCATCGGCGTCCTTGGCTGCGTGATCATCACGGCAAGCTCGGCCTACACCGCCCTCAAGATGGGCGCACTCCCCTGGCCGATCGTCTTCGCTGCCGTCATCTCGCTGTTCTTCCTCAAACTCATGGGCAACGCCAGCCTCAACGAGGCCAACGTCACCCACACCATCATGTCCGCAGGCGCCATGGTCGCCGGCGGCCTGGCGTTTACCATCCCGGGCGCCTGGATGCTGGGCTATGCCGACCAGATCAGCTGGCTCGACATGTTTATCGTGGCACTCGCCGGCACTATCCTGGGCTTGCTGGCCACGGCACTCATCCACCGTCACTTTATCGTGGACGCCGCGCTTGAGTTCCCCACCGGCAACGCCGCAGCTCAGACCCTGCGCGCCACCGAGGCCGGCGGCAAGACCGGCAAGCAGCTCTTTGGCTCTATGGCCATCGCAGGCATCTACAGCGTGCTTCGCGACGCTCTGGGCGTGGTGCCCAGCATGCTATGCACGCTCAACATCCCCGGCGTGACCTTTGGCATCTACAACTCGCCCATGCTGCTCTCCGTCGGCTTCCTCGTGGGCTTCGCCCCGGTCGCCTTCTGGTTTGCCGGCGCCCTGCTAGGCAACTTTGGCATCATTGTGGGCGGCACCGCTGCCGGTCTGTTCGACGTTGTGACCGCGCAGGGCATCGTCAAGTCCCTGGGCATGGGCCTCATGATGGGCTTTGGCGTCGCCGTCGTCCTCAAGGACATCCTGCCGCAGGTCGCCGGCATCGTCCGCGGTCTTGCCGCCGACAGCTCCACCGACACCGACGAGCAATCGCTCATCTCGGGCTCCCTTAAGCTCGACGCCGGCATCATCGGCCTGGGCGCCGCCGCCATCGCCGTGATCATCGCCATCGTGCTTGACCTTGGCCCCGTTCCGGCCGTCATCGTGACGCTGTTCACCTTTGTCACCACCATCATGAGCGCGCAGAGCTGCGGCCAGACGGGCATCGACCCCATGGAGATCTTCGGCCTCATCGTCATGCTCATCGTGGCAGCCTTCGCACAGATCGCTCAGGTCAAGCTGTTCTTTATCGCCGGCATCGTAGCCGTGGCGTGCGGCCTTGCGGGCGACGTCATGAACGACTTTAAGGCCGGCGCCGTGCTGGGCACCAACCCGCGTGCGCAGTGGATCGGCCAAGCCATTGGCGGCATCGTGGGCGCCCTAGTCGCCGCAGCCGTCATGGTCGTGCTCGTCACCGCCTATGGCCCGGACGCCTTCGGCCCCGACAAGAGCTTTGTTGCCGCGCAGGCAAGCGTGGTCGCCACCATGGTCTCGGGCATCCCGAGCGTGCCGTGGTTCGTTGGCGGCTTTATCGCCGGCATCGTCATGTACTGGCTCGGCATTCCGGCCATGATGATCGGCCTGGGCGTGTACCTGCCGTTCTACATGTCACTCACGGCATTCCTGGGCTCCTGCGTCAAACTCGCCTACGACAAGTGGTCCGCCCACCGCGACGCCACCGCTGGTCTTTCTGACGAGGAGAGAGCTGCCAAGGACGCCGCCTTCCAGGAACAGGGCCTGGTCGTCGCCAGCGGCCTGCTCGGCGGCGAGTCCATCGTCGGCGTTATCCTGGCGTTTGTCTCCGTGGGCTTAAGCCTGCTGGGCTAAGCTGAGCGGCTGTTCGCTCGCAACCAGGCAACAGCCCGGTCGCAATCATATTGCCTACGGATTGCCCGGTCGGTAGCTTTCGCGGCTGCCGACCGGGCTTTTTGATGCCAACGAAAAGAAAGGCCGGCGCGCTGCGTTTAACAGCGCGCCGGCCTTATCGGTTAAGCTATCGAAGCGCTCCTGCTATGAACCGAAGTTCGTTGCAGAATCTACGCTCGAAACGCTACACCTGCTTGCGACGACGATCACCCAGCGTCACGCCCGCGGCCACGAGCGTAATACCGCCAATGACGAACACCTCGCCTGCAAGTGCGGAGTCATCGCCAGTCTGGGCGAGCGCGGCCGACGCGGCCTTCTTCTTGGCGACAGGAGCCTTTGCAGCGGCCCGCGCAACCTGAGGCTTGGCCTGCGGCTCAGCCTTGGGATGATACTTGTCGTACTCGGCCTGAGCGGCAGCCAGGGCATCCTTGGCATCGCCAAGCTCGGCAAGCGCGGCGGCATAGGCGTCGTTGGCATCGGACAGCTTGGCATCGGCATCGCTCAGAGCAGCCTTGAGGCCAGCGGCGGCATCGACGGCGGCCTTATAGCGAGCGTAAGCAGCGTTCAGCTTGACCAGCTTCTCGTTGCCCGTCGTGCCCGCGGCAAGGGATGCCTTGTGGTCGACGGCCTCAAGATCGGCCTTGAGCGCCTCGTCGTTGGCAAGCTCGGCCTTGGCCTTGACGATCTCGAGGTTCGCATCGACGACGGCTTCGTTGGCGGCCTCGAGCTGCTTCTGAGCATCGGCGACACCGGCGACGGCAGCGTCATAGGCGGCCTTGGCGTCGTCGACCGTCTTCTGGGCGCCGGCGAAGCGCTCGAAGGCCTTGTTTGCGGTAGCCAGCTCGCCCTCGGCGGCCTTGGCCTTCGCCTGTGCGTCGGACAGGGCCTGCGTCTTGGCGGCAACTGCCTGCTTGGCGTCCGAAAGAGCGGTCGCGGCGTGCACATCTGCGGCCTGGGCCTTGTCTACACCAGCCTGGGCGGCATCGTCGGCCTTCTTTGCCTCGTCAAGCGAGCCCTGCTTATTCGCAAGGTCCGCCTGGGCGGCATCGCACTTGGCGGTAAGGTCCTTGACCGAAGCAGTGGCGTTGTCATACGCCTCATTGGCCTGATCGGACTTTGCCTTGGCGGCATCGCGGGCGCTGCGAGCCTTCGCCTTGTGAGCAGCGGCATCGGCTGCCTTCGTCTTGCTGTCAGCAAGCGTGGCGTTCGCCTTATCAAGCGCTGCCTGGGCAGTGGCGACCTTGCTCTTGGCGGCATCGAGGTTCTGCTTGAGGGACTCGATGTCGATTCCGCCGAGTGCATCCTTCGCGGCGTCGTATGCCGTCTTCGCGGCGGCGGTGCCGGACTTGGCCTTCTCGTACTCGCCCTTGGCGGTGTTCGCGTTCGTGTCGGCCGCGGTATAGGCGTCATGCGCCGCGTCCTGCTTATTTACCGCTGCAAAGTAAGCTTTCTTAGTAGTACCGAAGTTCTTCTGCGCCTCCGCCAGCTTATTCTGTAGCTGCTTCAGCTGCTCCTTCTGCTCCTGCGTGCCGCCTGCGTTGTAAGTGGAATCGATGTAGTCGTTGAGGAGCTTCTTGAACTCGGAGACAGTGAAATCAGCCTGAGTGTCATCAGCACTGTAATCGAATACGGTTACCTCGGAATCGGTGTTCTTACCGCTACCGGTCGCGATGCCGATAGCTTCCGTGGCGGAATCGATGATGTTGAGATAGTGCCCGCACTCATGGTAGATGCTGTTGTAGTTCTGATAGATGTAATAGGCATCATATCGGTGGCTACCGAGGTCGTCGCCATACTGTGCGACGTACCTATCGAATGTCTCCTTCTCCTGGGTATAGAGACCGGTGTAGGGCCAGCCTAGGGTGTCCTCAGTCTCGCCGCCGGTATATGCACCGCCTCCACCGGCAAGATTTTCACCGTTATCCCAGTAGCAGCCCGAGTGTCCCCAGATGTTCGATGAATATGATGTATTAAGGGCGGCTGCCGCAGTCATGCGGAGGCTGACGCTGAGCGCCGACTGACCGTTCGCCTTGCGGAGGTTGTTCTGGGTGTCGAGATATGTCAGGGCGTTGCGCATCTGCTCCAAGGAAAGCGGGTTGGTGTCGCGAGACATGTCCTGATCAACGTACTGGTCATACCATTCGGCCTTGTCAGCGGCACCGGTCAGCATCGATACGGCTTCCCGGGCGTTCTTTTTCTGCGTGGCTGTGAACTGGCTGCCGTCGCTAATATAGTTCATGAAGCCGAGTATACCTTGGCTGATGACTTCCTGGTCAACGGTCATGTTGGACTTGAGGTCAGCAATCTGCTGCTCAAGAGCCTCAACCTGGACATTAGCAGCGTCATAAGCCTTTTCCGCGGCGTTCGAAGCAGCGCAGGCTGCCTCCCACTCGCTGCGCTTCTGCTTGCGAACTTCGACAAGCTTATCGTACTCCGCCTTCTTGTCGGCCTCGGTCTGCTGGGCCTGCTCGTATGCCGTCTTCGCGGCGTCACGCTTACTGGCCGCGTCCTTGTACTCCTTGTTTGCCGCATCGTATGCAGACTGGGCAGATGCCACAGCAGCGTTGGCGGCGTTGGCCTTCTCCTGCGCGGCAGCGACGGCAGCCTGGGCGACCTGCAGATTTGTCTGTGCGGTGGCGTCGGCATCCGTCGCGACATTGAGCTCCGCCTGCGCGGTCTTGAGCTCACCAGCAGCAGCTTTCTTGGCGGCCTCAAGCGCACTCAGGTCAACACCCGTACCCGAGACGGCAGCATCGAGCGCGGCCTGCGCCTGGTCGAACTTCTGCTGGGCGTTATCGCGCGCGGTGGTTGCGGCTGCGAGAGCAGCGGCAGTCTCCTGCTTCTTGGCCTGGGCAGTCGTCAAAGCTGCCTCGGTATTCTGCTTTTCCTGCTGGGCGCTGGCCTCGGCAGCCTTGGCCTGGTCCAGATTGTCCTGTGCAGTAGTAACGGCCTTATTGGCGTCATCGAGCTTTGCCTGCGCGTCCTCGACGGCCTTCTTGGCGGCCTCGTACTCGTCCATACCCATGGCCTCGAGCTTGGCCTGGGCATCATCGATGGCCTTCTTGGCCTCATCCTGCTTTGCCTTGGCGTCCTTGAGCGCCTGGGTCTTATCCTCGACACTCTTGTTGGCCTGTTCGAGCTGATCGTTCAGGTTGCCCAGCTTCTTCTGCTGCTGCTCAGTCTTTTCGACGGCTGCCTTAAGCTCGTCGATCTTCTCCTGAAGCGCGGCTACCTCGGCCTCGTTCTGCTCGGCGGCGTTATCGGTCACGGCCTGCGAGGCCTGATTCTTTTGCTGCTGCGCTTGCTTTTGAGACTGGCCCGCCGCGTCGGCCTTCTTCTGGGCGGCATCGTAGGCGGCCTGAGCGTCCTTGAGCTGCTTTGCCGACTCCTCGGCCAGCTGGGCAGCCGTCTTTACGACCGCTTGGTTACCGGCGGCAACGGTGTTCTCTACAGAACTACCCCCCCCCTGAACAGAATCGCCGTTACCGGTTGACGGTGCGGCGATTGCCGCCAGCGGCGACATGAGCGGCTGAGCAATGAGGCCCGCCGTCAAAACGGTTGCGACGGCGCGGTTAGCAACGCCCTTGACGTTGACGGCCTTGGCCCGAGGCTCAAAGTGCTGTGGACTGTAGTTTGCCATGGCTTTCTCCCTTTGACACGGATGTATCCATACGCTTCAAAATGTAGGAGCTGATTTTTGAATTCTGTTGCGCAACATTGGTCACCAGCGGATTTTTTGAAATTCGCGCTCTCGTGCTTCACAATTTCGTCACATATGTAGGAGCTGGCGCATCATATTCTTGCGGGATCGAATTGAGCCTGTGATTTGCATTTGCTCCCGCGTCATCCGCCCTATCGGATTCCGCATCCAACAGACACCCCGCCCGCCACGGTGTAGAGTAAGGGCGACGGGCGAGATACGCGGCCCTTGCCAGAACGAGGTGGACATGGAACTCGATAAACAACAGATCAAGCGGCTGCGCGAACGCCATCACCGGCGCCACGGCATCCGCCCTGCCCATAGTGAGGCCATGGAGAACGCCACCCGCTTCCTCAAGCGCGCGTTCAACATTCGCGAGGGACGCGCGCCCTATCACGTGATCCGCAAGCGTTTTGTAAACGGGGCGCGTCTGACCGGCTCCCACCTATGCATCCTCATCATCGCCATGTTGATCGCGAGCATCGGCCTCGATATCGATTCGGACATCGCCATCGTGGGCGCCATGCTCATCTGCCCGCTCATGGGCTCGGTTCTTGCCATGGCATACGGCATTGCCACGCTCGACCGCGAGATTACCGTCGAAGCCGTCGCCAGCCTTGCGCTGCAAATGGCCTTTTGCCTGGTCACATCCACGTTGTACTTTAAGCTCTCGCCCCTTGGCACCACCACGGCCGCCATTATCGACAATTCGACACCAACTGTCTGGGACCTCGCTGTCGCGCTCGCGGGCGGCTTTGCAGGCGGCCTGGGCAACTCGCGCGACCAGGAACCCGCCACGCTCATCGCCGGTGTGGCCGTGGCGACCGCGCTCATGCCACCCCTGTGCGCGGCGGGCTACGGCATCGCCATCGCAAGCGGGTCGCTGTTTCTCTCGGCGCTTTACGAGTTTGGCATCAACGTGGTCTTTATCGCACTGGCTGCCGAAGCCGTACTACTTCTATTGCGTGTGCCGCTCAAGCGCGACCTGAACGGCGACGGCATCGTGACCGCCGAGGAAAACGCCGAGGTCGACGAGCTATCGCGCAAGGTGCGCCGCCGCATTATTGTGGGCACGGTAGTCTTTGCCATCCCCTGCATCGTTATGACGACGGGGTCTATTGGCTCGGCGCAGGCCGGCGTGCAGGACGGCTACGGCGTCACCGAAACCACGCGCGAGCTTGCCGCGGTGCTGCCAGGCTTTAAGGATTACACCGTCGCCGTCGAGACCTCGGCCACCGAAGGCGAGGAGGAGGGTATCGTCGAGCGCGAGATTGTCGCCCATGTGACGACAAGCGAGACGCTTGGGGCGCACGACCGCCGCGTTGCCCGCAAGCTCATCGACCTCAACGTGCCCGAACTCGATCGCGTGGAGTTCGATGTGAAGTGATGCCGGAGCGGGACGAATGCTCGCACGGACGCAAGCTACGACGAGGCGCAGACGCGATACGGACACGAGCAAATTGCGGGGTGCAGTTCATACCTGCGCCCCGCTCGCTGTTTTATTGCCGTGAATCAACTGTCCGCATCGACATCGCCAGACTCCACTGTAAACGCAGGCTTGGTGCTCACCAGATAAAATCGGGTCACTTTACTATCTCTAAATAGATAGAGCTGACCCTGCTCGCGTCGGCGTGACAAGTACGCCACGTGGACCGTACCGAATTCTTCACCGTTTTCCTTCTTTAATATCAGGATGTTGGGGTCATCCGTACGCTTAAACTGCCCGTCTGTGCAGATTCCGTCTTGGTCGACCAGCTGCCATCGACAGTTGTCCTCCTCAAGAAAAGCCAGGGTTACCCGACTCGTTTTGTCATCCCGATAGTAACCATCAATGGCAAAGCCTTCGGAAGCGCATTCCTGCATATAGGACGTTTCTCGGCTTATAGCAAACAGCCCTGTAGCGCCCAGGAGCACAGCCAGGCAGACCACTGCAAGGGTTATCGAGACAAAACGGCGGCTCATGTTAGCCAGCCCGATACTTGTTTAACGGAGCGCGAAACATACCTGGAACCTCCGATATCAGGGGGAACGTCACCTATGGCCTGCCGGCAATCATATGTTTCCAACATCAAACCATATGGTTACAACTCGTTGGAGATAGGTTCCATGAACGGACGATAATTTGCGGCGAACGGCTACATATATTCATTATCTCAGGGTTCTGGAGGCAATTTTTGGTGCCACCGAGACGTTGTTTTCGGAAGTATGCGGCAAATTCCGGAGCCCTCGAGCACACCCCGGTTTTTCACCAATAAAACCGCAGGTACAAAGCTTGGGCATATCCAGTGTGCTCGGCCTATTCAAATTTTGCCGCATACTTCCGAAATCCGAGTCCGCTGAAGGCGCCTGCAACACTATTTACGCAACATATGTGCAATAAAAACGGGTGGCAGCCGGTACGGCTACCACCCGTTTGTCTCATATCCAGCACAAAGCAGGCCAGTTACTTCTTAATGCCGCGTCCCAGGCGCTCGGCGACCGATGCCACGGCCTCCTCGCTGGCCGGCCCGCAGCTCACACAGCCGTCATGAGCACGCATCTGGCCGGTGACCTCGTCCATCGCGAGCGGCGCCACCTTCTCGAGCTTAAAGCCCTTACCGGCGCGCATGTTCTCCTTGGCCACACTGATCATGAGCTTAATACGGTTGAGCTGGTTGACCTCGGATGCACCGGGGTCGTAGTCCACCGCGACGATGTTGCTCTCGGGGTGCTGACGGCGCAGCTCCTTGATCACGGCCTTACCCACCACATGGTTAGGCAGGCACGCGAAGGGCTGCGTGCAGATGATGTTGGGCGCGCCATGGTCAATCAGGTCGAGCATCTCGGCCGTGAGCAACCAGCCCTCGCCCATGTTGTTGCACACCGAAAGCACCGTGCGGGCCTTGTCGGCCATGGTGCCGATGCGCTCGGGCGCCTCAAAGCGGCGGGACTTCTCGAGCAGCTCTTCCACCGGCGTGCGCATCCAGTCCACGAGCTTGATGAGCGCCTGCATACCAGCGCGCGTGGTAGCAGAGCTTCCCAGCTCGTCCTTCTGCAGCTCGGCGTTGCTCATGGAGTACAGGAAGAAATCGAGCAGGCCCGGCACCACAGCCTCGCAGCCCTCGCGCTCAATGACATCGACCACGTGGTTGTTGGCTGTGGGATGGAACTTGACCAGAATCTCGCCGACCACGCCCACGCGCGGCTTGGTGCCCTCGCCCACGAGCGGCATGGTGTCGAACGCGCGGATGGCCTCGCGGCACAGCTTGGTGTAGTTGTGGCGGTTGAACTTAGGCGCCAGCTTGCGAGCGCGCGCCATGTACTCCTCGTAGAGTGCGTTCGCCGCACCGGGCGTGGCCTCGTACGGGCGGCAACGATAGAGCATCTGCATCATCACGTCGCCAAAGAGCACCGCGTAAACTGCCTGCTTAAGCAGCGCCGGCGTCAAATTAAAGCCAGGGTTGTCCTCGCCGAGCGCCACTGCCGAAAGCGAGATCACCGGAATCTCGGGGTGGCCGCTCTCGCGCAGGGCCTTGCGAATGAGCGCGATGTAGTTGGTAGCACGGCAGCCGCCGCCGGTCTGACTGATGACCACGGCCGTCTTGGACAGGTCGTACCGACCGCTCTCGATGGCCTCCATGATCTGACCCGTTACCAGAATCGACGGGTAGCAAATGTCATTGTTCACATAGCGCAGACCGGCCTCGACGGCATCGTGGTCGGTCGAGGGCAGCAGCTCCAAGTTGTAGCCGGCACCGCGGAACACCTCTTTGACCAGGTCAAAGTGGATCGGCGCCATCTGCGGGCACAGGATGGTATAGCCCTCGTCGCGCATCTGCTCGGTAAAGGGCACCTTGGGCCACGCGGTCGAAGCACTCTCGCGCTGTGCCTCGAACGTGTACTTGCGGCTCGCGAACGCGGGGGCATCCGTGGAGGGCGCCACCGGCGCGGCATCGCCCTGCTCGTAGGCCTCGCCCACAGCCGTGGCCTCGGCCAAGCGCTCGGCCTCCTGGTCCTTGAGTGCCGCCATGAGCGAGCGGATGCGAATGCGCGCGGCGCCCAGGTTGGACACCTCGTCGATCTTGAGCACGGTGTAGATCTTGCCACTGGCCTCCAGGATCTCCTGCACCTGATCGGTGGTCAGGGCATCGAGGCCGCAGCCGAAGGAATTGAGCTGGATCAGGTCCAGGTCGTTGCGCATCGTCACAAAACGGGCCACGGCGTACAGGCGACTGTGGTACATCCACTGGTCGACGACGCGAATCGGACGCTCGGGCTTTACCAGATGCGCGAGCGAATCCTCGGTAAAGACCGCAAAGCCAAAGCTCGAGATAAGCTCGGGCAGGGCGTGGTTGATCTCGGGGTCGTTGTGGTAGGGACGACCGGCGAGCACGATGCCGTGACCGCCGTGGTCCTCGACCCACTTAAGAGCCTCCTCGCCCATGGTCTGGATGTCCTCGTGGAAACGCGCATCGGCCTCAAAGGCAGCGTTGACAGCGGCATCGACCTCGGAGCGCGTGATCTTGGGCCCACGCACGCGACCGCGACCGGCTTGCGCATCGGCCACGCGGTCGACGGCGAGCACCTGGTACAGACGGCGCTTGAGCTCGGTCTTGTCATGATAGGGCACAAACGGGTACAGGAACTCGATATTCTGCTCGCGAATCTCATCGATATTGAGCGCCAACGCCGTGGGGTAGCTCATGACGATGGGGCAGTTGTAACAGTTGCCAGCCGTCGGATCCTCCTTGCGCTCCCAGCGCACGCACGGCATCCAGATAAAGTCGACGTCACGGTCGATAAGGTTCATCACGTGGCCGTGGCTCATCTTGGCCGGATAGCACACGCTCTCGGACGGCATGGACTCGATGCCCGCCTGGTAGGTCTTCTTGCTCGACTGGTCGGACAGCTGCACGCTAAAGCCCAAGCGCGTAAAGAACGCATGCCAGAAGGGGTAGTTCTCGTACATGTTGAGTGCACGCGGGATACCCACGGTGCCGCGCGGGGCCTCGTCGGGGCTCAGCACCTCGCGGTTAAAGAGCAGCTCGTTTTTCTTTTTGAAGAGGTTGGGGGCCTCGGTCTTCTGCTTTTTGTGGCCGGCGCCCTTCTCGCAGCGGTTGCCGGTAATGAAGCGCCTGCCGCCGCCAAAGTCGTTGACGGTGAGCTGGCAGTTGTTGGAGCAGCGACCGCAGCGGACGTGCTTTTGCGTCACGGTGAGGTGCGCGATGTCCTCGGCAGAAAGAATGGTCGAGGTGCCGTCGGCGCCGGCGCGATCGCGGGCGAGCAGGGCCGCGCCGTAGGCGCCCATGCAGCCGGCGATGTCGGGACGCACGGCATGAACGCCGGTGAGCTGCTCAAACGCGCGCAGCGTGGCATCGGACATAAAGGTGCCGCCCTGGACGATCACCTGGCTGCCGATCTCCTTGGGGTCGCGCAGCTTAATGACCTTGAACAGGGCATTCTTAATGACGGAATAGGACAGGCCGGCCGCGATGTCGCCCACTGTGGCGCCTTCCTTTTGCGCCTGCTTGACGCGCGAGTTCATAAAGACCGTGCAGCGGCTACCCAGGTCGACGGGAGCCTTGGCATGGATGGCGGCGTCGGCAAACGCGCGCACGTCCATGTTCATGGACACGGCAAAGCTCTCGATAAAGCTGCCGCAGCCCGACGAGCAGGCCTCGTTGAGCATAATGTGCTCGATGACGCCGTCCTTCACGCGCAGGCACTTCATGTCCTGGCCGCCGATGTCCAGGATAAACTCGACACCGGGCAGGAATGCCTTGGCGCCGCGCAGGTGCGCGACGGTCTCGATCTCGCCGGAATCGGCCTTGAGGGCCTCGATGAGCAGCGCCTCGCCGTAGCCCGTGGTGGTCACGTGGCCGATGGTGCAGCCGGCAGGGATGTGATTGTAGAAATCGGCCATGATGACCTTGGCCGTGCCCAGGATGTCGCCGTTGTTGTTGCCGTACCAGGTGTGCAACAGCTGGCCGTCCTCGCCCACGAGCGCGGCCTTCATGGTGGTGGAGCCGGCGTCGATACCGATGAACACGCGGCCGGTGTAGCCGTCGAGCTTACCCTTGGGGACGACTTCCTGGTCGTGGCGGTTCTTGAACTCGGCAAAGTCCTCGTCGGTGGCAAAGAGCGGATCCAGGCGCTCGACCTCGGCACCCTGCGTGTCACCCAGGCTGTCGATGGCCTCGATAAGCTGCGGGAACGTGCTGAGCTTGTTGGACTCGTGCGCCATGGCAGCGCCGCTCGCCACAAACAGGTGGGCGTTTTGGGGCACAATGCGGTGCTCCTCGTCCAGGTTGAGCGTGAGGTAGAAGCGGTGGCGCAACTCGGAGAGATACTGCAGCGGGCCGCCCAGGAAGGCGACGTTACCGCGAATGGGACGGCCGCACGCCAGGCCCGAGATGGTCTGGGTCACGACGGCCTGGAAGATGGAAGCGGCGACGTCCTCGGGGCGGGCGCCCTCGTTGAGGAGCGGCTGCACGTCGGTCTTGGCAAAGACGCCGCAACGGCTGGCGATGGGATAGATGGTGGTGGCGTTGGCCGCGAGCTCGTTGAGGCCGCTCGCGTCGGTGTGCAGCAGAGTGGCCATCTGATCGATGAACGCGCCCGTGCCGCCGGCGCAGGTGCCGTTCATGCGCTGCTCGATGCCGTTGTCAAAGTAGATGATCTTGGCGTCCTCACCGCCCAGCTCGATGGCGACATCGGTGGCCGGGATAAGGGTCTCGACGGCGCGTTTGCTGGCGATGACCTCCTGGACAAACTCCAAGTCGAGCCACTGGGACAGCAGCAGACCGCCCGAGCCGGTGATGGCGCAGGTCATCTGGGCCGTCGGCAGCACAGTCGCGGCGCCCTCGAACAGATCGCGGGCGCAGGCACGGACGTCGGTGTGGTGGCGCTGGTACTTGGCGTAGACGATCTGGTTGTCATCGTTGAGCACGGCAAGCTTGACGGTGGTGGAGCCCACGTCGATGCCCAGGTGCAGGTTGCCGCGGGCGGCCTCGGAGTTGAAAATCGCGCCTTCGGGGGCGTGGGCGGCGGCCACGGGCTCAGCGGCGGTGGCGAGCTCGCTAGCGATGGACGTCTCCCCTGCCGCGTTCTTGGCATCGGCAACTGCCTCGGCAACTTTCTCGGCAGCCGCGGTCGCGGCCTTCTGCGCGGCGTCCACCACGGCGGGCGCGGCCTCGCGTGCGGCAGCGACCATACGATCCTTGATGCCCTCGACGAGTTTGCTCATTGTCTCTCCTCTTAGTTGTTGGACTCGACGGTTGCGGCGGTGTCGGCCGCGTCCTCGAGCTGCAAGTTCAATAGCTTCATGCCGTATTCCGGCACGTTGATATCGATGGGTTGGCCATACAGGTCACCAGGACGAACAAAAGCGAGCACCGTCATAATGCGCGCCATGGCCTCGGGCGATTCGGTGAGCCCACGCTCAAACCAGCGCTGAATCATGCCAACCTCGGCGCTCACGACGTAGGTGACGTAGTAGTCAAAGAACGTGCCCAGCGCCAGGCCCAAAATGCCCGTCTGCGCACGCGGCACCACAGCCTCACGCGCGGTGTCGATGATCCTTTTAATGAAGGCCTGGTCGCCGCCCGGACCCAGCAGCGCACCGATTAAGTCGCGGTTGGCCGCAAGATAACGCAGCAGCTCAACCGAACCGGGCGCCGGCTCGAGCTCGTCGATATTGTGATAGAGATCGGGCAGCTGAGCTGCGGTGATGAGCTCAATGCGCTCACGGATCTCGGCCAGCAAGCCGTCCTCGATTTGATTGATAAAGTCGGGGATATCGCGGTAGTGCGAATAGAACGTGCGGCGCGTAAGGCCAGCGCGCTCGGTGAGCGACGCGACATTAATGCGCGAAAGGTCGCCGCTTTCGGCAAGCTCGCTGGCAAGTGCCTGGCGAAGGGCACGCTGCGAGCGAAGGGACCGGCGATCGCATTTCTCGAGCTGGGACAAGCGTCCTCCTTGTTACTCAGCCTGTGCGCTATTGCACAGTGCGAGTATTATTGCACACCGTGTGTACCAACACGTAAAGGCAATATTTGGAATGTGACGAGGGGGCAGTCCCTTTGTCACATTATTCGATGATGGTGCGGGAGCTCTGCTTATGCATGGTGGCGAGCATGTGTTTGGGGACGGCGTGGACCATGCAGCTGCCGATAGTTGCGCTCGCGGCGACCTTGGCTGCATCGCTAGCGTTTTTGGTCGCGTAGCTGTGGCGGAAACGCTTGAGCATGGCGATGTCGTTTCCGCCGTCGCCATAAACCGCGACCTCGTCCTCGGCAATGCCGTGGTAGCCCGCCAGCCAGGCCACACTCTCGCCCTTGTTACACGCCACGTCCGTGATCTCGAACATCACCGGATCGAACGGCGCGTTGACCACACGGTCCGAGCGCTCGGCAAGATACGCCTTAAGGTCGCGCTCCAGCTCGGGCGAGGTCACGCGACAATTGATCTTGCATACATCGTGGCGCAGGATGTCACCGATCGACTGGTCGAAATACTGCTCCTCGTGATACCCGCCGCGCGCACGCATGCCGCGCATCACAATACGCTTGATGGGGCTGTCCTTTTTAAAGCCCGCCTGATGCATCTCGAACGAACCGCTCGAAAACATGCCATCGGGCGTGGAGCAATCAAAGCAAATGTCCGGGAACGCCTTGAGCAGTTCCTCAGTGACCTGCGGGTCGATGGTCCAAGTCTTGAGCACCTCGCCATGGCTGTCGCGCACGATGGATCCATTGGAGCAGCAGGCGTCAAGCGCCAAGCCCGTAAAGCCATGCTCGCCGATCGGCAACGTCGAGCGTCCAGTCGCGGGAACCACGTGCAGGCCAGCCTCAGTCAGCTCGCGAATGGCGCGGCGGATGGTCCCATCCGCCTCGTGCAGGGCGTTCAGCAGCGTTCCGTCTAAGTCACTCGCGAACATCTTGATCATGGACATGCCTCTCCTTCGTCTGCCCGATATTGTAGACGAAGGAGAGGCATGTCCAAACAATGCCGTCCCGGCGCGGCGTACCACCGCCTTCACAAATTCACGGTGCCCCAGCGCGTTAAGACAATCGCCGCAATCGATTTTTCAGCCGATAAAACAGAGCCGTCGTCAACGTCAGCACCGCCAACATGGCTGCGAATACAATCGCCGGTGTCCATCGATCATATGCAACCCCGTACGTCAATTGGCCGATAGGCGTTGCGCAGGAAAGGACCATGTAAACGACCGAAAGAACTTTTCCGCAGAGCTCAGTCGGCGCTACCCGCTGAACAAACGCGATGATTTCAACCGACGTAATGCTCGCCCACACCATGACCCATGCCGAACCAACCGCAAACACGGTGAACACGCATACATCTACGCCGAACAGCAGCGTAACAATAATCGGCGCGACTCCAAAACAGATCATCGCAACATATCGGCATATGCCATTGAAAGAAAAACGATGCGGCCAAATGCCGACCAAGCCACTGCCGGTAAGACCACCCAGGCCCAGAGCAACCTCAACTATCCCAACGCAGGACGATTGCATACCGAGATGCTTTGTAACAATAATGGGAGCGCCAATCGTTAGCCCAACCAACGCAAGGTTCAAAACTGCCGCAAGCAAAATCACAGCGACCAATGATGCATTTTGCAACAGATACCGAATCGACTCCCGAAAATCGTTTCGGCATGTCGTGCGAGTCGCGCCGTCTCTCATCGTTTCAGATGAGGCGTTTTGCTTGAGTGCGACCCCAAACAAGAGAGCTGAAATCGCAAACGCCACCGACGCGGTTGTGCAAAGAGCATCGATGCCAAAGCACCCATAGACTGCCGTCCCGACCACAGGACCCAAGATATTGCTCACCATGGTCATCTGCGAAACCAATGCAGTGGCCCGCTCAACCTTCTCTTCACCCGCCATACGCACCGTCTCAATTTGGAGCATTGGCTTTAGCAGCGATTGAACACCATATTGAACACAAAGTATCGCTACTACGACGACCGCAAGAGGCAACGAGCGCTTCATGGGGATAGACAGCAGTGATGCAGTCATCAGAGCAATGCCGAGGGACACGAGGACCTCGCGGTGTCTTCCCCGATCCGCTAAGATCCCACCAGCCGGAGTTGCGAGTACGCCGGGTATGAACGCCGTCGCCACGACGGCGCCATATAACGTTGACGATCCACTGCAATCGAACAAGTAAAGTGGATACGCAAAGCACAGCGCCGACAGCATCGAATACGTGCACAGCTGCGCAACCAGAAGTTCCGCGAGCCTGATTGACCGCACTGTTTTTGATTTCAACGAGACGCCGACGTCTCTCAGCCCAGCCATAAGCCCACCCCCTATACATACCACTAGTATGTATTTAATGACTTGAAAAGGGCAGCCGTGGCTACCCTCACAAATCAATTACATACCGTTGGTATCTATATTACCACCCGGCGCGGTCCCATACGTCCCAAATCTGCGCCGTTGTCTGAAGCACTTCATTACCCAAATCGAGCCCCACCGCGGCAGCCATCTGCGCCAAACATTGTGCGCGAGCGAGCATTCGCTCCTTGGGCTCGAGCGGACGGAACAATGGCAGCAGCCAAAGATTCGCCAACAACGATACGGCCTCCGCCGCTTCGCGCGGGCATTCGCACGCAATGGAGCCGTCGGCGATGCCCTCCTCGATCACTGGCAAGAGACAGCCATCGGCCGACTCGTCAAATGAGCCCTGGTACTGCATCGCCAGTAGGCGCGAGCTTTTTACCGGATCTGCTGCAGGACGCATACGTGCCCATAGCTCAATTTGTGGAACAACGGACTCGGGAGCGTACAGTCGCTTGAGCTTTTGGGCTCCGGTCATATTACCGACGCCAAGCATCGAGCGGCGGTGCTCAACAATCGGAGTCATCGCCCGATCAAACGCGGCGTTGAAAATCTCTTCTTTGCTCTTGAAGTGATGATAGACAGCGCCCTTGGTCATGCCGTCGAGACGGTCAACGATATCTTGAATACTCGTCCCCTCATAACCCTGTGCGCAGAATAGCTCCAGTGCCGCGTCGAGAATCTTCGCGACCGTCTCCTCGGGATATTTATTGCGACCCATAATCCGCCCATCCGCAACGCAAGTCTTGTGCCTCATTGCAGCATTTTAACGTTGCGGATGGCAGACGGTCGATTCTACACCGCGGCCGGGCCGTGTTCGCCGGTGCGAATGCGGATGACTTCTTCGACCGGCTCGACCCAAATCTTGCCGTCGCCGACGGCACCGGTGCGAGCGGCGTTGCAGATAATGTCAACGATACCGTCGACATGCTCGTCGGCGCAGATGAGGGTGAACTGCACCTTAGGGATCGTGTTGACAAGCAACTCGTTGCCGCGCACGTATTCCTTCCAGCCATGCTGCGCGCCGCAGCCCTGCACCTGGTTGATAGTCATGCCGCGAACATCAGCAGCAAACAGCGCGTCTTTAAGAACCTCAAGCTTCTCCTGGCGCACGATAGCCGTGATCTTTTTCATAATGAATTCCTCTCAAAAATCAACGTATCCCTTTACATGAGACGCGGGTTTCCCAGGTGCCGCAAACCAACCTCAGAAATCAAAAAGTTCAACTGACTGGTCTTAGCAGGTTTCCCAAGTGCCGCAGATTGCCGTGAAAGAGGAGCGAAGCGTACTTAAGTACGTGAGCGACGATTGAACGGCAAGGTGCGGTGCTTGGGGAAGCTGCTAATCGAGTCCGGAGAAAGAAGGATAGGCGCTCTCGCCGTGCTGACTCGCATCCAGGCCCAGCGCCTCGTCGGCCTCGTCCACGCGCAGGCTACCGTGGAACAGCGCCTTGACCACCGCGGCGATCACCAAGTCGAGCATCAGCACAATAACGACCGTCACCACAATGCCCAGAACCTGCGAGACAAGCAGCGACACGTCGCCCGTGTAGAACAGGCCGCCCTTACCGGTCCACGAGAGCTCCGGCACGCAGAACAGGCCCGTGAGCACACCGCCCAAGATGCCGCCGATACCGTGGCAACCGAACGCGTCGAGCGCATCGTCGTAGCCGAACTTGGTCTTAAGATGGCTGATGGCCAGATAGCAGACGGGCGATACGATCAGGCCCATGACCAGCGCCGCCCACGGCTCGACAAAGCCCGCACCCGGCGTAACCACCACAAGGCCCGCAACCAAACCGGTGCTAGCACCCACCAGCGTGGGACGACCGGTGTGCACGCGCTCGACGACAAGCCACGAGACCATGCCCGCCGCGCTGGCCGTCACGGTGTTGAGGATGGCGAGTGCCGCCACGGCGTCGGCCTTAAACTCGCTGCCGCCGTTAAAGCCAAACCAACCAAACCAAAGTAGACCGGCGCCCAGCGCCACAAACGGCACGTTATGCGGACGGTAGCTCACCATGCCAAAGCCGCGACGACGGCCGAGCATTAAGCAGAGAATCAGGCCCGTGAGACCGGACGAAATGTGTACCACGTCGCCGCCGGCAAAGTCGAGCGCGCCGATGATGTCGCCGATAAAGGAACCATCGCCGCCCCAAACCATGTGGGCGAGCGGCGCATAGACCACGAGCAGCCAAATGCCCAGGAAGGCCGTCATGGCACCAAACTTAACGCGGCCTGCCAGACTGCCCGTAACGATAGCGGCGGTGATCATGGCAAACGCCATCTGGAAGGCGATGTTGATGATCTGAGGGTAGACGGCACCATCCGCAGCATTGCCCTCGGCCGCCTGCAGCACCTGGTTGAGCACCGGCAGGCACAGCAACTGGTCAAAGCCGCCAATAAACGGGCTAGAACCGTCGCCACCGTAGGCCAGCGACCAGCCGGCAACAATCCACAGCACACCAACCAGGCCAATGGCGCCAAAGCACATAAGCATGGTGTTGATGACATTTTTGCGCCTGGACAGGCCGCCATAGAAAAACGCCAGACCCGGTGTCATTAAAAACACGAGCATGGTGCAGATGAGCATAAACGTTGTCGATCCCGTATCGTACATTCGCTCCCCCTTGGTCGCATGAACGTTGTCGGCGCTCATGATGCGGCCGAGGGGCAACTGGTGTAGACCAGATACGGCGTTGTTAAACGCTGCGTTGTCGAATGGAAACGGCACCGCAATCTTGGAAACGGCGCGGCAACGGACGCGAAACGAACGGGAAACGTGCGAACGAGAAGGGCGCGCTTGGCTCCGCTCTGGCTAGCGCCGGAACAGCTCGCGGGCTCGGTCGCGGAGGTCGGTAGCTCGAATGACACCCTCGTAACGATTGATGCGCAGACGCGGGAAGGCGTTAAAGAAGCGTAGGTCGCGGCGGCTGAGTGACACGCTCGGTACCGGGCGGCTCATGCGCTTGCCGGCAAGGCGACGACCGAGCGACGGACGCGGCATACTCGGCGCGGCATCGGCCACGCGGCGGGCAGCGAGCGCCAGGCCGCGAGCACCATCCGAGATAAACGTCGGCATCGAAGTCTTCTCGCGCAGGGCATCGAGCGCCGCGTCGCCCAGCTCGGCCAGCCACGCGTTAACGGCGCGACCGCGGATATGCGTCTGCGCCACCGAGTCAATCGCCGAATCGGGAATACGTTCGAGCATAGAGTCGGAGGCGTCGGCAAGCGACTCATTGATGCGGTCGGCAAGGTCGGCACGCACACGCTCAAGCTGATCGGACAGACGCCGCCAGCTCGCCAACGAGCACACCGCATCGACCATCATCGCGACCGCGACGATAAAGGCGGCCAAGCGCACGATTAGCACCGGCAGATGGCCAAGCAGCCCCAGCAATGCCGGCTCCACTAAACGGCAAATACACAACGCACCCAAGCCAAACGCGCAGGCCCAGTACAGGCAGATGCGTCCGTGCAGGTTAAACGGCAGATGCGAGTAATCCCAAAAGCGCGCGCCTGTTGTTTTTTCCAACAGCACACCAACACTGTATTCGATCACGCTGCATACAAGCGCCGCGGCGACAAACTGGCTCGAGGCATCCGGAATCCCGCGCAGCAAAAGCCAGCATGCAATGCCGCCCGCGCCATAGATGGGGCAGCACGGCCCCAGCAAAAAGCCACTGTTGGCAAATCGTCCGTGGTTGAGCATGGCGCAGACTGTCGACTCCCACACCCAGCCGCAAAAACCGTAGAAGGCAAACGAGAGCACCAGCGCCGAGAGCGGACAGGCGGCAAGCGTCGCGCCGTCAAATGCCATGTCGATCGCGGTTTCCACCGTCTACCCTCTCCTCTTTTCGCTCGATTCGCTGTTCACGCCATCGTCAGCCTCGTCCTTGCGCCGCAGACGGCCGGCGACCGTCTCGCACAGAGCGCACCATTTATCGGCCAGGCACACAATCCATGCCTCGCGACACGTCGGTGGAACCGGTACCAGCGGAAACATATGGCGCACGATGATATTCCGCTCGCGCGGCGTCAGCTCAAAATCTTCCTCGGCACGCGCCAGGGCAAAAAATGGATGCCGAAATCCGTGCAGTCGATGGCTCGGATCGGGGTCGTGCCAATCATAGAGAAAGTAATCGTGCAGCAGGGCCCCGCGCAACAGCGAGGCACGGTCGACCGAAATGCCAGCACGGCCCAAGCACTCGGCAAAGGACAGACTTGCCCGCGCCACCGAGGTCACATGCGTATACACCGTCACGTCGCCATGCTGGATAAACTCGCGCGTCAGGTCCAGACGGCCCGCCTGTGCCAGTTGACGGGCAGCATGGTCTACTTCGCACGCGATTTTCTCGGCACGAGCGACATCGGACATGCTGTCTCCTTCCAGCGACTCCCGGCGACAAGTCGCAGCCTGCACGCAATGAATAAAATCATCATCGAATTTACTAGTATGGCATCGGACAAAACGTTTTGCCCCGCCAGTTGGCGAATTACCGCGCCGCCGTCACATATCAAACGCCAAAATGTGCGAGACTGTCTTGTGCAATTGTGCCGGCCGAGGGAGCGCCGGCGCTCGATTCGCATGGAGTAACCCACAACGATGCTGCTTACGCAAACGACAACGCCCGAGGACGTCAAGGCTCTTAATCGCGCCGAGCTCCCGCAGCTCTGCGACGAGATTCGCCACGCCATCCTCGAAAGCTCCGCCGCCGTCGGCGGGCACGTTGCCCCCAACCTGGGCGTCGTTGAGCTCACGGTTGCGCTTCATCGCGTGTTTAACTCCCCCATCGACAAGATTGTCTTTGATGTTTCGCACCAGACCTACGCCCACAAGGCGCTGACTGGGCGCGCGTACACTTATATCGATCCGGAGCGTTATGGTGAGGCTTCTGGCTTTGCCAATCCCGACGAGTCCGAGCACGACTTGTTTGCCATGGGCCATACCTCCACGTCGGTGAGCCTGGGCTGCGGCCTGGCACACGCTCGTGACCTGGCGGGCGATACGTACAACGTCATTACCATCATTGGCGACGGCTCGCTTTCGGGCGGCTTGGCGTTTGAGGGCCTCGACAATGCCGCCGAACTCGACAGCAACTTGATCATCATCGTCAACGATAACGACCAGTCCATCGCCGAAAACCACGGTGGCCTGTATCGCAATCTGGCCGAGCTGCGCGCCAGCAACGGCACCTGTGAGCGCAACGTTTTCCGCGCGATGGGGCTCGACTACCGCTATCTGGACACCGGCAACGATGTGTTGGCCCTGGTCGACACGCTGCAGGAGCTGCGCGATATCGATCATCCCATCGTGCTGCACGTCTCCACCGCAAAGGGCAAGGGCTTTGAGCCAGCCCAGAGCGACCCCGAGCGCTGGCATCATGTGGGTCCGTTTGACATGGCGACTGGGCGCAAGCTCTGCCCGGGCCATCCGAGCGAGCCTGCGCCGCGCACCTATGCCGACATTACGGGCGAGGCGCTCAGCGCCGCCATCGAGCGCGATCCGCAGGTTGTGGGCATCACGGCTGCCACGCCCTACATCATGGGCTTTACACCCGAGCTTCGCGCCGCGGCAGGCAAGCACTTTGTCGACGTGGGCATTGCCGAGGAACACGCCGTGACCTTTGCCACCGCGCTTGCGCGCTCGGGCGCCAAGCCAGTCTTTGGTGTGTACGGCACGTTTTTGCAGCGCGCCTACGACGAGCTGTGGCACGACCTGTGCCTCAACGACGCCCCCGCAACCATCCTGGTATTTGGCGCGTCGATCTTTGGCACCACGTCCGAGACGCACCTCTCGTTCTTTGATATTTCCATGCTGGGCGGACTTCCCAACATGCACTACCTTGCACCTGCCTGCATGGAGGAATATCTGTCCATGCTGAGCTGGTCGCTCGACCACCGCGAGCATCCCGTAGCGATCCGTGTGCCGGGCATTGGCCTGGTAAGCCGCCCCGACTTGGCGCCTGCCGAGGGCGACGATTACGGCGTCGCGCGCTACAATGTCGTGCGCCAGGGCCGCGACGTTGCCGTGCTCGCGCTTGGCGATTTCTTTGAGCTGGGCGAGCGCGTGGCAAACCGTCTGACTGCCGAGTACGGCATCGAGGCCACGCTCGTCAACCCGCGCTTTGCAACCGAGCTCGACCGCGAGTTCCTCGACAGCCTTGCCGCCGAGCATCGCGTTGTCGTCACCCTCGAGGACGGTATCTTGGACGGCGGCTGGGGCGAGCGCGTGGCATGTTATCTGGCATGCACGCCGTTGCGCACACGCACCTTCGGCATCGCCAAGGGCTTCCCCGACCGCTACGACCCCAACGAGCTGCTCGCTCAGAACGGCATGACGGCCGAGAACATGGCCGCCGAAGCCGTAAGGCTACTTAACGAGTAAAAAACCTCCGCAAGGGAAGCACCCCTGCGGAGGTTTTTATTTTCGCGGCGCGATTATCTCAATCTGTAACATCTATGGCCCGAATTCCCGTCTAACTGTTACAGATCTAGACAAACCGTCTTTGCCCCTGACCTTTGTCTCAATCTGTAACAGATAGAGACCTTTTGGCCGTCTAACTGTTACAGATCGAGACATTCGAATTCCCCTGAAGAGAAAATCTCAATCTGTAACAGTTAGAACCCATTTCCTCGTCTACCTGTTACAGATTGAGACAAAGCAGCGAGACAGGCCACCACATCTGCAAGAACCACCACAAAGGTGCCTGTCCCTTTATGGTAGGTAGAATAACCCATAAGGTAAGTATGTTTCTGAGTTATTTCGTGTTGACCCATTTGAGCGGGATAGGGTATAACTCTACTCAACCGCTAGGGATTTTATTGAGAAAGGTGTTCTACCATGAGCAAGAACCTCTCCCAGCAGGTCGTTCTCGACCGCCGCGGCTTCGTTGCCGCCACCTTCGCAACCGTCGCCGGCCTTGGTCTTGCCGGCTGCTCCGACACCAGCGCCGAGGCCGACAAGGGTTCCGCCGCCGGCTCTTCCAAGAGCTCCAATGATACCGAGGCTTCCACCACACTCGACGCCAAGGCATTCGACAAGCTCGTCAACGACGGCCCCAAGGCCGATGACGACGCCATCGCCGCCAGCACCTGGGCTACGGCCGTCAAGGATGCCGGCGTCTTTACGATCGGTGGCGTCCAGACCTCCACGCTCTTCTCCCTCCTCAACGAGAAGGACGGTCAGACCCGTGGCTTCGATGCCGGCATCGCGCAGCTCCTGTCCAACTACATTCTGGGCGAGAACAAGATCGAGATCACCCAGGTGACCTCGGACACGCGCGAGTCCGTCCTACAGAACGGCCAGGTCGACGCCGTCTTTGCCACCTACACCATCACCGACGAGCGCAAGAAGCTTGTCTCCTTTGCCGGTCCCTACTATTACACCCAGCAGGCTATCCTGGTGCTCGCCGATAACGAGGACATCAAGAGCGTCGACGACCTGGCCGACAAGAACGTCGCCGTCCAGTCCGGCTCCAACGGCCCCGCCATCCTGGAGGAGTTTGCCCCCAAGGCCAGCCAGCAGGAGTTCAAGACCGACGAGGAGGCACGTCAGGCACTCCAGCAGGGCCGCGTCGATGCCTACGTCATCGACAACAACATGCAGCAGAGCGCCCTGGTCCGCGAGCCCGGTAAGTACAAGATTGCCGGTAAGCCCTTCGGCAGCAAGGAGCCCTACGGCATCGGCCTGCCGCTCGATTCCGACGGCGTCGCCTTTGTCAACGACTTCCTTAAGAAGATCGAGGACGATGGCACCTGGACCGAACTGTGGCAGATCTGCATTGGCGACCGTACGGGCGACACCAATGTTCCCGAGCTACCCGAGATCGGCGCCTAGGCAATACGCCTAGTAACGGCCGCTACGAAACCATATGGAAACGCATGATGCGCTTTATTGCACTAAACTGTTTCCTCACTGAGTTGTCGGGGCTTCCGTACACACGGGAGCCCCCTTTCCTTATCGGCGGGAGGTCCGCATGAGTCTCTCCGAGCTCTGGTCGCTCTATGGCCAGAACTACATTGACGCGCTGCTAGCAACCTGGGGCATGACGCTTGAGTCGTTTGCCATCGCCATGGTGCTGGCCGTCGCCGTCACCGTGATGCGCGTGTCGCCGCTCAAGCCGCTGCGCGTCTTTGGCGACCTGTATGTCCAGGTCTTCCGTAACATCCCCGGCATCGCGCTGCTCATTATCGTCGTCTACGCGCTGCCGCCGCTCAAGGTCGTCCTGCCCTACCGCACCTGCGTCATCGTCGCCACAGTGCTCTTGGGTTCTGCCTTTGGCTCCGAGAACTTTATGAGCGGCATCAACACCGTCGGTGTCGGCCAGGTGGAAGCCGCCCGCTCGCTGGGCATGAGCTTCAGCCGTATCCTCGCCAAGATCGTGATTCCGCAGGCGCTGCGCTCGAGCGTGCTGCCCATGACCAACCTCTTTATCGCCGTCATGCTCACCACCGCGCTCGGCAGTCAGGTGCCGCTTAAACCGCAGGAGCTCACCGGCGTGGTGAGCTACATCAACACGCGCTCGCTCGGCGGCGTCGCCGCGTTCTTTATCTCGGCGCTCGGCTACCTGGGCACGGCCTTTGTGGTGAGCCACATTGGCAACTATATCGATAAGAAGGTGAGGATCCTCCGATGAGCAAGCACTCCACCTCCGCGCTCACCATGCGCGATGCGCTCTACGAGGCTCCCGGCCCCAAGATGCGCGCCAAGATTCGCGTCGGCACCGCCATCTCACTTGTTGCCGTGGCCGCGCTCATCGCTCTGGTACTGCAGCGCTTTTATGTGACCGGCCAGCTTTCGGTCCATTACTGGTACTTCTTTACGCACCTCACCACCTGGAAGTTCCTGCTTGCCGGTTTTGAGGGCACGGTAAAGGTCGCGCTCACCGCCGGCGCCATCGCGCTGGTACTGGGCTTAGCCCTCATGCTCGGCCGTACCAGCGACATCAAGCCGCTGCAGCTGGTCTGCCGCGTGCTCACCGATTTCTTCCGTGGCGTGCCGAGCCTGCTGTTCATCTACTTCTTCTTTTTGGTGCTGCCTAAGTACAAGATTTCACTGCCGTCGTTTTGGATGCTCACGCTTCCCGTCGCGCTCGCCGCGGCCGGCGTACTCGCCGAGATCTTCCGCGCCGGCGTCAATGCCGTGCCGCGCGGCCAGGTCGAGGCCGCCCAGGCACTCGGTCTCTCCAAGGCTAAAATCACTTTTAAAATCGTGCTGCCGCAGGCCATTCGGTTTATCATTCCGTCGTTGATTTCGCAGCTTGTGGTCGTCGTCAAAGACACCACCGTCGCCTACGTGGTGAGCTACCCCGACCTTATGCAAAACGCCCGCGTGCTCATTACCAACTACGACGCCCTCGTGTCGGTCTACCTGGTTATCGCGGTCATCTATATCCTCATCAACGTCGCGATCAACAAGGCCGCTGTCTACGTTTCGCACAAGACCGGCGCGACCATCATTCGCTAACGCTTTACCATTTCGAGTCATAAGGAGCCGAGCACCATGGCACAGAGCACTTCTCCTACCGGCAATCAGCCGCTGATCGAGCTCAAGCACGTCGATAAGCACTATGGCGATCTGCACGTCCTCAACGACATCAATCTCTCGGTCGACCGCGGCGAAGTCGTCGTCGTGATCGGCCCCTCGGGCTCGGGCAAGTCGACCATGTGCCGAACCATCAACCGCCTGGAAACCATCGACTCGGGCGAGATCCTCATCGAGGGCGAGCCTCTGCCGCAGGAAGGCAAGGATCTTGCCCGCATGCGCGCCGAACTGGGCATGGTGTTTCAGCAGTTCAACCTGTTCGCACATATGACCGTGCTGCAGAACGTCATGCTGGGGCCGGTCGACGTGCTGGGCGTGTCCAAGGAGGAAGCTCGTGAGCGCGCCATGGACCTGCTGAGCCGCGTGGGCGTTGCCGAACAGGCCGACAAGGTGCCCGCTCAGCTCTCGGGCGGCCAGCAGCAGCGCGTGGCCATTGCCCGCTCGCTCGCCATGCAGCCCAAGGCCATGCTCTTCGACGAGCCCACGAGTGCCCTTGACCCCGAGATGATCAACGAGGTGCTCGAGGTCATGGTCCGCCTGGCCCAGCAGGGCATGACGATGATTGTCATTACGCACGAGATGAACTTCGCCCGCCGCGTTGCCGACCGCGTCGTGTTTATGGCCGACGGCCAGATCGTGGAAACCGGCACGCCCGACGAGTTCTTCGACCATCCCCAGACCAAGCGCGCCCAAGACTTCCTCAACTCCATCAAGGGCCACTAGCCCAATTGCCATATCCGCTCGCCATGACCATCCAAACTCGAAAGCAACACCTATGATCGGAACTCGCACTTCATCGTCATACACCCCGCACGTCAACGTCGACCCCGCCGACCGTCCGCTCATCCTGGTGGCGCCGCGCTGGGAAGAGGCGAAGCCGTTTTTAAGCGAAACGCTCTCCCCCAACGAGGAAATCGCAAGTGTCTTTGTCGATGCCATCCTTGCCGCCGGCGGCCTGCCGCTGCAGATGTCCATCACCGAGGACATTGAGGTCATCCGTCATTACGTCGATATCGCCGACGGCATCGCCATTCCCGGCGGCCCCGATGTCAACCCCAAACGTTGGGGCGATGATCGACCCTACGACCCCACCCTCTGCTGCGAGATCCGCGATAGCTTTGAGTTTAAGCTGGTCGGCGAGGTACTCCGCGCCAAAAAGCCGCTCTTTACCACCTGCCGCGGCACGCAGTTGCTCAATGTCGCCACTGGCGGCACCCTGTGCATGGACGTGCCGAGCCTGGGCGCTCGCGAGGGCCGCACGCAGTGGCGCCATACCCACGTGCTCAACGACCCCGTGCATCCCGTCGAGGTCGTGCCGGGCTCGCTGTTGGAGCGCGCGGTTGGCGGGCACAGGCTGATCCAGACCAACTCCGCACACCACTGCTGCGTCGATCATCTGGGTAAGAGCACGCGTTTGGTCGCCAAGGCAACCGACGGCGTTCCCGAGTGCATCGAGGTCGAAGGCCAGCCATTCTGCTTGGGCGTGCAATGGCACCCTGAGTACACGTGGAAGACGCTCGAGACCGACTTTAACCTGTGGAAGTCGTTTGTCGAGGCGGCGGCAAAGGTAAAGCAGGCCCGCTAGCTCGCGAACCACTCAGGTTAAAGCCTCCTAAGCCGGGGGGGCGGACACCAGCTACGGTGCCCGCCCCCCTGTATTTGATATGCTCGGTATGATTATCCCTCACAAACAATCAGAGAAATCTCGACCGCAATCGGTCGACAGTAAAGCAAATGATAAAAACGCTTGCTACGTTTATGAGGCAGTCAATTAAAATCGAAACGCATTGACCGTCCCCCAACGGGGTCACGCCGCAAATCCACATGAGCATCGAGGCTGGAAGCGGAAGCATGGAATTGGCCCCGATCTGTATGTAGATCGCTACAACGTTGACAAGCAACAGCATGCCAATCGGACCGAAGCCGGACCCAAAATAGGAAACAACGATTACGCAAGAAACCACGTATGCAAGGCAGGCGGCGGCAGCAAGAACAAGTCGATAGCAAAATACATGCAGGTTGAAATACTGCTGAGCATCCAAAACGATCGTGCAATTAAGGCAGTACAAAACGACACTCGTCAGGATAAACGCGCCCAAAAGGGCGAAAGAAGACAGCATCGCTCGCGCAACGATAGCGCACACACGCTTCCCTCCCCGGGCCTCCGACAGCCCCCACGGTTCCTCGACAAAGCCCGAACTGACAAAGCGCGGCACAATACAAGCAGCAATGAACGGAAAGAACAATGCATGAGCCAACGGGGCTACGTTGAACAGCAGACCGCGAAAAACCTCTGCATTACCAAATAGAAGGGCATCCTCCGCCGATAGCCGAAGCGTCGGGTCTGGGAAAAAGCCCAAGAAACTGTTCTCACGGAGGCCACAGAGCCACATCGGGAAAGAATTAAGCTGCAATACCACCATGCACGCATAAATTACCAGGATTAAGGCGTACGCCCATTTGCTCACGTGCTTCAATTCTGAATGGAGGAACCTTTTAATCTGACGAGCCATTGAGCACACCTCCGACACGACAGGTCAAGAGAGCGTAAATCAATACCGATAGACAGCTGGCTGCCACGCCATATCCCAGAAGCGTCAGCTGCCCCATATCGCTATACCCAAGGGCACATCCGACTCCAAGGTACGGCCCCGGAAGGAAGAAGATCCATCGCAAGGATGGTATAGGTGCCTGAAGGAAGGCTCCGTAGAGCGTCAAGCTCATGACAAATCCAACTATCACCACGGCCCCGCTCAATACAGCGCTGCCCGTTATCCGATAGATGGTCACCGTCTCCAGCGCAACCGATATCACCAATACGGCGTTGACTATCATTGCAGGCAAAAATACAGTTAGTATGTTGTGCGAGTAGTTATGCCCTCCACGTATTATGGCTATTGCAAAAAGAAGAAGGCAAAGCGCGCTATACGCTGCGCCAATTATTAAAGCAGACGAAAATGCATGGGCTAGAGCCCCATAAAAGCGGTTGAGACCTCTTGCCGAAGAAATTCGGTGCCCCTCTTTATAGCCATGCTCCTGTAAAAGCACCAAACAAACGATGAGTGGAACGAACAGGGATGTACCGGCAAAAGCGCTGCGCGCAAGGGACTCATCAGGCGCAGAAGGATCGATTGCATTCCAGAGGAAACCAATATCCTCCCCACAAACGCCATAGCCAAAGGCGAGCAACGTTGTTCCGTTTTTTAGAAAGATGCCGAAGAGAAGGCCGAACGCCAGCATAAGCGCAAGACCAAACTTCGCCGGAAATATCCTGTGCAAACGCATCATATCTGCCTTTATGGGATGGATCGCCCGCTTCATAGCGAGACCGCCTTCATCAAGCGCCTGTAATACTCTTTTAGGGATGGCGCCTCATCCCTTATGACGTCCATCGATTCCTTTTTTAGCAGTTCACCGTCATGAAGAAACAGGCAGCTTGTTGCAACCGATGCCAGCTCATCCAAGTCGTGGCTAGAGATAAGCATGGTTTTGCCCTGCTCCCGATTCAATCGACCGATAAGGGCCCATATACTCTCGATGCCCAACGGATCCAATCCATTTGCCGGCTCATCGAAAATTAGTACGTCGGTGTCGCCCAATAAAGCCGTAGCTATATCCAGTCGCCGTTTCATTCCCAGAGAAAAACTGCTCACGCTCTTTTTCTCATCGACGTCCAGCCCGACCAGGCCCAAGACGCGAGGAACCTCACGTTTCTCATCGAGCCCCCATTCCGCACATCGGATCCGAAGATTCTCAGCCGCACTGAGAGATTGGTATGCTCCGCAAGAATCTGGCACATAGCCGACACGCGTCCGCATCAGGCTCAGCTCTTTTTTCGACTTGCCTCCAAAGAGCTCCACGCTCCCCGACGATGGCTCACAGAGGCCCAGCACTATTTTAATAAGCGTGCTTTTGCCCGCCCCGTTTGCACCAACAAGGGCGCAAAGCTCAGACTGATCCACCTCGAAGGAAACGTCATGCAAAACGCGCCGTTTCCCGTAGCGCTTTGACACCCTTGATAGCCTTATCGTTGATGCGTTCATTGGCCTCCCGTTCCGCTTGATAGCAAAACCGCTCATATCGTTCCTTCTTTACTTTATCGTTTTCCATAGTTGTTATTGTTTTTCGATAACTCATATTTGTCAAGATAATCTAAAAGAAAGAACCCTTGTTAGACACGGGTCCCTTCACGCTGATATTTCGTTTTAGTTGTTCGCCTTAAGCTACTCGTCGCTCAAATCGACAGCAAAGACTGATGTCGGAAGCGACGCCTCGTTGCCTCCGCCGTCCCGCATCTGCCTCACAACGTTTTTTGCACGCTCGACAATAAGCTCCTCAAGCTCTTTCTCGCTCACGCGCTGAATAATATCTCCCGGTTGACAATCAAGCTCATCACAGATATCGAGGAGCGTCTTTAGGCGAATAGCTTTTATCTTTCCGTTTCTAAGCTTTGAAATATTAGCCGGAGTATGCCCCGTCGCTCGAATCAGATCAGCACTGGTCTTTCCAGTCTTAAGCAGCTGCGTCTCAAGCTCGATGATGAGATAGCTCATGTTTCCTCCTACACAAGCTCGTCAGACTGCTCTTGGAGCAGCGAAGCATAACTCCAGATCGCCGAGATAAACAAACAGACAACTGCGCCGATAAACGACCCCGCATCAAAGGTAGCGCCTTGGCAAATCTCAATAACGAAGGAATGAGGCACAATGTAAAGCTCCAGTCCGCCAATGGTGAGATTGACCGATCCATAGGCACCAACAAGCGAAACCGCGGCGTTAACAGCAAAGGCAAGCGCGAGAACACGGATAAGCCGCACATGCGCCTTGGTAAAGGGCGAGACGCCCCGAGAGATGTTATGGCTGATTCCGCACAAAACGACAAGCGAAACACCCACGACGAGTGCCAGGCACAGCCCGCTTGGGATAACGATGCTCCCGCCATCGAGAAGCGTCACGACACCGAAAGAATCGACAGAAACAACGTTTGCAACCGCATACCAGATCACGTAAACAACCAACGCGGCAAAAGCGACGAGCATCCCTGCAAAAACGGCTGCCATGCAAAAACCAAGCTTCCTGATATTTTCGCCCGCCTTGGCCATACGCTGAACGCTGTTGGACATACACTCACCCTCATCGACTCTATCGTTATTCGAACAGTTTATCGAACAACGATATGGATTGCATGCGGAAAGCCCCGCCAGTGCGCATAGGCCATTCACTAATCAGAAGGGGTGAGAGTGGATTTTTGGACACGTATCGAACGAGAGTGGATAATCTCCCACTTTGAGGCCGCCACCGGGCCTAAAACGGGAGATTATCCACTCTCATAGTCATCAAAGCTCGCGAGCTCTCACTCGGCCGCCTCGCGCAAGGCCGACATCGTTGCCGCATATTGCTGCTGCAGCGCATGCATCCCCTCGCGAGCGCCGTCAACGGCATCGGCGCCACGCAGCGCCTCGGTCACCACGACCGCCGGCTCGTACAGATTATCGAATCCCAGGTTCTGGCTCACGCCTTTGAGCGTATGCGCCGCCATAAACGCACTCTCGGCGTCTCCTGCCGCCATGGCGGCCTCCAGCTTGTCCATGCTCTCGTCATCCAAAAACTTGAGGGCAAAGCGGGCAAGCATTTCCTCGCCCATCAGCCGAGCGCACGCGTCATCATAATTAGCGCCGATCTTCTCATACGCCTCACGCATGGAAATCATGAATCAAAAACTCCTTTGTTCAAACTAAATCGTGGGGAACGCAACGACGTCGGCGGGGCGTGCCAAGGTTTCGGCAATGCGGTCTTGCACCTCGAGCAGGCAGTCGAGCAACAGCGGGTTAAACTCACCGCACTTACCGTCCAAGATCATCTGGATCGCTTCCTCGTGCGGGATAGCGTCTTTGTATACGCGCACGCTCGTCAGTGCATCGTACACGTCAGCCACCGAAACCACCTGCGCGGCGATGGGAATTTCGTCGCCCTTAAGGCCATCGGGATAACCCTTGCCGTCCCAGCGCTCGTGATGCCAACGCGCAATCTGGTACGCATATTCCATAAGCGCATTGCCGGCGTGATGGCTGCCCAGCTCGAGCAGCATGTTGGCGCCAATCGTGGTATGCGTCTTCATAATCTCGAATTCCTCGGGCGTGAGGCGCCCGGGCTTGTTGAGGATCGCATCGTCAATCGACATCTTGCCGATATCGTGCAGCGCCGAAGCCAGGGCGATCGTGGAGCGTTCCTCATTGTCGAGGGAGATCGTGCCGCTACGCTGGACCAGATAGCCAAGCAGCAGCTCGGTCAGCTTTTCGATGTTCGTAACGTGCCTACCGCTCTCGCCGTTGCGAAGCTCCATGACGCCGGCCATGATGTCGATGAGCATGCGACTGTTCTTGACGCGCTCGTTGTACTGTTGGGACAGCAGGTTCGTCAGGCGGCGCTGTTTGGCGTACAGGCGGATGGTGTTGCTTACGCGGCGGCGCACGACACGGGAGTCAAACGGGCGGTTGATATAGTCCGAGGCGCCCAGCTCGTACGCGCGCAGAACCGCATCATCGGAATCTTCGCTCGAAATCATGATGACAGGCAGATTATCGATACCCGATCGGCGCGACAGATCGGCCAGTACCTCAAAGCCGCTTATGCCCGGCATCACAATGTCCAACAGCACGAGCGACAACTCATCGCCATAGCGGTCGACCATGTCGAGCGCCGCACGACCGTTATCGGCCTCGAGGATGCAATGCTCGTCCTTGAGCATCTCGCTGAGAATGGCTCGGTTCATCTCGGAGTCATCGGCGATAAGCACCAAAGGCTTTTCGCTTTGGAAGGCCTCGATGGAATCGGCATCGGTCACGACCGTACCGGCTTTTGCCTTAGCGCGGCTCAGTAACTGAGCAGCGCGGCCAACGCCCTCATCGACCGTCTCGCCATGAATGCGAACGCCACCAACACATGCCGTCAAGCTCACGTACTCATGGCCCGGAATAATCGTGGAATGAACGGCATCGGACACCTGATGCAGGCGACGGGTGAAGTCATCGGAGGGAATATTGGGCATGACAACCACAAACTTGTCGCAGCCATAGCGCACAAGCTCGTCAGTCGAACGAATTCCGCTGCGTATGGCTGTCGCCACAGCACCGAGCGCAAGGTCGCCGGCATGACGGCCACACGTATCGTTGAAGGCCCTAAAATCATCAACGTCGATCATCGCAACGCCGGCATTCATGCGGGCGCTGCGAAGCTTTTCCTCGTAATATCGGCGATTGCGCACGCTCGTCAGCACGTCGGTGTAGACAAGGTCCTCTTCCGCGGCCTCTTGCTCATCAATCGGACGCACCATCAGCAAGACGTGAGGCTCGCCCTCGACCTTCAGAGGGCGTAGACGGGCGTGGTACTCAGTGCCATCATTGAGCAGTTGCTCCGACACCTCATCGGAGTCTGCCAAAGCCTCAAGACTCGACTGACGCAGACAAGGGCAGCGATCGCCGGCGAGCAAGCAGTTAGGCTCACTCTTAATCTGATCGGCCGACAGTAAACGCACCACGGGGTAGGTCTTCGCGACGCGGGCGACCTCGACGGCAGCCTCCTCGTCGGTTAGATTGACCTCGTGATTATTGAGCATATGGGGCCCTTTCGATAGTTTCGCATGGAGCGGTGGGTTCCAAATGTTACAAGGGTAACACCTTGTCGATGCAGGTAAGTACGTGAATGCTGTTACAGTTTTATGAGTTGGCAGGCGGCGCGATTGAAGTCGCAGACGTGAGGTTTTGAGCACATTTGTTAACACGGCCGAAACGTTTGCGGGTGAAGCCTGCTTTGGCCATTGCGGGTGTTAGAGCCCCAGGATGCCACGGACAGCCCGGGCAGCCGCTGCCGGGCGATCGCGCAGACCGTTATGCGCGCCCGGGATCGTCACGAGAGGGCAATCGAGATATTCGGCAGCCGCTCGCGTGCCAGCCTCGCGGGGCGTGCCAATCGAGAGCTCGCCCAGGAGCACGGCGGCCACCGTTTTTGACGCGCGAACGCTATCCCAATCGGGAACGCAGGTCATAGTAATCCCGTATTCATTGGCCATGAAGCAACGACCATTGCGCAGGGCATGTTTGGCTTCCGCTTCGGTCGTCCCAGGAGCCTCGGGATCCAAGTCGCCGAGGGCTCCCAAGAAAAGCCGGAGCGCCCTTGAAACCTTTCCAGCCGCAATCATATCGAGCAAAACCGGGGCTGCGCCCATGCCGACGCCTTCGGCCGACACAGCCGGCTCATGCAGAATCGCACGGGCGACGAGATGGGGTTCGGTACGAAGAAGCTCCAGCGCCACCAACGTACCGGCGCTGTGCGCAAGCACATTTGTCGGAGCGCCAACGTGTTCGATCACGGCTTGCAGATCGGCGGCCTGAGCGGCAAGATCATAGCTGCCGTCTGCCGCATCGCTGCTGCCACCACAGCCGCGGCGGTCGTAGGCAATTACGCGGTAGTTGCGACTGAGCTCACAAGCGATGCCGTCGAAAAATGCGCCGTCGACACAAGCGCCGTGCACGCACACCAAGGCAGGAGCATCAGGCGACACATCCGGGTCGGCATATTCGCGACAGGCAATCGTGGTGCCCGCATTCTCGACCGTAAAATCCATGTTGTGCCCCCATCATCAATGCTCATCCAGTTGCACGTCAGCACGGTTGGATGGACCCGCATTGCTTTACACCTTGTTAACAGATTAACTTTACCCGACCCGAGGCTTTTCATGGCACGGCATCATGAGCGACGTGAAAAAACGAAACTTGTAAAGCAAGAGCCCACACCTTGCTTTGGAGCCGATGCTATGCTTAGGCACAATTGTCTTGAGGAGCATATGCCTATGTCTACGTTTTTGAATGCCAGCCCCATCTTTGGGCCCGTTCGCAGCCGTCGCCTTGGTCTCTCGCTCGGCGTCAACATGATGCCGGCCAGCGGCAAAATCTGCACGTTCGACTGCATCTACTGCGAGAACGGCCTCAACGCCGAGCGCCCCTGCCATGAGCCGTATAACACGGCTGCCGTGGTACTCGAAGCGCTCGAGGCAAAGCTGCGCGAGATGGCAGCCGAGGGCGAGCTCCCCGATGTAATCACCTTCGCAGGCAACGGCGAGCCCACCGCCGCACCGGAGTTTCCACGGGCCATCGCCGGCGCCGTCGCACTGCGCGACGAGCTTGCCCCAAACTCCAAGATCGCCGTGCTCTCCAACGGCACACGCGCCGACCGCCCCGAGGTGCACGACGCGCTCATGATGGTCGACGACAACATTCTTAAGCTCGATACCGTCGACCCGGCGTTTATCCAGCTGCTCGACCAGCCTGTTGGCCCCTACAACGTCGAACACCAGATCGAGACGTTCGCAAGCTTTGACGGTCACGTTATTATCCAGACGATCTTTTTGACCGGCGAGTATCAGGGCAAGCTCATCGACAACACCGGCGAGGAATACGTTGCCCCCTGGCTCGCGGCGCTCGAGCGCATTCGTCCGCAGGAGGCGACCATCTACACGGTGGCGCGCGAAACACCGGTCGCCGGCCTTGCCAAAGCAGCGCCTGAGGTACTCGACGCCATTGCCGAGCGCGTCCAAGCCCTCGGCATTCCCTGCCAGGTGAGCTACTAGCAAAACCACGCAGCAGCTAGTGTCAGCCATCCCGCCCCATCAGTTGCGGTGATATAGTTCCTATTTGTGCTGTTAAACCGCTTAAATCGGAACTACATCACCGCAACTTTTATGGACGCGTAGGTGGGCTATACTAGCTGCGGATGAAAGGAAGTTAGCCATGTATGACAAAGGACCCGTGCCTGGCCGCAACGACGCTTGCTGGTGCGGCAGCGGCAAAAAATATAAGAAATGCCATAGCGCCTTTGATGAGCGCCTCGAGCGCCTGTGGGAAGAGGGCTGGGAGGTTCTGCCCCGCACGCTCTACAAGACGCCCGCCGATATCGAGGGCATCAAGCGCTCGGCCGCCATCAACGTGGGCGTGCTCGATTACGTAGGCGAGCACATCGCCGCTGGCATGACCACCAACCAGATCGACCAGATGATCTACGACTACACCGTCGAGCACGGTGGCACGCCGGCCGATCTCAACTACGAGGGCTATCCCAAGAGCGTGTGTACCTCGATCAACGACGTCGTCTGCCACGGCATCCCCTGCGATACGGACGTGCTGCACGAGGGCGACATCATCAACGTGGACTGCTCCACGATCTTGGACGGCTACTTTAGTGATTCGAGCCGCATGTTCTGCATCGGCGAGGTCTCTGCCGAGCGCCAGCGCCTGGTCGACGTCACCCGCGCCAGCGTGGAGGCGGGTCTGGCAGCCGTCAAGCCATGGCTGCCGTTGTCCGTTATGGCCGAGGCCGTGCAAAAGACGGTCGAGGACGCCGGCTTTAGCGTGGTGCGCGAGTACGGCGGACACGGCATTGGCAAGGAGTTCCACGAGGACCCGTTTGTGGGCTTTACCACCGAGGCGCCCGATGTGGACACCATCATGGCCCCGGGTATGGTCTTTACCATCGAGCCCATGGTCAACGCCGGAGCGCCCGACATCAAGATTAGCAAGGGTGACGGTTGGTGTGTGCGCACCAAGGACGGCAGTGATTCGGCTCAGTGCGAGGTACAGCTCGTTGTGACCGAGGACGGCTACGAGCTGCTGAGCTGGTAGCCGTGGATGCGCCGGATGCTGACGGGCACGCCCGTCTTGCATCCGGCGTTTTTGTTTGAACGTTTGCCTGATAAAACCTGCCAAAATAAACCTGTCCCTTTTTTGGCAGGTTGAGCGGAGAGGACTGCCTGTGAACATCCTGGTTTTGCTGCCCGTCAACGACCGTCATCGCGCAATTCTTGAGTCGAGCGCTCCGGGCGAGGACTTTATCTACACGAGCGCCGACGCCGCCACGCGCAAGCAGGTCGCCGATGCCGACGTGATCCTGGGCAACATCGACCCTGACATGCTCACGGCATGCGAGCATCTCCAGCTGTTGCAATTGCAGACCGCCGGCTATGACGACTACCTTGCCGCCGGCACCGTGCCAGCCGACGCCAAACTGTCTTGCTCGGTGGGCGCCTACGGCCAGGCCGTGAGCGAGCACATGTTTGCCATGGTCCTTTCCATGATGAAGCGCCTGCCCGGCTATCACGACTTGCAGCGCGAGCATCGCTGGGAGGATTTGGGGCCGGTTACCTCGCTCAAAAATGCCAACGTGCTGGTGCTGGGCGCGGGCGATATCGGCGGCCACTTTGCCACGCTCTGCCGCAGCATGGGCGCACACGTCCGCGGCATCAAGCGCCATCCGCTCGTCTACCCCATTGTGTTTGAGGACATGGACGGCATGGATGCCCTACCCGAGCGCCTGGCCGAGGCAGACGTCGTCGCATCCTTTATGCCCAGCACACCCGAGACCCGCGGCCTGGCGAACGCCGAGTTCTTCGCCGCGATGAAGCCGGGCTCCTTCTTTGCCAACGGCGGCCGCGGCGATCTTGTGGTTGCCGGCGACCTGGTTGCCGCCCTGGAGTCGGGACATCTCGCCGGCGCCGCGGTCGACGTCACCGACCCCGAGCCGCTGCCCGCGACAAGCCCGCTGTGGGATGTGCCCAACATGCTCATCACGCCGCACGTCTCCGGCTGGTTCCACCTGGCAGCCACGCTCAACAACGTCGTCGACATCGCCGCGGAGAATCTGCGTCACCTGCAGGCCGGCGAGACGCTACATTGTTGGATTGAGCAATCAGAACCACCCTTAAAAAGGGTGGTTTGCTCTTAGGGTATAACCCACGGGC
>CAUGTZ010000017.1 GCA_959602645.1 uncultured Collinsella sp. | reverse complement strand
GCGCATTCGGCGAGATACGTTTGCGAAAGTGGTTGGTTTTAGATTAGCGCTAACAGCCGCCGACCTCGTGTTCGAGGCCGGCGAGTTCTCCAGGTTCAGGAACGCCCGCTCGTTCGCCGCGTGGGTCGGCCTGACGCCCTCCGAGCACTCCAGCGGGGAGAGCGACCGCAGGGGCGCGATCACCAAGGCCGGCAACAAGCACCTGAGGAAGACGCTGGTCGAGGCCGCGTGGCACTACCTGACGTGCTCGGGGCGGCCGAAGGACCTCGCCAAGGGCCAGGCCCCGGACCGGGGCGCCCGGAGGCATGCCGCCAAGGGCGTGCGGAGGCTGGTCGAGAGGCGGGTGGCGCTGCTCGCGCGCGGGGTCCACGGCAACAAGGCGAACGTCGCCACGGCGCGCGAGCTCGCCTGCTGGGTGTGGGCGGTCGGCCTCATGGCCGAGGAGGCGTAGGGGGCGGTCCCCCGCACATAAGCCAGTCACCCCGGAAGCGGTTCGATCCGAAGCCGTTGAGGCGAACCTCAGGTCCCTTTTCTGCGAGCGCCCAAGGCGCCACACGCGTGCACAGACTGTCGGTTCGACGTAGAAGCCTCAGCCGTAGCAACGGATTGCCCAGCGAGAGATCGCCACGGGCGGATATTAAACTGCAAAGACGAGCGTCGGTAAGACACGCCGAGGTCGCCGCGGACGGGTTGATATAGGGAGAGGGCCTGACCCCATATCGTTGGGGCCAGGCCCGATTTTGCCTCTTGACAATGTCCTGCTCATATTAAAAGGAACGTCCCTATGTGCCGGGCTTGGGATACCATGGTGGCACCATAGTGAAAGGATGTTTCATGGCACATGTCGATGACCAGCGTGTGGCACGCGTGCTCGATGCGCTCGAGGCTCAGCACCCTGGCGCACAGCTGCTCGTAAACGACCCATGGTCGATCTATTACCTGACCGGCTTTTATGCCGATATGTTCGAGCGTTTTTGCGGCGTGCTGCTCGTGCGCGATGCCGAGCCGGTGATCCTGGTCAACGCACTGCATCAACTGCCCGAGTACGACAATGCCCGCGTCGCCTATCACACCGATACCGATGTCGTGGCCGACGCCATCGCTCGCGAGGTCGATCCGACCAAACCGCTCGGCATCGACACCGTCATGCGCTCCGGCTTTTTGATGCCGCTCATGGAGCGCCACGCCGCAAGCGAGTTTTTCCTGGGTGACTTTGCCGTCACCGCCGCACGCACCCACAAGGATGCCACCGAGCAGGAGCTCATGCGTGCGTCCTCGACCGCTAACGACGCTGTAATGGCCGATGCTATTAAGCTTGTCCACGAGGGCGTGACGGAACGCGAGATTGCCGACCAGATGCTCGGCCTGTATCGCAAGCACGGCTGCGAGGGCTTTAGCTTTCCGCCCATCGTGAGCTTTGGCGCCAACGCCGGCGACCCGCATCACGAACCCGACGACACCGTGCTCAAGCGCGGCGACGTGGTGCTGTTCGACATTGGCGGACGCCGCTGCAACTATTGCTCGGACATGACGCGCACGTTCTTTTGGGGCGAGCCGGACGAGGAGACGGCACGCATCTACGACATCGTGCGCCGCGCCAACGAGGCCGCCGAAGCGATCATCGCACCGGGCGTGCGCATGTGCGACCTGGACCGCGCCGCACGCGATGTGATTGAAGACGCGGGCTACGGCGAATACTTTACGCATCGCCTGGGTCACTCGATCGGCCTGCAGGACCACGAGCCGGGCGACGTCTCGCTCGTCAACGAGCAGGTCGTAGAGCCGGGCATGACGTTCTCCATCGAACCGGGCATCTACCTCCCCGACCGCACCGGCGTCCGCATCGAGGACCTCGCTCTAGTCACCGAGTCCGGCGTCGAGATCATCAACGCCTACCCCCACGATCCGGTCCGCCTAGACTAGGCAATGCGGCAAAGGGGCTGTCCCTTTGCCGCATCCCACCAATACCGCGCCACAAAAACGGCCTATCTACTACGTTTAACCCGCATAGGGCGACCATACCCGCGTTTTCGCAAAATCCGCAAGCCGTCTACCTGCGGTTTTAATTTTGCAATTCTCGGTGTGGTCGGGGGTATTCGCTAAAACGTAGTAAATAGGCCCATTTCGTGGCAAGCGAGTCAACTCGGGGCACAGGGCAGCCAAAAAGCCCCGTCCCAAATTGACTGCTTTTGAGTTGCGGTGATATACGGACTGTTTGAGGCTCCTGGCTTGTAAAACAGTCCGCATTTCACCGCAACCGCTGAGGGGATGGGTTAGCGCAGCAGGCCGGCTACTTCGCCGGCTAGGGTGATGGTGCCGGCGGCTACGAAGGGCTCGCCCGCGGCATCGAAGGCAGCGAGGGCCTCGGATACGCTGGGGTACACGCCCGCGAGCTTATCGGCACCCACCAGGGCAGCGAGCTCCTCTGCCGGCAGGGCGCGATCGGAATCGGTCTGGGTCACGACCGCGTGGGGGAACGCCGGAACCAGAACGTCAACGATACCCGCCACGTCTTTATCGGCCAGCGCTGCACACAGCAGCGTGGGGCGGTTCTCCACGCACGGATCGATCTCGTCCAGCGCGCTCACAAAGTTCTCGCAGCTCTGAGGGTTATGGCAGGCGTCGATCAGCTTGAGCGGATCGGTTCCCAGCACATCAAAGCGACCCGGCGTGGGGCAGCCCATAAGCGAAGCGTCGAGCGCATCGCGGTCGAGTTCGCGGCCCAGGTAGCCCTCGCAGAGCATAATCGCGCATGCGGCATTCTGCGGCTGATACGCCGGCTTGACCATACTCGACGTATAGATCGCGCGCGGCGTGGTGCAGCTGAACTCAACCGTATCACCCACGTGTGCCGGAACCTTTGTTGTGGCATGGTTCACCACAAGCGGCACAACACCGCACTCACGGCAACGGGCATCCATCACACGCTGAACGCTCGCCTCATGCGTACCCTCGCCCAAAACGACCAAACGCCCAGGCTTAATAACCGCAGCCTTCTCCCCCGCAATGGCCTCGAGCGTATCGCCCAAAATACGTGTGTGATCGAGCCCAATACCCGTAATGGCGACGGCCACGGGATCGGTCGCACTCGTAGCATCCCAGCGTCCGCCCATGCCAACCTCAAGCACGGCAACATCCACCGCGGCCTCGGCAAACACTACAAGTGCGGCAGCCGTCAGCAGGTCAAACGGCGTGATGGAATAGGCGTGCTCCCCCGCCGCCACACGGCGCGCATTCACGCGATTTCCCACCTCAACAGCGGCCGAAACGCCACGGGCGAATGCCTCATCGCTCACGACGTATCCATCGACTTCCATGCGCTCGGGATAGCGTACCAGCTGTGGCGACGTATACAGCGCGGTCTTGAGCCCCTCACCACGAAGAATGGCAGCCGAAAAACGCGTAGTCGAAGTCTTGCCATTGGTACCGGCAACCTGAATGCAATCGAAATACTCGTCCGGACGTCCCAGCTCATCAAGCATATCGACAACCGTCTCGAGCAGAGGCCCAGCATCCCCAGAAATCCGCCCCGTATCAGCAGCCAGCCCCACAGCTTCACCAAACGAAAGCAAATCAAACTCAAAAGGAACGGTATACAAGCCAGAACGCTTAGGCATTTTCAGAACCGCCATTCATAGAAAAATAAAACAGTATAGGTTGAGGATAGTCAGCGAAAACGCCTCTGATGAGCCAAGGTGCCGTGAAACAAGGGCGCATAGGGCTTATGCCCATGCGCCCGAAGTTGAACGGCAGATTGGCCATCAGAGGCGTTTGCAGCGTCGAGCCAGCCGCCGTTCGTTAGAACGGCGGAATAGGTGTCCGCAGTAGCGAGCAAAGCCCCAAACCGCGTCCCCCAGTACCGCCTACGAGAAGTCAGCAACCTGAGCAGTCAGCGCCGCCAGGATCTCCTTGAGCTCAGCTGCACGGTCCCTCTTCTTCTGGACCACGGCAGGCGCGGCCTTGGCAACAAAGCCCTCGTTAGCAAGGGTCTTCTCGCAGCCGGCAAGCTCCTTCTGAGCCGCGGCGATTTCCTTCTCCAGACGCGCCTTCTCGGCCGAAAGGTCAACCTTGCCCTCGAGCACCACAAAGACCTCGACGCCGCTATCGACCACGGCAATGCTCGCGGCCGGCTTCTCAACGTCGGTACCCATAACCAGCGAGGCGGTGTTGGCCAGCGGCTCGATGGTCGAGCGCAGACTCTCGAGCTTCTCGATGTCCTCGGCGCCGGCGCGCACGACCACGTCGAGCTCGGCCTTGGGGCTCAAGCGATAGCGCGAACGCGTGGCGCGGGCGGCAGACACGACGGTGCGGCACAGCTCAAACGCGCGCTCGGCGTCCTCGTCAACATACTTAGCGTAGTCGGCGGGCTCGGGCCACTTGGCGATCATGAGCGCCTCGGCGCGGTCCACGTTGCCCTCGGCATCCAGGTCGAGAACGCTTGCCGGCATGTTGTCCCAGATCTCCTCGGTGACAAACGGCATGAGCGGGTGCATCAGGCGAATGGAGGTGTCAAGCACAAAGATCAGGTTGCGCTGCGCCTGCAGACGGCCCTCGCCCTTCAGGCGAGCCTTGGTGACCTCGACGTACCAGTCACAGACCTCGTTCCAGAAGAACTGCTGCACGCCGCGCGCCATGTCGCCAAAGGTGTACTTCTCAATACCCTCGGTGACCATCTTCACGGCCTTGGCCAGGCGGCTGAACATCCAGGCGTCGGCCGGCGTCTCAACGACGGGCTCGCCGGGCGTGTAGCCCTCCATGTTCATAAGCAGGAAGCGGCTGGCGTTCCAGATCTTGGTCACAAAGCTCTTGGCCTGCTCGGTGCGCGGGCTGTCGATGAGCTTCTTGGTCTTCTTATCGATGTTCGCGTCGAACTTGACGTCCTGGTTGTTAGTGCACAGCGTGAGCAGGTTGTAACGCATGGCGTCAGCACCGTACATACCGATGAGGTCCATGGGGTCAACGCCGTTGCCCTTGGACTTGGACATGCGGCTGCCGTCCTTGGCAAGGATCGTCGGGTAGATGACGACGTCCTTAAACGGCACCTCGTCCAGGAAGTACAGCGAGCTCATGACCATGCGGGCGACCCACAGCGCGATGATGTCGCGCGCGGTGACCAGCGCCGTCGTGGGGTGATGCCCCTCGAGCAGCTCCGGCTTTTGCGGCCAGCCCTGCGTGGCGAAGGTCCACAGCTGCGAGCTGAACCAGGTGTCCAGCACGTTCTCGTCCTGATGCACGTGATGACCGCCGCACTTGGGGCACACGTCGGTATCCTCGGTGAGGGCGTCCTCCCAGCCGCAGTCCTCGCAGTAGAACACGGGGATGCGGTGGCCCCACCACAGCTGGCGGCTGATGCACCAGTCCTTGAGGTTCTCCATCCAGGTGGTGTAGGTCTGCGTCCAGCGCGCGGGGTGGAAGGTGACCTTGCCGGAGTTGACGGCGTCGAGCGCCGGCCCCTTGAGCTTATCGACGGCCACGAACCACTGCTCGGACAGCCACGGCTCCAGTGCGGAGTCGCAACGGTAGCAGTGCATGACGGAGTGGTCGAGCTCTTCGACGTGGTCGAGCAGGCCGTGCTCGTCGAACCATTTGATGACGGCCTCGCGGCACTCGTCGCGGTTCATGCCAGTGAACTCGCCGTAGCCCTCGACGACCACCGCGTGCTCGTCGAAGATGTTGATCTGCGGCAGGTCGTGGGCCTGACCCATGGCGTAGTCGTTGGGGTCGTGGGCCGGGGTGACCTTGACGAAGCCGGAGCCAAAGTTGGCGTCGACATGCCAATCCTCAAAGATGGGGATCTCGCGGTCGACGATGGGGAGCTTGACGGTCTTACCCACAAAGGCGGCCTTCTCGGGGTCCTTCGGGGAGACGGCAACGCCCGTATCGCCGAGCATGGTCTCGGGGCGCGTGGTGGCGACGACGATGTAGTCCTGGCCGTTGACCGGCTCGGTCAGCGGGTAGCGCAGGTGCCACAGGTGGCCCTTCTCGTCCTTATACTCGGCCTCGTCGTCCGAGATGGCGGTGGTGCAGTTGGGGCACCAGTTGACGATGCGCTTGCCGCGATAGATCAGGCCGTCGTGGTACCAGTCGCAGAAGACCTTACGCACGGCCTGGGCGTAATCCTCGTCCATGGTGAAGCGCTCGTTGTCGAAGTCGACGGAGCAGCCCATGCGCTTGATCTGCTCGACGATGATGCCGCCGTACTCGTGGGTCCAGTCCCAGCAGGCGTCGACAAACTTGTCGCGACCGATCTCCAGGCGGCTGATGCCCTCGCTCTTGAGCTTCTTGTCGACCTTGGTCTGCGTAGCGATACCGGCGTGGTCGGTGCCGAGCACCCAGCGCGTGGACTTGCCGCGCATGCGGGCCATACGGATGATGGCGTCCTGGATGGAGTCGTCGGTGGCGTGGCCCATGTGGAGCTTGCCGGTCACGTTGGGAGGCGGAATGGTGACGGTGCAATCGCCCACGCCCTCGCGGCGCTTGTAGTAGCCGCCGTCGAGCCACTTCTGCAAGATCGCCGGCTCGTTGGTCGATGGATCGTAGTTCTTGGGCATTTCTTCCATATATCTCTCCCTTGCCCGTCGGGGAGGAATGTAGGCCCGCTAGGGTCTGCATTCCTCCCCTTAGGTATCGATTACTTCAGTCTGAATGAATTCGCTGAGGCTTAAACAAACACACAGAATAACACAGGTAGTTGGGGTTATTGCGTATATATAAAATAGCCTCCGGCCGCAGGTGGTCGGAGGCTATCGACAAAAACGTTTTGACAGGTTTTAGCCGTAGATGCGTTGGGGCTGTTCTTCGCCCTTAACCGCCGCTTCGGTTACGACGACCTTGGCAACGCCTTCCTCGCTGGGGAGGTCGAACATCGTCTGTTGCAGCACGTCCTCGCAGATGGCGCGCAGGCCGCGGGCGCCGGTCTTGCGGGCAAGCGCCATGCGGGCGATCTCGTGCAGGGCCGCGTCCTCAAACTCAAGATCGACATCCTCGAGCTGGAACATCTTGCGGTACTGTCGCACCACAGCGTTCTTGGGCTCGATCAGGATCGACACCAGGTCGTCCTCGTCAAGCGCCTGCGTCTGGGTGACGACGGGCGTACGGCCCACAAACTCGGGGATCATGCCAAAGGCGTTGAGGTCCTGCGGGAGCACCTGGCGCAGCAGGTCGTTCTCGTCGACCGAGGTGGGGCCGGCGATCTCGGAGTTAAAGCCCACGCCCTTGTTGCCCACGCGATCGGCAATGATCTTATCCAGACCCACAAAAGCACCGCCGCAGATGAACAGGATGTTCGTCGTGTCGATCTGCAGCAGCTCCTGTTGGGGATGCTTGCGGCCGCCGGTGGGCGGAACGCTGGCCACCGTGCCCTCAAGAATCTTAAGCAGTGCCTGCTGAACGCCCTCGCCCGAGACATCGCGGGTGATGGAGAGATTCTCGGCCTTGCGGGCGATCTTATCAATCTCGTCCACGTAGATAATGCCCACCTGAGCGCGCTCAATGTCGCCATCGGCAGCATTGATGAGCTTGAGTAGGATGTTCTCCACGTCCTCGCCCACATAGCCGGCCTCGGTGAGCGCGGTGGCATCGGCGATAGCAAACGGCACCTCAAGAATGCGCGCGAGCGTCTGGGCCAGCAGGGTCTTACCGGTACCGGTGGGACCGAGCAGCAGGATGTTGGACTTGGCGAGCTCTACCTCGTCCATATCGTCATCGAACTGCGAGCCCATGTCGTCATCAAAGGCAGACACCGCAGCGCCGCCCTCAATCACGCGGCGATAGTGGTTGTACACGGCCACCGACATGGCGCGCTTGGCGTCCTCCTGACCCATAACATAGGCCGAAAGCTCGTCATAGATCTCGTGCGGCGTCGGCACGTGCGTGATGACCTGGCGATCGTCCTCGAGCTCAAAACCCTCGGTCTCGGGGTCCGCGGCGGGCTGGGATGCAGCCTGGCCGTGGTCGTTGAGGAAGCCCGGCAGCTTGCCGTTGCGGGCAGCGTCCATAAAGTCCGAAGCCAGCGACTCCTCAAGGATCTCGGAGCAGGCGGCAACGCACTCGTCGCAGATAAAGATGTTGGTCGGACCCTTTACAAGGCGGCGAACCTGCCCCTGCTCTTTTCCGCAGAAGGAGCAGCGGATGGGGTTGCCATTCTCGTCAAAGTTGTCCTGCATGTTTCCTGCCATCCTAGGCGTCCTTCGCGGCGAGATCGCGCGAGGTGACGATACGGTCGATCAGGCCGTAGTCGAGGGCCTCGGCAGCGGTCAGGTAGTTGTCGCGCTCGGTGTCGGCCTGGACCTTCTCGATGGGCTGGCCCGAGGCGTCGGACAGGATCTGGTTGAGCTCGCGGCGGGTCTTCTTGATCTCCTCGGCCACGATCTCGATCTCGGTCTGCTGGCCCTGGGCACCGCCGCTGGGCTGGTGAATCATGACCTTGGAGTGCGGCAGGCAGAAGCGCTTGCCCTTGGCGCCGGCCGAAAGCAGCACGGCGGCCATAGACGCGGCCATACCGACGCAGATGGTGGAGACCTGCGGCTTGATAAAGTTCATGGTGTCCAGAATCGCCAGGCCGGAGTAGACCTCGCCACCGGGCGAATTGATATAGAGCGAGATATCCTTCTCGGCATCCTGGCTCTCAAGATGCAGCAGCTGGGCAACGACCAGGTTGGCGCTGACGGAGTTGATCTCCTCGCCCAAGAAGATGATGCGGTCGTTGAGCAGGCGCGAATAGATATCGTAGCTGCGCTCGCCGCGCGGTGTCTGCTCGATAACGTATGGCACGAGGGCGGAATCGAACTTAGCGATCATACGCATCTCCATTTCTCTTACGGACCAATAATGGTTCTAGACAAACGTACGGTGCCCGCATGCTATGCATTGGCTGGCACCGTACGAAGCAACCGGATAACCGGTTTATAACTTTACCCCATCACGGGCGCACGCATGCGCTCGCGGGCAAGGTGGCGAGAATTACTCGGCGTCCTTGGCGGTCTCGTCGACCTCGGTCACCTTGGCGTTCTCGACCAGGTGGTCGACGGCCTTGGAGCGACGGATGGACTCGCGGACGGCAGGCATGCGGCCATCGGCGATGAACTCGGCCTTGGAAGCCTCGACGTCCTTGACGCCGGCCTTCTCGAACTCGGCGTTGATGTCGTCCTCGGTGACCTCGATCTTGAGCTCACGGGCGAGGGCGTCGAGAGCCAGGGACTCACGGGCAACGTCGTTGGCCTGCTTGTGCAGGTCGCCGATGAACTGCTCCATGGTCAGGCCGGAAGCGGGCAGCCAGGTGTCCAGCGTCATGCCGCGGGCAGCGAGGTTGGACAGGAAGTTCTGGCCAAGCTCCTCAAAGACGGACTGCTCGTAGTCGGCGTCCATCTCCTCGAGCTGCAGGCGCTCGGCGAGAGCGGAGACGCAACGGTTCTCCTTCTCGGCCGGGAGGCGGGAAGCCTTGTCCTGCTCGATCTCGATCTTGATAGCGTCGCGCATGGCCTCGATGCTGTCGAAGCCAAAGTCGGACTTGACGAGCTCGTCGGTGAGCTCGGGGGTGTTGCGGACCTTGATGCCCTTGACGGTGACCTCGACGGTGTGGGTCTCGGCCTCCTCGCCCTCCTCGACCTCGTCGGTCCAGGTGACGGTCTTGACGTCGTCAACGTTGGCACCGATCAGGGCCTCGTTGAACTCCTTGGGGTTGCTGTCGCTACCGGCGATGAGCATGCGGCCCTCGGCGGCGAAGTTGTCGGCGTTCTCGACGGCCTTGAGGTCGACGGTGACGTAGTCCTCAGCCTCGACGGCGCGACCCTCGACGTCCTCGAAGGTAGCGCGGTAGTTGAGGAGCATCTCGACCTGGTTGTTGATCTCGGACTCGGTGACCTCCGCGGGAGGCATCTCAATCTCGACAGCGTCGAAGGAGGAGAGCTCAGCGGCGGGACGCAGGGAGAACTCGACGGTGTAGGTGTAGTCCTCGTGATCCTTAGCGAGGTCGAGGTCCTTGTAGTCACCGTTCTTGGTGGGGACGATGTCCAGCTCGTTGAGGACGGCGGGCTCGTTGGCGGCGATCAGGTCGTTGGTGGCCTGAGCGAGGGTAGCCTCGGCGCCAAGTGCGGAGTCGATGACCGGACGGGGGGCCTTACCGGCGCGGAAGCCCGGGAAGCGGTACTTCTTGGCGGTGTCCTTGTAAGCCTTCTTGATCGCGGCGTCGACGTCGGCGGCCGGGATGGTGACCGTAGCGGTGAGCTTGGCGTCCTTGACGTCAGAAGCGGTGATGTTCAACACGTTCCTCCTCATACTGCCCAGCTTATCTGAGGTGCTGGTACCTTTATGCAACAAAGAGTCGCGACGGCGGGAGCCGACGCAGATGCGTTGGTGCGGGCGAAAGGACTCGAACCTTCACGGGAATCCCACCAGAACCTAAATCTGGCGCGTCTACCAATTCCGCCACGCCCGCATGAGCGCACAGACTAGGAATGATAGCAGATACGAACGGCAAGCGCACGCAGACGTTTTACAGGCTCACGACCTCACCACGAGTGCGAAAGGCGGAACGAGTTGCCCCGTCCCGCCAATTACGACTTGTTCGCTGACCCGCTACTCCCCCAGCAGCGCTTTCTCCGGCGTGATCGGCAGCGAGCGAACTTGCTGGCCGGTGGCGTGTGCGACGGCCGAGGCCACGGCGGCGAGCGGCGTGTTGATGACGACCTCGCCGATCGACTTGGCGCCAAACGGACCCGTCGGCTCGTAGCTCGGCTCAAAGGCCACGCGAATGCTGCCGATATCCAGACGCGTGGGCAGCTTGTAGCTCATAAAGTTGCCGGTGCGCAGGCGGCCGCGATCGTCATGCTCAACAATCTCGTAGAGCGCGTGGCCGATACCCTGGGCAATGCCGCCCTCGGCCTGGACGCGCGCGAGCGCCTCGTTGATCACGGTACCGCAGTCGACGGCAGCGGCGTAGTCCACAACAGTCACCTTGCCGGTGGCCTTGTCGACCTCGACCTCGGCAATGCCGGCCATAAACGGCGGAGGCGAAACGGGCAGGCAGGCAGAGGCGTGCGAAGTCAGCGCGTCGCCACCCTCGATGTTCTTGACGCACAGGTTGGCAAAGTCGCGCAGCGTGAGGTAGCGGTTCTGCTCGCGCGCGGCACGCTCGTCGGACAGGCGCACGTACTGGCCGTCGAAGACCACGTCGACGACGTCAACGTCCCACATCTGGGCCGCCTTGGCGCAAATCTTCTCGCGCAGCTCGGTCGCGGCGTTCTTGGCGGCAAGGCCCGTCACGTAGGTACCGGAGCTCGCGTACGAGCCGGCGTCGAACGGCGACACATCGGTGTCCACGCCGCGCACCACGATCAGCGAGCTCTCCACGCCCAGCTCCTCGGCGGCAATCTGCGCCAGGATCGTGTCGACGCCCATACCGTTATCGGTGGCGCCGGTGCCGATGGTAATGAAGCCGTCCTCTTCCAGGCGCATGTCGATGCCGGCGATGTCCACGTTGGAGATGCCCGAGCCCTGCATGGTGAGCGCGCAGCCCAGGGCGCGCACGCGGTCGCCCAGGTCGACGGCCAGCGGCTTGTCGCGCCAACCGATCATGTCCATCGCGCGCAGCAGGCAGCGGTCGAGCGCGCAGGCGTTGAGCTTCTCGTTGTAGTACTGCGGCATGACCTCGCCCTCGCGCACAATGTTCTTAAGGCGCAGGTCGGCGGGGTCCATGTGCAGCATGTCGGCGAGCTCGTTGACGGCGCTCTCCACGGCAAACTGGCCCTGGGTGGCACCGTAGCCACGATACGCGCCGCCGCGGTTGGTGTTGGTGTAGACGGCGTCCCAGCTAAAGCGGCTCGCCTTCACATGGTTGTAGATGGGCAGGCTCTTATGGCCCGAAAGGCCGATCGTCGTGGTGGCGTGCTCGCCGTACGCGCCGGCGTTGGAAAGCGCGTGCAAATCGATGGCCGTGATGGTGCCGTCGTTCATGGCGCCCAGCTTAACGGTCATCTGCATCTGGTGACGCGAATTGCCTGCAGTGATGGTCTCCTCGCGCGTGTAGCAGCAATAGCTCGGACGGCCGGTCTGCTGGGTAACGAATGCCACGAAGATCTCGCAGCAGCCTGTCTGCTTGGAGCCAAAGCCGCCGCCGATGCGCGGCTTAATGACCTGCACCTGCGACTGCGGAATGTCGAGCGACTGCGCGACCATGCGGCGCACGTGGAAGGGCACCTGTGTAGAGGTGGTCACCGAGATACGCCCGAACGCGTCGGTCGTCGCAAAGGCGCGGAAGGTTTCCATGGGCGCGGTCTGCGTGGCCTGGCTGGTGTAAGTGCGCTCAAAGACGATGTCGCTCTGGGCGAAGGCCTCGTCCAGATCGCCATAATCGCTGGTACCGCTGCACACCAGGTTGCGCGGAACATCGCCGCCCTGCGGGAACATAAAGGTCACGTCGCCCTCGGGGTGGACCACGATGTCGTTATCGAGTGCCTGGGTAAAGTCGAGCAGGGGCTCGAGCACCTCGTAGTCGACCTTGATGAGCTTGAGCGCCTTATCGGCGGCCTCCTCGGTCTCGGCGGCGACGATCGCCACCTCTTCGTTTTGGTAGCGGACGAGGTTCTCGAGAATCAGACGGTCGTAGGGACTCGGCTGCGGATAGCTCTGGCCGGCAATGGTAAAACGGCGCTTGGGAACGTCCTCGTAGGTGTAGACGCCCACCACGCCGGGCACCTTCAGGGCGCGCGACGTATCGATGGAGCGGATCTTGGCGCGGGCATAGGGGCTGCGCTTGAGTTTGACGATCAGGGCGCCGGCGGGCACCATATCGCCCGTGTAGACGGGACGGCCCTCGAGCAGCGCCTTCGAGTCCTTCTTGGGCTGCTTATGGGTGATCTGCTTGTACGAGACACCGTCGCAGCTGGTGTCGTTGACCGGCAGCTCGGGCATCTCAAAGCCCACCTGCACGCCGGACTCGTTGAGGAAGCGGACAATGGCGCGCAGCTGGCTCTCGTAGCCGCTGCAACGGCAGAGGTTGCCGGCGAGCTGGCGCGACAGCTCCTCGCGCGTGGCGACGAGGCTCGGGTCCTCCTTGGCGGCGCGGGCAAGCGCCAGCACGTTCATGATGAGGCCGGGAGCGCAAAAACCGCACTGCTCGGCACCTTCGGCAGCCATGGCGCGGGCAAGCGCCTCGGACTCAGCCTTGAGACCCTCGAGCGTGGTGATGGTATGGCCCTCGACGCGCGCGGCGGGGACCGAGCAGCTCAGCACCGGGTAGCCGTCGAGCCACACCGTGCACAGGCCGCAGTTGGTGGTCTCGCAGGCGCAGTGCACCGACGCGCAACCCTGCTCACGCAAAAGCGAAAAGAGCATGGTATCGGGGGCAATCTGAACCTTGACCTTGCGGCCGTTGAGCGTAAAGGAAAGATCGATGAATTTGGCAGCCATTAGCGCACCTCGCTAGAATCGACGCCGGGCACGCGGCGGCAGGAATACTCGTCCGTGGCAAACTTAGGGACCTGCACGGTCTCGAGCTCGCGGGCAAGCGCGGCCGAAAGCTCGATGCCGGCGGCGCGGCGCACGGCCTGGACGGCGAGCGGGGCAGAGATGCGACGGCGGTAGTCGGCCGAGCCCCACAGGTTGGTTCCGTAGCTCAGGGCACGCACGGATGCAGCAAGGGCGCGAAGCTCGTCCTCGGAAGGCCGCTCGTTGGTAAGGCCGCACGCCACGCCCTGCAGCAGGGTCGCGCGCAGCGGGCGGGCGCCCACGGTGACGTGCCAAGTGTTGTTCCACCAGGCGGCGGTGACGTTCAACGAGGGGAAGTCGGTCGCGGCCTTGCGCACGGCCTCGTAGCTCGCACGGTACTCGTGTTTAACGACCACGATGTGCTCGATCACGTCGCGCACGTAGCCCATCCGCACGAACTCCGCGAGCGGCACGCGGCCGGCGCCCGTCAGCTCAACATACGAATCGAGCGCCAGGAACGCCGAGAGAACGTCCGAGAAGCCAAAGCGGCCGTAGATGCTGCCGCCCACCGTGGCGGTATTGCGCAGCTGCACGCCCACGATGTCGTGGACGGCGAACTCAAAGACATTGTTGACAAGCGCGTTGAGCCCGGCATGACGCTCGAGCTGGCGCAGGGTGCACATGGCACCGATGCGAAACTCGGTCTCGGTCTCCTCGATCTGATCGAGTCCGCAGGCCGAAAGGTCAATCGCCGTCGCCACGCGACGCGAACCCAGACGCATCCAAATGCCACCGCCCACAATCTTGTTGTTGCGGTTCTTCTGTAAGAGCTCATAGGCTTCGGCCGCGTTTCCAACACGGACGTAGGTACCGAACTTGAGCACGTTCTCCCCCATCTCTTCACTTGTCCAGTGTCCTCTAGTGTACCAAACGAGGGCGCACGGCCCTCACCACCATAGAAAAAGGCTCCCGGCACAAATGCTGGGAGCCTCATCAGTTGCTATGTCGAGCTGGATCTAGCAGACGCCCTGGGCGAGCATGGCGTCGGCGACCTTCAGGAAGCCGGCGATGTTGGCGCCCATGACAAAGTTGCCCTCCTGGCCATACTCCTTGGCGGTGTCGTCCACGTTGTGGAACATGCCGCGCATGAGCTGCTCGAGCTTGCCGTCGACCTCGTCGAAGGTCCAGGACAGGTGCTCGGCGTTCTGGCTCATCTCCAGGCCGGACACGAGCACGCCGCCGGCGTTGGCAGCCTTGCCGGGCATAAAGGCGACGCCGTTCTCCTGGAAGTAGGTCGTGGCCTCGATGGTCGTGGGCATGTTTGCGCCCTCGCCGACCACCTTGCAGCCATTGGCGACGAGCTCCTGGGCGTCCTCGAGCAGCAGCGTGTTCTCGCGAGCGCAGGGCAGCGCGATGTCGCAGGGCAGCTGCCACACGCCGCGGCCGTCGCCCTCGTGCCACACGGCACCGGGCTTCTCGTCAACGTACATGGCGAGCGTGACGCCCTTGTCGTGGCCGGAGCGCTTCTTGTTGTAGACGTGCTCGAGCACGGTGTAGTCGATGCCGTCGGGATCCTCGACCCAGCCGTGGGTGTCGGAGCAGGCCAGCACCTTGCCGCCGAGCTGGGAGACCTTCTGGACGGCATAGATAGCAACGTTGCCGGAACCGTGAACGACGACGTTCTTGCCCCCGAAGGACTCGCCGCGGCTCTTGAGGTACTCGTCCACAAAGTAGACCAGGCCGTAGCCGGTGGCCTCGGTACGGGCGAGCGAGCCTCCAAAGGAGAGGCCCTTGCCGGTGAGGACGCCGGTCCACTCGTTGGTCAGGCGCTTGTACTGACCGAACATGTAGGCAACCTCGCGGCCGCCAACGCCCAGGTCGCCAGCGGGAACGTCGGTGTTGGGGCCAATGTGGCGATAGAGTTCGGTCATGAAGGACTGGCAGAAGTGCATGATCTCGTTGTTGGACTTGCCCTTGGGGTCAAAGTCGGAGCCGCCCTTGCCGCCGCCCATGGGCAGGGTGGTCAGGCTGTTCTTGAGGATCTGCTCCAGGCCCAGGAACTTGAGCATGCCCAGGGTGACCGTCGGGTTAAAGCGCAGGCCGCCCTTGTAGGGTCCAATGGCAGAGTTGAACTCGACACGATAGCCGCGGTTGACCTGAACCTTGCCCTGGTCATCGACCCAGGGGACACGGAACATAACGATGCGCTCGGGCTCGACGAGGCGCTCCAGCAGGGCGGCCTCCTCGTACTCGGGATGGGCGTCGAGCGCCGGCTGGATGGTGCCGAGGATCTCGGTCGCGGCCTGGATGAACTCAGGCTGCTCGGGATAGCGGGCCTTGAGCTCGTCGAGAACTTTCTGCGTGTAGCTCATGCTTCCTCCAATTGATGGAAAAGAAAGGTGTCGTTCGCGGCGCCTCATACGCCGCGAGCTTTATCGAGTATGGATAATATCGCACTGTTGCAGCAAAGTTTCGCATAAGCCGACGAGCAGATGTTTCGTTTTGATTACGATGCAGGTAGAAGCGTTTTTGAGTGCCTGACGCGCAAAACCCGTGTTTCAAACCTGTTTCGTCCACGTGTTCCAAACCACCACATTGAGGACAGGCACCTTTGTGGTGGTTTTGGTGGCTAGAGGACGAGCTGATGGTAGTCGGCGGGGGTTATGCGGCCTTCGGTGGCAGCGCGGAAGGCGGCGAGCGCATCGCCCGAGAACGGCATAGCCCAGCACAGCCCGCAACCTGCGGTAATGGAGCCGGGCAGCGGCATGATGCGCCCGGGCACGCCGGCGGCAAGGCAAAGCTGCTCGCATTCCATCACATTGAAGGTGCTGTCGAACGACACGATGATCTTGCGTTCGTGGTCGAGGGCATCACCGGACGGGCCTTCGCGGTGTGCCTCACGATACGCCGCGGCAGCCGCTTCCTCTTCCGCGGTATGTCCACAGCCACCACATCCGCAGGTACAGGGTTCGGACCCGTCGCAAGCGCAAGGCTCTCCCGTGTCGGGGCAAATATCGTGAGACATGGCATCTCCCATCGTCTAGGCGAGTAACTCGGCCGCCGCAAACTCCTCGGGCGTATTGACGTTCTCGAAGCAGAGCGTCGAGCCCGCGGCCTTAACAATCTGCGGCTCATCCATATAACCAGCCTGAACGCGATTGATCAGGCAGCGAATGCGCTGGCGGTCGCAGGCAAGCAGCTCGTGGGCAACCGGCGCACACGCATCACAGCGCCAGACGGCGCAAAGCGGCTCAATCCCCCGCTCCTCGCGCGGCGCGCACACATCGAGCGCCTCGGTCTCGACACGATCGGCAAGCGCGCCGATCAGTTCCGGCGAGACAAACGGCATGTCGCAGGCGACGATCGCCACGAGCGGCAATCGGGCCGCGGCCAACGAGCTCGCGATGCCACGCATGGCACCGGCGGGACCGTCGACGTCCATCACCACGCGGGGGCGCAGGCCATCAAACATAAGTTCCTCAAGATAGGCAAGCTCGCTGGGACGCGAAGTCGTCACAACCAACTCGCCGGCAATTGGCGCCAGCCGACCCAGCACGCGCTCGATGAGCGGCTCGCCGCAAAACGCCATGCGAGCCTTATCGCGGCCCATGCGCGACGACAACCCGCCCGCTTGAACGACACAAGAAAGATCGGCCCGTCTTACGGTAGTCATACGGCAAAACACCTCCATCGGCATGCTCGAAACCCGGTGCACGAAGCTAAATACAGCCGCCGAAATAACGGCGCTTCGAAAAGCTCGTGCAAAAACAAAACAGCGCCTTTGCGGCACGCAGCAAGACCGCGAGCACAAAAGCGCTGGTAGCGTATGGCGGGAACGTATGTGAATCGAACACATCCAAGACGTTTTGCACGCCTCGCAACGGTTTTGAGGACCGCGGAGCCCACCGGAGCCCATCCGTTCCCAAGTGCGGCGGTATTTTACCAAACCGAGCAGCCAATCTAGCGCAGGGAGCGCAGGCCGCCGGCCTCCTTGTCGAGCACCGTGAAGCGCACGGCATCCAGGTGCTCCAAGATGCTGATGGCACGCTTGCGCGACACACCCAGGGCCTCGCGCAACACACTCGTGGTGGCAGCGCCACCGGCTGCCTCAATGGCAACGGCAACAAGCTCGCGCGCATGGGCTTCCGAGATAGCAGACAGGGCAACGTCGCGCTCGATCTTCACGATGGAACGGTTAAGCGAAAGCTCGCGCAGAGCTCGCGTCATGGTGTCGCGATCGAGCTGCAACTGCTCGCCTACCTCTGGCAACGTCGGCGCATCGAGGCCAGCTTCGTCCAGCAAGGAAACGATGCGCTCGCAAGCCTCGTGCACCACGCGCGCCGCAGCGGCGGCCGAATGCGGGTCGAACACCTCGGCACCCTCGGCGGCGCACACGCCACGCGAGCAGCCCTCGGCAATCAGAGCCGCGGAAACGCATTCATCAGCGGAAGGCCACGCAGCATGGGCAACGGCGCCGGGCGTAAAGCCCGTCTCCTTGGGAGCCGCGGCATGCATGGCCGACAAGGTCGCTGCCAGTGCATCCATCGCGGCGTCGAGCACCACGGCGTCCGCCAAGAGGCCCGAATCACCCGCGGCAAGTTTGCGAACGGAGCCCTGCGCCACCAACCCGCGCAGTACGGCATCGACCTCGCCGACGCCAAGATCCAGCGCCTCGGCAACATCAACCGCCGTAACCGGCAGCGCCTGCAGCGCCAGCCAAGCGCCCACACCGCCCGCGGTATCGCCGGACTCGAGCGCCGCATACAGTGCACGCTCCCCATCAGCAAGCTCGCGCGAGCGACGGCAGCGCGAAAGCAGCACGCGCCCGCCGCCGATAAGCATCACGGGCGAATAGGACAGCACCACGGCATGATCCCCGGCACGTAGCGGCAGCGAGTTTTCCAAGCGCACCTGAACAATACGGGTCTCGCCCACCGCCATGGGGGCCTCGCCCTCCATGAACATGATGCGACCGACAACCTCGGCCGTACCCGCCATCACATGCACGCGCGCGCCCGACTCGAGCACGCGCGGCTTGGCACCCTCGCGGCCCAGGTAAGTGAACACCATCATAAAGCGCATCGTCTGGCCAAAGCGACCCTGCACGCCGAGCATCTCTCCGCGATCGAGCGCGGCGACGGCATCGCCCACCAAGTTGAGCGCCACACGCTGACCGGGCAATGCCCGCGGCGTATCGCCATGCACCTGAATCCCGCGCACGCGACAGACCGTACGCGACGGCAGCGCGACGAGCTCATCGCCCACCGCAACCGGCGCATCGTGCAACGTTCCCGTCACCACGGTACCGGCGCCCTTGATCGTAAAGCAGCGGTCGATGGGCAGACGCGGTGCGGCATCGGTGAGCTCGGCACGGGCACGGCAGACATCCCAGCAAGCAGCAACCTGCTCGTCGAGCGCGGCCAGCAGGTCATCAATCCCCGCGCCGGTCTTGGACGACACCGACACGATCGGCGCGTCGGCAAACACGGTACCCGAAAGAAAATCGTCCACGTCGAGCTCGGCAAGCTCGGTCATCTCGGCATCGGCCAGGTCGCACATCGTCAGCGCGACCACCATGTGTGTGACGCCCAGCAGCTCCAGCACATGCACGTGCTCGCGGGTCTGCGGCATCACGCCCTCGACGGCCGAAACCACCAGCACGGCCACGTCGATACCCGTGGCGCCCTGCACCATGGCACGCAAGTAATGCGCATGGCCCGGCACGTCGACCAGGCCAACGATCTTGCCACTCGGCAGCGCCAGCTCACCAAAGCCAAGCTCAACGGTCATGCCGCGACGACGTTCAACTTCCAGGCGGTCGGGGTTTTTACCCGTCAGCGCCTCGATGAGCGCCGACTTACCGTGGTCAACATGTCCCGCCGTACCTACGATAACGGGACACTCCACCAGTGCTTGAACCTCACTCATCGAGCAATCGCCTTCTCAACGCACGCGACGAGCGTCGATGCCGCCGTCTCGATATCGCGGTCGCCCACGAGCGTGCGCACATCAAACAGAATGCGGTCGTGCGAGGTGCGCGTGACGACCGGCGTATCGAAGTCTTGGACGAGCGAGCGCTTGAGCGCATCGACGGACAGGCGCCCGTCGACCGGGCAGACGGCCACGCACATCGTGGGCAGCTCCACGGTAGGCAGCGAGCCGCCACCGGGGGTCGACGATTCCTCGACGATCTCCACCTGAACGGCGCACGGGCAACCGACCTTATCGAGCCCGACAACCATACGATCGCGAAGCTTGCGGGCACGTCGTTCCAAATGGGCCTGCGGCAGCGTAAGCATACTGAGCACCGGAATATCACGGTGGGCAACATCGGCGCCGTCCATGTAGATACGCAACGTGGCCTCGAGCGCAGTAAGTGCCAACTTACCCGGGCGCAGGGCGCGCATAAGCGGATGCGACCCACAGGCCTGGACCAGATCGCGACGGCCCATGATAATGCCCGCCTGTGCGGCACCGAGCAGTTTATCGCCCGAGCACGACACCAGATCGAGCCCTGCCGAAACCGAAGCCGGCGTGGTTTCTTCGCCGCCGCGAACCAAGATGTCATCGGGCAGCAGCGCGCCCGAACCCTGGTCCTCGTAGAACAGCAGGCCATGCTTGTGAGCAAGCGCCGCAAGCTCCCGAGAACCCACCTCCTCGTGGAAACCCTCGATGCGATAGTTAGAAGGATGGACCTTAAGGATCATGGCCGTATCGGGCGTGATGGCGCGCTCGTAGTCCGACAGGTGCGTGCGGTTGGTGGCGCCGACCTCGACGAGTTTGGCGCCCGAAGCCGCCATGACGTCGGGAATACGGAAGCTGCCACCGATCTCGACGAGCTCGCCACGGCTGACTATGACCTCTTTGCCCGCGGCATGGGTTGCCAGCACCAGCAGCACCGCAGCGGCGTTGTTGTTGACCACGAGAGCGTCCTCGGCACCGGTGAGCGAGCGGATCAGTTGCGCAGCGTGCTCCTTGCGCGACCCGCGCGAACAGGTGTCGACGCTGTACTCGAGCGTGCTATACCCGCGCGCAACCTCGGCCACGGCCTTTGCCGCCGACTCCGCAAGCGGGGCACGGCCCAGATTGGTATGGATGACCACACCCGTGGCGTTGACGGCGGGGCGCAGGCTCGGCAGTGCGGAGCGATGCGCACGCCACTCGATGGCCGAGGCCAGGTCGCGCTTAGAGCGCGGGGCGGCACCGGCGCGAATGGCGGCGCGCTCCTCGTCGAGCTCGGCCGTCACGGCAGCATGGACCACCGCGTCGCAGGTCTCCCCCGCCGCCTTCACCACCGGCCACTCGGCAAGCAGCTCGTTGACGGAAGGAATGGCGCGCAGGCGGGCGCGCACCTCATCGGACATGTTCTGGCTATCGCTCATGTGCGGCCTTTCAAAAGAAACGTGGATCAGTCAAATACATCAGCTGAGTCAATTACTCGTCATTATCCCCGCGCGCCGCGATCTTTTCCACGCGAACGGCGTTTTCCTGGGTGAGCGCGGCGCCCGTCAACGGGTCCCAACGTAACGGCGTATGGTCGAGCGGGCCCACACCCAAGGCTTGAGCGCCACCGGCATCGGCGCCAAACGAACGCCCACCGGGGGCGGCCGAGGTGAAGATGCACGCCGGATGCAGATACGGCGTCGTCTCCACACGCACGCGGTCGCGGCCCATATCGCTCACGAGTTCGACGATCTCGCCGTCGGCGATGCCCATGTGCGCGGCAGCATCGGCATTCATCTGCACGGCATCCAGGTCCGACCCAGCCTCGGCGGCACCTTGGGCTGCAAGCCTTCGCGAGGTATGCGACTCAAAGGGACGGTTGCCGCTAATGAGGCGAAACATCCCCGGGCCCGGCTCCACCATGGGAGCGATCCAATTGGGTACACGACCCAGGCTGGCTCGTTCCCATACGTCGCTTGCCAGCGCAATTTTGCCGCCATCCAAGGGAATCGCCGGCTCGCCCGTACGCGACGGCAACGCAACACCCGTGTCGGCCCAGCCGCGCTCCTTGAGCTCGTCCAGATTGATCCCAAAAGGCGCCACCTGGGCAGCCGCCAGATCGTCAGACGTAAACTGGAAGTACTCACCCGCGCCACACGCCTGCGCCAGACCGGCAAAAATCTCCCGACCGGAACGTGTGTCGTCATGCTGCACAGGCAGCACGGCGTTGCGGTAGAACACCCGCGAATCGTTGACGCCCACGACTGTGCCCACACCGCGGTCGGCCTCCAGATACGTCACATCGGGCAGCACGAAGTCAGAAGCGCGCGCTGTCTCGGACCAGCGGATATCAATCGTCACGAGCAAGTCGAGCTGCTGCAAAATACCCAACCAAGCCTGCGCATTGCCATAGCCCGCCCCGGGATTGCTGGCGTAAACGATCAGCCCGCGCAGGTCCCCGCCCAGAATCGACTGGCCGATGGTCGTGCACAGACCGCGCTCGGGGTCGACCAGAGGATAGCGTTCGGACCCCAACTTGGGCTCACGCGGCATCGACGGCATCGCGAAGCGCGCAGGGTCCAAGTCGCCCAGCGCAAGCGGCGTGGGCGGATTGAGCGCGCCGCCCGCATGTCCAATACAGCCCAGCAGCACATCGACCATGCAGATAGCGCGCGCGGTCTGGGTGCTGTTGGCATACGCGATACCGATGCCACCATGAAAGCCCGCATCCACCACAGCGGCGGGCGCGGCGGCAGCTAGATCGCGCGCCGTGGCGGCAATCTCTGCGGCCGGCACGTCGCACATCGACTCGGCCCACTCGGTCGTCCAAGCACTAGCCGCCTGCGCCAGCTCGTCAAAGCCCGTGGTATAGCGGGTCACGAACTCGTGGTCATACAGGCCCTCGGCAATCAAGACATGGGCAATACCCAACAGCAGCGCCAAGTCGCAGCCCGGGCGCACGCGCAACCAGCGGTCGGCAAGTGCAGCCGAGCCGCTGCGCCGGGGGTCGACCACGATAATCTTCGCCCCGCGGCGGCGTGCATCATTCAAGGCGTCGACTGCCCCCATCGAAGACGAGTCCACCAGCGAACGCCCCAGGTACATGATGCAATCGGTATGCGCTAGGTCGGAGGCGGGGCTGTAGCCCAGGCTGTGCTCCCAACCGGTAAGTCGGCTTACCTCGCAGGCACCGTCGGCACCATACACGTTGGGCGAGCCCAGCGCATGCATAAGGCGATATGCCCAGTAGCGGTCGAACGAGGGCACGCCGAGCGTCATGCCCAGCGCACGGGGCCCGCGTTCGCCAACAATCCCCAAAAGACGCTCGGCAATCTGCGCGAACGCCTCGTCCCACGAAATCGCATCGAACCCCGAGCCATCAGCTCGTCGACGCATGGGGTGCACGATGCGTTCGCGCTCGTCAAACGCCATTGCCAGGCGATGCCGTCCGCGGGCGCACAGGGCACGCGCCGCGCACGGATGCCCCGGCACCGGCAACTCGGCCACCACGCGACCGTCCTCAACGCGTGCCGCAAAGGCGCAATCGGCATAGCATCCCCCGCATGTGGTCACCACGGCGCGACCGTCACGCTTCACAGCAGATGCCATCTCGATTACCCCTTTCACCAGCCAAACACAACAGGCCAAAAGCCCGACAACGGGCCCCAGACCCAAAAAGCCTCCCGCACGGCAACGCCCCGCGGGAGGCCCAACGTCAAACAGACGGTACCTTACGCCTCGGACTTCTTGGCGTAGATAAACCAGTAGCCGAGCGCGACCAGAACCGCGCCGCCCACGATGTTGCCCAGCGTGGCAGCGGACAGGTTAAACGCAATGCCCGCAGCGTTGAGCGCATCGGCGCCGGCGACGTCGGCACCATAGCCGCACGCGTGCATCACGGCACCCATGGGCAAAAAGTACATGTTGGCGACACAGTGTTCAAAACCGCAGGCCACAAAGGCAGCGATGGGCAGCAAAATGCCCACAACCTTATCGACCACGGTCTTGCCGGCGGTACCGATCCACACGGCCAGGCACACAAAGATGTTGCACAGGATACCGCGGAAGAAGATCGTCACCCAGTCGATCGTCACCTTGCCGGCGGCGACGCTCACCATGGAATTGGCGACCGCCTCGCCGTTGAGCTTGTAAATGCCGGCCATGTACACCAAAAAGACGATGAACAGGGCACCGGCAAAGTTACCAAGCCACACGACGAGCCATGCCTTGAGCATCTGAGCCAGGGTGATCTTTTTGCTCTTGAGCGCGCAGACCATAAGCGAGTTGCCGGTGAACAGCTCGGCGCCGCACACCAGCACGAGCACCAGGCCCAGGCAAAAGCACAGGCCGCCCACGACGCGCTGGGCGCCCCAGCCCAGCGTGCTATCGCTCAAGAACACGGTAAAGAACAGACCGCCGAAGGCGATGAACGCGCCGGCGAACATTGCCAACAGAAAGGCCTTTGCGACCGGCAGGTTGGCCTTGGTCACGCCAGCGGTCTCGGTCTTGGCCTCGATCGCGGCGGGCGCCAGGCAATCGGGAGCGGGGTACTCCACCTTGGAATCTGCCATGTCAATCACTTCTTTCCTAATCAGCAGGGACAAGCGCGCCTATTGCTCTTGCCCCAAGCGGACAAAGTGGGAAAAGTCGTTGGCGGCCACGGCGTCGTACACGGCGTCGACGGCGTCAAAGACCTCCGGGGACATAGGGTTGTAAAACTCCGTGTCGCCCGGCTGAATCCCTATGAAGACGATATCATCGCACGATTGCTCGATTTCCTCGATCAGAATCGACAAAGGGAGCGAATGCGTGGTGAACATCGACTTGCGGGCCACATCACGTTTGTCGAGCAAGCGGATGGCGCCGACAGGCAGCGCCATGTCGGCGGCATCAACCAAAACCAAACGCGGCGGACGCTCGCGCTTGACCTCGATGATGTCATCCTCGGGCGTCTGACCGCCGTCGATGGTGTACCAACCGGCGATGGGTGCGTCCTCCATCTTTTTGGAGAGCACGGGGCCGGCAGCATCGTCGGCGCGCAGCACGCTTCCCGCCGTGAGAACAATACCGGCAAAGGGAGCACCGTTCACGCGGCCATCCACAACGCGACCCATTACTGTAACCTCCCCGTCAGATACACGCCCGACACATCGCGCACGCGCTCCACCAGATCGCGAAACTTCATTAAGAACGCGACCTGCTGGGCATGCAGGCCAAAGTCGTCATCGAACACCGAGATGCCGGCCTTGGCAGAACCGCGAAAACCGCGCTCGTCGAGCAGCGTGTCGCAGGCCTCGAGCAGCGACGGCACCGCCGCCTTGTCGAGCTGGCACTCGCCAAAGGAGCGGATGGCCTCGAGCTTGGTCTTGGCCTCCCCCTCCGGCAAAGCGTCGACGAGCGAATAGAACACATCCACCGGCACCGACAGGCGCGGCTCAAAGCAATCGAGCACGCCGGTGTGATGGCCCACGGCGAGCGTGTAGTACAGCACGTCGCAGACCTCCTGGGGAACGTCTTCCTCGGTCTCCACAAACTTACGCGTGAGCTCGTAGAAGACCACCTGGTCGGGCGCGTGGCCCAGGCAGGGGTCGGCGACGCCCTCGGCGGCCTCGTCGCTTGCGCGCGAGGCATCGCCAAAGGAGCCGCCGAGCATACCGGGGCCCGCAAAGTAACCAGAGCGGTCCGTGAGCTCCATCTAGCGACCTCCGGCCAGCACCAGATCCTGCAGCGCCGAGTACACCTCGACGCGGCGCGGATCGTCCTGCTTGTCGATGAGCAGCGCCATGGCACCGCGGATATCGCCCTTGGGCGCGCCCTCGAGCGTATCCATAAACTCATTGGCCAGGTCGCGGCCGTAACGGTAGCCGCTCATGGCGCGAGCCTCGCGCTCGATGGCGACGCGCAGCTTGTACGGCACGCCGGGGTGCAGGATATCGGCCTGCTCGCCGGCGGCCTCCACCGTGGTCTCGGCATGGAGCTTTTGGTCCAGCAGACCGAGCGCCATGGCAAAGCCGTAGATGGTCTGCGCGGGGCTGGGCGGGCAGCCGGGGATGTAGACATCGACCGGCAGAATCTTGTCCGTGCCGCCCCAGACGCAGTAGTTGTCGTAGAAGATGCCACCGGTGCAGCCGCACGCGCCATAGGACACCACGATCTTGGGATCGGGTGCGGCCTCAAAGGCGCGCAGGGCCGGCATGCGCATGGCACGCGTCACGGCGCCGGTGTACAGCAGCACATCGGCGTGACGGGGCGAGGGCACGACCTTGATGCCAAAGCGCTCGACGTCGAAGACGGGCGTGATGGAACCGAAGATCTCGATCTCGCAGCCGTTGCAGCCGCCGCAGTCAACACGGTAGACGTACACCGAGCGCTTGATCTTCTTAAGAAGGGTCGCCTTGGCCTTCTCGATGCTCTCGTCGAGCTCGATCTTGGTCGGGCGGTACTGAAGCCGCTCGGGCAAAAGCGTGGGTTCGGCCATGGTTACTCCTCCTTCGTATCAAAATCCATGATGATGCCCTCGACCGGTGCAGGTCCAGCGGGGATCTCGGGCGCATCGGGGTTGAGCTCGCGGTCGACATACTCCGGGTTCACGCCGTGGCCGCCCAGATACTCCATGCCGGGGCCCTGGGGCTCACCGGAAGCAAGCGTCTCGTTGGCAGCCATGCCGCGCGCGTTGCCGGTCTTTACGGCCGAAGCGGCGCGCAGGGCGTCGAGCTCGCGCTTGCACTCCTGGCACATACCGACGGTACGGGCGGCCTGCTCGGCCTCCATGCCGCCGGCCTTTTGCAGCAGGCGCTTGGCGTAGTCGATCTCCTTGTGCGGGGCAAACGGCTTGCCGCAGCGCGAGCAGTGCTCGAGCGTGTAGACGCTCTTGCTGGTGAGGTCGTCCTTGCTCATGACGGCCAGCTCAAACTCCTCGGTGAGCTTGATGGCCTCCATGGGGCAGGCCTCCTCGCAGCGGCCGCAGAAGATGCAGCGACCGTAGTCGATCGACCAGGTGATGGTATCGGCCGCAAGGTCGGTGTCCATGCGAATGGCATCGGCCGGGCACGCCACGCCGCAGGCGCCGCAGGCGATGCAGAGCTCCGCGTTGTGCTCGGGCTTGCCGCGCATGTCCTTATTGGTGGGGAACGGCGCAAACGGGTATTTGACCGTCGCGTCGCCGGCCTTGGCGTTGACCTTCCAAAGCTTCAGCATATTAGAGCGCCTCCTCATCGAGCGGAGCGGCCATGGTGCCCTCGCCCGCAAGCGGCGACTTGTCGCGCCAGACGTTCTCGAACTGCTCCTTGTCGAGCACGTGGTCGCGCTTGGCGGCGACATCGGTCACCGTCACGCGGTCGGTGCAGGAGTAGCACGGGTCGAGCGAGCCGACGATCAGCGCCGCGTCGCCCACGGTGTTGCCGCGGAACATGTAGCGCAGGACCGGCCAGTTGCTGTACGTGGCGGCCTTGGCGCGCCAGCGGTAGCACTTCTGGTTGTTGCCGAGCATCGCCCAGTGCACATCCTCGCCGCGCGGCGCCTCGGTGGCGCCGATGGCGTACTTGTGCGGGGTGTACTCCCAATCCGTGGTGAGGATGGGGCCCGACGGGCAGTTCTCGAGCATGGTCTCGATCATGTCGATCGAATCGTAGACCTCCTGGATGCGAACGGCGGTACGGCCGAAGGCATCGCAGGTGTCGGCCGTGGCGGCGTGCATCTTTTGGACGTCCGGATCGGCGTAGCCGTCGAAGGGATGGTCAAAACGCACGTCGCGGGCATAGCCCGAGCCACGCATGAGCGGGCCGACCGGCGAGAAATCGCGTGCGATCTTGCGGTCCAAGATGCCAATGCCACTCGTACGCTCAATAAAGTTGGGCGTGGAGAGCAAGACGTCGACGAGTTCCTGAACCTCGGAGCGCAGCTGGTGGATGGTCGTAAGCGTGGAAAGCTTCTGCTCGGCCAAAATGTCTCGACGCACGCCGCCGATCACGTTGAGACCGTAGGTCTTACGGTGACCGGAGAGCTTCTCGGCCAGGTCCATGGACTTCTCGCGGACGCGGAAGAACTGCTGGAAGCCGGAGTCGAAGCCCGTGTAGTGCGATGCGAGGCCAATGTTGAGCAGATGCGAGTGCAGGCGCTCGACCTCGAGCATGATAGCGCGGATGTACTGGGCGCGCGGCGGGACATGAATGCCCTGGGCGCGCTCGACGGCTTCGGCATAGGCCACCGAGTGGGCGCAGCCGCAGATGCCGCAGATACGGTCGGCGAGGAACGTCACGGCATCATAGTTCAGGCGCGTCTCGGCAACCTTCTCCATGCCGCGGTGCACGTAGAACAGACGGTAGTCGGCGTCGACGATCGTCTCGCCCTCAACGAACAGACGGAAGTGGCCGGGCTCGTCGGAGGTAATGTGCAACGGGCCCATGGGGACGAGCGTCGTCTCCTTGCCCTTGGTATCGGCCAAGAACTCGTAGTTTTCCATATCGCTCGCGGGAGCGGGACGGAAGCGGTAGTCCATGGAGTCCTTGCGCAGCGGGTACAGGCCGCTGGGCCAATCGTCGGGCAGCACCAGGCGACGACGATCGGGCAGACCCTCGGGAATCAGGCCGAACATGTCGCGAAGCTCGCGCTCGCCCCACACGCAGGCGGGGACGAACGGCGTCACGGACGGGAACGTCATCTTGGCGGGATCGACCTCGGTGCGCACGGTCACCCAGCCGGGGTCCTCCCCCTCCATGGAGATGACGTAGTACACGGCGTAACGGCCGCACAGACTGCGCTCATCGTTGCCGATGATCACGGGAATCCAACCGTAGCGCTCGTAATACAGGTAGTGGACGGCCTCGGGCAGCTTGTCCTGCTTGACGGTAATCGTCAGCTGGTCCTCGCACTGCCACTCGACCTTCTCGATGCAGCCCGGAACGGCGCGGCGCAGGGCCTCGACATGGCTCTCGCAGCGACGGGCATACACCTTGTTCTCAGTTTCAATCATTCGTTACTCCACCTCGCTCCGAGCGGTCTCGGTACCGAACACAGCGCGGTACATCGGCGTCGCGTGAAGTTCCTCGGTGCTCTGCTCGAGCACGATGCCGGTCGCGGTCTCCACACCGTGCACGAGAGGCAGCGGGGTGGCGATGCCAAACCACAAGATCATGACAGCCAGGATGATTTCGGGGATAAGCATGAGCGCCGGGGCCTCATGCTTGCCCATGCCCTGGGGCGCATGGCCGAATACCGACTTGAGTGCGATGCGGGTGAGCGCGGAGATGGCCACGGTAAGACCGAGGGCGACCACGACGACCAGCCACATGGGACCGGCGGTAACACCGGCGACAAAAGTCAGGAACTCGGAAATAAACATGCCAAAGGGCGGGAAGGCGGCAAGGCCGAGCAGCGCCAGGATGGCGAGTGCGGCGGTTGCGGGTGCAACCTCAACGACGCCTTGAATCTTGGCCAGGCTACGCGTGCCAAAGGCATGCTGGATGTTGCCGGACACGCAGAAGGCAAGCGTCTTGGTAAAGCCGTGGAACACGCAGTGCAGCAGGGCCGCGGCGATACCCAGCGGGCCACCGATACCCAGGCACAGGGCGATAACGCCCACGTTCTCCACAGACGAGTACGCAAAGCGGCGCTTGAGGTCGTCTTGGCGAAACATCGAGAGTGCCGCCACCAAAATGGACAGCGTGCCGACGATCAGCAGCAAAAGTTGCGGATACTCGGCGCCCACGGCCTGGATAGTAAAGCCGTAGGAGCGCATGATCACAAGCATGGCGCACTTAAGCAGCACGCCCGAGAGCAGGGCCGAGACAGGGCTCGGGGCCTGGGAGTGGGCATCGGGCAGCCAAGTGTGCATGGGGAACAGGCCGGCCTTGGTGCCAAAGCCAATCACGACAAACGCAAAGGCGAGGCGCATGAGCGTCGGGTCGAACCGGTCGGCATACGGCAGCACGCACGACAGGAATGCGGCCTCGTGGGCGTTGGGAATCACGTCGGCGGCGTTGGCGTAGATCAGCAGCGTACCGAACAGGCCGAAGGCCACGCCGGCGGTGCAGACCATCGCATACTTCCAAGAAGCCTCGAGGGCCGTCTTGTTCTTGTAGATACCCACGAGGAACACGGTGGAAAGCGTGGTTGCCTCCACGGCGGCCCACGTGAGGATCATGTTGTTGGACAGGCACGCGAGCAGCATGGTGAACACAAACAGGCTAAACAGCGCAAAATACTGCTTGGCGCGCTCGGCGGGCATGGAGCCCTCCTCGATATCGGCCTTTACATAGGGCAGCGAGAACAGCCCCGTAAGAAAACCGATAAAGCCGATGAGCAGCACAAAGATGGCGCCCAGTGAATCGAGGTGGAACCACAGGCCAAGAGCGCTCGCGGTTTCGCCGCTCATAAGGACGTCGCCGGCCGTCATAATCGACAGCACCAGGACGGCTGCGACGGAGACCAGGTTGAGACCGGCAAACACGTTATAGGACGTGTTCTTGGGCAAAAACGCCATGACCAGCGAGAACACCAAAGGAGTCGCGAGCAGGGCGAGAATCAACGTTTCCATGGACTACCCCCTCAGCTCGGACAAGTCGCGCGCATCGAGCGAGTGGGAGTCGTCCCAAATGCGACGCACGACGATGGACATGATGATGACGGCAAAGATGGCGTCGGTGGCGATACCGATCTCGATGATCTCGGGAGCGGTGGGGGCCAAAAGCGCGAGCGTCACGTGGCTGCCGTTTTCCATAAGGCAGTATCCAAAGATCTGCTTCATGATGTTGCGCTGCGAGATGATGCAGGTGAGGCCCACAAAGAAGTGAGCGAAGCTAATGGCGAGCGCAGGCGTTGCGACCTCGGCCGTGGGCAGGCTGATCTGCGTCACGACGGCAAAGCAGATCGCAACCTCGACGGCGATGATGCAAATGGCCCACGCGGGCTTAAGGCCGGCCTTGAGCGATGCGTCGCTCGGCTCGCCCATCTTCTTGTATGCGCGGTTGAGGATATAAGGGACCAGGACGACCTTGGTGATAAAGGCAGATCCAGCCCACATAAGCAGCTCCTGCGCACCGGTGGTGACACCGAGCGTGGCGAGCAGCCCCACGAGCACCAGCGACTGCACCGCATACCAGCGGATGGCATGTTTGATGTTCTTGGAGACGACCACCATGGTGGACGTAACGATCAGAAGGCCGCCAAGGATGTTGACGATCGAATAACCCATGTCGTTCTACCTCCTAACCGATCCAGCTGGCCGAAAGCGGGCCGCTGACGATGACCATGATGATGAGCACGATGAACACGAACGCCATCGCGCGGGGAAGCGGGGCTCCCGCAGCGACCTCTTCGCTCGGCTCGCCGGGCAGGCAATAGCCCATCCACTTAAGGAACCAGGCGAAGGTGGCGACGGTTTCGGCGACCATGATGCACACGAGCACCAGGATCGCGACGTTGCCGGCACCCACGGAAAAGCCGCCGGCGATGATCTGGAACTTCGAGAAGAACGTGTTCATGGGCGGCACGCCGGCAATGGCGAGCGCGGCGACACCAAAGCCCACGCCCGAGATCGGGTACTTCTTTACGATGCCGCGAAGCTTGGGCAGCATACGCGTGCCGAGCGTAAAGGAGAACGAACCGGCGATCAGGAAGAACAGCGTCTTGGCGAAAGCGTGGTTAAAGATGTGGCACACGGCACCGTCAAAGGCCAGCTGGCTGCCAAAGACCGAAAGGCCCAGACCAAAGAACACATAGGAGAGCTGAGCGATCGTGGAGAAGGCCAGCAGACGCTTCATGTCCTTTTGCGGCAGGTACATAAGGAAACCAAAGAGCATGGTGACCATGGCGTCGATAATGGCGACCCAGCCCACGATCTCGGGAACCTCGCCGGCAGAGACGAGTGCACGCGCGAACACGCACACGCCGACCTTGACCATCGAGGCGCCATGCAGGTAGGCCGAAACAGGCGTCGGCGCCTCCATGGCCGAAGGCAGCCACATGTACATGGGAACCTGCGCGGACTTGGCCCAGGCCGCAAACAGCACGAGCAAAAGGACGATAGCCTTGAGCTTGGCGTCGAGGCCGGAAATCGCGGTAATGGCGAAGGTGCCGGTGTGGGCAAACACGATGGCGGCGCCCAGATACAGGCCGAGCGCACCGATATGCGTGATGATCAGGGCCTTCATGCCGGCCTTCTTGGCCGTAGGCGTCATGTAGTAGCTAATGAGGCCCCAAGAGCACGCGCCCGTGATCTCAAAGAACACGAGCTGGCCCAAAAGGGTCGAGCTGTACACGAGGCCGGCCATGGCGCCGATGAAGGTCGCGAGGTACGCGTAGAAGCGACGACGCGGCGCATCGGGATGCTCACGGTTATTCTCGCTCATATAGGGAATCGAATAGATCACGACAAGCAGGCCGATACCCACAAAGGCGGGCGCGAGCAGCGTGCTCATGCGATCGAAGGTGAATCCCATGACGAGGGTCTGCCCAAACGAGATCAGGGGGACCTGCGTGTCGGGCATGCCGGCGCCAGCGAAATTCGCGGCGAGGGCGATGGTGCAGGCCGTCGAGATGGCGGCACCCAAAACGCTGAACCACTTGGCGTACGGACGGGGGAACAGGGCGACGAGCACCGAGGCCACCATCGGGGCCGCGATCGCGACCAAGCCGAGAAGGGACAGGCTGACTGCAAATGACATTGTTTCTCCCTTCTCCTACACGCCGACGACCACGAAGACAAACGCCAGAACGGCGATGCCCACGACGGCCCAGGTCTGATTGCCGAGCACCTTAAAACGCGAGCGCGAGCAGGAGTTCTCGATCACGCCGCACACGACAAAGTCGATAAGGCACTTCACCAGGAAGATGACCGCGCCCAGAACGGCCGCGATGCCCACGGTCGCGGGCTCGCCCCAGGGGACGAAGATCGCGCAGAACCAGGCGACGACCAGGACCTGCTTCATGGACATGGCGAGCTTGGCCATCGCAAGCGACGGTCCGGAAAGCTCGGCGAGCGGACCTTCCTGGAGCTCCTGCTCGGCCTCGGCCTGATCAAACGGCAGCTTGCCGAGCTCCATATAGCAGGCGATCGCAAAGGCGATGCCGGCGAGGATCACGGCGACCGGCGCGTCGATGGCGCCCGTCATGATGTGCTGACCCATGGTGGCGATATCGGTGGAGCCGCACACCAGGGCGGCGGCAAACAGTGCCAGCAGCATGGACGGCTCGATAAGCACGCTCATGAGCAGCTCGCGAACGCCGCCGATACCGGCGTAGGCGTTGGACGAATCCACACCGCAGAGGGCGAAGAAGAAGCGGGCGAGCGCCAGGCTGTACATGATGGTGATGGCGTCACCAAAGACCGGGATGGGGCTTTGTGCCGTAAAGAGCGGCAAGCCCATCGCGAGCATAAAGGCGACGGCAAAGAACAGCGGCGGCATAATGCGCAGCGCAAAGCTCGCGTCCTCGCTCTGGGACTCGGGGCGCGCAAAGAGCTTGGCCAGGTCGCGGTAGTCCTGCATGATGCTGGGGCCGCGACGGTTGTGCATCTTGGCGCGAATCACGCGGCCGAGACCGGAGAAGAACGGCGCGACGGCCATGACGACCACGCCCTGCAGAACGGCAAGTACGATGTTGTTCATGCTCTCCCCTCCTTAACCCATTTGCACGGCGAGCACGAGGAACACCACGAGTGCCGCGACGATGTAGCAGATATAGATGCTGTAGTTGCCGCCCTCGAGCTTAGTCGCGAGGTCGGCGAGCTTCTCGACACCCTTATGCGGGGCATCGACGAGAACCTTGTCGGGTACGGGCTCCACAGCCTCGGCCACACCGGTGAGCTTCTGGAAGAAGTGCGCGATGGACCAGCAGACGGCCGTGCAGCGGTCGCGCAGCGTGTAGAGCGGCTGCATAAACCAGGACACCTCGGAGGCAAAGGTCGTGGCCACGACGGGCATATGCTCGTTGGGAGCATAGCCGCATGCCCACGGCTGGGACTTCTGCACCTTGCCGACGGTCTTGAGCTTGCGATAACCGCAGGCAAGGCCGACGAGCACCACGAGCGCAATGGCGATCGCGGGCGTGGAGGTAGCAGCGCCGGAGTACTGGTTCATGAGCTCCATGCCCTCGGCGGCAAACACGCCACCGTACGGATGCAGCACGGACGCGGCGACATTGACCAGCACGGGCGCGATCACGGGAGCGCCAATGCCCAGCACGACGCAGATGGCCGCGAGCAGGCCCTGAGCAAACACCATGGGGGCGGGAACCTCCTTGGCATTGGCCGCGGCCTCGGAGCGGGGCGCGGAGGCAAAGGAAACGCCATAGGCCTTGACGAAGCACGTGACAGCCAGCGCGCCGGTAATGGCAAGCGCGACGGCAGCGAACACGGCCACGATCATGACGGCCTTGTCGCCCTGCATGGCGGCGTTAAACAGCGACTGGTAGGTGAACCACTCGGACACAAAGCCGTTGAAGGGCGGGATGGCCGAGATGGCAAGCGCGCCAACGAGGAAGCAGATGGCCGTTGCCGGCATACGACGGAACAAGCCGCCCATCTTCTCCATATTGCGCGTACCCGTGGAGTACAGCAGCGCACCGGCGCCCAAGAACAGCTCGCCCTTAAACATCGCGTGGTTAAACGTGTGGTAGAGGGCGGCCATCAGAGCCAGGACGGCGATGCCGACAGAGTTGAGCGCCATGGCGGCCATGGAGGCGCCGACGCCGAGCAGAATGATGCCGATGTTCTCGACGGAGTGATAGGCCAGCAGGCGCTTGATGTCATGCTCCTGCAGGGCGAAGGCCACGCCGAGGACCGACGAGATCGCACCGAAGACCATGACCATAAGGCCCCACCAGACCTGAACGCCCGAAGCGGAGAGCAGGTCGAGACCAACCTTGAGGATGCCGAAGATACCGATCTTGATCATGCCGCCGGACATGAGGGCACTCACGTTGGACGGCGCCTCGGGATGTGCCTTAGGCAGCCAGCCGTGCAGCGGAATGATACCGGCCTTGGCGCCAAAGCCAAAGAAGGCGAGCACGAAGCACACGGACGCGACCGCGGGGCTAAACTGCGTAGCGCGGAAATCCGCAAAGGCAAACGAGCCGCCGGCGAAGTTGGTCATGGTAAGGAAACTCGCCATGATGAGCACGAAGCCCACGTGCGCGATCACAAAGTAGAGCCAACCGCCGTGGATGGAGTTCTCGTTCTCCTCGATCACGACCAAGAAGTAAGAGGTCAGCGACATGAGCTCAAAGGCGACCAGGAACCAAAACACGTTGTCGGCGGTAATGACGAGCATCATGGACGCCACGAAGGTGTTAAAGAAGAAGCCGGCACGGCCCTTTTTGCCCGGGTACTCATCAAAGTAGTTGAGACCGTAGATCGAACCGGCAAACGCGAGCACCGAGATGAGCGCCACGAACAGGCCGGACAGCTGATTGAGCAGCAGCTGGAAATGGGCAAACGGAAAGAACACGATGGTGTCGACCGATGTGACATCGCCCAGCACGGCCTGGATACCAGCCACAAACGAAAGCACCGCGGCGGCGGCGCCGATAAGGCAGCCGGCGGTCTTGGCGGCGTTATCGGCCTTGATCAGCAGAACCGAGGCGAGCGCACCGATGCACGAGACGGCAAGCGATGCGATAAACAGCGTCATGCTATCCATTGTTTACGCTCCCTTCTGCTTTCTCGGACAGGCCCTGGGCCACAGCGGTGACGTCGACAGCCGGACCGTTTTCGATCGAGCGCAGGCGCTTGGCCTCGTCGAGCTCGCGATCGGCCGCGCCGCCCATGACGGTCAGCGCCTTGGTGGGGCACGCCGCCACGCAATGCGGGCCGTCCGGATCGAAGGCGCACAGGTCGCACTTCACAGCGCAGGTGTACTGGCCAGGAGCCCACGTAAGCAGGCTGCTCAGGGACTTAGGATACGAAGGCGTCGGGTCGCACATGCCTGCGACACCGGCGATAGACGTGCCATCGGGATGGATGGCTCCAAAGGGGCACGCGATGGCGCACAGCCTGCACCCGATGCACTCCTGCTCCTTGACGTGGATGCGGTCGCCATCGTGCTCGATGGCATTCACCGGGCAGACCTCGGCGCAGGGGGCACCCTCGCAATGGTGGCAGGCAAGGGCGGCCGAAATACCGCCGGTCTTCACGAGCGCCAGGCGCGGCGTATCCTGAAGACCCTGCATCCGGTGAGCGTCGGCACAGGCGGACTGGCATGTTCCGCAGCCGATGCACCTCTCCGGGTTGATGTCGATGAAGCGGTTCATCCCCACTTCCTTTCAAAATAACGGGCCGGGCTCCCGAACGTACGGGACGCCCGGCCCAAAAAGCCAACGAGAACGGGACTACACGATTTGATTCACGTGCGTCTCGTCGTCGAACTTGGCGGCACCGGGCTCAACGTCCTGGGGAGCGGCGGCGTCGACCAGAGCCTGCTTGAGCTCGGTGTACTGACGCTCGACTTCGCCCTCGGCCCAGACCTGGTCGGCAATGGCGTCGACCTGGCAGGCGGAGAACTTGTCCTCGGGCGTATGCGAGACCGGGTCGACCTTGTGCATGGTCAGCTCGTTGCACTTACCGATCCACCACTGGTAGGTCATATAGACCGTGCCCTTGTTGATGCGGTCGCTCACGTCGGCGCGGCTGTATACCTGGCCGCGGCGGCTGTGAATCGAGACGATGTCGCCGTTCTTGATACCACGCGCCTGGGCGTCCGCGGGATTCATGCGGACAAAGCCGGGCTCGTCGGCGAGCAGCGCCAGCGTCTTGCAGTTGCCAGTCATCGAGCGGCAGCTGTAGTGGCCGACCTCACGGACGGTGCACAGGATGAGCGGGTACTCATCGTCGGGAAGCTCGGAGGGCGCCTCCCAGTCGTGCGCCATCAGGTTGGCGCGGCCGTCCTTGGTGGTGAACTTGCCACCAGCGAACATGTCGGGCGTACCGTGGTCGTTCACATCGGTGCTCTTGACGGGCCACTGAGCGTAACCGCCCTCGGGAGCCATCTTCTCGTAGGTTGCGCCCACAAAGTTGGGGCACAGGCTAATGCACTCGTTCCAGATCTGCTCGGTGTTGTCGTAGTGCATGGGGTAGCCCATGCGCGTGGACAGGTCCGCGAAGATCTCCCAGTCGTGGCGGCACTCGCCCTTGGGCGGAACGGCCGCGTCAAAGTGCTGGAAGCTACGGTCGGATGCGGTAAAGACACCCTCGTGCTCGCCCCAAGAGGTGGCAGGCAGGATGACGTCGGCGAGCATGGTCGTCTGCGTCATAAAGATGTCCTGGCAAATGAACAGATCCAGCTCGGAGAGCGTCTTGCGCATACCGGCCGAATCGGGCTCGGTCTGCACCGGGTCCTCGCCGTAGTTGTAGAAGCAGTGCACCTTGCCCTCGTCGACCAGGTGACCCAGGTCGGTGAGCTTGTAGCCCTCCTCCAAGGGGAGCTTTTCCTCGGGCACGCCCCAAGCCTTGGCAAACTTGGCGCGAGCGGCGGGGTCGGTGACTTTCTGGTAGCCAGGGTACAGGTTGGGCAGCATGCCCATATCGCAGGAGCCCTGGACGTTGTTCTGGCCACGCACGGGCGCGAGGCCGGAGTTGGGTTTGCCGATCTGGCCGGCAACGCAGGCGATGGAGGCGATGGTGTGCACCGTCTTCAGGTTCTGCTTCTGCTGGCATACGCCCATGCCCCAGCCAATGATGGCAGAAGGCTTCGCCGTGGCGTACATCTCGGCAGCTTGGTGGATCAGCGCGGGATCGACACCCGTGATGTCCTGTACGGATTCGGGAGTGTAGTTCTTGATGGTCTCCCACCACTCGTCAAAGCCGTTCGTGTGCTCGGCGACGAATTCCTTGTCGTAGAGGCCATCGTTGACCAGACAGTTGGCAAAGGCGTTGAGGAACGCGACATTGCAACCGTTCTTGATCGGAAGGTAGATATCGGCGATACGCGCGGTTTCGATATGGCGCGGGTCGGCGACGATGATCTTGCAACCCTTTTCTTTGGCTCGCACGATACGCCTTGCGACGATGGGGTGCGAATCGGCAGGGTTATAGCCGAAGAGGAAAATGCAGCCCGCATCCTCCATACCGGGGATGGAGCATGACATGCAACCTGAACCAACCGTGTCCATCAGACCGAGGACAGTAGGGCCGTGTCAAGTACGAGCGCAGTTGTCTACGCTGTGGGTGCCAATGCACGCACGCGTAAACTTCTGCATGACGTAGTTCGCCTCATTGCCGCCGCCTCGCGAAGAACCGGTGGTCATGACAGCGTTAGGACCATATTCGTCAATTATGGCCTGCATCTTAGATGCGGTGAAATCCAGTGCCTCGTCCCAGCTTACGCGCTCAAGATCCGCGCCCTTGGTGCGGCGGATCATCGGGTGCAGTACGCGAGGAGTCAAGATCTTGGTGTCGTTGATGAAGTCGTAGCCGCTCATGCCCTTAAGGCACAGCTCGCCCTGATTGGTGATGCCGTTGAGCGGTTCGGTACCCACGACCTGGCCGTTTTGGACCAAGAGGTTAAACTGGCAACCGGCACCGCAGTACGGGCAGATCACTTTATGCTTCTCCATGACACCCTCCTTCCTTTCTCTGCTACCGATTAATCGGTACGTATTTGACAATCGTCGGGCCTGTATGGCCGCCCGCCTACGCCTCGTTTTCGATGGTGGCGCGGGCACGCTCGGCGGTCAGCTCCGCCAGGCGCTCCTCGTCTACCAGGGTGAGGCCCTTGGTCGGGCACGCCTCGGCACACGCCGGACCGCCGGGACGGTCCACGCACAGGTCGCACTTGAGCACGAAGCTCTTAGTCTGCGAACCCACGCGCACGTCGCCCATCAAGACGGGGACCTGCGTGGTCGCCACGCTCACGGCGCCAAAGGGGCAGGCCATGACGCAGCTCTTGCAGCCGATGCAGTTGTCCTCGTTGACGCCGATGCGATGGTTCTTTGGATCAAAGAACAAGGCGCCCGTGGGGCAGGCCTTAGCGCACGGGGCATCCTCGCAGTGATGGCAAGCCACCGGCGCGGAGATCTCGTACGTACGCGTCACGCGCAGACGCGGCGCGGCGATGTTGCCGGGGATGTCGTGTGCCTCGATACACGCTGCCATGCAGGTTTGGCACCCAATGCAGCGCGAGGAATCGGCTACGACTCGTTTATTGCCCATGTTGTTCACTCCCTCCTGAATCCCATGCCGGAGAGACCCTGTCGACGTTGCCCCGGACCGCCCGTGATCCGGCATCGGCGTATCGAGAGCATGCGGCGAAACAGGCACTCGGTAGAATATCTCCAACGGTATACAGGTTAAATATACGCAGTTGCAGGGGGTAAACTTGAGCATAGGCCCTGCATTACGAGTGTATTGCAAGGGTTTGGGCTGGTTAGGATTATTCTCAATAGGATATAAAAGCGAGTGTATTACACGCGTACGCCCAACAAAGATTTCACGCTCGCTTCTGAAGGATGTAATACGTTTGTAATAATGTTCACACTCAATTACTCGAGTGCAATAAAGTAGTTGTTATAAGATTGGCAATTACTAGCCGAAGCTGTATTTGACTATTCATATTGCACGCTCATTAAGGGAGGCCAGTGATGTCATCGACTCAAAAACGAGCCATCCTGCAGGTGCGCATTCGCGAGGAAGACAAGCAGCATGCCGAGCGTCTCTACGACGCCATGGGCACATCGCTCGCCGAGGCCGTCCGTCTTTTTGTCGCGCAGAGCATTTTGATGCGCAAGCTTCCCTTTCAGCCGGTCGCCGTGCGCTCAAAGGACGGCACCGCCGCCTATGGATCGCTCAAAGCATATGGGGACCCCAATCGCCGCTCCGAGGAGCGCAATGCCTGGATTGAATACCTTGCCACAGAAAGCGACGATTCGATTTTGGGTCCCGAGGAAGTAGATATCCATGAGTAGCACCATCATCGACGAGACCGTCATCCTACGCTACCTGCTTGACGACGACGAGGCCCTGTCGCCGCGCGCTGCCAAGGTCATCGCCACGCGCACCGCTCGCGTCTACCCCGAGATCATCACGCGCGTCGTGGTCACGCTGCGCGACGTCTATAAGGTTCCCCGCGTTGAAATTGCTGCGGCCATGAAAAGGCTGCTCGATGACGTCATGGTCGACGAGCCCACCGTTGTCGCCCTTGCCATCAAACTCTTTGGCAAGACCCATATGGACTTTACCGACTGCCTCCTCGCAGCCCGAACCGCGATCTACAACGACGATGTCGTGAGCTTTGGCAAGCCCATCATCCAAGGCATGATCGATTACCGCCGCAAGCGCCAAACCGCAGCCGAAGCCCGCAGCCGCAGCATCGACTCCACCATCGACAGGCTCCGCCACCGCCCCCGCAGCTAACCCCATCCCCTCCTAAGTTGCGGTGAAATAGTTCCTAGATTAGGCTTATTCGCGCTTTTCAGAAATTAATTCACCGCAACTTCCAGGTTGGCCATCCGAAACTGGCAGCCTTGGTCCGCGAATCCTACTGTTCGCCACAAAATGGGCCTATCTACTACGTTTGACCGATTACCCTCGACCATACAGAAATCCGAAATATCAAAACAGCTGGTAGACGGCTTGCCGATTTTCCGAAACTGCTGCTATGGTCGACCCCTGCGGGCCAAACGTAGTAGATGGGCCGCTTTCGTGGCTCAGCACCAGACCGGTCATTTTGCGACAGGGCTTTTTGGCCACATTTGCCAGCCGATCGCTAGAGCAGTCAAAAAGCCCGCTCCAAATTAGCTACCCCGGCCTTTAATGGGCTCGCAAAAGCCAAAAGACAGTCCGTATTTCACCGCAACTTAGGAGGGGATGTGGGGTCCCCGGCATGTATATGAAAATGGCTCTGGTCCCAAAGGGAGCAGAGCCATTCGTCTATCTTATGGAGCGGGCGACGGGAAGTCCAAGGATTTGCTTCGCAAATCCTTGTTTCGCTGCGGGCCTTTGGCCCTTGCGTGCTGCGCTGGAAAATGCTCACGCATTTTCTCAGCTCCGCACCCTGGCGGGTTCGATTCCCGTCGCCCGGCGCGTAAACGAAAACAGCTCTGATCCCCAAAGGAAACCAAAGCCGTTAAAACAATTCTTATGGAGCGGGCGACGGGAATCGGACCCGCGTCATCAGCTTGGAAGGCTGGGGTTCTACCATTGAACTACGCCCGCAAGATATGGTCGGGACGACAGGATTTGAACCTGCGACATCCTGCTCCCAAAGCAGGCGCGCTACCAAACTGCGCCACGTCCCGAAGGTGTTGAGCAGCTAAGGTCTAAACCTTGCGTGTCCCAAAGCGAAGGAAATTATAGGGGAGACTCCCCTCCTGTGCAAGCACAGAAACCCTAGCTCCTCGAATGTGCGACAAACTTGCTGTGGAGCAGACCGATCACAAACGCCACCACGGCAACCGGCGCCCACGCGGCACCGATATCTGCCAGCGGCAGCACATCGAACGGTAGCCACGCGCCCGCAAAGAACGCATCGCGGACCGAGGTGATCACGCTCTGGACCGCGACAACGCCGCCGACCCAGACCCACACCTGCGGATGCGCATCGCAAAAACCGTGTACTAGGCCCATCAGTACCAGCACAATGGCAACGGGATACAAGGCGTTGAGCATGGGCACCGAGAACATGAGGATCACGTCGAGGCCCACGTTGGAGAGCACGCACGAAAACGCCGCGAACACAAAGGCGAGCATCGCAAAGGGACGGCGCATAGCCTCCTCGGAAGCCTCCGCTCCCCCTTTAACCACATACGTCTCGCAGAAGTAACGCGAGCAGCAGCTGATAAGGCCGATGCACACGTTCATGCAGGCGAGGAAAAAGATCGCAAAGACCACGACCGTGCCGGCAAGACCAAAGTGCATGGAGGCGGAGCGAGCGAGGATGGCGGCACCGTTGGTGGCATCGGGCATCACGGTGCTGAGCTGCGCGCCGGCAAGCGCCAGGCCGCAGTAGATGATGGCCATGAGCACGCCGGCGATAACACCAGAGCGCGAAATCTCGAAGGCCACGCGCTTGTCATCGGTAACACCCAACTCGTGGATGGTCTCGGCGATGATGATGCCAAAGGCGAGCGACGCGAGCAGGTCCATGGTCTGATAGCCGGTCAAAAAGCCCTGCACGGCAGCACCGGCATTATAGGGAGCCTGTGGCGCGGCAGCGGGACCCAGCGGCGAGACCACGGCAGCGCCCACAACCAGCACGATGAGCGCAATGAGCGCGGGGCCCGTAATGCGGCCGAGCACGCGCGTGATGACGCCGGGACGCAGCGTGAGCGCAAATGCGACAATAAAGAATCCGACGGCAAACACCAGGCGAGCCGTGGCGAGCGAGACGCCCTCGGGCAGCAGCGGCACCAGCATCTCGAAGGCTGTGGAGCTCGTGCGCGGAATGGCCAGGCACGGGCCGATAGCCAGATACACCGCCGCGACAAAGAACTCGCCAAATTTGGGGTGCACGCGGCCGGCAAGCTCGCGCGCCGTTCCGGCAAGTGCCACGGCGATAAAGCCCATAACGGGCAAGCCGATGGCGGCGATGAGAAAGCCAAGCATGGCGACCGGCGTGGCAGAACCTGCCTGCAGCGCCAGCAGCGGCGGAATAATGAGGTTACCGGCGCCAAAGAGCATCGAGAACAGCGCAATGCCGACGGTAACGACATGGTCGGAACGCAGACCGCGCGGGGCGGATGAAGCCATAGGCACACCTTTCGGGTCGAAACAAAAACGGGACGGGCAAAATACCCGTCCCGCAAGTATAAACGGTCCAGCAGCTTTAGCAGGCTAAATTGCGCAGAGCATCGATAGCCGTGTTGACTTCTTCGGTCGTGTTGAAATACCCAAACGAGAAGCGGACGACACCCTGACGCTCGGTCCCCAACGCGCGGTGCATGAGCGGAGCGCAGTGGGCGCCGGGGCGCGTCGCAATCCCCCACCCTTGCATGAGTGCGTCCGAGATCTCGGCCGAATCGATATCGCCCACGTTGAGCGAGACGATCGCCGAGCGCACGGGCTGGTCAAACGCACCGTAAAGCGCAATACCGGGGATTTCGCGAACGCCGGCGAGAAAGCGATCGGCGAGCGCGCGCTCGTGGGCCGCAATCGCCTCCACCCCGCCCTGGGCCTCGATAAAGTCGAGGCCGGCAGAAAGGCCGGCGATACCGTGACCGTTGAGCGTGCCCGCCTCAAGGCGCGTGGGCCACTCCCGCGGCTGCAGCGCATCGAAGCTGTGCACGCCCGTGCCGCCCATGGCCCAGGGAGCCACATCAATGCCCTCCGCCACGGCCAGGCCGCCGGTGCCCTGCGGCCCCATGAGCCCCTTGTGGCCGGTAAAGCACACCATGTCGAGCCCCATGGCCTGCATATCGATATGCGCCGTGCCAGCAGACTGCGAGGCATCGACGATTACAAGCGCGCCGGCCGCATGGGCCATGGCGGCTACGCGCGCGATGTCGACCGCGTTGCCGGTCACATTGGAGGCGTGCGTCACCACCACGGCACGCGTACCGGGCGTGACCAGCCGCTCGAGCTCGTCGTAGTCGAGCGCGCCGTTCGCGTCGCAGCCCGCATGCTCAACCGTCACGCCCTGCTCAGCCGCCAAGCGATTGAGCGGACGTAGCACGGAGTTATGCTCGAGCACCGTCGTAACCACACGGTCGCCGGGGCGCACCACGCCATTGATTGCGGTGTTAAGCGCCGCGGTGGAGTTGGGCGTAAAGCACACATGGTCCGCCCTCGGGCAACCCAAAAGGCGCGCGAGCTTGGCACGGCAACCGTGAATCGTACGAGCGGCATCGAGGGCGCCCGACGTGGCGCCGCGCCCGGCATTGCCGAGCGAGCACATCGCCTGCACCACGGCATCGATGACCGTCTGCGGCTTGTGCATGGTCGTTGCCGCGTTATCCAGATAGATCATCGCACGACCTCCCACATATCAATCACGGTATAGCCCTCGGTGGGAATGCCCGCTGCGGCAAGCTCGGCGCGCAGCAGCTCCTCATCGGCAGGCAACGCCTTCCATGCCAGACCGCAACCGGCAGCGACCTCCCCGGGCACGGGAATCGTTCGCCCGGGAAGACCGCGCTCGATGCACAGAGATTCGCAGCCCATGGCGGCCGCCGTGGTGGGAAACGTGATGACAAGCGCCGGGCGCTTCTCCCTCATGGCAACTCCAACCAATACGCTACGGGCGCACGACGCGCACGGCCTGCTCCATCTTCTCCACGATCACGTACATGTTGGTGACCTCGCCCACCGCAAGCTGGTCTTTAATACCAAAGTGGTCCAGGCAGGTACCGCAGGTGAGAATCTCGACACCCTGCTCCGCCAGGCCCTTCAGATCGTCGAGCACCGGCGAGCCCTCTACGGTGAGCTTGGCACCGCCGTTGTAGAACAGCATGGTCGCGGGCAGCTCCTCCTGCTGCGTCACGGCAAAGATGAAGGCCTTCATGAGCTTGTGGCCCAGCTCGTCGTCGCCACGGCCCATGCAATCGGTGTAGACGGAAATGACGAGTTTGCCCTTGCCGGCGCTGGCGTCGCAGAAAGCGGCACCGTCCTGCTCGGGGTCTGCAACGGCCACGGCACCGGCGGTCGCGACAGTCACGTGCCACTCGGCGTCCGAAATCTTCTCGACAGAGGCCGTGCAGCCCTTCTCCTGCGCCATCTTGGAGATGTTCTTGACGGCGGTCTCGTTGTCGACCGAGGTCACCACGGCACCCTCGCCATCAAGCTGTTTGAGTGCCTTAAGCGTCTTGACGACGGGCAGCGGGCAGGCATCGCCCATGGCATTGACTTCAATTTTGGTAGACATAGCAAAATCCTTTCGAAAGGGACCGCCCAGAACAGTAGACGGTCGCATAAACGGTTTTCCTTAATGCACAACGTGAACGGCAGGACCACCCGGCGCTACCTCGCACACGCGGCCGATTGTGGCGGCAACGCGACCTTCGGCATGCAGGCGACGCGCAAGCTCATCCACATCGGCAGCAGGCGCTGCGATGAGCAGGCCGCCAGACGTCTGCGGATCGTACAGCGCATCCAACATGCCCGACTCCAGGTCCTCGTCGGCAGCCACACGCGGGCCAAAGAAGTCCTGGTTGCGGTAGGCGCCGGCGGGGATAATGCCAAGGCGCGCCATGTCGAGCACCTGGTCAAAGAGCGGCACCGCCCCCGACGTAAGCTCAATCTGCACGCCCGAGCCCTCTGCCATCTCGCACGCGTGCCCGATCAGGCCAAAGCCCGTGACATCGGTGCAGCCGTGAAGCTCAAGTCCCTCGGCCAGACGAATCGGAGCCTCGTTGAGGGTGCGCATCGAGTCGAACATCTGGCTGGCCTCGTCCTGCTCGATGAGCTCGCCCTTAATGGACGTGGTGATGATGCCCGAGCCAACCGCCTTGGTCAGCAGTAGCGCATCGCCCACGCGCGCACCGCTGTTGGCGAGCATACGGTCGAGCGCGACGAAGCCGCTCACGGACAGACCGTACTTGGGCTCGTCGTCGTTGATGGTGTGACCGCCCGCGATAGAGCAACCTGCCTCGACGCACTTATCGGCACCGCCCGCCAGAATCTGGCCGGCAACCTCAACGCCCAGGCAACTGGGTATGCACAGCAGGTTCATGGCATGGCTCGGCCGCCCACCCATGGCGTAGATGTCCGAAAGCGAGTTGGCCGCGGCGATCTGGCCAAACAGAAACGGGTCGTCGACCATCGGCGGGAAAAAGTCGATGGACTGCACGAGGCCCAAGTTGTCGCCAACGCGAAAGACGCTCGCATCGTCGGAGGTATCGAACCCCACGAGCAGGTTGTCGTTATGCACATTGGGTAAGTCGCCCAGGACCTGGGCGAGGGCTCCAGGAGCCAACTTAGCGGCTCAACCGCTCGCGGCAGTCATAGACGTGAGCTTAATCTGATCGTCAGCCATCGATACCTCCTCTCATCGGTCAATCATTTTCTCCCAGTATACGCATGAATGCGAGCCTGGGGCGGATGCATTAATTGAGCGCCTGTGCGCGAATGGCCGCACCGATGGCACCTGCAAAGCGGGCCTGGGGCGACGTAGTCACCGACGACCCCAGCAGCGCGGCCAACCGCTCCACAACGTAGGCGTTCTCGCACAGGCCTCCCGTCAGGTAGTACGGAGCACCCGCCGCCTGCCCGGCCATAGTCGCCACGCGCGACACGACGCTTTCGATCACGCCGCGCGCAATGTTCTCGCGCGGCTCGCCACGACCGATCAGGCTGATAACCTCGCTTTCGGCAAAGACCGTGCACATGCTTGATATCTTGGTGGGCTCGCCGGAACGCGCCAGGTCGGCCATCTGCTGCTGCGAAATGCCCAGGCGATCGGCCATGATCTCCAAAAAGCGCCCCGTGCCGGCGGCGCACTTGTCGTTCATGGCAAACTTGGCCACGCGGCCGCCTTTGAGCTGAATGACCTTGGTGTCCTGGCCCCCCACGTCGATCACGGTGCCGTGATCGCCAAACAGGCGCACGGCACCGATGCCGTGGCAGGTGATCTCGGTCACGACCTTGTGCGCATAGGGCACGGCAACACGGCCGTAGCCAGTCGCGACCACGCGAGCATCGTCGGCGCACACGTCATAGCCAGCCGCGGCAAGCTCGCCGCGCAGACGCTCGGCCGCATCGACCGACGAGAACCCGGTTGGCTGCACGCACGTCCACGCCACCGAACCCTCCCCATCGACCACGGCAGCCTTAGCCGCCGTAGACCCGATATCGATCCCGATCCCTATCATGGCTCTCTCCTAATCCAAACATCAAAGGTAGCGGCGCGTTCAGGCGCCTTAGCTCTAGGTTTCTCAGGTGCCGGAGGTTGCCCCGAAAGAGGAGCGCAGCGTACTTTGGTACGCAAGCGACGGTTTGAGGGGCAAGATCCGGTGCCTGAGGAAGCTAGAGGGTTTCGATGAAGGCGGCGATGCGGGTCTCAATCTGACCCATGTCGCCGTTGCTGTAGTCGGTCTCGATCTTCATGTACGGAATGCCCGCACCCTCGACGGCCTCCTGCATGCGCGCGCTCTCCACGTTAAAGGTGTGGCATGCCTGCAGCACGCTCTCTACCACGCCATCGACATGATACTTCTCGCACATGGCCAGTGTGTTCTCCATGCGGCCGTCGTTGGGCGTCATGACCGAGCAGTTGATATCCAGATAACGGTCGGCAATGGCGCGCAGGATGTCGGGCGCGTCCGGGTCGATCATCATGGCCGCCGTGCGCTCACCCGAGCAGTCGTCCATGCACACGACCACGCCGCCGTTGGACTCGATGGTGCGGCCGATCTTGTTGATCACGCCGCCCACCGGGCAGCCGGTGATCAGAATGCGCTTGGCATCCGCCGCAACCGGGCGCTCGCCCGCGTCGTAGGCCTCACGCAGCTTGGCAACCTTTTGCTCCAGCTGCTGCGTATAGGCCTCGATATCAAAGCTGAACGTGCCGGCGAACATGGTGCTCATCAGGTCGACGCCGCTCATAGCCGCCGGCTGGTTGGCCTGCAGCGCAAACATCTCGAGTTGGGCGGCACGCAGGCGATTGCGACGACGGACGGCGGCGCGCAGGTCGTCATCGGTGATCGTAATACCGTAGAAGTTCTCAAGCTCTTCCTTGAGCAGGCGGCACTCCTCGTACCAGCCCTCACGCTCGTAGGCGCGATCTCGACCCTGCGGAAGATGCAGGATGTGCGTGCGCTTGAGCTTGTTGAGCAGCTCGTACATTTTCTTTTTGCCGTCGCAGGTGGTCTCGCCGATGATCATGTCGCTAAAGTACGTAAACGGACACTTTTGCGAGTAGGCAAAGCCGTAGGTCGACTTGATGAGCGGACACAGATTTGCCGGCAGCACCTTCTCGGCCTCGGGAATCACCTCGTCGGATGTGCCGCATAAGGCCACACTTGCAGCGCCCGCGGCATCGATAATCTCGAGCGGCGTATAGCTGCACAAAAAGCCGACCAGGCGATTACCCGCCTGTTTGTAATCCTTGACGCGAATAAACGCCGCCTTGCGCTGCTCGTTGAACTCCTCAAACGTGCTGGGCAACGGCTGCTCAATATTTTCCGACATATAACTCCTAAACCTTTTAACCAACCAAGGAAACGGCTTTCCCAGGTGCCCGAGGTTGCCGTGAAAGAGGCGCGCCGCGTACTTTCGCACGCAAGCGACGGTTTGAACGGCAAGATCGGGTGCCTGGGAAAGCCGCCGGGACGGATAGCCCTAAATGGTTTCCAAGAAAGCCTCAATCCTGGTTTGCAGTTGGCCTGCGTCCTCACCGGCGTAGTCAGTCGTAATGTGCATAAACGGGATGCCCGCCTCCTCGGCGGCCTTCTCCACCTCAAAGGACTCCATCTCGTAGAGCGTGCAGAACTGCAAAGCCACGTCGACGATGCCGTCGGCATGCAGGTCCTTGGCCATCTGGACAATGTCCTTCATACGCTGGTCGTTGGGCGTAAAAACGGCACAGTTGATCTTAAAGTAGCGCTCGGCGATGGCATCGAGCATCTCGTCAACCGTCTCACCGGACTCATCGACCAAGTCCTTGTAATAGCGCGAACCCGTGCAGGACTCCTCGCCCACCACAACGCCGCCGGCCTTCTCGATGAGGTTGAACAGCTTCCAGTTGGGCACGGCCATGGGCGTGCCGGTGTACAGGATGCGCTTGGTCCCCTTGGGCGCCACGCCCTCGCCGGCCTCGACACGCTGTTCGCACTCAGCCGCCATATCGTTAATGGCTCCGGTCAGACGCGGCGTGTCGTCCATAAAGGCGGCCTGAACGGTCAGCAGGCTGTCCAGACCGCTGATGGGCGCTGGGTCGGCAGCGCGCGTGGCAGCGAGGCGCTGCAGGGCGCGACGCTTCTCATTGACGGCGTGGATGGCGGCCTTCAGACGCTCGGGCGTAATCGTGACGCCGCACTCTTCCTCGATCTTGGCGGCGAGCTTCTTGACCTCGGCCTTCCAGGTCACGAGCGTCGACTCGTCGTGCACGTTGGGAATATCCATGACGTACATGTTCTTTTGCGTGGCAAAAAACTCATAAGCCTTCTTCTTGCCATCGCAGGTGTTCTCGCCCACCACCAGGTCACTCGACTCAATGTAGGGGCAGACCTCGCCCAGCTTAAAGCCGGCAAAGCTCTTGATAAGCGGGCAGGTGTTGCGCGGCAGATGCTCCTCGACCTTGTCCGTTGCCCAATCGGCGCCCGAGCACAGACCCACGGGAATGCCGTCACAGGCAAGCACGATCTCCTCGGGCACGTACACGCAGAACGAACCGACGATCTTGGTGGCCTCGCCGGCCTCCTTCTTGTCGAGCATCTCCTTAATACGGCCGCTGTGGATGTTGGTGGCCACAAAGTCCAGGTAGGACGTGGACTTGGGGCGATTGTTCTGCGTCAAGAACATATCGCCGTACATCTGGCCCACGGCGCCCAGCAGCATGTCGTGGTCGGCAAGATTCATGCCGAGGCTCTCCCACATCGGATGGAAATCAAATTCTTCAGCCATGACGGTTCCCCTCTCGAACCAAAAACGGATAACAGTGGTATCGATGCACGACGGGCGGCGTTTGCCCTGCCGTGCTCAAACCCGGAATTTTGGGGAACCTGCTTTGCGGTTGACTATTTAGTTGTGCGTCGTCTCTCCCGGAGCCGTGAACATACCTGCTCATATGCGACTCCGAGCCATATACAGGGCGCGCGCGGCAACGCGGCGAATGTATGTCGTCTGCGGCATGTGCGCGCCCTCCTTTACAAGTTGAGGTCAACTATATCAACGGTTATCGACCACGCGAACACCGTTGACATTCGTACGACAGCGTCGTGTTCCGTCATTCAATAAATTATTATCTTGATTGATAAGAGTTTGTCATCCCTCATTCGGCGAACGGCAAAAACAAAGCCGCCGAGGCTTATATCCCCCGACGGCATTACCCGGCGCTATCGACAAACCAAATGAATCCTGCTCGCATCAAAATGCATGCGCAGCGTCTCGCCTGCTTGCGGCAGCTCGTCGACAGGCATGCCCACCTTGTTGACCTTCCATTGCAGGCGCGTCGGCGCATCAACGCGCGGCACGTCCAGCAACACCAGCCGCTCAAAGCGCGAATCACTCACACGGGCCACATGCAAGTCATAACTGTTGCGGCCCCGCTCAGCGCGATTGTCAACATGGAAGTAGCTTGCGCGAACGCCAAGGTACGCCACATTATCGGGAACCTCGCGTCCCACGTTAAAGGTCATGCCCCAGTCGAGGGCCTCAACCTCTTCGTCGCCGATCTTGCGCGCACGGCTCGTGTTCTTGCAGCCCGTCAGGCGCAGCGCCGCCAGTGTCTGCGGACGGCGAATCACGTCCTCGACAGAACCGATCTCTTCAACGTGCCCGTTGTGCATCACGCAGATGCGCTGGCACAGGCGGCACGCTTCGTCGATGTCGTGGCTCACGTAGAGCACGGTGCGGTTGCACACGTCGAACAGGTCGAGCATGTTCTGCTCGAGCGCGCTCTTAAGGTAGGCATCGAGCGCGCTCATGGGCTCGTCAAACATAAAGATGCCTGGGTGCGCCGCCACCATGCGCGCGAGCGCCACACGCTGCTGCTGGCCGCCCGAGAGGCGCGCGGGATAGCGGTCGGCGAAATCGGCCAGGCCAAAGATGCCCAGGTAGCGCTCGGCAAGTTGCCTGCGCGCCGCGACGTCGCCTGCACCCTCAACGCCGGCGCACACGTTATCGGCCACTGTCATGTTGGGAAACAGCTGATAGTTTTGGAACAACAGGGCGCACTTGCGCTCCTGGGGCGACAGATTGATGCCCGCGTCCGAGTCAAAGAAGGTTACGCCGTTGACGACGATCTTGCCCTTGTCGGGCGTCTCCACGCCGGCAATGCAGCGCAAGGTGCAGCTCTTGCCGCATCCGGAGGCGCCGAGCAGCGCCACGCGCTCCTCGCAGGCCTCGAGCTGCATGTCGAGCATAAACCCGGGATAGCGCTTTTTGATATCCAGAACGAGCGACATGGCCTATCGACCTCCCTGCAAAGCGACATCATCGCGCATGAGTTCGGCCAACGCCTCGCGATCGATACGCAGCGCATCGCCGCCGACTGGGTCGAGCGAATCGCCCCGTCCGGCGAGATCTTTGGCCTGCTTGCGCTCCACACGAGAAAGGCCCTGCTCGCGATACTTTTGTGAATGAGCGGTGTACATATTGATGAACAGAATGACCAGGAAACTGAACACAATTACGACCACGACCCAAAAGAGGGCTACCGACGTGTTACCGCCCATCCACTCAAAGTAGATGGCGATGGGAATGGTCTGCGTAATACCGGCGTAGTTGCCCGCAAAGAACAGGGTGCAGCCAAACTCGCCCATGGCACGCGCGAAGGCAAGCACCGCGCCGGCGGCAATCGAGGGCCAGCCAAGCGGCATCATAAGCTTGGTAAAGATGCGACGCTCGGACCATCCCAGTGTGCGCGCCGCATCGAGCATCTGCGTGTCGAGGCTCTCGAAGGCTCCGAGCGCCGTGCGGTAGACCAGCGGAAACGACACAACGACGGCCGAAATGACCGCCGCAGGCCACGTAAAGACGATCGAGATGCCGTGCGCGATGAGCCACTGGCCCACCCCGGTCGAGCGGCCAAACAGCATGAGGAGCAGAAAGCCGCAGACCGTGGGCGGCAGCACCATAGGAATCGTAAAGACCGAATCGAGCAGGCCCTTGATGCGACTCGAGGTACCCATAGTCTCCCACGCGGCGAACAGGCCCAGCGCAAAGGAGATCAGCAGGGCAAGGCCGCTCGTTTTTATGGACACCCAAAACGGGCGATAGTCGATGTCGCCTAAAAAGGAGGCCAGAGAGGTCAAGGGCCCCTGCTCATCCCGCAACGCGACAGACGATGCCTCTACCATTTGGGCGCTATCAAGCCAACGCGCGCCGCCCTTGGCATCACCCGAGGCTGATGCAATCACCACATAGCGGTCCCCATCCGCACCGCGCTCGTCAAAGCCATAGGTATACCCGCCGGTATCAAACGTCGTTTCCGCCGTGACATACCAAGGAAGATCCACGTCCCCTAGCTGCGCACCTCCCATGCAGTTTACGCTGTCGAGCTTACAGACGAGGGCCTTGAGACCCGATACGCACTCGTTATCCTGCGGATCCAATCCATACTTCTCGACCGCCTTGGGCGATATCCACGCCACAACGCGATCGGCAGCAGGCGCCACTACAAGGTCCACGTCCTCGTCAACGGGAAACCGGTAACCCTCAGGCTGGCCCTCCATGGCACGAGCGGTCCCCTTGGCCAACCGCTCAAAACCCTCGATCCCATAGGAAAGCCCATGAGCGGTCGCAGCATCCTGGGCCCCGTCCCCAGTGTCCCCAGCAAACGCAAATCCTGGCACCCAGCAAAGCGCGAAGGTCAAAGCATAGGCGACAAGCATGCGGAATCTATTAAGCACGAAAAGCTCCAAGAGAATACAAGGACGGAGTGAAACACAAAACGATGGAATTATCGCGCCAAGCCGCACTACGCGGAAAGCTCAAAGCCGTACTTGGCCCAAATCTTCTGGGCTTTCTTGTTGGTCAGGCAGAAGTCAATGAACGCCTTGGCCTCGTCGGCATGCTCGGAGCTCTCGGCAACGGCACCCGGGTACACGATGGGCTTGTGCGAATCCTCGGGGCACACGAAGGCCTCCTCGATGCCGTCGTAGCGGAAGATGTCAGAGCTGTAGACAAAACCGGCCACGCAGTCGTCTGTGGACACATAGGCGGCAGCGGTACCAACTTTGTCTGCCAATGCGACCTTGTCAGCGATCTCGGGCGCATACTCGCCGTCGTCGCCCTCGGCGCCGGTGTAGAGGCCCACGGAGGCCAGGGCCTGGTTGGCGTACTTGCCAGCGGGAACGGTCTTGGCGTCGCCAATGGCGATCTTGCCGTCCAGATTCGCGACGTCGGCGATGGCCTCGACCTTGGTGTCGGAGCCCTCGGCGCGAATGATCACGAGGTCGTTGACGAACATATCCTCACGCGTGTCGGCATCGACGAGCTCGGCGGCCTCGGCGTCGTCCATGGTGCCCTTGGAAGCGGTGATGAGTACGTCGACCGCAGCACCGGCACGCATCTGCTCGACAAGGTCGCCAGACGCCTTAAACTGCGTGTCGGCAAACGTGGTCCCGGTCTGCTCGGTGTAAAGCTCTTGGACCTCGGGCAGAGCCTTCTCGAGCGAGTTGGCAGCGAAGACCTGCAGCTCGACAGCCTTCTTGGACGAAGTCTTGGCGGAGCCGGCATCGGAGCCAGTCGACTCAGGTGCCTTATTGCCGGAGCACCCGGCAAGGCCAAGGCCGGCAGCGGCAACAGCAGAAAGCGAGACGAATCCGCGGCGAGAAACCATATCGAACATGTTCAACCCTTTCGAACGGTACGCCCGGGCGCCCACCGCGAGCTTTGTTCTGTTACTAGATTATACTTTCGCGCGAATAATATCAGTTATAAAGATTTCTCGTCTGATAATTTTCTTTTATCAATAACCACGAGACGGCCGGCACTGTCGCTGCATAAAAAAGGCGGAGCAGCCCGTAAGGTCGCCCCGCCGCAGGTAAACCGCTTAGTTGGTATGTCCGCCGCCCGCTGTCATATGAGCCGCATGCTCCAGCTGGTCGCTCACGGCCTCCCAGCTTTCGCGGGCCGCTTTCGTGGATCCCGGAAAGTTGATGACAAGCGTATACCCACGCTGCATGCACACAGCGCGCGAGAGCATGGCGCGGCGCGTCTTGGTCATGGAGTACGCACGGATTGCCTCGGCAATACCCGGCACATCGCGGTCGCAGACGGCACGCGTCGCCTCGGGCGTTACATCGCGCATCGAAAGCCCCGTGCCGCCGCAGGTGAGCACGACATTGGCGTGACACTCATCGGCGGCTTCCACAATGGCATCACCGATCTCGCTGGCATCGTCGCGCACGACCACATGTGAGGCGACCGTCCAGCCCTGCGTCTCGATAAGCTCCTCGAGTGCGGCCCCAGCCTCGTCCTGGGCAAGATCGCGCGTATCCGAGCACGTCACGATCGATATCTTCAGCTCCACAGCATTCCTCCTACAACACGGCGCCCTCGGGCAGGTCGACGCGAACAACGTCCACGGTATCTCCTGCCTTGAGCTCGCACGGTCCTTCGTCAATATGTAGCAGGCAGTTGGCCCGCTGCATCGTGCCGAGCAGCGCCGAATTCTGCGTCTTAGCCTCGGTCACCAACAGCTCACCGGTCTCGGGGTCGCGCAAAACCGTGGCGCGATCGAAGAAGCAGCGATGCTGACGCTTTTTCACGCCGTGCGTGAGCGTCGCCTGCTGTACAGGACGCGCACCCTGGGCAAAGCCGCGCATCTTGCGGATCGCCGGACGGGCGAGCATCTCAAAGCCCACATACGCCGCGGCCGGATTGCCTGAAAGCCCCAGGTAGGGCTTACCCCCGAGCAAGCCAAACGTGATGGCCTTGCCCGGACGCATCGAGATGCGGTCAAACAGCACCTCGCCCTCGCGCCGGACGAGCGCCGTCACATAGTCGTAATCGCCCGCCGAGGCACCGCCGCTCGTAATGACAAAATCGCACTCCTGTACGGCGCGATGCACCAGCTCGGCGATTGCCTGCTCATCATCGGGCGCAATGCCGTAGAACACGGGCTCGGCGCCGGCATCGAGTGCTTCGGCCATCAACGCAGACGAGTTGGAGTCGCGAATCTGCCCGCGCGCCGGCACGTTACTCGGTGCGACCAGTTCCGTGCCCAGCGAGATGATGCCCACACGCGGGGCAGCGTGCACCTTCACGCTCGCGTATCCGGCGCTTGCCAGCAGACCCGCGCCCGCCGGAGCCACGACCTCGCCGGCGTGCATCACAACATCGCCGGCATGGGCCTCCTCGGCGGCAGAGCGAACGTTCTCCCCTACCTTGGCAGGCGCCGAGAACCTCACACGCGAGCCCTCGTTGCCGTCGCCATCGAGCACGTCGACGATCTCGTATTTCACCACGGCATCGGCACCTTCGGGTACCGGAGCGCCCGTCATGATGCGGACCGTCTCGCCCGCGCCGATTGCACCCCCAAACACATGGCCCGCGGCCTCGTGTCCGATAACGTCAAGCGTCACCGGAGCCTCGCCAGATGCCTGCGCCAAGTCCGACGAGCGCACGGCATATCCGTCCATAGCGCTGTTGGCAAACGGCGAGATGTCGATATCGGCCACTGCATCCTCGGCCAAGGGAAGACCGGCGGCCTGCCACACGGGAATCTCGACGAGATCGGTCGGAGCAACGTGCGACAGAACTATCGACTGCGCGTCCTCCAGCGGAATGAGTTTCTCTGCCATATGCACCTCTTAATGCCACGGCGCACAACAGGGGCGCCGATTCTTTATGCTTGTCTCAGTATAATCCCCCGACGCACGACCGCGACTCGGCCTGTACCCGCAAATACACCTGTCGGTTGCAGGCTGCGAAACAGAATAGAAACCAACCCACCGGCTCGTCGCGTTTACCGCGTTTTATAATGCTCGTGTTGCAACCCAAAAGAGGAACGTATGGCTTTTACCGACAAACCCGAAAGCGCAAACGAGGCGCAGGATCATTCCCAGCCGCTCGACGACGGCGGCTTTTTCTCCCTGAACGACTTCATCATGGCAGGCAGGCAACAGCTCACCCGCTCCGAGCATCTCTTGGCTGCCGACACGCGCCGCAACGCCCGCAACCTACTTGCGAGCGCCAAGTTGCTCGTGCTCGTCGTCATCGTCTCGCTCGCCATGGGCGTTGCCGCTTGGGCGTTTTTGGCCTCGCTGAATATCGCGACCGACTATCGCGAACACCATGCGTGGATTTACGCGCTGCTTCCCGTTGTGGGCGTTGCCACCGCATGGGTGTACAAAAACCACGGCCTTGCCGCCAAACGCGGTAACAACCTGGTCATCGACTCCGCTCTGGGCACACGCCTCATCCATATGCGCATGGCCGTCCTCACCTTCGTCTGCTCCACGCTCACGCACCTAACGGGCGGATCGGCCGGTCGCGAGGGAGCCGCGGTGCAGATTGGCGGCACCATCGCCAGCAACATCTCGAACCTCGCCCACCTCAAAAAGCATGACCACCACGACCTCATGCTCGCCGGCATCTCGTCGGCCTTTGGCGCCGTATTCGGTTCGCCCCTTGCCGGAGCTTTCTTTGGCATGGAGATGTGCTTTATCGGCAAGATCGACTACACCGCGGGCATCTACTGCCTAGTCGCCTCGTTTACCGGCTGCTTTACGTCGCTTGCCTTGGGAACCGAGTACGAAGCGAATGTCATCGCCAGCGTTCCCGCCATGACGCCCAAAACAGTCGTTATCGTTGTTATCAGCGCAATTATCTTCGGCCTGACGGCACGCCTCTTTGCCTGGTCGGTTCGAACAGTCAAGAACCTGTACGGTCGCTTTATCACCAATTACCTCATTCGCGCACTTATAGGCGCACTCGTGGTTTTGGCCGCCTATGCCCTCCTCGACGCCTGGGACTACGCCGGCCTTTCCACGTGGCTTTCCGGCGCCGGATTTGCAGGCAACACCACCCTGGCGGACGCAGTCATCAAGTTGGTCGTCACAGCGCTTACCCTGGGCGCGGGCTTCCAAGGCGGCGAGGTCACGCCCCTGTTTGGCATCGGTGCGGCACTCGGTGGCTGGATCGGTTGCCTTACCGGGCTCGACCCCAGTTTTCTGGCGGCTCTCGGCATGCTCGGCGTGTTCTGCGCCGGCCTCAACGTGCCCATCACCACCTGCATGATGGCCATCGACCTGTTCCACGGCACAGCCGCCGGGTTCTTTGTCATCGTGGCCTTTATCAGCTACCTAACCGGCGGACACCGCGGCGTGTACCCCGCCCAGCGCATCATCTCACCCAAGCGCCGTTCGCTTATTGTGGATGAGGGCGGTACGGTAGCGGATGCTATCGAGCGCCACAACGACCTGATAGAGTAGACGTTAGTATTCGCCGTGCAGCCACAATCGGGGGCAATTCGACCCGAGCGCGACCGCACCGTCACGTTATACGCCGGGAGTCGCCCCATGCACGCAACTGATTTTGGTCGCACGCTCATCATCGCCAACCCAGCCGCCCAGTCGGGTGCGGCGCGCGAGGTCGCTGAGCGCCTGCAGCGCTTTTTAGACATGACCGCGCGCTCATCCCAGTTTGACTTGGTACTGACCGAGCGCATGGGGCATGCCAAGGAACTTGCCGCACAGGCCCAGGGCTACCGCACCGTTATCGCTCTTGGCGGCGACGGCGTGATCCACGAGGTCGTCAATGGGCTTATGAAGCAAAAGCAGGACGCCCGCCCCGCCCTTGCCGTCCTGCCCGTGGGCTCCGGCAACGATTTTGCCCAAACGCTCGGTATCGATGATTTCTCCGGCAAGGATTTTGGCGCGCTGCTCACCTGCGAGCTGCAACGTCAGGACATCGGGCGCATTCGCTCATGGAGCCCTGCAAGCGGTAGCGGCGAGGCGACGGTCGAGTATTATGACCAGACGCTTTCGGTCGGTATCGACGCCGCCATCGGCCTGGGAACCACCGAGCTGCGCAAACAGACTGGCTTGACGGGCGCTCCGCTCTACACCCTCTCGGGCCTTGAGCAGTTTGGCCTACGCTATCGCAACTACCCCATGAAAGTCAGCTTTGACGGCGCGCCCGCCGAGCGCGTGCGGGCGATTATCATGGCGATTCAGCTGGGCCCCACCTATGGCTCGGGCTATCGCATCTGCCCCGATGCCGACCCCTGCGACGGCATACTCGATGTCTGCTACGCCTGCGGCCCCGTCCCCCGCGCCGTTGCCCTGCCTATGTTTCTTTCGGCCAAGGACGGCCACCACACCAAGTTGCCGCCGGTTCGTATGCGCCGCTGCCGCCATGCCGAGCTCACCTTCGAGCAGCCCGATTACCCCATCCAGGCCGACGGCGAGCCCATTGTCGCCTCGCGCATCGAGGTTGACGTCCTCGGCAGCGCCCTCCAAGTTTGGCACCCCGCCCGCTAGCAAGGCCAGCGGGACAAACGGCTACTCGTCGCTGCCCGGCTTGCGACGGTTGGCCTTTTTTAATGGCGTTGAAGTGCTTGTCATTGAGCCTGCGCTGGCGCGATCGCTGTGGCACTTTGGTCTTGACGCGACGGCGCGGCGGACGGCCACGACGCTCAAGCTCTGCCCTCAGCTTGCGCAGACAGCTCGCACGATTCTGAAACTGACTACGGCTCTCGCGCGCCGCCACGACAATTCCCGTGGGCCCATGTTTCATGCGCACCGCAGAGTCTGTCGTGTTCATACCCTGGCCACCCGGGCCCGTCGCACGAAACACCTGAACCTCGCAGTCGCGTGCCAACTCCTCGACCGACATCTCGGCATAGCGCGCATACTCGCGCCATCCCATCTTGTTCTCATCCATATCAACACCCCCCATAAAAAAATGTGACAAAGGGAAAGTCCCTTTGTCACATCGCATACCAACCGCTTGTGTTCGCACTTAGGCGAAGGTGATCTCGCCGGTATCGCAGTCCATATCGGCGATACGGGCCAGGCTCTCAACGCGGAAGCCGCGCTCGCGGAGCTTATCGCCACCGCCTTGGAAGCCCTTCTCCACCGCAATGCCAATGCCGGATACGTCGGCACCTGCAGCCTCGCAGATCTTGATAAGACCCTCGAGCGCGCAGCCGTTGGCCAAGAAGTCGTCGATGATCAGGACCTTGTCGCCCTCGGACAGGAAGCGCTTGCCAACGATGACCGGGTACTCCTTTTGCTTGGTGAAGGAGTAGATGGTCGTGGCATACTGCTCGCCGTCGAGGTTGATGGACTGCGCCTTCTTGGCAAAGACCACCGGCACGCCGCCAAAATGCTGAGCCGCGATACAAGCCATACCAATGCCCGAAGCCTCAATCGTCAGGATCTTGTTGATCTCGACATCCTTGAACAGACGGGCCCACTCGGCGCCCATGTGGTCGAACAGCTCAACGTCGCATTGGTGGTTGAGGAAGGCATCAACCTTAAGGACGTTACCGGCCTTTACGATGCCGTCATGGCGAATACGATCCTCAAGCTCCTGCATGGCGCAACCCCTTCTCGCGGCAACGATACCGCGCGATTAATAAACGTTGTTCGATAGTCTACCACGGACCGACCCCCGCCCGTCCCACAAGCCGCATCGCACCACAAACCAGTCTTTTTGACCTTGATTCTCATTTTCATTGCAACAGCCTCAGGACTCAGCGCAACGCGTTGCGC
>CAUGTZ010000016.1 GCA_959602645.1 uncultured Collinsella sp. | reverse complement strand
ACCTATGACGTTCTGATTCGTAGTCAGACCCTCTATCCAGCTGAGGTAACGCCGCAGCGCAAGACATATAAAACCACTTTAGCTTATTGGAGTCAAGCACAATCTCAAACTTTTTTGTGGAACGCAGTTTTGTCATGCTGCTCCGCATATACCGCCGTTCCCCATACGATCGATTGGCTTTTCGATCACGTCAAACTTAGCATCAAGTTCCCTCAGGAGTGATCTCACCCGCTGGGCGCAATCATAATCGGCAAACGAGATGCTCAGCATGCGAGCAACCTGGTTAGATGTCCGGACCCCATAGAAATGCTCCAGGGCCACAAGCCCCTCGTGCGCCACAAACGTCTCGACCACATGAGGCGACTCCTCGTAGCACCATTGCGTCAACGATCCCTCGCTCGTCTGTCGAACCACCAGGCCACCCATGCCAGACGGCTCACACGTTACAAGCAGGTACTCCCCGCCCTCGTCGCTCTCAAACAAAACCACCCGATCATCAAACAGCTCCATCGCATCCTCTTTCTCTCGCTCTTATCTAGTAAAAGCATAGCAGGTAGATGGCTGCATACAGAACAGTTGTTCGTGTGTTTTCTATTGAGCCGTCCGCACGGCATGGTATGGACCTGCGCACAAAATAGGGCGCCCCCGAAGGAGCGCCCTTGCATATCCCCTATGCAGCTAATTTACGCGACCGGCTCGATCTTCTCGAGGCCGCCCATGTAGGGACGCAGGACCTCGGGGATCGTGATGGTGCCGTCGGCGTTCTGGTAGTTCTCCAGAATGGCAGCCATGGTGCGGCCGGCCGGCAGGCCGGAACCGTTAAGGGTGTGCAGGTAGCGCGAACCCTTGAAGTTCTCGGGGTCGCGATACTTGATGTTGGCGCGACGGGCCTGGAAGTCACCGCAGTTGGAGCAGGAGCTGATCTCCTTGTAGGCGTTGTAGCTCGGCAGCCAGACCTCGATGTCGTAGGTCTGACGGGCAGAGAAGCCCAAGTCGCCGGTGCACAGGCTAATCACGCGATACGGAAGGCCCAGCTGCTGCAGCAGGTACTCGGCCTCGGCGGTCATGCTCTCGAGCTCCTCGTCGGACTCCTCCGGCTTAGCGAACTTGACCATCTCGACCTTGTCGAACTCGTGCTGACGGATGATGCCACGGGTGTCGCGACCGGCGGAACCGGCCTCCTCGCGGAAGCAGGGGGTGAAGGCGGTGTAGCGGCGCGGCAGAGTGTCGGCATCGAGGACCTCGCCGGCGTGCAGGTTGGTGAGCACGACCTCGGCGGTGGGGATCAGGAAGTTGTCACCCGAGACGTGATAGGCGTCGTCCTCGAACTTGGGCAGCTGACCCGTGCCAAACATGGTCTGACGCTTGACGACGATGGGCGGCCACCACTCCTTAAAACCACGGCTGGTGTGCGTATCGAGGAAGAAGTTGATGAGGGCACGCTCCAGGCGGGCGCCGGCGCCACCGAGAACGGTAAAGCGGCTGCCGGAGAGCTTGTTGCCGCGCTCGAAGTCGAGGATGTCCAGATCGGTGCCCAGATCCCAGTGCGGCTTAAAGTCGAAGTCGAACTCGCGCGGGGTGCCCCAACGACGGCGCTCGATGTTCTCGTCCTCGTCCTTGCCGTACGGCGTGGCCTCGCAAGGAATGTTGGGCAGGTGAGCCATGAAGTCGTACTGCTCCTGCTCGAGGGCGGTGCGGCGCTCGGCCAGACCGTCAATCTTCTCGTTGACGGCGCGCACGGCCTCCTTGGCGGCCTCGGCCTCGTCCTTCTTGCCCTCCTTCATCAGGGCGCCGATCTTCTTGGACTCGGCATTGCGCGTAGCCTGGAGCTCCTCGACCTCGGTGATGACGGCACGACGCTCGTCGTCGAGCTCAAAGAACTTCTCGCGATCCCAAGACGTCTGGCGGTTAGCCATGGCGACATCGATGGCATCGGGGTTCTCGCGAACAAACTTGATATCAAGCATTAGATCCTCCGGCGATATACATTCCATTTAGGTTGCAACCTTGTACATGTATGGGCAAGTATATACTTATGAGCGTTTACGACCCAACTCAACTACGCAAGAAGGCACCCAATGGACGCAGTTTTTTCCTTTTTGTTTGGCACCCGCACCGGTTTTGCCATCCTTTTCGCCGGTGGCATCCTACTGTTTGCGATTCTTGCCTTTGTAATGGAGAAGCGCACCCATAAGATGTATGTCGACCGCGGCCCCAAGTCCGAGGACGAAGAAGACAGCTTCTGGGACTAACCTGCCAAAAAGAGACAGGTTTATTTTGGTCGGTTTTATCTGGGCAAACGCAAGCGCCCCGCAACTGGAATTGAGCCAGTTGCGGGGCGCTTTTCGCTAAAAGGACAACACCGCAGGAAAAACCTGCCAAAATAAACCTGTCCCTAAATGGCAGGTTTTACTGGAGGGTTGCGTCGATGGCCTTGACTAGGGCGCTGCGCATGCCGGCGTCCTCGAGCGCAACGACGCCCTTGATGGTGGCACCACCGGGCGAGCATACGGCATCCTTCATCGCCGCAGGATGCTGGCCAGTTGCAAGCTGCAGCTTTGCCGTACCCAGCACCATCTGGCTCACAATGCGATAGGCATCGGCACGCGGGATACCGTGCTTGACCGCCGCATCGCTCAGGGCCTCGATTGCCATAGCGACAAATGCCGGAGCGCAACCACCCACCGTGCCGCCCACAAACAGCAGGCTCGTATCGAGCTCGACCACCGCACCGAGCTTGCCAAGCAGATCAAGCACCACTGCGCTCTGCTCATCACTAAGCGTGGAAGCCTTCTCGCAAGCGATGACGCCCTCGCCCACCGAAACCGGTGTGTTGGGCACCGTCGAGATATGCGCGACGCCCGGCAGGACCTGCTCCCACTTGGCACTGTCCCAGGTCCAGGCAACCGACAGAACGACCTTTTTGGCAAGAGCATCCTTGAGCGGGGCGAATATCTTCTCGATCATGTACGGTTTGACCGCAGCGACCACGATATCGGATGCGGCGACAACCTCGGCGGCATCGTGGCAGGCGACCATGCCGCGCGCCTCGCAGCGCTCAACCAGTGCGTCATAGCGACCCGCGCAGGCGCACATGTCGCTCGCAGCTACACCGGCAGCGATCCAGCCATCGGCCATAGCGCTCGCCATATTGCCAAAACCGACAAACCCAATCTTCATATCTCATAGTCCTTTCAGACACATTCCTCAAAACGAAAGGTATTGTCCCACGCCATTGTTTCGTATTGCCGACCTATTTGTGATACGGCTCGCCACGACTGATCTTGCAGGCACGGTAAATCTGCTCTAGCAGCACCACGCGCGCCAAGTTATGCGGCAAGGTAATGCGTCCAAAGCTGAGCATCTCGTCGGCGCGGGCGCGCACCTCATCACTCACGCCGTCCGATCCGCCAATCACAAAGGCGATGTCGCTGCTGCCTCGCAGCATAAGATCGTCGAGCCTCTCCGAGAGCTCCTCACTCGAACGCTCCTTGCCCTCGATAGCCAGCAAGATCGCATGCGCTCGAGACGGCAAGGCAGCAAGAATCGCCGCCCCCTCCTTGTCGCGCGCGGCATCCACGCCGCCCGCCTTAGCCGGGTCGATATCGGCCACCTCGCGGATTTCAACCTTGGCATAGGCACCTAGGCGCTTGGTGTACTCAGCGCACGCGTCCTTCCAAAAGCGCTCCTTGAGCTTACCGACGCAAACGACGGTGTATTTCACGCGCGTCTACTCCTTTGACTCGTTCTGAACCTTACCGGCAGCCAGCATCTGCTCGAACATAGAGGCCGACTGCGAAAAGTCGCTCGGCAGCACGACCGTCGAGGTTTTACCCGTGCGAGCGAACTCCGTCATCATCTCGGACCACTGCGTAAACATGAACAGTTGGTTGGCCTCGTCATTGCCGACACCCGTCTCCTGGATGATCTCGAGCGAATCTTTGATACCCAGCGCGATGGCCTTGCGCTGGTTGGCGATGCCCTCGCCCGCCTTTTCCATTGCCTCGGCCTCGGCGGTCGCCTCGGTGACGCGCTTGATGCGGTCGGCCTCGGCGAGCTCCTGCGCAGCAGCGCGCTTGCGCTGGGCGGCGTTGATGTCGTTCATGGAGTTCTCGACCTCGGTCGGCAGCGCGATTTTGGTGATGAGCGTCGACACGAGGGTGAAGCCGTAGGCGGCCATCTGCTCGGAAACGGTAGCGTTGACATCCTTGGCGATGTCATCCTTCTTGGCAAAGACCTCATCGAGTGTGTAGACGGGAATCGAAGAGCGCAGAGCGTCGGTGATGAAGTCACGCATCTGGTCGACGGGCTCCTGCAGCATATAGTAGCTCTTGTAGATGCCCGAATCTGCCGGGCCGGCGCCCATGTCATAGCTCACGTGGTACTGAGCAGAGACCTCAAGGCCGATGGTCACGTTGTCCTGGGTCTTAACGTCGATGCCAAAACCGTTTTTCATGGTGCGCAGACTCACCGTGGCGGCCTTGCGGTCGATCACGGGCACCTTCATGTGGAAGCCCGCGTTGACGATGCGGTTAAACTTGCCCAGGCGCTCGATGATCACGGCATGCTGCTGTTCAACGACATAACAGGCGTTGGGAAGCAACAGCAGCAGGATGATGATGGGAATCAAAAGGCTCGTAAGGGCAGCGATGATACCGGAAAACAGCATGGTCTCTCCTCTGATAGGCACACGTTGCCATTAGGATACCCGTCCAAGGAGATCGTGCATAACAAAAAAGCCCCCATTGCTGGGAGCTCTTTCATTTAATGGTGCGGGCGAAAGGACGTCCGCGTATCCGCTTCGCGGATCCGCACCGGCTTCGCCCGCCTGCCGGCGGACTCGCCAGCTCGCTAAAAACGCTCCGCGTTTTCTTTACGCTCGCTCCTTCGCAGGTTCAAGTCCCCGCGATGGGCCCATAACAAAAAAGCTCCCATTGCTGGGAGCTCTTTCATTTAATGGTGCGGGCGAAAGGACTTGAACCTTCATGGGGTTGCCCCCATACGGACCTGAACCGTACGCGTCTGCCAATTCCGCCACGCCCGCGTGCAGGAATTAGAATAACGGAGCGCCACCGCGAACGCAAGAACTATTTTTGAAAAAGTTTGCAGGCATTTTCCCAAGCGGCTTGCGCGATTGTTTCGGGGTCCTCACCTGTGCGATCGACACGGTCGTTAACCAGCGCGTTTGCCGTAATGGAGATCATTGCGGGCTCGCATTCAAGACCGCGGATGGGCTCCGGAGCCATATACGGGCAATCCGTCTCGAACAAAATTCGATCGAGTGGGGTTGCCGCAAATGCCTCGCGCACGCCGTCGTTGCGCTTAAAGGTGGCCGCACCACCATAGGCGATATAGCAGCCCAGCTCCACAAAGCGCTCCATCGTGGCGCGGTCCTCGCCAAAGCAGTGCAGCACACAACCGGCCTGGGGCACGCCCACCTCACGAAGCACGTTGTAGGCGTCCACGTGCGAGGTACGCTCCTGGTCCGTGTCCTCGTGACGCAGATGCAGCTCCACCGGCACGTTATGGCACACGGCAAGCTCGAGCTGGCGCGCCATGCAGTCAATCTGCACGTTATGGGGTGCCGGCGCGATATCGTCGTCATAGTCCATGTGGTAGTCCAGGCCGATTTCGCCAATACCGGCGCATAAGGGGTCATCGAGTGCGGCAACGACCTGTGCGTGAACGTCGTCGGTATAGTCCGGCGCGCCATACGGATGCACGCCGGCAAGATACTTGATCTGCGGGATACCCTGCATCGGCAGAATCTCGCGCGTCAGCCAGTCGCTATAGTCCGTCACACTGCGTTTGTCGGCGATGGGGTCGAGCATCGTCACCAATAGCTCGACGCCCGCAGCCTTGGCGCGCAGGAGCGTCTCGGGCACCTCCTTGCCCCAGAACGAAAGCAGATGCGCATGCGTGTCAGCAAGCGGTGCCAAGAGCACGGGACAAGCAACCGTCTTCTTTTTCTTGGTAAACGTCACACGTTCGGCATTAGGCATCATGGATTAGCTCCTGGGCCAGACGGACAAAGTCGGCAACATCAAGCGTCTCGGCGCGCGCGGTCGGCGCGATACCGCAAGTCTCAAAGGCGGCATCGAGCACATCCTTGGCAAAGCCGTTGGCGCTCATGGAATTGCGGATAGTCTTGCGACGCTGGGCAAATGCGGCATCGATCACACGGGCCACAAACTCGCGATCGAGCCCCTCGGGCACCACACCGTCAACGCGGTCGATGCGCACGACGGCTGAGTCCACATGCGGCGCCGGCATAAAGCAGCGCGGCGGCACCTCAAAGCGACCCGTTACCTGCGTATACAGGCCGAGCTTTGCCGTATAGCCGCCATAGGTCTTGTTGCCCGGCGTTGCGGCAATGCGATCGGCAACCTCCTTTTGCACCATGACGACGGCACGCTTGAGCGCAGGCATCGTCTGGAAGAACTGCAGAATGATCGTCGCCGCCACGTTATAGGGCAAGTTCGCGACAAATACCGTGGGCTCACCGCCGGCAGTCTGCTCAATCTGCTCCGGCGTCACCTTGAGCGCATCGCCCATAATGAAGCGAAAGTTTGCATAGTCGGCAGCATGGGCATCGAGCACCGGCTCGAGCTCGGGATCGGCCTCGATCGACGTGACGCACGCAGCCTCCTGCAGCAACGCAAGTGTCAACGTACCGCAACCCGGACCCACCTCGAGTACGCGCTCGTCACCTGCAAGCTCGGCAAGCTCGCAGATACGCTCGATCACATGATTGTCGATTAGAAAGTTCTGGCCCAGGCGATGCTTGGTCGCAAGGCCAAACTCCTCCAGCAGCTCCCTGGTGGCCGTGGGGTTTGCCAAAGGCGAAGTTGTCATGGTTGCCTCCTTAGCATGGTGGCGGCGTCTCGAAGCAAAAGGGCATGGACCGTTGCGGCCATGCCCTTACATCTAAACAGCAAATTGCCGATATGGCGCCCGCGCGGTCTCTACGCCAGACGCGGGAACAGCGGATCGCCCTTCTCGACGGGCTGACCACCGGCAAGCAGGCCCCAAGCGCAAATGCCCTTGAGGTCGTCGCTTGCGGCCTCGTCCTCGCAGGACAGACGGCGCAGGGCCTCGGCAGAAGTCTGGGGCATGAGCGGCATCAGCAGGTGAGCGGCAATGCGGATGGCCTCGAGCAGGTTGTAGATCACAAACGCGAGCTCATCAGCCTTGGCCTCGTCCTTGGCAAGTGCCCAAGGCTCGGAGTCCTCGATGTAGTGGTTGGCGGCGTGGATGAGCTCCATGACCTCGTCCTTGGCTCCACCGTAATCGAGCACGTCCATCTTGGCCATGTAGCGCTCGACCAGACCATCGGCGATCTTTGCCAGCGGGTTGTCGAACGCATCGAACGATGTGGGCTTGGCGGGCGCGCAACCGTCAAAATACTTGCCGCTCATGTTGAGCGAACGCGAAATGAGGTTGCCCCAGCTGTTGGCCAGATCGGCGTTGTAGACCTGCTCCATGCGATCGAAGCTGATGGCACCGTCGGTGCCGGGGACGACGTCGGTCATAAAGTAGTAGCGATAGCCCTCGACGCCCAGCATGTCGATAACGTCCTGCGGAGCGATGGCGTTGCCGCGGCTCTTGGACATCTTCTCGGCCTTGCCGGTCTCGGCATTGCGCACGGTCAGGAAGCCGTGGGCAAAGACGTGCTCGGGCAGGGCCTCGCCGATGGCCATGAGCATGGCGGGCCAAATGACGCAGTGGAAGCGGATGATGTCCTTACCCACGATGTGGAACTGCGCGGGCCAGCGATAGGCCAGCTCGGCACGCGCCTCGTCGGTGTCGACACCGTAGCCGACGGCCGTCATATAGTTGAGCAGCGCATCGAACCACACGTAGGTCACGTGGCCCTCGTCAAACGGGACCTGAATGCCCCAGTCAAAGCTCGTACGGCTCACGGAAAGGTCGTTGAGGCCGCCCTCGACAAAGCTGCGAACCTCGTTCATGCGGAACGCAGGCTCGACAAAGTCGGGATGCTCGTCATAGAGCTTGAGCAGCTTGTCCTGGAAGGCGGAAAGCTTAAAGAAGTAGGACTCCTCCTGCACGCGCTCAAGCGGACGGTGGCAGTCGGGGCACAGGTGCTGGCCGACGCTGCCGTACTCCTCGTCGCCCTTCTGGACCTGCGTATCGGTGAAATAGGTCTCGTCAGGCACGCAATACCAGCCGTCGTAGCTGCCCTTATACAGGTAGCCGGACTCCTTCATGCGCTCCCACAGGTACTGCACGGCATGATGCTGGCGCGGCTCGGTGGTGCGGATGAAGTCGTCGTTGGAGATCTCGAGCTTGCTCCAAAGCTCCTTGAAGTGCGGTGCCTGGCTGTCGGTCCACTCCTGCGGCGTCATGCCATGTTTGGCTGCGGCCTCGGCGACCTTCTCGCCGTGCTCGTCCATGCCGGTCAGGAACTTGACGTTATAGCCGGCGGAACGGCGATAGCGAGCCTGAACGTCGGCGATGATGGTGGAATAAGCCGTGCCCAGGTGCGGATCGGCGTTGACGTAGTAGATGGGCGTCGTGATAAAGAACGAAGGCTTGCTTTGATCCATGGGGTTTGTCCTCCAGAAAAACGTTGCATACAGGGGATGATTCTAGCGCAAGGGTTGGATATCCTCCATCTATTGCATATCGAGCACCATGGCATAGACATCGCGCTTGCGGCGCGAATACTTCTGAGACAGGCGCTTGGCCACCGCAGACGCGGGCTCCCCCTCCTCGAGCGCGGCGCGGATATCCTCGCGCAGGGCCTCGTCGGGATCCGCTGCCGCGGCGTCAACCGGCACGATACCGGTCTCCTCATCCTCGCTCGGCGGCGCGATGACCAGCGCGATCTCGCCCTTTACCTCGCCGCGAGCACGCAGCTCCTCGGCAAGCTGGGCAGCGGGCCCGCGCAAGACCTCCTCGTGCAGCTTGGTGAGTTCGCGGCAGACGGCAACCTCACGCTGGGGAAAGACCTCGGCCACAGCCTCGAGCGTCGCCACGATGCGATGTGGAGACTCGTAGAAGATAAGTGCGCCGGGCACCACGGCAAGGCGCTGCAAACGGCGCACGCGGTCGCCGTGCTTTCGGCCCAAAAAGCCCTCGAAGAAAAAATGCTCGCAGGGAATGCCGGACGAAACAAGCGCCGTGACGCAAGCAGAGGGCCCGGGAATAACTTCGACGGGCACATCGGCCTCACGCGCCGCCTCGACCAGCGCCTGGCCGGGATCGGACACGCTCGGCATGCCGGCGTCCGAGGCAAAGGCGAGGGTCTCCCCCGCCAGCAGACGGTCGACCAGGCCGGCGGCGCGGCTGGCGATCACATTCTCGTCGCAACGGACAAGCGGCTTGGAAATGCCCAGGTGCATCAGCAGCTTTGACGTCACACGCGTGTCTTCGCAGCAGATGACATCGGCAGCGGCAAAGGCCTCGCCAACGCGCGGGGACAGGTCGCCCAGGTTGCCGATGGGCGTGCCGACCACATAGAGTTTGCCCGTATGGGCGCTGTTTTGCGTCATATCAACCTATTCAATCATGCCGCGCTCGAGCGTACCGAGCGCCGCGCGGGCGTCCCATGCTGCAATGCGCTTCTCGGTCTTCCACGTTTGGAAGAACCAACCGGCAGCCGGCGCAAACGAAGCCAGCTGATTGGCGATAAACACGCGCTCGTAGGCATTGCGGCCCTCGGGCGTAACCGACGAGTTGGCAAAGATCGCCGCACCCGACCATTCGCCCACCAGCACGGGGAACCCAGTCGAAATCGCCTCTTTAAGCTCGCGCTTGTTACGCGAAATCGCCGTCGTCAGCCCGCGGGGGCTCGTGATGTCGAGCGCATACTCGTCGCGGTAATGGTACAGGTGAAGGTCCATGTAGACGTTCTTGTACTTGGCGCCGCGCATAAAATGCTTCCACTCGCTGGGATGCCCCGACGACGAGAAGACGACGATCTTATCCTCGGGCATATACGAACGGACGAGCTCGTAGGCATCGCGATAGAAATTGCGCAGGTAGTGAGCGGGAATGCCATCCGTCATGGTGAAGAGGCTCTTGCGAACGCTCATCTGCGGCGTGTCCAGCAGCTCAATGCCCAGCAGGCTCTCGGCCTCGCCATAGCGATCGGCCAAGCGCTCGAGCACGTCGAGTGCGACATGACGGCCGTTGGTGGACGAATGCCACTCGGCAACAGCCTCCGGCGTGGTGGGCGAATCGTTGGAATCGCCCTGGCCACCGGGCACGGTTGCCAGATCGAGCAGCACGCGGATGTCGTACTTGGCAGCCCACTCAATTGCGCGGTCGATGTAATCGACAACCGATATGTAGGAGGCATCGGACTCCTGTGAGCCAAAGGCATACCAGGGCACCGGCAGACGCACGGCATTGAGACCGATCTGCGCCATGCGACGAAAATCGTCCTCGCTCACAAACGTCTCGTAATGGCGGCGCATGCGCTCGTTATAGGCGGCGGTACCCATGGCCTCCTGTAGCTCGGCCGCGTTGGATGCACCGGTCGCCGCGTACAGCGACGGGGTCACCCAAGGCTCGGGAATAAACCAGCCAGAGAGATTAACGCCGAGTATCCTCTCCATCACTGCCCCCTTCGGATCATGCAGGTCGAACCCGCATCGTATTGCATAGGATAAGTATCGTTTTGAGTATACCCGCGTGTGCGGACAGGCGACCGAACGGTCTGCAAAGTGACGCGAAAGTGGGAGGAATGTCTGGGGCGGGCGGGCTCGGAATGGTGCGATGAGGTGTGTACGCGCGCCGGAGGCAGGCACCGGAAAGTGTGTCCCGTTCTGAGCCCTTATTCTGGGACGCAGTTTCCGCAGAACCCTACATAAAAGAAAAGGACCCCTTTGCAGAGGTCCTAGTCAATTCAAGGTGGCGGGGAAGGGAATCGCGTCCGCGCGCTGCGCGGACGGACCGCTGCGGCGCTTACGCGCCTTGCGAGCTGCGCTGGCAAACGCTTACGCGTTTACTCAGCTCCGCGCCCTCACGGGGTTCGATTCCATGTGGGGCTGCATAAAAGAAAAGGACCCCTTTGCAGAGGTCCTAGTCAATTCAAGGTGGCGGGGAAGGGAATCGAACCCCTGACACGAGGATTTTCAGTCCTCTGCTCTACCAACTGAGCTACCCAGCCATTTGAGGTGTGCCTTGTTTCAAGGCTTGATTAGTATAACCAAGGACGCGTTCCGGTCAACCGAGAATTTTAAAAAAGTTTTTGAGCACAGCCTCGGTTCTATAAATCGGCACGTCAGAGACATCAGCCGGCAGCAAGAAGTTTTTCGCTCAGAGCCGCACGGGCAAACTCACTTGGCGTCATCCCCTCGGCAGCCGCCCGTCGACGAATGGCCTCCTTCATTCCCAGAGGAATCTTGACCGACAGCGTTGCCGTCCCCTCACCTGAGAGTGGGGGCCGTCCATGCACGATCCCACCAACGGTGTGTTCGCCATCCGGAAACTCTCCGCGCTCGTACGACTCGCACCACGCGTCAATCATTTCATCCGTTACAACCTGACCATTAGCGGCCGTATACGTCTTGCCCATCATCGACCCCTTTGCCGAGCCCGTTCAATCTCCTGCCAAAAATTCTTCTGGACTGGAGACAAGGCATGAATGATAAGCCACCCACGGACAAGCTCGACCGCGACAAGCTCCACGCTTCGTCCGTCTGGGAGCCATCCAATCGCAAGCCATCTCGGCGGCTCGTCCTTCGACTCGCGACGAATGCACTCAGTAACCGCAAGCCAAGCGCCAAGCACCTGCTTTTCTGTCAGGTGCTTTTTAGCGTTGGGATGGATCTCAACATCCATGCATCTTCTCCTCCATCTTACCCAATTTCGTATGACGAAAGTCCGCTGTCGCCAATTCTTAAGCCGGCACGCGTTGGAGAGCAGGGGTCGAAACAATGATTGAAGGGCGCTCTAGTGCGGCCCAGGCGCCGGGGCAGGAGCACATACGCCAGGGACGTACGTTTTCGTAGCGCGCGAGGATATTGCCGTCGCGATCGATGAAGGCGATGTCGATGGGATAGGCCATAAAACACGTATGGACCGAAGAGCAGCGTGGAAATGCCATGACGAGCGGCAGACCGTTGGCGGCAACCGGACACCGTCCCAGCATGCCGCGCAGGCGCACGGCAAACGACTCCGCCACCGCAAACTCGGCCGGCGTCCAGCCCAGCCTATTGAGTGCCCGCGCGTAGGCGATGTAGGACGAGACCGCGGTCACATGACCACCCCCGGACGCCATGGATCGACCGTCACCGCGCGCTCGTGTGACAACTTTGCCGGTGCCCCCAGCGAAACGCCGGCGATGCTGAACGAGCTCGGCCACGGCTCATAGCGCATGGTGCAGGTATAGGTCCTAAACGTACCGGATAGGGAGAGCAGAGCACCATCCGTTGCCTCCGCGCCTTGCTCGCTCGACACTTCGATCTGCAAGTCATAGCCTTCCATGGCATTCAGAATTTGAGTCTGGACCGTCGCCGAGGCATCGACAGAGCTTTCGTCGCTCTCCCCCTCCGATGCCACGGCGTGCGCCAACACGATGTCGGGCACCACGCGGTCGAAGCGCGCGACAGCGCTGGCATAGATCATGACGTTGTACACGATGAGTGCCAGCACCAGCAAAACGGGCGCAACCACTGCCATCTCCACCGTCGCTTGGGCGCGCTCCTCGCGCAGACGCATGCGGATACTCATTACGACCCACCGCCCAGAGCGCCAACCAGCGTGGCGACATCGACGGTGAGTGGGATGGAGCTGCCGCCGGGCAGAGGAATCTCCGCAAGCGTGAACACCGCACCGCTGATGGTGCGTTCGACTTGATATTCCAACGCCTCGCAAAGCGCCTTGGGATCGGTCACGCCCAACGGAATACTTCGCAGCCTGTCTTGCGCTTGAGAGAGACCAGCAATGTCAGACCCCGGGCTCTTAATGACGTTGGCGGAATCGGTCAGCACCGGCTTTCGCAGGCGCAAGTCGCACGGTTCCAAACCCAGCGCCGCCACGGACGCCGAAACGGTATCGCCGAGCCACGATGCAATGGAGCCCAACGCGCCGCTGCCCCCTCCTAGGCCTTTAATCATCTCGTCCATAAGTTCGTCGGCCGAACCTTGGATGTCTCCGTATCCCACAAGCAGCCGTCCCCAGACATCCATGACGCCATCGAGTACGCCGGCAACGCCACCCGAGCGTTCCTTCAATGTCGAGAAAAATCGCGAAAGCACGTTGTTTTGCGCCGTCGCCTCATCGGGCGCCAGCACCGCGGCAGAGATGGCACCGCGATCGCCAAGCCTGACTGCCGTGTTAAACGAAGAGTTGAGTTCATCGGGGCTCGAGATGGCACCCGAAACCGCAAAGGCAACCACGCCGTTGCGACCGGGCGGAGCGATACGCGGACGCTCGCCCGAAAGCGCTTTAATGGCCTGGTCAAACGCATTGCCCGCACGGTCGGCTTCGTCCTCGGTCTGACGCTCGAGCTCGAGCTCCTTGTTGCGACAGTCGACGTAGTCCTCCAGGGCGTCTTTAAACTTGTCAAAGTGATACTCGAAGCCGTTTTCGATAGAGGTTGAAGGCGCCGCAACGGCACCAAGCGACAAAACGCCAAAATGGCATTTGCTGCATTTATCCTGTCCATCGTAATCGGCAACCGAAGCAAATCCGCTCGGCGTCCCTTTCTTATAGTTAGGGCAGGTCGTCCCGTAATGCAGATACGCCTTGTCATCGTTCACGCTAGTCGGCCACACCGCATCGGTATAGAGTTCCGTCGCCCGAACCTCATCAGAGTTGCGCGGCAGCAGCGGAATATAGGAGGAGACCCTGTCTCCGTTCTCGGTTATATATGCCCGATCGACCTCCGCGCTCGCATAGGTATAAAACGCCTTACGCGCCGCAGACTCTGCCTTCATCTCGACACTCGAGCCGTGGGGCTTCTCATTTGTCAGATGCCAATGGTAGTAGTCCTTCGCGCGATCAAGGGCAACTTGGGGCTCCCACGTAACGCTCGATGAGTAATGCGGATTTTGAACACCGGAGAGATCCGTTAGGCTTTTCGCACGCTCCCACATGCAAGAACAGCTGCCGACCGAGCCCTTGTCAGACCCACCACAATCCACCAGCCAAGCACGCTCTTTAGCCTTCGCCGTGTCCTCAGAAGCCTTCCGCAGCTCCTCGGCCGCACCCTCTAAATCATCTGATGTGTCTTTAATGGTATCGGTCGAGATCTCTGATCCTTTGAGCGCAGCGAAGTCAGACTCGGATGTCCTGGGCACGGCAAGCGCCGTACCGGTATAGGTCACACTATCGGTATCCTGCGCCGACACCGCCTGCGTGGCACGCGCGGCGATCAGATACGGCAGGGCCGTCTCGATTTTCTGTAAGCCTTCCGATGCGCTTTTGGCAAACTTGTTGCGCGTTTTAATGATCTCAATCCCGGTGTCGACCATATTGCCGGCAACCGGCTCGGCACCCGGGATGAGGATGGCGACCAGGCCCGTCCCGATCGTGGCAAACCCCGCCAGCCCCAGACTCAAGATGCTCGCATCAACCACCGTGGCAGCCGTGTGATAGGACGACACTACGTTGGCACCCGCCAGCGCGCCGCTATCAGCCGCCACCTGGGTATCCCCGGCACGCGACATGCTCCATATCGCCGCGGTCGACGAAAACAACAATGTGAGCACCACTAGGATGACCACCGCAGAGGAGAGCGTGGTGTAGGCACCGTCTTCGATAAACAGGTCGATACCGGCTCGACCCATAAAGCCGCCTCGTTTGCGGAGAGCGCCTGGTCGACGGCGGGCCGCAAACCCTTGCGTCACCCGCAACAGGCAGCGCCTAATCCCATGCAGCAATCCACGAATCATAATCTCCCTCCAGCCATTCGGGACGCGATTGATACGAGACATCGACCTTGAGCTCAACGTAGCCGCCCTCGGCGGTACCACCCATAGCCTGCGCAAACGCACCGATCACAGGCAACGGCTTGACCTCGCCGGAAACGGACACGGACGAGACGCCACCCGCACCGGCCCGGCCAAGCTCGATATCCCACGACAACGGCCCGCCGGCATGAAAGATCGAAACGTTGGGCACTGCGGCAAGTCGGCGGCGGGTGAACTCCTTAAGATCGTCGTCCTCCGCCGTCGTCGTGGTCATGAGCCGCGCGGTCTCGGCGGCGGCAGACTCCATGACCGCGCGCGTATAGAGCAGGCACACCGGTTGCAGCGCGAGAAGGATGAGTGTCAGAAACGTCGGCAGCAAAAAAGCGGCCTCGACCGTAGACTGCGCCCGGTCCTCGCGCGCGGCATCAATACAACGCGATGTCCTTAGCGGCCGCAGCGGCGTCGATAACCGACGTCGAGGCAACGCCATGGGATGCCGCCCGCTCAACCAGCGCCGCCAAGCGCCCATCGGTACCGGCACGCCAAAGTCCCGCGATCGCCAGCACGATCGATAACAGCGCCACCGTGACGATGGCGTATTCGACCGTCGCCTGGGCAGATTCCTCACGCAGGACATCATGCATTTCACGATCCCTCCTTTGAGTCCGTTGCCTGCGGGCTCAGGCGCACGGCGCGCAGACGACACGAAGCATCGCCAGCATCCGCGGCAATTGTCACCATATCGACCCAGCCGCGTTCGTCGCGCACGATGGCGCCCCACACGTTTCCCTTGATGTCGAGATAGCCGCTCAGAGCAAGTTGCGCCGTGGGTACCTCGCGATAGGCACGCAGCATATCCGCCGCCGCTTCGGTCATCGGTCGGTCCTCGGACCATGCAAGCCGGACCGCAATCGCGTTGCCCTCAGGCGAATCCGTCGCAGTGCCAGACCGCTTGTCGAGCGTCCGCAGAAAGGTTTGCGCCGTGACAGCGACATCCGAATCGTCCGCATCTCGCATCTCATCTTTTTGAGACGCCACCGCCGAATCTGAGCCCAAATCGGAGGCGGTCCCAGGACGCTGCTGCCGCGCGGCGTTAAGCCCCCAAAGCACCGCCGCTATCGCCACGGTCAGGCAAGCAAACACCAGCAGCACCCCGATGGGGCGCTCGCCCTCTACAGGCTGTTGATGCCCTCGCTGATAGCGTTCCATAGATCTTGGACCTTGCCCTTAAATGCGACGATGGCGATAATCGCGATCACCACGAGCACGCCGACCAAGATGGCATACTCGGTGGTACCCTGTGCACTCTCCTCCTGCAATAGTTCCTTGGCGCGCTGACGAACATGTGCCGCCCGGCAAAACGCCCAGCCCTGGACCTTGCCAGCAGCGTCAGTCATCGTGTTCATGTATTCCTCCCTACATCATCCCGCCTGCTCCCAGCAGCGGGCCCAATATGGACAGAAGCAACGCCGGCAAGATGAGCGTGCCGGTGGGAATCAGCAGCTTGACGGGTGCACGCTCGATCTCGCGCTCGACCGCGGCGCGATGAGCCGCACGGATCTCGCGACTTTGAGCGGCCAGCGTCTCGGCAAGTGGGGCACCCAGGGCGAGCGCCTGCCCCACCGTGATGGCAAAGGTCTCGAGCGCTCGCACGTCCAGGTCGCGCGCGGCGGCCAACAACTCGTCCTCACGCGTGCCCACGCCCACCTGCCACGCCATGCAGGCGCGCTCAAGGCGAAGAGCCAGCACTGACCGGCGGTTGGCGCAGAAAATCTCAAGCGCCGCATCAAACGAAAGACCGGCCGAAAGACCCAAGCGCACAACATCGATCATCTCGGACACTTCGCCGAGCGACACTCGCGCCGGGCCGCCCGCTCCAACCGCGCCCTTCACTCGCGCGGTCAGAGCATCGACCACCGAGCGACCCGCGGCAGCGACCAGCACCGCCTCGCGCTTGCAGGCCCCTGCGATCTTGCGTGCATCCGCCCGATCCAAACCCGTCGCGACAAATACACTCAGGGCGCACAGGCAAGCCGCAACTGCAACCGGGGCGCTCATAGCTCCACCCGCATAATGCGCCGGATAACCACCAGGGCAACGGCGTTGAGGGCAAGACCCAGCACCACAGCGCCCGCGCCGGCAGGCGTCGCAAGACCGCGACGAAAATCTGCCGAAAGCAGCACCAACACCGCGCACATGCCCGCCGGCATCGCCGCGACCATATGCGCAGACATGCGAGCCTGCGACGTCTTAACATCCAGGCGGCGCTTGAGCTCAATGCGCTCCCCCACCATGCTCGACGCCTCGGACAGTAAGTCGGCAAGCGGAGCGCCGGTGCGCTGAGACACCTTAAGCGCCAAGGTCACAAGCGAAAGACCGGGGGCGTCGATACGCACGAGCAAGTCATCGAGCGCGTCGGTCGCCGAGATGCCGCAATCGATCGCCGCCGCCACCCGCAAAAACTCGGTATGCACTGGCTTTTGCGCATGAGCGCCCACAAAGCGCATGCCCTGAGCCAGCGAATGTCCCGAGGCAAGCGACATGGAAAGTGCGGTAAACGCCTCGGGCATTGCCTCTTCTGCATCGTGTTGCTCGCGCCGGCTCTCAAAGCCATCCCGAGCGGCACCAACGGCAAACGGAGCAACAAGTCCCAAGGCAAATCCGATGGGCGATAACGACACCATCGTTAGTAAAACGCAGCAGACACCGCTCGATAGCAGCAGAAACGCCAAACGTCCCGAAGCATCTTCGATCACGAGGCCAAGGCGATGCGCCGGAGCCAGCGATGCCCACGAACGGGCGATCTTTTTCAGCAGATCGTTTTCCACCAGCTCACGCGGCAGCTTCTCTGCCACCGTCTCGAGCGCCTGACGTGCCAGCTCCGCCGGCGGTACCTGCGGCACACGAGGTTCCGCCCCGCACGCCGTCGCGACAGAAAGCCCTGCCAAGCCCCCTACGACGAGGGGCACAGTGATCTCCATTCGTCCACCTCCTCTTGTGTGAGCGTCCCCGACCGCAGGCCTTCTGCGATAAACGGCGGCTCGCGGTCAAGCGTCCAGGTGCGCTCGGCGGCATCGAACGTCACATAGCGCTCGAGCTCTACGCCGCCCGATGCGGCGCGTCGCACCCCCGAATACGAGGAGACGAAGCGCCTGCCATCGGCGTGGCGCTCGGACATCACGATACCGTCGAGTGCCATGGCAATCTGCTCCTCGATGAGCTCGCTCGGCAGATCGATGCCATAACGTGCAAGCAACGTCAGACGCACCACGGTCTCCTGTTCTGAACCCGCATGAAGCGTGGTGAGCGACCCGTCGTGGCCCGTGTTCATGGCCTGCAACATGTCGCAGCACTCGGCACCGCGCACCTCGCCCACCACGATGCGGTCGGGGCGCATGCGCAGGGCATTAGTCACCAGGTCGCGGATCGTCACCGCGCCCTCGCCCTCAATTGAAGCCTCGCGCGCCTCTAGGCGCACCACGTGCGGATGATGCGCAAACTTGAGCTCGGCAGAGTCCTCGATCGTCACGATGCGCTCGCCGGTGGAAATCTCACATGACAACGCGTTGAGCAGGGTGGTCTTACCAGACCCCGTGCCTCCCGCAACCGCCAGGTCCTGTCGCAGCGACACCGCACACGACAGCAGCTGCGCATACCAAAGCGGCAGCGATCCCAACCCCACGAGCTCGTCCAGCGAGCAGATACGGTCCGAGAACTTTCGGATGGTGAGAATCGGTCCGTCAATCGCCACAGGCGGAATCACCGCGTTGACGCGATAGCCCGTTTTGAGGCGGGCGTTGACGATGGGGCTGCGCTCGTCGATACGGCGGCCAAGTGGCGAGATAATGCGGTCGATAAGCACACGGATCTGCTCATCATCCTCAAACGCATGCTCGATGGGGTACAAGACGCCGCCGCGTTCAAAGAAAGCCGAGCGGCAGCCGTTGATCATGATCTCGGTAACGGTGTCGTCCTCGATGAGCGGCTGCAACGGCCCCAAGCCCACCACGTCATCCAAAATCTCGTCGATGATGGTCTCGCGCTCGGGCGTCGCGAGATCGGTCGGCTCCTCAACATTGAGCGCCGCCTCCACCGCAGGACGCAATTCCGAGCGGGCAAGTGCCGGGTCGATATAGGCGCTGATACGCGCCACTTCGTCGTAACCCATGCGGTCCATCACGGCGCGCTTGGTGCGTCGTTTCACGGCGCGGCGACGCCCCGCATCTACAGGCGCTGCCGCCGCCGCAGCGCCGGCAGCCTTAATCCTCGTTTGCAGGCTCATCGCTGATCACCCTCGCGCGACCAGGGAAGGCGGATACGCGGGCGTTCGGCGCGCGTTGCACGGTCGGCGACCATATCGCTCCAAGGGCCGACGGCGCACCCCAGTTCCACGAGCATCTCGCGCGTGGCCTCGCGCACGCTAGTCGCAAAAGCGCTGGTCTGCCCCACTGCCTCGTCAGCGCGCCCAAACGCCATGAGCGCGGCGAGATCCTGCCCGCCATCGGCGATACGAATCTTGGAGCTTAACGCACAGGCAATCTCAAAGCGCATGGCGACGTCCTCGTCTGCCCCGCGCGCACCGAACCGGTTGAACACGGCGCTCATGCGCGTGCGCGGCACACCTACTCGACCTGCCAGTTCAATGACGCGCGATGCCGATGCCGCGGACGACACCGCCGCATCGCCAACGACCAGGCAACGGTCGCTCGCCGCCACCGCAGCCGCCACGGCGTCGCCCCAAAAGACCGAGGTATCGATAAAGACCACGTCGGATTCGCGACGCAGAACATCAAGCAGTAGCTCCACCGGACGTGCCATGAGCTCGGCTTGCTCGGGCGCCGCGACGGGACCCCAGAGCGTAACGCCCGGCGCCACGCGCATCGAAGCGGCTACGATATCCGGCTCGGTGAGCATGCCCGCCGCCGACGGCTCGATAAGTGCCGCCATATCGCGCGGAGCATCGACGCCTAACAAGTCGTAAAGGTTTCCAAACATCAGGTCCAGGTCGAGCACGGCGGCACGCAAGCCCAACAGCGACGATGTGTGTGCCATGGTGGCAACGATCGTCGACTTGCCGCAACCGCCCGAACCCGAAATAGCGCAGATGACCGGAGCTCGATGCGGCGGAGCGGCAGCGTCTGCCGGCGGCATCGGAGGCGGCGGGGCGGGCGTCGGTGGCAGCGCACCCGTCTCCCCCGCCGCAACCACACGCTGCGTCCAAGCCGGCATGGCAGCTTGTTCGGTCTGCGAGGCAGGCTCGTTCTGTACAATCTGCTCATGCTGCATCAGCGACAACTCGCCGCACCCGGCAAAGCCCTCAACTTCGTCGAGTTCATCCGCCAGATTCACGCCGTGCACGTATCCCATATCTACAGCCGGGGAGTCGCCAGCATGCTGCGCCGGCCCTCCAGCGTCATCGTCTACAAGGGGGTTCCGGGGGCGCCGACCATGCTCGGCTTCCGCTTTTCCATAATCATCAACACGCGGGCCTCTTGTAGCGCGAGGCGCCCCGGGTTCCCTATCAACAAAAGCATCGGGCTCAATCGTCATGCGCCGATCGGAATCAACCGCTCCCTCGCCCGCACGCCCGTTGCCGCATATACTGTGTGCAGCGATGACCTCGGTCGCCCCCGCGCGAAACAGCCCCTCGATATCCGACGGATCGAGCGCTTCTATCAACACGACCACGCGACTCACGCGGCCTTCGGCCGTCAGGCGCGCAACAGTCTTGCGCACATCTTCAGTATCAAACAGAGACGCCGCGATGATGGCAGCCCCGCGGCGCGACGGAAACGCCCGCGCCATGGAAACCAGCCCGTCCAGGTCACCCACGCGAAGCACCTGTGCACCCACATCACGTCCCTCGACTTCCCGCTGCAACAGCCCGTAATCGCCGCACGCGCAGCACGCAAGCCAGATCGCCTTCATCACTCGTCGCCTCCGCTCTTTTTGCCGCGCGCCGTGGCGGGAATCGTCAAGCTGACCGTTCCCTTGCCCGAGGCTCCCAGCAGTTCCTTGACGTCTTCGGGGTCAGCCGCCAGCGTCACCCATTCGATCTTGCCCTCGCGCGTGGAACCGGAATCCTCACTGGTATCGATCACGTACGCACCGCACAGCCGATCGGTTACGCCGTCTTTTTGCACGTACACGTCCACGTAGCTGCCCACGCCCGCAGCACCGCCGACCGAGTGCTCGGCATCGACCGCCACCGAAACGGCGACCTTGCCCTTAGGCACCTCGAGCATGTGGCTCTCGGCCTTGGTGTAGACATTGCAGATCACGGCGTTTTTGGGAATACGCGAAGTCGTCACGTCGCCGCGCACCTGGCGTAGCTCGGTCGCCGCGTCACGCGGCAGCAGACTCGTCAACCACTCCTGGGTTATGACATTGGTCTCATCGAGGGTCTCGCCCACATCGATATCGCGCGCCGCGACGCATACCTCGACGCGATCGCCACCGTACTTGGCCAAGGTCTCAGCCTGGACCTGTTCGGCTTGCGAGCGGATCGACGAGCCGTAAACCATGCAGAGCAGAGCAGCGAGCACGCCCGCGACCAGACTGATGGCGATGCGCTTGCTCTTGTTCACGGCCGCTCCTCTCATGGCAGTGCCGGGCGAATGCCCGTACCACCATTGTCTGGGCGGCCAGAGTGCAAAGCGGCGCAATCGCAATCTTGGTTTTCGATGTCAAACCAATCGCTGACCAAAAGCTGACCAGCCCGTCAAGCTCGTGGCAAGGTTTTGGTCAGCACGTCAGCAAACTGCATGTTTCGAGGCTTTTCCGCAGCAAAAAAGCCGTCTCCCGAACAGTTGGGAGACGGCTGTCATAGGAAAAATCAATTACAGATGGACATCGGGATCGAGCATTTGAGCGCTCACGCGCATGGATGACGCCAGATTTTGGAAAGTTTCCAGACGCAGGCTGTCGATCTGCCCGGCGTCCTCGGCCTCGCGAACGGCGCAACCCGGTTCGTGGGTATGCGTGCAGTCGCCAAACCGGCACGCACGCGATGCCTCGACAATCTCGGGGAAGGCGCGTGCCAGACCCCGCTCGTGACCCACGAGCGGCAAACTGCGCAGACCCGGGGCATCGGCGATCACGCCGGCGTCGCCCGGCAGCGCCACCATCACGCGCGCGACGGTAGTGTGACGGCCCTGGTCGTCGCGTTCGCGCACACCGCCGGTCGCCAACGTATCGTGGCCCAGCAGTGCATTGAGCAGCGTCGACTTGCCGGCACCCGACTCGCCCAGAATCATGGCGCAGCTCCCGGCAGGCACGCAGGCACGGACCTCGTCCAGACCGCGGCCCTCGGCAGAAGACGTCAAGATCACGCGCACGTCCGGACCCACCAGACGGCGCACGCGGTCCAGATCGCGCTCGAGCTCCCCGGCATCGCAGCGGTCAGCCTTGGTGAGCACCACCACCGGCTCGGCATCGCAGTCGAGCGCCAACACCAGCGAGCGCGCCACACGGTCGAGCAGCACCTCGCCGGCACCGAGCGCCTGCACGATTAGCACGCTATCCACGTTGGAGCAGAGCACCTGGCGCTCTCCGCGGGCACGGCCGCGCCAACGCTCAAAGCTCGTACGGCGCGGCAGTACGCATTCAATCACGCCCATATCGTGCCCGGGAGCGCGGCGCACCGCCACACGATCGCCCACGGCAGGCAGCAGGACCTCGTCCCCACCGCGCGACTTGGCAAATCCCACGGCATGCTCGGCGCGGAAGGTATCGTCGGCAGTCGCCACCAGCGGAAACCCACGATCCAAGCGCACCACGGCGCCAAGCTGCATCTGCTCGGGCTCCTCGGCATGTGCGCAGAAATCATCAAAGGCAGCCTGCTGAGCTTCATCGACCGGCAGGTCATCAAACGCCGGAACGTCCTGCAGCGCGTCGAGTCCCGGCACGCTCGCCAGCAGCTCCTCGGCAGACGCGGGAGCCTCGGTCGCGAGCTTCCGACGACGATCGCGCTTAGCCCGCGCCCCCGTCGTCTTTTTCTTCGCTTTAGCCTTAGCCTTGCCCACAAGCGCCTCCCAGCACCATAAATCACAACTGAGCAGGTATTTTAAATCAAAAAGAGCTGGCCGGGCAAAGCCCGACCAGCTCACATACTTTCCCTCAGCTTACGGTCCCGAGAGGTTATCCGAAGGCCCGCCCGCCGGGAGGGGTTTCTTCTGAGTGATCCCGCAGCGCGAAGCGCGAGGACCAGCGAAGGAGAAACCCCGCAGGCGGGCGGGCCCGGACAGGTACGTTACTCTTTCTCCACCGCGCGCATGATCGCCTTGTAGATCTCCATCAACGGGATGATCAGGAAGGCCAGGCCCAGGGCAGCGACAACGCCCTTGAGCTCAAGCGTCACGGGGCCAAAGAACATCTCGGCAAGCGTCGGCTGCACGGTCACGATCACCGTCAGCACCAGTGCCAGCGCGGCGGAAGCCCACAGCCACTTGTTCTGCTTCTTCATGGTGAACAGCGACGCACGACGGCTGCGCATATTGAAGCAGTGGAAAATCTCGACCATGTTGAGCGTGATGAACGCCATCATCACGCCTTCCTCGTCGGCATTGCCGGCGATCATATCGGCGATGTGGATGTAGCCCATGTCAAAGTACACGCCCACAAAGAAGCTCGCCAGCACCAGCGCGGTGATGATTAGGCCCTGGACCACGCAGTCCAGACCCATATGTCCGGCAAAGACACCGTCCTTGGCGTTGCGCGGCTTGCGCTTCATGATGTCGCCCTCGGCATCCTCCATGCCCAGCGCAAGCGCGGGGAAGCAGTCGGTGACCAGGTTCACCCACAGCAGCTGCACCGGCTGGAAGATGGTAAAGCCGATGAGCGTGGCGATAAACACCGAGAACACCTCGGCAAGGTTGGCCGAAAGCAGGAACTGGATGACCTTGCGTATGTTGTCGTAGATGCGACGACCCTCTTCGCAGGCGCCGATGATGGTAGCGAAGTTGTCATCGGCAAGTACCATGTCGGCGACGTTCTTGGTGACGTCGGTACCGGTGATGCCCATACCAACGCCAATGTCGGCGCGCTTGATGGACGGGGCGTCGTTGACGCCATCGCCCGTCATGGCCACGATCTGGTCGCGCGACTTCCAAGCCTCGACGATGCGTGTCTTGTGCTCGGGCTGGACGCGGGCGTACACGCCGTAGTCCTCGATGTGCGCGTCGAGTTCCTCGTCGCTCATGCGATCGAGGTCGGCACCGGTGATGGCCTGGCTGCGATCGGCGACGATGCCCAGCTGCTTGGCGATGGCCACGGCGGTGTCGATGTGGTCGCCCGTGATCATGACGGTGCGGATACCGGCGTCGTGCGCCTCGTGGATAGCGTCGGCCACCTCGGGACGGACCGGGTCGATCATGCCGGACAGGCCACAGAAGACCAGGTCATGCTCGAGCGCAGCGGGGCTGCAGTCGTCGGGAACCTCGGTGTAGGTGCGGCTTGCCAGCGCCAGTACGCGCAGGGCCTCGTCGGCCATGGCCTTGTTGGCCGCCACGAGCTCGGCGCGGCGCTCCTCGGTCAGGGGGACGACCTTATCGCCCTCGTAGATATGGGTGCACAGGCCGATCACCACGTCGGGCGCACCCTTGGTGTACTGCTCGTACTCGCCATCCAGGGTCTCGACGACCACGGACATCATCTTGCGGCCCGAGTCAAACGGGGCCTCGCCCACGCGCGGATGCTCGGCAGTCAGGCCAGTGAGGCCCGCCTTGCCGGCGTCGTTGACGAGCGCGCACTCAGTCGGCTCGCCCACGGCCTCGCCCAGCTCCTCGTCCCACTGAGCATCGGAGCACAGCGCCATGCCGGCCAGGAACTTCTCCTTGGGCGCAGCGAGCTCGTGCTTGACGACGGTCATCTTGTTTTGGGTAAGGGTACCGGTCTTGTCGGAGCAGATGGTCTGCGTGCAGCCGAGAGTCTCGACGGCAGAGAGCTTGCGGATGATTGCCTGGCGCTTAGCCATCTTGGTCACGCCAAGCGATAGCACGATGGTCACGACGGCGACCAGGCCCTCGGGGATGGCAGCGACGGCGAGCGAGACGGCGACCATAAAGGTATCGAGCAGGGCGGTCGGGTCGGTAAGAACGTTGCCCACGCCGTGGCGGATGATATCAACGCCAAAGATGACGACGCAGATGACGATAACCATAATGGTAAGGATGCGGCTGAGCTCGGCGAGCTTCACTTGCAACGGCGTGAGCTCTTCCTTGGCCTCGGCCAGGGCGCCGGCGATCTTGCCCATCTCGGTGTTCATGCCGGTGCCGACCACGACGGCGCGACCACGGCCGTACACGACGGTGGAGCCCATATAGCACATGTTCTTACGGTCGCCGAGCGGCACGTCATCGGTGCCCGCAGCGAGCTCGATCACGTTGGCGTGCTTCTCTACGGGCACGGACTCGCCGGTGAGCGCGGCCTCTTCGATCTTCATCGTGGCGCTCTCGAGCACGCGGCAGTCGGCCGGGACGGAGTCGCCCGCCTCGAGCATGATCACGTCGCCGGGCACGAGCTCGGCGCTCGGCAGGTGCACGAGCTTGCCGTCGCGCAGCACCTTGGACTGCGCCGCACTCATCTCCTGCAGGGCCTCGAGGGCCTCCTCGCTCTTGGCTTCCTGGACCACGCCCAGCACCGAGTTGACGATAACGACGAACATGATGATGGCAACATCGGCAAAGTCGGGCTCGCCCTTGACCATGCCCGTGAGCGCACTGATGACGGCGGCAACGATCAGCATGATGACCATGGGGTCGGCCATCTGCTCAAAGAAACGCTTCCACAGCGGTGTCTTCTCGGCTTCCTCGAGCTTGTTAGGGCCTGTCTTGGCAAGGCGCGACGACGCCTCGTCGTTGCTCAGGCCGAGGTTCTCATCGACACCTTGGTCGCTGAGCACCTCCGCCGCGGCGGACAGGTATTCCTTTTGCATATAGAGTCCCCTCCTGGGATTCGGGCCACTCAGCAGATTGATGCCCGATCATAATTCCCAGGAGAAGGGCAAGGGCTCATCAAGGCTGCCGTGCTGAGCGGCAGTTGATAGTGGAGCTATGGTACCCCAAAGCGACGCGTCTAGCCAAAACAATCGGTTTGGAAATATGGTCCGCACGCAACGGTGCAGACCGTGTGATGCTCAACATTGGTAAAACGTTTTTTCTTCGGCACATCGCCAAACTGACATATCTCCCAGATAGCAGCGGTTGGAGTGGTTGGTAAAGATTTTTCATATACCGTTTTTCCCGCAAAAAATGAACTTCCATTTCGGCATACGGTCGATTTTTTGGGGTATTCGGTCGGCATTTCGTTATAATCATCTCGGTTTTATTTCTTATGGTTTATCTATCAGCGCAAGACGATGTCAGATGGAGGTCTGAATGTACAAGCGCACTAAGATTGTATGCACCATGGGTCCCGCCTGCGATAGCGACGAGACCATCCGCGAGATGATCAAGGCGGGCATGAACGTCGCCCGTTTTAACTTCTCGCACGGCTCCTACGACGAGCACCACGGTCGCATCGAGCGCGTCCGCCGTATTTCCAAGGAGCTCGGTCTGCCTGTCGGCATCCTGCTCGACACCAAGGGCCCCGAGGTCCGCACCGGCCTTCTGGTCGACGGCAAGAAGGTTGCCGTCAAGACCGGCGATAAGATCGTCGTCACCGCTCAGCCCACGTCCGAGGATTTCCACGGCACCGCTGAGCACATCTCCCTCGACTACCTGGCTCTGCCTTCCGAGGTCGAGAAGGGCTCCCTCATCCTGATCGACGACGGCCTGGTTGCCCTCGAGGTCGAGTCCGTCGACGGCCAGGACATGACCTGCGTCGTCAAGAACGACGGCCTGATCGGCGAGCGCAAGGGCGTCAACATGCCCAACGTCAACATCTCGCTGCCCGCCATCACCGAGCGCGATCGTCAGGACATTCTCTTTGGCCTGACCGAGAACATCGACTACATCGCCGCTTCTTTCATCCGTGACGGCGAGTCCGTCCGCGGCATCCGCGAGCTTTGCCGCGAGAACGGCGGCGAGCACGTGACGATTTTCCCGAAGATCGAGTGCGCCCTGGGCGTCGAGAACTTCGACGAGATCCTCGAGGCTTCCGACGGCATCATGGTCGCCCGTGGCGACCTGGGCATCGAGATCAAGCCCGAGCTTGTTCCGCACATCCAGAAGGAGATCATCGCCAAGTGCAACGCGGCCTACAAGCCCGTCATCACCGCTACGCAGATGCTCGACTCCATGCAGCAGAACCCGCGCCCGACGCGCGCCGAGGTTGCCGACGTTGCTAACGCCATTTACGACGGCACCGACGCCGTTATGCTCTCTGGCGAGTCCGCTGCCGGTAAGTACCCGGTCGAGGCCGTTAAGATGCAGGCCAGCATTGCTCTCGAGACCGAGAAGTACCTCCCGGCTCACGCTCCGCTCGAGGTTCCGGCCGATGCTCACGGCACCCGCGTCGTCAACAACGTTGTGGGTATGTCCGCTGTGAACATGGCCACCACCGTTGGCGCCAAGTGCATCACCGTGCCGACGACCACCGGTCGTACTGCTCGCCTGATCTCGCACTTCCGCCCCAACATGCCGATCTGCGCGTTCTCCCGCCACGAGTGGGCCGTCCAGCAGATGATCATGTACTGGGGCGTTATCCCGCACCAGGCCGAGATTACCCAGGGCACCGTCAACGGCACGATCGTCAAGGCGATCGAGACCGCTAAGGAGCTCGGCTACGTCGAGGCTGGCGATTTGACCGTCGCTACCGCCGGCGATCCCCGCATGAGCGTCCAGCTCGAGGACAAGGTCTCCTCGACCAACGTCGCTTACGTCGCTCAGGTCCGCTAAATCGTACTTGCAAGCAGATTTGCATTGCAAAGGGCCCGGAAGGCATTGCCTTCCGGGCCCTTTTTCTGTGTCAATGCCGGCACACGGCAAAACACGCACCCATTTCTTTACCAAAAGCGCGAAATCCACCTTTCGAGGCCCAAAAATAAAGTCCCAAGCGCTAAAAGTGTTCGCCCGATGGCGAAACCACACCTTACCCGACGCTGCTAAATCGTTTTAGCAAGAGCCAGATCGACCGCGTTTTCGGAAGTATGCGGCAAATTCTGAGACCTCCGAGCACACCCCGTTTTTTCGCAACAAAATGCCTGATAAACTGGCCTCAAAAGCCAGGTCTGCTCACAGGGTTCAGATTTTGCCGCATACTTCCGAATTGACGCTGGCATCGCACGGTCCAAAAGCACATTTCGACCAGGAGGATATCATGGACCTGACGCTATGCGGTCAATCCGCTTTTTACTATCACCGTATCCCGCCGCAGGTATTAGGGCTTTACCCCGCCATTAGCCTTGGCAATATGGATCGCAGATGTTGCGGCCTCGGAAGTCATGCAGTTGTAAAAGACCTGCTTCACGCACCGCTTCACAGGCTTGTATTCACTCGAGTACAATCCGGGTCGCGAAGCCTGTTTAAATCGCACCTCCTGACCCAAGAGCCGCCTCCCGGGTCGTTTAGGCAAACTGAACATGGATTTGATGTCACGTCGCCCGAGTTTACGTTGCTCAGCCTTGCCACGCAGGTCTCACGCAACCAGTTACTCATGGCTTGCTACGAGATGTGCGGCTCCTTTGCAGTGTTTACGCCCTGCGAGCGAACGCAACAACAACTCGATGAAGCCATTTCGCTTAAGCTCATTCCACCCAACTGCGGTTGGGAGCGTGTTGTCGACACCAAGGGCAATGACACCAATTTGTGGAAGCGCCCGCCGCTCCTCAGCGCGGCGGATATCGCCGCGTTCGCCAAGCAGGCTGCAGGCCTGCGCGGCGTTAAACAACTGCGCTGGGCGGCCGAGCACATGACGGGGCAGACCGCCTCGCCCTTCGAAGTACAGACCTCCATACTTGTCTCGCTCCCCCGCAACGAGGGCGGCATGGGTATCAACATCGCAAACAACGTGCGCATCCCACTCAGCGACGCCGCGCGCTCACTGTATGACAAAACCTGCTGCTACGCCGATATCCTCATCGAGAGCAACACCGACAGCATGGGCGTCATCCTGGAATGCCAAGGCCGCTCCGCCCACGATGGCGAAGCCGCAAGTCTCTCCGATGCCGAGCGCACCACCGCCCTCACAAGCATGGGCTATGACGTTATCCAGATAACCTATGAGCAAATCAAAGACACGAAGAGCTTTAACAACATCGCCGAACTCATCCATAAAAAGGCAGGGCTCCCCTACATCCCAAAGACCGATCAGGAACGCACCACCGAAGATGCCCTGCGGCGGGAGCTATTGGTCGATTGGGATGAGCTGTTCGCCGTCAAGCCGGCCAGCTAGCAGCTAGTGATCAGAGGGACTGCGGGGACGTCAGAAGCGGCAACGCGAGTCGCAAAGCCCACCTCGGTCAGCTCGATGACCTCGGTAAACGTTGCATCGAAAAACTCCTCAGTTAGCAGGCGGTATGGCGGATGATCGGGCTCACCGGGGTTTTCGCGCACAATCTCGTGCATAACGCCGATGGTCTTGAGCACATACTCCTTATGGATGGGATACTGCCCAAAACGCATCGCCGCAGTATACAGACGATCGGTCGCACGCGGGATGGAAACAATGCCGAGCGTCTTACCAAACCAGTCAAAGTCACCTTGCTTTTTAATGCGGAATTCCTCGCACGGCTTGCCGCCGTGCGCCTCCAGGTACTGATTCACGCGCGTATTCCATACGGTATCGGCCACCAGATGCGACCAGACGCCCAGCGTTAAATCAAGCAACGACTGCGCCACATCTTCGGACGCAAGCGAGAACTCACAGGCGCCGGGACCGACAACCGGCTCGGCATCCCTGTAGCGCTGGGGATAGTGCACGCGATTCAGTCGCTCGCGTTCCTCGATAATCGAGGTCGCCGCGGCCGGCGCACCGGTGGGCGAACTTTTAAGCAACGGTGCCACATAGGTATCCCAGAACTCATGCTCACGAGGCTTAGGGATAGGCTCGGGCTTGGCAAAGTGCGTAATGCGATACGGAATGGGATCAGCGATACCAGGGACCATATAGCCCACGAAGATATCCGGAACCACGCAGCCAAACAAAAAGGCATTGCGGTCGCGCACGCTATTGGCAAGCGCGCCGGTGCACTCCAGCAAACGCTCCGTCTGAGCGATATGAATGTTCCAGCTTGGCATAGCCACCCCCATAAAAACCTGGATAACTATACCATCACGGCAAAGCCGCGCGGGCCGCTACGCACGCTCTACGCAGCAACTATTCCGCAGCGCCGCTCTCGGTTCCATACGAAGACACCGGCGCCTCGACCACATGGTGATATCGATCGATATAGATGGCGCGGGCACCCAGGCGTCGTACCAAATCCTGATGGTGCGTGCTCATCAAGACCGTCTTACCGGCAGCAACATAGGCCAGTAGAAAGTTGACCACGATGTCGCACGAGTCCTCGTCAAGTCCGTTGGTAGGCTCGTCGAGCACCAGGATATCGGGGTTCATCGACACGACGGCAGCCAGCGCCACGCGCTTCTTTTGCCCGCCCGAGAGCTGATAGGGCGAGGCATCGACCAGATCGGCAACCTGGAACAGCTCCATGGCATCGCGCACGCGGCGCTCGAGCTCGTCTGCCGGCAGCCCCATCTGCGCGGGACCAAAAGCAACTTCCTCGCCCACCGTAGCGCAGAACAGCTGGGCGTCGGCATTTTGAAACACAAAACCTACGCGCTGATGAAAACGCTGAGCGGCCGCGGAATCCTTTAGAAACGCCGCGTCGATCGCGTGCCCGTCAAACAGGTATGCCCCTGCGTCCGCGAGTTCAAGGCCGTTAATAAGGCGCATAATCGTCGTCTTACCGCAGCCGTTGGGACCGAGCAGGGCAACGAGTTCACCACGATCGACCTGCAGCGACACACCATCGACAACCGTATGGCCCGCATAGGAGAACACCACGTCGCGCAGCTCGATGAGCGGCGTGGCCTCGGCACCGCCCGCACCGTTCGTGCCCGCCGCACTATTCATATCGATCGTCAAAACGTCGCCCTTCCCTAGTTGCATCCCCAGCCGGAACCAGCAGCGCCTACAGCACCGCGCACAACACGGCGAGCAGAACCACGCCGGCCGCATAGACCGCATCGCGCCAGCCAAACCCGGCGCGTGCAGGCGCCGGGTACACGCCGGCAAAGCCGCGGCAAAGCATAGCCTCGTCCATCGCGCGACTGCACTCCATCGCCTTGATAAACGTCATGCCCATGATACCCGCCAGCGAGTCGGTGCGCGAAAAACCCGCAGGCGCGGAACCGACGCTGCGCAGCATGACCGATTCGCACAGATCGTGCGCTGTGCGTCCCAGCACCTCGATATGCTTGAGCGCCATATCGAAAGTAAAGATGACCTCGTCGGGCAGGTGCAGCATCTTAAGCGCCGCCGACATGCGGCTCCAGGTGAGCGTCCACGAAACACCCAGCACCAGCGACACGTTAATGAACGTCTTGAGTGCAATCTTGAGCATGGCGCCCGAGGCAGAAGCACCCAGTAGCAGGGCAGGCAGCGCCAGAACCACGGCAAACCCCGCGGCAGCCAACGCCGGCACAAAGGTAGCGCGCAGCCCGCGTACGGGGCGCACGGCAACGAGCACCAACGCGATCGCCGCCATCAACATCAGGTACAGCGGGCTTTGCGTCAGACACACGCACAGGACGCAAACGAACATCCCTAACAGGCGCACCGGAGCCGAAACGCAAGAAAGGGCGCGGTCGACCATCGACCCGCCCTTGTTCGCGCCTCCACCCAGGCGAACCCGCTCAAGCAGGCTCGCCAGGTGCAGGACGTTCTTTTGCATCACACGATGCCGAGCCCCCGCGGGCTCGTATCGCTCCTCGGCCGCAAGCCAACTAGGCAGCCCGGCTATTGCCATGAGCACCGCTTTCCTTGACCGTCAGCGAGACCAGGCGGAATGCGATGGTGAGCACCGCCACGCCAATCACGCCCGAAAGAATATACATCGCGGCCTGGCCGGCAAAGCCAAGGCCCTGCTCCTCGGAATAGGCCTGCAGATAATCGCCCGTGGGCAGGGCATCGGCAAAGGTCGGAGTGTCGAGACCGACCGAAGCCTGCAGACTGTCGTCACCAGCCTCCTGAACGGCGATCGCGGCGCCCTCGGCGTCCCACTCACCCCAGGCGTCACCGGTGGCAAGCAAGCCGAGCGGCGTAGCCACGACAAGCACGGCGACCAGGATGAGCGTGGGGACCAGCGAGGTCTTCTTGGCGGTTGTGCCCTCGGCAGCAAGCTGGCCATCGACGGCCTCGGGCCCGACGATAACGCTCGGCGCCGTCTTCTTGATAAAGCCGTAGATCGCGGCAGTCGCCACGCCCTCGACCACGCCGGCAACCAACATATGCGGAATCATCATGGCCGGAATGGCAATGGACAGCGGGAAGGGGCAGTACAGCGGCGCGCCCGAAGCGTTAGTAAAGAGCATGGGCTGAATACCAAACTCGACCGCCGCGCACAGGGCCGCCAGGCACAGGCCGACCCAGCCGCTTACGATGGCCGAAACCGAGGTGCCCCAGCTCTTGTCGTGCAAACGGCTGTTGAGCGCACGGAACACGATAGCAGCGGCAAACGGCAGCACGAAGGCCATGTTAAAGCAGTTGGCGCCAAAGGACAGGATACCGCCGTCGCCAAACAGCAGCGCCTGCAACGCCAGCGCGACCGAAACCGCGATGGCCGCGGCCTCCGGGCCTAGCAGCAGCGCGATGAGCGCGCCGCCGACGGCGTGACCAGTGGTGCCGCCGGGCAGCGGCACGTTGAACATCATGAGCAAAAAGGAGAACGCAGCGCAAATACCCAGAAAGGCCATATGCTCGCGATCGAGCGTGGCGCGCACTTTCTTGATGCAGTGAACCCATACGGGCACCATCGCCACCGCCATAACGGCATCGGTCTGCGGGGACAGGTAGTTATCTGGAATGTGCATATACGCCTCCCGGTTGCCGGCACATGGGATTGCAGCGCCGCTTGAACCATTTCATCAGTGTTACGAGCTAGATGATTCGTAACACGCCGCAGGCTATGATAGCAAAACGGCGCGCCGCCACAAAAGCAGCACGCCGTTTTGTAATGCGCGTGTCATATATGCAGGGTCAGCGATGCCTTATTCCGAACACCGCGGTCGCGCAGAGCTCCGCAGCAACCGCCATCAGGCCCTACGCCCCCCATCGCAAGCCCTAGCCGCGGACCTCGCCGTTTACGCCTTTGCATACCTTGGTGACAATCTTCTGGTGCGCTTTCTCGACCTCTTCGCTGGTAAGCGTGTGGTCGTCAGAGCGATACGTAAGCGCAAAGGCCATGGACTTTTTGCCCGCTCCGATGCGGATGGGATCGCGGTAGACGTCGAACAGGCGCACGCCCTCGAGCAACTTACCGCCGGCGCTCGCAATGCGGCGCTCAAGATCCTCACAGGTCACGGAGTTGTCAACCACAATGGCAAGGTCGTGCTCAACGGCCGGGTACTGCGAGAACTCGCGATAGTTCTCCTGGTTGCGGGCGCCCTTGATCAGCTTGTCCAGATCGAGCTCAAAGGCAACGACGACCTCATCGATGCCCATCGCCTCGCGCGCCTCGGGGTGAATCTCGCCGACCCAGCCCAGCACGGTTCCGCCGGACAGAACCTCGGCCGCACGACCCGGCTGCAAGAAAGCGTAGCCCTCGCCCTCGACGGGACGGAAGCGAACCTTCTCGATGCGCAGCTGGGCGAGCAGCTCCTCGACAATGCCCTTGCCAAAGAAGAAGCGCAGCTTGCGGTACTTCATGTTCCAGGACTGCTCGCTCCACTGGCCCGAGAGCACACCCGCGACGGACTTGGTCTCCTTGGGCAGGCTGGCATTCTCGCGACCATGGAACAGGCTGCCGACCTCGTACAGGTGCACGTTGGGCGTGCCGTGGGCCTCGTTATAGGCAACGGACTGCAGTAGGCCCGGCAACAGCGAGCGGCGCATCTCGGTCTGCTCGGCCACCAGCGGGTTCATGAGCACCACGGGGCAGCCGCGGCCCTCGGTGGACATGCCGATCTTCTCCAGGTCGCCCGGGGCGGCAAAGCCAAAGGTCGTGGTCTCGTTAAGACCGCAGGCGCGCAGGATCTCGCCGACCTTGCGGGTGAGCTTTTGCTCGCGGGTCAGGCCGCCGATGTGGTTCTTGGCAGCCGGGATTGTCGCCGTCACGCGGCCCATGCCCCATAGGCGCAGGACCTCCTCGATCAGGTCAATCTCGCGCGGCAGGTCTGGGCGGAAGCTCGGCGGGGTAACCATAAAGTCCTCGCCGTCGCGCTCGACGGTGCAGCCCAGACGGGTAAGCGAACGCTCGATAAAGTCGGGCTCGATGTCGGCACCGCAGATGGCATGCACGCGGGCCAGGCGCAGCTTGATGCTGTCGATGGTCTTGGGCGCGGGGAAAACATCGACATAGCCGGGAGCAACCTCGCCGCCGGCGATCTCCTCGATGAGCGCGCAGGTAACGTTGGCGACATCCACGCAGCCGGTCTCGTCAACCTGGCGCTCAAAGCGAATGGAGGCGTCGGAGATCAGCGACAGGTCGCGGCTGGTGTGCGAGGTGCGACCGGCGTTGAAGCAGGCGCTCTCGACCATCACGTCGACGGTGTCGTCCTCGATCTCGGAATCCATGCCGCCCATAACGCCGGCCAACGCCACGGGGCGCTCGCCGTCGGTGATAAGGCCCATGCCGGCGTCGAGCACGCGCTCCTCGCCGTCGAGGGTCGTGAACTTCTCGTCCTGCTGGGCGGCGCGAACCACCACGCGGCGGTGGCCATCGCGCTCGGCAAAGGTGTCCAGGTCAAAGGCGTGCAGCGGCTGACCGGTGAGCATCATCACATAGTTGGTGATGTCGACGATGTTGTTGTGCGGGCGCACGCCCAGGGCATTGAGGCGCTTGACCATCCAGTCGGGCGACGGGCCGACCTTCACGTTGCGCACGATGCGGGCGACATAGCGGTCGCACAGGCCCTCGTCGGCAATCTCGACGGAAAGCTCGTCGTCGGTCGCGCGGCCAGTCTCCGCCTTGATGGCGGGCAGCTCCACGTGGAAATCGCGGTCGAAAATGGCACCGGTCTCGCGGGCCATGCCGATCATGGACAGGCAATCGGGACGGTTGGGCGTGATCTCGCAGTCGAGCACAGTATCACTCGAGCCCACGTACTCGGCAAACGGCATACCGCAGGGCGTGTCCTCGGGCAGAATCATGATGCCGGAGTGGTCGCCACCCAGGCCGAGCTCGCGCGCAGAGCAGTTCATGCCCATGGACACGACGCCGCGAAGCTTGCTCTTCTTGATCTTGACGTCGCCGGGCAGGACAGCGCCGATCATGGCCGTGACGATGTGGTCGCCGGCCTCGAAGTTCTGCGCGCCGCAGACGATCTGCAGCGGAGCGGGGTTGCCGTCAGCGTCGAGGTTCTTGTCGCCCACGTCGACCGAGCACACATACATGTGGTCGCTATCGGGGTGCGGGGTCTTGGTGAGTACCTTGGCGGTAACCACGTGGTCGAAGGACTCACCCACGGTGTCGATCGCCTCGACCTCGGTGCCGGTACGGATATATTCGTCCGAAAGGGTCTTGGGATCCTCCGGAATATCGATCATGGTCTTGAGCCAGCCGTAAGAAACGCGCATCTAACTGGTCTCCTTTCATAAATGCGGCTTTGAGCCAAAAAACTGCAACGGAGACGGGTTTTCCAAGTGCCGCAGATTGCCTTGAAAGAGGAGGGCCGCGTACTTAGGTACGCAACCGATGATTGAAAGGCAAGGTGCGGTGCTTGGGAAAGCCGCCGGGCCTAGAACTGATTTAAGAAGCGCATATCGCCCGTCATGAGCGTTCGCAGGTCCGGCAGGTCGTAGCGCAGGGCCGCGACGCGCTCGGCGCCAATGCCAAAGGCGAAGCCGGTGTACTTCTCGGGATCGATGCCGCAGTTGATCAGGACGTTGGGGTCGACCATGCCGCAGCCCAGAATCTCGATCCAGCCGCTGTGCTTGCAGAAGTTGCAGCCCTTGCCGCCGCACACGTGGCAGCTCACGTCCACCTCGCAGCTGGGCTCGGTGAAGGGGAAGAAGTGCGGGCGATAGCGCGTCTTGCGGTCCTCGCCAAACATGCACTTAACAAAGTAGTCGAGCGTGCCCTTCAGGTCGCCAAAGGTGATGCCCTCGTCGACGACCAGGCCCTCGATCTGGTTGAACTGCGGCAGGTGGCAGGCATCGGCCGTGTCGGGACGGTAGACGGTGCCCGGGCAGATCATGTAGATGGGCGGCTTCTGCGACTCCATAGTGTGGATCTGCACGCCCGAAGTCTGGGTGCGCAGCAGCACGTCGGACTCGCCGTGGGCGTGAGCCTCGGGGTGCGCGACGCTGCCGGGGTTGTTGTCGACCACGTAGAAGGTATCGCGGGCCGAGCGGCTCGGGTGATCCATGGGAGCGTTGAGCGCGGTGAAGTTGTAGTAAGAGGTGTCGACCATGGGGCCGGACTCGACGGTGTAGCCGATGCCGCAGAAGATGTCCTCGGCCTCCTCGATGATTTGCTTGATCAGGTGCTGGTGGCCGATCTGCGGACGGATGCCCGGCAGCGTGATGTCGACGGCGTCGTGCTCGAGTGCGCGCTTGAGGGCGGCGGCCTTCATCTCGGTGTTTCGCTCGTCGAGCATGCCCTCGATCAGCTGGCGCATCTCGTTGGCGCGCTTGCCCATCACGGGACGATCCTCGGGGGCGAGCTTGCCCATCATGCGCATCAAGCCGGTGATACGACCCTTGCGACCGAGCAGCTCAACACGCGCAGCCTCGAGCTTGGCGGCGTCATCGGCGCCTGCGACGAGCTCCTTGGCCTCTTCCTCGAGTTTGACCAGATCATCAATCAGACTCATGTCTTCCCTTTCGTCTCTCGCGCATCCACTTGCCGCGGCGGCTGGAGCCACCCGGAGCTGCGGATGTGCGGCCCGGTTCGGTAACAAAAAAACCGCCCTCGGGCATGTGCATTGCCCAAGGACGGTTGAATTCCGCGGTACCACCTTGTTTGACCCGGCGGATGTCTGGCCCGCCGCGCCCACTCTGTGCCCCTTGTCGCGAGGCTCACGGCTTCCCTACTGGGGCTTCGCCGCCGCTGGCCGCGTGCCCGTTGAGGTCGCTGCTCGGGAGTGAACGCTTGGCCCTTGTCACCGCAGGAAGGCTCGCAGCCCATGACCTTCCCTCTCTTGCCGGCGACGCGGCGGGCAAAACCCTCTCCGTCAACGCATTGGGCTATAGGATAACACATTCTGCGTGTGCATCGCCGCGTTCCGTTTTGTTCGCACTGGGTACAAGGCAGGTAGCTGTGCAAACTGGCCGCGCGCCCACCCGAAGCGCTCGGCTCACGAGATCAAGGATATGGTATGGGAAAGAAACTCGATAAGAAGGCCGAGCCTGCAGCGGGCAAGACATCCAAAGGCATGAAGGTCGATAAGGCCGTCAAAAAATTCCGCAAGCTCGAAGGCAAGCTGTGGACTCGTGAGTACCTGCTCAAGATTGCCGAGTTTGACGGCGCGACCATTGCCCCCGCCAACGGCGCCGCGGCCCGCGCCGATGCCATGGGCACCCTTGCCGGCGAGCATCACAAGCTGCTGACCAGCGAAAAGTCTGTCGAACTTGTGCGCTCGCTGGCACGCGAGACCGTCTCCGGAGGCAAGATCGACGACCCGCAACTGCTCAACGAGATCCGCGTGCTCGGCCGCGACCAGCGCGAGGCGAGCGTCATTCCCACCGAGGAGGCCGAGGCTTGGACCAGGCTCACCTGCGAGGCCGATGCCGTGTGGCACAAGGCCAAGGCGGCCAACGACTGGGCGAGCTTTGAGCCCTATGTGGATAGAATCGTCGCCCAACTTAAGCATCAGGCCGAGCTCATGGACCCCAAGCGCGATCCATACGACGTTTGGCTCGACCAGTATGAGCGCGGCCTTTCCGCCAAGAGCTTCGACGCGTTTTGCGACGAGGTCAAGGCCACGGTCGTGCCGCTCGTGCACGCCATCGGCGAGCGCGGCCAGCAGCCGGCTGCCGACTTTTTGCACGCCCACGTGCCCGAGGCTGCCCAGCGCGCCATGAGCTTCGACCTTATGAAGCTTGTCGGCCTGGACCTGGACGACACCACGCTTGCCTTTACCGAGCATCCGTTTAGCGAGGGCTTTGCCGTGGGTGATGCGCGCATCGCGACGCACATCTACGAGGACGACTGCATCTCCAACGTCTACAGCATCATCCACGAGGCGGGGCACACCATGTACGAGCTGGGCGTCAATCCCGCCTACGCGCGCACCTGCCTGGAGGGCGGCACCTCCATGGGCATCCACGAGAGCCAGAGCCGCTTTTTCGAGAACACCGTGGGTCGCAGCCGCGCCTTTATGGGCCCGCTGCTCGAGGTGCTGCGTCGTCACGCGCCCGAGGTCTACGGCGACGTCGACGAAGACACGCTCTACCGCGCCGTGAACATCGCGCAGCCGTCGTTGATCCGCACCGAGGCCGACGAGCTCACCTATCCGCTGCATATTATGGTGCGCTACCAGATTGAGCGTATGCTGTTTGCCGGCGAGGCTGCGGCCAAGGACATCCCCGCGCTTTGGAACCGCTTTATGGACGAGTACCTGGGCATTCCCGTTCCCGACGACACGCACGGCTGCCTGCAGGATACGCATTGGAGCGGCGGTTCGTTTGGCTACTTCCCCACGTATGCGCTGGGTAGCGCCTACGATGCCATGTTTGTGCCGGCCATGTGCCGCGACGGCGTCGACCTTACCGGTGCCTGCGCGAGCGGCGATCTGGCGCCCGTCCGCGCCTGGCTGGGCGAGCACATTTGGCAGTGGGGCCGCGCCAAAGACGCGCCGGAACTCATCAAGGGCGCCTGCGGCATGGCCTTTGACGCCCGCTACTACTGCAGCTACCTGCAGGACAAGTTCACCACACTGTACGAGCTGTAAGGATTGACCAGCACGCCATCGCCAACGCCAACTATGTTGACGCCAATGTCTTGGCAACGTCAGCGAAAACGACCCTAAGCGAGCAAGGTGACGTGAAATGAAAGGGCGCTGACCTTCTGGTCGCGCCCTTGAAATTGAACGTCAGATTGCCGCTTAGGGGCGTTTGCAGCGTCGAGCAGTTACGCGGTTTGGTAAAACCGCGTAACTACAGAGCCTCGAGTGCGTTGGCGATGCGCTTCATGGCGGCATCGGCGGATGCTTGGTCGGGCGCCTCGGCCAGCACGCGGATAACCGACTCGGTTCCGCTCTTGCGTACGAGCACGCGGCCCTCGCCTGCCAGCGCAGCCTCGGCCTCGGCGATGGCGTTTTGCACGCCCATGTTCTCGAGCGCGGCGTCCTTGTCCGCCACGCGCACGGCCACCTGCGCCTGCGGCAGCAGCTTGCACGGAGCCGTGAGCTGCGAGAGCGTCTCGCGCTCGGCACGAATCACTTCCATCACGCGCAGCGAGGTCATAATGCCGTCGCCCGTGCGCTCGATATCGCCAAAGATCGTATGGCCCGTCTGCTCGCCACCCAGGCTGTAGCCGCCCTCGCGCATCTTGGCATACACGTGACGGTCGCCCACGCCGCTGGTCACGGCGCTCAGACCGGCAAGCTCCAGCGACTTGACCAGGCCAAAGTTGCTGGCAATCGTCGGCACCACGGTACCGCCCGAGAGTCGCCCGTGCTTGTTCAGATACACGCCGCACACGTACAGGATCTGGTCGCCGTCTACCACGCGACCGCGCTCATCCACGGCCAGGCAGCGGTCGGCATCGCCGTCGTAGGCAAAGCCCACGTCCAGCCCCTGCTCCACCACGTGGCGCTGCAGGCGCTCCATATGCGTGGAGCCGCAGTCGACGTTGATGTTAAAACCATCGGGCGCGGCATTGATCACGCGCACGTCGGCGCCGAGCGCGTCAAACACCGGCTTGGCCACCGAGGAAGCCGAGCCGTTGGCGCAGTCAATACCGATCTTGACGCCCTGCAGCGAAAAGTTCGCGCTGGCGATGAGCGAAGCAATGTAGCGGTTGCGGCCCTGCATGTAGTCCACCGTGGCGCCGATGTGATTGCCCGTTGCCAGCGGCACCTCGCTCTTGCCATCGATATAGTCCTCGATGAGCTCCAGCACGTCCTCGTCCATCTTAAAGCCGTCGCTGTTGACGAGCTTAATGCCGTTATCGCAAAACGGGTTGTGGCTCGCACTGATCATGATGCCGCAATCGAAGCAGCCCTCCACGGTCTGATGCGCCACGCCCGGCGTGGGGATCACGTGCAGCATATAGGCGTCCGCACCGCTCGCGACCAGGCCGCTCACCAGCGCCGCCTCAAACATATAGCTCGAGCGACGGGTGTCCTTGCCCACGATGACGCGCGCCTTGCGCTCGCGGTTGGCGCCGTAATACCAGCCCACAAAACGGCCAATCTTATAAGCGTGCTCTACCGTCAGCCCAACGTTGGCCTCACCGCGGAAGCCGTCGGTGCCAAAGTACTTCATGCGCTCTCCTTACAAAATAGGGGCGGACAGATTGCCTGTCCGCCCCAAAATGGTACTCGATTATCTGCGCTACCAGAAAAACCCTACGCCGACGCGCTGTCGCGAGCCGCCTGGCATGTAGGAGTCTGACGCAGCGTAAGCGGCTTGTCCCCCGCCTCGGCCGACGTGGTCAGCGTATACGTGATCGTCGTCGTCTCGCCAGCATGCAGGTCAACGGTACCCGAATAGAAGGGGATTCCATGCCACGTAGCGGCGCCAAGACCAAACTGGGTGCCCTCAACCGTAAGGTCACTGATGTTGCCGCCCGTCGGGGCAAACAGTGAGACATTCAGACGCTCGTCGTCGCGCGCGGCATCGGGCGCGCTCGCCGCGACGTAGTCGGGCAGCTTGCCGGCCTCCTCCTGCGTCATGATGTTCGTCAGGGTAACGGTGATGCGATAGGAGCACGTGCCGTCGCCGTTCTTCACGCCCTGGCCAATCTGCGTGTCGGCGTTCAGATACCAGTCGAGCTTGGAGAAGCTCAGGTTGTTAAAGTAAACGCCGGCAACGGGATCGGCACTCGGATCATCCGGATCGGGCAGCGAAGCGTCAATGCCCGTCTCTTTGATGGCATTCTGCTCATCATCGTTTCTCATCCAAGCGATCAGGCGGCCCTCTTCGGCACCGCGCTCAACGGCGCTGACAAGCTTCGTAACATCGACATCGCCGATACCGCCAAGGATCTTGTCGAAGGCAGCGCTGGCGACGGATGCAAAGATGCCGTCAGACTCCTCGACCGGATAGTTCCAGTACACATCGTGCATGAGGACCTTTGCGGCGTTGGTGCCGTCGACAACCGTTCCGTCGGGCAGCGACACGTTACCGACCAGGCCCAGCAGATACTGCAGGAACACCGGGTCGATACCGATGACGCCATCAACGTCCTGTCCATACTGGGACTTCCACAGCGCGGCGACACGCTGCGAGTTGCGGGGCCAATCAGGCGAATAGGTATTGCCCGAGTTGTACAGGTTACTGTGGTTGCCGAACAGGGCCTCATCCTCTTCGTCGACGCTCTCGACCGCCTCATCCTCGCTGAGTCCAATGCGGGGAACAAACTCGCCAATCGACATCTGGCCGTCGGTGACCGAAATCAGGCCCTGCGAACCGCCAAAGCCGCCGCAAGCACGAATCTCGACGTTGTTCATGGCGTACATAAGGTAGTTGCGCGTCTGGCCGTTGGCGCCGAGCATCTGGGGAAGGACGGGAGCGACCTTCTCCGCCGCGTCAACCGCGCCGTTGAGGGTGGCAAAGCCGTCCTTGGCCTTATCGACCAGCTCGGTCACCTGGGAAATATGAGTATCGCCAATGCCCTGGACCTTCTCGTTGGCGCTCTTGAACACCTTCGAGCTGCTGGAAAGCGAATCGGCGACCGCCTGCAGCGCGGACACGTTAATCATGCCGTCCTGGAACAGCTTGCCGGGCGTGGCCTGCGAAAGGTTGTCGGCCATGGGAACCAGCGCGTTGCTCGAGACATCGGACAGGGCGTCGATCATGGTGCGGGCCGCATTGATATCGCTGCCATACACCGGGATAAACGAAGCCGCCGTCCACAGCGGGCTCGAGGTCTCCGCCTTCATGCTGTCGCAGAGCTCATCGATCTTCTTCGCGTCGTCAGGCAGCGTCGAAAAATCGCCCGACGTGACCTTGTCCTTAAGGCCACCGACGATCTCGACAGCCTCCTTCGCTTCACTCTTTACGGTCTTTGCCGAGTTAAGCAGCATAAAGCCGCTTGCGCCAAGCGCAACGAGAAGCACCGCGACCACAGCGGCAATAATGGCGCCGGTGTGACGCTTTTTGCGCTCGCCCTTGCGATGGCGATGACGGACCAGACCGTCAGAGGTCGAACTCGACGAAGCGTCGCTACCGTAGTTCAAACCAAAATCGTAATAATCTTCCTTGGAACCCGAGCCCGCAAACTCGGCACCGCTATCATCCAGGCGGGCAAACGTGCCAGTCTCGGAGGCGCCGGTGTAAATCGTGCCGAGGTTACCCGTAAGCCCCGCGCCACCGGCAGAGGGAGTATTGTTGGCGGCCTTGTCGGCATTAACGTTGCCGGCGGCATTCGCGGCGTTGGCAGCACCTGCGTTGTTCGCGGGTACCGAAGGAGCCCCGCTCGGCTGCGGCGTGGAGGTTGCACCGCCCGCAAAGACATTCCCTCTTGCACGGCCGGTCTTTTTTGCCTTTTGAGACTGCTCGTACAGAGCGGTAAACATCGCCGTCTCGCCCGGGGACACGCGCTTACCGGAACCGCCCTGTCCAGCGCCGCCCGGCGTGCCGGCCTTACCAGCCCCGTTCGGACGCGGCGGAACTGCAGGGCGGCCGCTATCGCTGCCCTTAAAGTGATTACCAGCCATAAAGAAATCCTCGCAATTGAGTCGCAATGAAAAAGTCCATAACGTTGCTAGTTTATGGCATTTTGAGCATCGACAGCTAAACTCCAGACACGGACGTCAATTGGCGAAAATGCGGCACAACACCTTTTCCGTCTTGGCAGCGGCGCCAGCTACACCGTGAGGAACATCATCACGATGATCATGACAAAGCCGATAAGGTCGGTCGGCAAAAACACCGTCCCCAGCATAACGGCGCTGGTGATGGTCGCCGAAACCGGCTCCACAGTTCCGATGAGGCTCGCGCGCACCGAGCCGATGTCCTTAACGCCCTGCATATAAAGCATGTAAGCAAAAAACGAGCCGATAACCACGAACACCGCGAGCGCCTCGATGCCGGCAGCGTCGAGCGCCGGCATATGCGCCCAGGGCTGCACGAAGACGCACGAGACCACGCCCGCCGTGAGCATTGCCGAGCCCGTGACGATGGGGCTGCCGTATTCGGGCAGGATCTTGGCGGGAATCACCGCCATACACGCGGCGCTGACCGCACACATAAGACCTGCTGCCAGGCCAAGCGGCGAGATATTCAGGCTGGTGGGGTCGCCGCCGGTGGCGATTAAAAAGGTTCCACCCAGAGCCAGGCCAATGCCGATGACTTCGCGAGTACGCGGCATGCGGCGATCGGTCACGCAGGCGTAGCCCATGATGATAACGAGCTGCAGGCACTGGAGCACCGTCGCGGTTCCGGCGTTCGTCAGGCGCACGGCCGAAAGATAGCAAAACTGGTTGAACAGCAGGCCAAAAGCGGTAAAGAGCAGCAGCTGCTTGCGATCGGCGGGTGTGGTCCAGAGCTTAATCAGGCGCTCGCGGTCGCGCGTAACAACCACGGCCATAAAGAGTAGACCGGCGAGAATCTGACGCACGCTCATAAGCCACAGCGTATCGACATGGTAGGTATCGAACAAAAAACTCGCGCTGGTGCCCGAGAAGCCCCAAAACGAACCGCCCACCAGCGTAGCCAAGACGCCCGTGATCATCTTGCGCGTCGAAGCGCTGTTCAGGCGGTCGCGCCATGCGCGACGGGTGTTGCGGCTGAGCTCGTCGGTGCCCTCGGGCACATCAATGTTCGATATATCGGTCATCGGCACCGAAGCCCCTGCGCCTTCGACCTGCTCGACACACTCTTTGCTCATTCCACTCCCCCGAAACAGCCTGGAAACAATTCGGCTTACCTTACCACGGCGAAGTCACCAGCTGGAGGCTTGTCCGCTTATCGGTAGGACATTTCCGCAGGCGTCTTTCCATAGCTCGATACCGCAATGGCCCCGCATTATGCGACAGCCAAATCGCGGCAGCAGGCTCTTTTGAAATGGATACGACAAAGCCCCCGAATTCCACAATGTAAGCGATTTTTAAAAATGTTCTTGCCACCGAGTTCAGGCTCCGTTATATTATCCCTTGCGCACTTGCGCACCCTTGATCGGGCGTTTAGCTCAGGGGGAGAGCGCTTCCCTGACACGGAAGAGGTCAGAAGTTCAAATCTTCTAACGCCCACCAAATGTTCGCAGCTCAGAGGCTATGTCTCTGGGCTGTTTTGTTTTATGTCGCCAAATCCGCTGGCAGCTCCAACCGTCATCGCAACGTAGCATCAATTCACCTGACGAATGGAAGCCAAACAAATTCAATACCCCAACATCAACAATAGCCAGGCACAAAACTGCGCCGCAAACTGCTCCAACCGCCCAACTGGTCAAAAGCCGACCATCTACTTGCCAATCTATCCATCGGCATAACCAATCAGTCCGCACCGCAACTTCTCGGCAAAACGCCACGATGTCTGCGCCCTGCGGTATCCTTGAGCCACTTGCACCTGCAGCACCAAGGAGCCGCCATGCGCACCGAGCTCGATGTCCCCTTTTCACACAAAGAAGAAGCCAAGGCGCTGGGCGCCAAGTGGGACCGAACCAAGAAGATCTGGTATGTACCCAGCGGCGTCAACCCCGAGCCCTTTGCCGAGTGGCTGCCCGGTGTTGACCGATCCGACCCCTCAGCGCCGTATATATATCTAGTACTGGGCAAGCGCGAGTGCTGGAAGTGTCACAAAGAGACCTCGGTCGCGGCCTTCGGCATTCCCTATCGAACCGATGACGACGAGAGCATCGCCATCGCGCACGCGCCCAACGAAGCCGGGCACATTGCCATCGACACGGCCAACGCCAACGCACTCGCCATCGTGCCCGCTCTTGGCTGCGTGCCGGGCGAGATCCGCGACTATCTTTCTAAGCGCTGCGGCTACAAGCCCGTAGGCGCGCGAGCCTCCAAAGCCCCGTCGCTCGGCAACACGTGCACCAGTTGCGACGCGCTGCAAGGCAGCCGCTATCTGTTCGAGGAGCCCTCGTCCCCGTTTGCCCTCACTGCCATCAACAAGCTGCCGGCACTGGAGTTTGTGCGCGTCGAAGTTGCCGGCGTCTTTGGCATCCCGGCCACGCGTACCAATTTTGACCAGGCACTCTTTACCTGGACACGCGACCATCACGCCGAGTTCCATAAGCAGCTCGGTGAGGGGATTTATTTGTAGAGACGACATCGAGGTATCGAGGAACAGGGGTTGATTGTTAAATAATCTCGAAACGCTACAGCCCCAGAATATGCTCCAGGTAGCCCTTGTTGAACCAGAACGATTGCTTCGTCATCCAACGCCCGTCGGGCAGTTCGTAAGCATTCCTTGCGATGTCACCAATCTCTGTTCCATCGGCAAACTTGTAAGCCGCTTTTGACGTATGCGGACGAACGTGAACAATTGGGTTGTCCGCCATGCCGGGCAGATTGTTAGTCACTTTGAGCTTTCCGCTCGCATCCCGATACGGATTGAGCTCAACGCCCTCACGTATTACCTTTCGCGTCTCATCCCAACAAGCTTTCGCAGGGCCTTCGATTTCGTTTTCTCCCATCGCCCAGAACAAACAACGGTCGAGACGCAGCACGCCATCGTGGTCTTCGCGAAACACAACGAAGAAGAAGCGATTAGTCTCAAGGCGCGCATGAAAAGGCGACGTTTCCCAGTCTTCCTCGATCAAACGCTTGAACTCAAACGGTGGGAACGACATAGCCTGTTCGATGTGCCCCCTGTTGTTAACTCGAACGGTTCGGACGGAAATGCCTGCCTTGACGAATTCCTCGGCAGCATTGTTTTTGATTCCGAGCATACGATAGACGAGCGTTGTCCATTGTGCCTTATTGCCCGTGTACTCCAACCCGTATTGCTCCGCAATCTGACGATCAGTTTCGCCATAGTGTTGCTCGATAAGTCCAGTTACGTAACTTTCGAAATCGATAGACTTGCCATCGTCCTGAACAATGCTCTCCCCGACTCGCGGAGCACCGAGAACATAAGTGTGGAGCACATAGTCCATATACGAGCGCTTGAGGGAAAAGGCGCGACGCTTTGCGCGATGGCGCTCAATCTCACCCGTATCAGTATTGAAGTATTCATAATACTGGTCCGCCCACATCGTGGCCTCAGTTGCGCCCTTCGTGCAAGCACCCAGATAAGTCGTCATGCCTTCTGAAAGCTCGTCCGCACGGCCATCCTGAATATAGGAAATGATCTTCTCGTAGTCGGCGCGAATGATTTTCATGTCCTCTTCGGGAAGACGCACCATGACAGCGCGCTCGATACGCTGGTCATATTTGTCGATAGAACGATCTCGGCCGTAATAAATCAACAGAATATTGCTGAGCTTAGTCTTGAGGTGAGAATTGTCATAGTCGAGCGAAACAGGACGGTCGTAAGGAATCATGGTCAGGACAAGACGCTCACCCGCAGACTTACGGCCATTCTTGAGCACATCGAAACACGTTGCCTTGAGCTCAACGCCCGCCTCGGGAAAATCGGGACGGTCGTCGCTATTGGCCTTGTAGCCAAAGTAGCGCTCCTCGATAAGAGTACCCATACCGCCTTTGTACTTTTTGGAGCCAAAGTCCTTGGGCGCACTCTCCCCTTCCGGGGCAATACCGAGCTCGAGAATATCGCGGAACGTCATGCCGTCGAGATTGGCAGCGTAGCGCTCAATGCTTGAAGGGTCAGAAAAATCAGTATCGTCAAGCATGCGCTTGAAATCGAGGCGCTTCTTGGACACGGGATACCTCCGAAACTCGCAACTAGCCCCATAGTAGTTCAGAGCAACTACTAACGCCCAGAAAATTGAGGTCTTGATCTTGTCCCCTCGATCGGCTATTGTTGTGAGCACCATAAACGGACACAGCAGCGATTGGAGAAACGTGTCTGAGATTAATATTGCCGAGCTTTTTGCGGGCGTCGGTGGATTTCGTTTGGGTCTCGAAGGCTATGCTGACCCTCGACATCCCGAGTTTTATATGAAACCAGCCGGCCCCTTCCGCACTATTTGGGCCAACCAGTGGGAACCGCCCGGAACCAAGGCGCGTCAGTTCGCCGCCCGTTGCTACACGGATCGCTTCGGCGATGATTCCGTTGTCAACGAAGATATCAATAAAGTCTTGGAGCAGGCTGAAACCAGCGAGATTGAAATCCCCGACGTTGACATGGTCGTCGGCGGCTTCCCTTGCCAAGACTACTCTGTTGCACGCCCGCTCAATCAGGCACATGGCATCGAGGGCAAGAAGGGTGTCCTTTGGTGGGATATCTATCACTTCCTCGAGATGAAGAAGCCCAAGTTCGGTCTCTTTGAGAACGTCGACCGCCTGCTCAAGTCGCCCGCGTCTCAACGTGGTCGCGACTTCGCCATCATCCTAAGCTGTCTTGCCGACCTCGACTACACGGTCGAATGGCGCGTGGTCAACTCTGCCGAATACGGTTTCCCCCAGCGTCGCAAGCGTGTTTATATCTTCTGCGAAAAGGGCGCTGGCAAGGTTGGTCTCGTTGATCGCATGCACAACGGCGTCATGGCTAAAGCCTTCCCCGCCATCTATCCCGACGAGATGTCCGAGCTCGACGTTTTACCCGACCCCTACGAGAACTCAACTCGTTTTGGCGTCGGCCAAAAGACCTCTCAATTCAAGAATGCTGGCGTCATGCAGGGCTGTCATGTTATGACCTGCGACTTTGCCGAGGACTATCACGGTGAGCGCCACGTGCTTGGCGACGTGCTTGTCGACGAGGCTGATGTCCCGGAGCAGTTCTACATCTCCGACGAAAAGCTTCCCGACTGGCGCTACCTTAAGGGCAGCAAGCGCGAAGAGCGCACTAACAAAAAGACAGGCTTTACGTACACGTATTCCGAGGGAGCCATGAGCTTCCCGGATGCCACCGATAAGCCGAGCCGCACCATCCTCACAGGAGAAGGCGGCACGGGAGCGAGCCGCTTCAAGCACGTCATCGAATGTCCCGATGGCCGTTTCCGCCGTCTTGTTCCCGACGAGCTCGATCAGCTTCAGGGATTCCCGAAAGGCTGGACCGATACGGGCATGACTGACGGCCATCGAGCCTTCTGCATGGGCAACGCACTCGTCACCGGCGTGCCCCATCGCATTGGCGAAGCTATGGTCGAAGTGTACAGCCTCTAAGGCAAGCAATCCGGAGCCGGCAGCTCACGCTGTCGACTCCGTTTTTCCATCCCACTCCCCTGTATACTGATGTAGCACGTGTTTCATCCGGCTTGTTGGGCCGAATTGTTCATGGGAGGGTCTTATGGCTGCTTCGAATCCGCCTAAGGGAAGCGTTTCTTCTTCGTCCATCAAGCCGGTTACGCGCAAGGCCGTGCGTTGCCAGCGCGAGGTCGCTTGGCTTGTCACGCAGGCGGCGGGCAGGCTCGTGGCGACCACTCAGGACGTCAATGCGCCTACGCCGAGCTTTGTGTTAGCGGCGGCGCTGAATTTTGTGCGCCAATTGGAACTTGCCGCACAGGATGCCAGCGGCCACCTCGACTACCAGAATGTTATGGCGCCCGACCTGCAAACGTTCTGCCACATGGCCAAGTTGCCCGCCGCACCCAATGCGCTTTCGGACGCAGGCTACATGTTTACGCTTTCGGGCGCGGACCTTATCCGCGACATCTATGCATACTGCAGCGAGCTCGCCGAGCGCCACGTCTTTGACGCGGCAGAAGTCAAACCGGGATATGTCATCAAGCTGGTTCTTAGGCTGTTCTTGATGGACGGGTTCGGGGCCATGCCGGCGTAAGCCGAGTCTTTAGCATCACCGTCGACTGGGCAACAACCGCTTTACCTTAGTGGGCGCCAATCGAGGGTCGATTATTGGGTCGCCTCGTCCACTAACGCATTTATTCCACGCGCTCTGACAGTCGATACTTGCGGTTGCGACTTGTCGACGGCGCCGTCGGCTCAAGCTCACCCTGCTCAATGAGCGCATTGACGCGTGCCCTAACCTGGGAAACCGTGAGTCCCGTGCGTTCTGCCAGCTCACGCGTCCCCAGCTCGCCATAGTGTTTGAGTGCCGTCACAATTAAGCCCCCGCCATGATCGACCGGCTCGATCTTTGAACGGTAAAGTACGACCTTGAACCGATCGAACCCCGGGCAGAACAGGGGCTCGGCCAGACCATGCGCGCGCATGGCATCGATCATCATCGGGATGCCCGAGCCATTGCCCTCAGCCGGCGAACCTGCGCCATCCGGCAGCGGGACAATCGACATGAGTTTCACGAGCGTCGCGTTACGGCATCGGGAGCTGCCGTCAAACAAGTTCTCGCGAGCCTTTCCCCCGTAAAGGCCGCCAGGATTCGTCACCTCGACACGATCGTCAAAGACGTCGACGGCAATCGATTGTCCACAGAACCGATCCCCGTATTCTCGATGGATTACGGCGTTGGCGATTGCCTCGCGCAGAACCTCCTCGGGAATCTCCAGCGAGTCGACACGCGAGACGCCTTGGACGGTCGAGGTTCGCCGCAAATTCTTGGCGACGGCCGCGACAGCATCCGAGATCATCTCGCCCAGGGTGCCCTCGCAGACTGTGCGGTCCATAAATCTTAGCGGTCCCGCAGCGCCCTTTTGAGTTCCCGCATGGACAGCCACATCAATGAAGAGCTTGGGATAGAACTGCTGAGGGTAAACGCCCGCGGCAAGGAGGCCGGCCTTGGTAACATTGCCCTGGAAGTCGAGGAGATTCAGGCGCTCCATCTTTGTCTTCTTGTCCGTCGCACCACGCATCGCTCGAGGCGTCAACGAATAGGCGCGTTCTATCGTGCGGTCGACCAGCGACTCGTCGAGATCGCCCACACTCGTGCCGGGCACCGCATCGCGATCGCTAGGACTCGTCCGTTCGTATGACGACAGTGCCAAAACCTCGGTCGACGAAAGGGGCACGTCTTTGTCATCGACGCGCTTGTAGCTGCCGCCCTGGGCGCCCCGCTCTATGACATAGCAAGGCTTGCTCGACGGGTCGAGTTCCTCAATCGTGATGACCAGAACCACGGTACCCCGAAGCCCCACGCGCTCAATGGTGTATTTGGGCGGATTGGCCAGCTTTCCGCGACCGCCAGCATCGCCCATGCCCGCCACGAATTGGTTGAGCACCTTCTCGGTCTCAAAGTTTGCAACTGGGACAAAACCCGCGCGCTCGCTCACTCCGAGTACGATGATGCCGCCGGCGGTGTTTGCGAAAGCGCTGACCGTTTCCCATACGTCGCGGGAAAGCGTCGTGGCGCTCTCCTTGACCTCGACGTTAAGATCGTCCGAGCCCATGCGCCTTAAAGACTCGAGCAGACCGGTCAGTTCGTTTTCGTTCATCTGCACGTCCTTTCGCTCGGTTCTGCGAAGAATGCCGCGAATAGATTTCCTGCGTCTCTCAGTTATCTCTCGTAATTATCTCTCATCTTTCTGTTATCTCTCATATTAGAGATGAGTGAGAGATAAAAGATAAGATGTCTGCCATCTGTTTCATATAAGCATGTTTTTGCTGGTAGAACAATCGGTATTGAGATAATACCATGGTTGCCTGTCTCTTTGCAGCATTGTTATCTCTCATATTTATCTCTCGTCTTTCTGTTATCTCTCGTATTCGTGATGAATGAGAGATGAGAGATGTGCGGGCGGCGGATGAGCGTGGATTTTGGACGGTCGGAAAATCCCTCAAATAAAAAACGGGGCCGGCCTTACGCCGAGCCCCGTTTTCAAACGGTCAGTTAGTTATCGAGCGCGCGAGCATAGCAGTCAACATTACGCCGCCGCGAACACTCCCAAGCCCGTTCCGATGATGCAGATTGCGAAGATACCAATAATAATCCAAATGGTCTTGACGCCCTTTTTGTACAGGGCAACGCAAGCGAACGTTGCCAGCAGGGGCAGCAGACCGGGGAAGATCGAATCGAACAGATCCTGCAGGACAATCTCCGAACCACCCACGTTAAAGGTCAAAGCAGTGGACAGTGAGACCTGTGCCGCAATCATGGCGCCGATAACGGTCATTCCGAGGACACCGGCAGCATGCGTCATGCGAGACATAAGGTTGTTCTCTTCGGACTGCTGCAGGAACTTGGTTCCCAGGTCGTATCCCAGATGGGCGGCGACGATACGCGTTGCAAAGTTAATCACCGAGTAGATGAGCGCATACACGATGGGGCCGAGCGGGTTGCCCGTCGACGCGATGCCAATACCAATGCCGGCGGCGACCACGCGGAACGTACCCCAGTAGAACGAATCGCCGATGCCGGAAAGCGGTCCCATGAGGCCGACCTTCATGGCGTTAATCGAGGACGTGTCGAAGTTCTTATCGGCAGCCGCCTGCTCTTCCATCGAAACCGTTAGGCCGGCTACAAACGGAAGCACATGAGGCGTGATGTTAAAGAACTCGGTATGGCGATCGAGCGCCGCATAGTAATCGTCGTCGTTAGGATAGATCTTTCGCAGGGGCTTCTGAATGGTGTACATGAAGCCCATTGCCATCATCTTGTCGTACGACTGCGAGCACTGGCTCGTAAACTGGCGAAGGAACATGCTCCGATACATATCGGGGCTCATAATCGCGTCCTTCTTGGCCTCCTTGAGGTCGGTGTTCTGGGTAGCCATTAGAAGTCCTCCTCTTCATCTGCAGCAACCGCCTGCGGACCGGACGAGCCCTCGCGGAAGGCCAGGAGCAGCGCGACGCAAATGGCAGCTGCGGCGACGCCGATAACGTCCATCTTGAGGTAGATGACCATAATGAATCCCAGGAACAGCCAGGGAAGAAGCTTGTTATCGCCCATGGTCCTGATAAGAAGTGCGAAGCCGATGCAGACCATGACGCCGGATGCAACGTTGAGGCCGTCCATCACAAACTGCGGAATCGCGTTGAGCGCATTGTTGATGAGGTCGGCACCAAAGAACAGCGAGCCAAACACCAGCAGTGCAGACGGAATGCCAATCGACAGCGGCACGATGGTCAGATGGTACAGATTCGCCTTGGCAAGATCGCGATTTGCCAGAGCGGTCTCAATCTTCTTGCAGGCAAAGGCACCCGGAACGGCGTAGCAGAAGTTGCGCCACACCTGAAGGAAGACGGAGACGGGAAGGGCGAGCGCGACGGCAGTTGCCGTGCCCGTACCCGTAATGACGGCAAACGCGCAGCCAAGCACGCCGGAGGCATAGACCTCGGGAGGAACCGCCGCGCCGACCATGATGGCGCCCATGAACATGGACTCCAAAGCAGCGCCGACGATAACGCCCTGCTGGACATCGCCAAGGATCAAGCCGACAAACAGGCTCGTAAACAGCGGACGACCAAGCATCGTAATGCCAAATAATTGCTCGTCCATGGACGCAATTAATGCGACCAGTGCAACTAGAAGATACTGGACAACCATTTCGATCAACCCCAGAAATAGGTCTGCAGGCGAGGCATTCTGCGCAGCTCGCCTGCAGACAACCGCAGCAATTTGAGAGGATTAGTAGTTCATCTGGTGATAGTAACGACGCGTGGTGAGCGGGTGGTTACGGACGTGCTCGAGATGGCAGCTCAGACGCTCGGTGATGGTGTAGGTGACCATCGGGGAGACGATCTTGCGGAACTCGGGGTCGCTGAACGGCAGCTCGACCTCGGCGGTGTCAAACTTGTTCACGCGGACGTTGACGCCCTTCTCGTCGGCGAGCATGTGAGTGAAGTTGTCCACGCGGTCCATGAGCTTACGGGTGTCGTCCTCGCCGTAGAGCATGATGAGGCTCGTGCCCTCCTCGCACAGCTCGATGGTGCCGTGGAAGAACTCGGCGGCGTGGATGGACTTGGTCTTGATCCACTGCATCTCCTCGAGGATGCACATGGCGTAGTCGTAGGCTTCACCCCAGAGCATGCCGGAGCCAATCACCATGTGGTAATCGGTGTCCTTGAAGTCCTCGGCCATGGCGGCGCAGCGCTCGTCCTGAGCGTCCTTGGCCTTGATGAGGTACGGAGCGATGTTGCCGAACTCTTCCATGAAGGTGTCGTACTTGGGGAAGGCGCCGGCGTTCTTGAGGAAGCGGGCGACCAGCGTGATCTGGTAGGTGTAGATGGCCTCGCACAGAACGTCGTCCTCGGCGAAGCTGAAGAACTTGTAATCGGCGTACTCGGTGGCCGGGGTGTTGTCGTTGGAGACATACATCAGCGTGCGGGCGCCCTGCTCCTGGCAGAACTTGGCAGCCTCAATGATCTCGGGGGTGGTGCCGGTACGGGTGGAGAAGACGCAGACCGAGTCCTTGTTGAAGGTCTTGGGCGGGCATGCGAGGAACTCAGCGGCGATCTCGCAGTGGACGTCGACGTCGGCCGTGGTGGTCTCGACCCAATACTTCATCGGGAGCGTGTGGGCCCAGGTGCCGCCGCAGCCGATGAAGAAGATGTTGGAATAACCCTGCTCGCAGACCTTGTCCACGGCAGCCTCAATCTGAGGACGGAGAGCGAGGGCATCGCTCACAACCTTCTCGTAACGAGGCTCATCGAAATTGAACATCCCTTACTCCTAACTCACTTGGATGAACCCTTCATTCATCCCATGACGTTATAATACTTTATATAACTAACTATGCAAGAACTATTTCAGATTTTTTTGATTTTTCTTTAATAAAAAGCCCGCCGATCAAATGATCGACGGGCATAGGCATAGAGCATTGGTTCAATAAATGCCGAGCATCAACGTGTTTCCGGCTAGAAAACGTCCTTGGCAAACACCTTAGCGTCATTGGGAACCTGACGGATTTCGATGGCCACGCCATCGCCCAGGAGCTCTTGGATATGCTCGGCATCTTTCTCGGTCGCAAAGATCGCAGGGGTCGGATGAAGCGTGGTCTCAGGGGTCTTTCGGGTTCCGCCCAGATTGATCTCTTTGATGTCTTTGCAACCCTTAGCGAGACGATAGACATCTTCAATCGTCTCAGTGATGATAAACAGCGAATACTTGTCGGTAACGCCGCTGTTGAGCGCCTCGATAGCAGCGTCAACATCCTTGATGACGAGTTTAACGCCGTTGGGGCGGGCGAGCCTCAAGGCCGCCTTCCTCATGTCGTCTTTTGCCACAGCATCGCTGGCAAGCAAGATGCAATCTACATCCAAAGCGTGAGTCCAGGACATGGCAACTTGGCCGTGAATCAGTCGGTAATCAACTCTCGTAAGCTTAATCATCGTTATCATCTCCGCACGTGATAAAGGGAATGACAGGTGTGGCCCCTAGCTAGGGCTCGAACCAGAACTAACTAGAACTCTTCTTCCTCGGCGCCGGCAAGCATGTCCGCCGCCTCGCAAAGCTGAATAAACGAACGCGATCCCTCGACCGCGGCTTTGGCCTTGTCCGCATCCAGGGAGTCCAGCTGTGTAACCATTTCCACCAGCAGCGGCAAGTTCATTCCAGCGATTAACGTAAACGATCCGTCGGTCTGCCTCTGAATGAATTCGTTGTTTACAGAGCCGCCAAAGATGTCAGTCACGACAAACCAAGAGTCGGCAGGGTCCCTCGTCTCCATCCATGCATCAATCAACGCCGCGACGTCCCTTGAATCGTCATCGACATAGGCGCACAGGCACTCGATTCGGTCGTTGGTGCCCATCAGAATCTCCAGAGAGCTTTTCATGCCTTGGGCGAGATAACCATGACTCGCTAGCAATATCTTATTCATAGTTCTCCAATACCAATAGGACGTACTATATTGTCATAACAAAGTATATTAGCAATCTACCCTACGTGGTGTGTCTATTTTCCAAATCCGCGAACGGTAACAATTGGTCGGTAAATCGACCAATCTATCTCTAATTTACAAATAGAACTTCAGTCGCTCGGTGCAGTACACCTGACGGGAGATGAAAAGCGGCTCGCCACTTGGGGCATAACGTCTATCGACAAACAGAAGCAGCGAAGAGTCCAGCTCCACGTTAAGGTATGCCGCCTCGAGCTCGCTCGCATAGCAGACCTCGAGCGTACGCGTGTTGGGACCCATCTTGATCCCCTGGCGATCGAGTACCGCCATCAGCGAATCATCGAGGGACTCATGCTCCAAAAAAGAAAGCGCAACGGAATAGCTATTGGTTTCCAGCATCGTGGGCTTGCCATCCACAAGGCGCAGACGACGGCTACGCAATACCTTTTGGGTATCGTCTACGCCCAGGAACTTCGCGTCTCGCAGACTTGGGAAGTCCCAGCCCATTTCGAGAACCCTGGTAGACGCCTGTTTGCCCGCAAGCTGGCACGAATGGGTAAAGCTCTCACGGTCGTCCGCGGCATACATCTGCGTGTCCGACGAAACGAACGTGCCCTTGCCGCGGGCCCTCTCAACAAGCCCAGCATCTTCCATTTCTTTAATTGCGGAGCGAACCGTTATTCGGCTCACGCCAAATTGCTCGATAAGCTCCGCCTCGGTCGGAAGCTTATCTCCCGGGCGGTACGTGCCGTTGGCGATCGAATCAGAGAGCGCACGAACAATCTGTTTGTACAGGGGGATAACGCTATTTGCTTCAACCATATCAACCATACCTTTGCAAGGAGTCAGCAGTTTATAGATAGATGACTTATATTGTATTAGAACTTTTTAGGAGTCCATATATTTCCTAAATGATTCGGAAAACGGGGTGTTATTTCACTTTAGCGGGGTGCAGCGGCTACCCGCGGCATTCGTTATCAACCTAGTTAGGCTAGTCCACCCACATCGTCTTCAGTTCGATGCAGAGCCGCGGCCCCATATGGGTATACTCTCGGGGATTCGACTCGATTCGCCCCCGCTGGGGCGTCAAAGGAGACTGCATATGCCCACTACCTCAACCGACCCGCGCGCCGCAGCTGCCGCACTGCTGGTGCCTGGCACCACCTGCCATGGCTTTGCCGTCGAGCGCTGCGAGACCGTGCCCGAGCTCGACTCGGACGCCTACGTGCTGCGCCACACCGCCTCGGGCGCTCGCCTGCTGTACCTGGCATGCGACGACGAAAACAAGGCCTTTGCCATTGGCTTTAAGACGCCGCCGGCCGATTCCACCGGCGTGTTCCACATTCTTGAGCACTCGGTGCTGTGCGGATCGGCCAAGTTTCCCGTCAAGGAGCCGTTTGTCGACCTGATCAAGAGCTCCATGCAGACGTTCCTCAACGCCATGACCTACCCCGACAAGACCATCTACCCCGTCGCCACCACCAACGAGCAGGATCTGTACAACCTGATGGACGTGTACCTGGACGCGGTGTTCAACCCGGCCATCTATACCAAGCCCACCATTTTTGAGCAGGAGGGCTGGCATTACGAGCTGGACCTGCCGGAGGGCGCCGAGGGCGAGGACGGCGACAGCTCCGCGAGCCTGCGCGAGGGCACGCTGCGCTATAACGGCGTGGTGTTCAACGAGATGAAGGGCGCGCTGTCCGATCCCATGAGCGTGCTGGACGACGCCGTCAACGCCGCGCTCTATCCCGACACCGCCTATGCGCACGAGAGCGGTGGCGACCCGCGCGCGATTCCCACGCTCACCTACGAGCAATTCCTGGACACGCACGCGCGCCACTACAATCCTTCCAACTCCTACATCACGCTCTACGGCGACCTGAACGTTGACCGCGCGCTTGCCTTTTTGGACGAGCGCTATCTGTCGCAGCCGAGTGCCGCGAGCCGCCGCATGGACGCTGCCGTTGCCGCCGGCGAGGACCCGTCCACGCTGGCGCCCAATCCGCTGGGCGTGCAAGCGCCCGTGACCTGCGAGTATAAGCGCGTCGAGATGGCAACCACGCCCGAGAACGCCCTGGTTGGCCTGGGCCTGGTGCTGGGCAGCGCACTCGACCGCAAGCGCACGATCGCCGCGGACATCCTATTCGAGGCGCTGCTGGGCTCCAACGAAGCGCCGGTTAAGAAGGCCATTCTGGCCGCCGGCCTGGGCGGCAACGTGGTGAGCTACACTGCGGCCGAGAGCCTGCAGCCCTACGAGCTCATCATGCTGCAAAACGCGCAGCCCGGCGTGGCGCGCGAGCTGCGCCGCGTGTTCCAGGATGCCTGCCGCGACCTGTGCGAGCACGGCGTTCCGCACGAGCGCCTGGAAGCCATCATCAGCAGCAACGAATACGACCTGCGCCAGCGCGACTACGGTATCGCCGACGGCGTGGCCATTGCGTGCGACGCGCTGAGCACCTGGCTCTACGATGACGATGCCGTGACGCTGGCACTCAAGTACGGCCCGGTGTATGAGGAGCTGCGCGGCGACCTGAACGGCAGCTACTTTGAGGACCTGCTGCGCGAGCTGGCGCTGCAGAACGATCACATGGCACTGGTTGAGCTGGTGCCGGTGGACGCCGCCGAGGGTTCGGAGGGTGCCGAGGCCGCCGAGCTGGCAGCCAAGCGCGATGCCATGACCGATGCCGAGCTGGCCGACGTGGTCGAGCGCACGGCCGCGCTGCGTGCCGCGCAGGAGGCCGAAGACACGCCCGAGGCCAAGGCCACGCTGCCGCGCCTGCGCGTGTCCGACATTGGCGAGGCGCGCCCCGAGCCGCCGCTGATCGTGGACACGACCGCGCCCATCCCCTGCCTGCGCCACGGCATCCCCACCAACCGTCTGGCCTACGCCATGCAGTATTTCGACCTGAGCTGCGTCGCGTTTGAGGACCTGCCCTATGTGACACTGCTCTGCCGCCTGCTTAAGCAGCTGCCCACGCGCGAGCACTCGGCCGAGGAACTCGACAATTTGCTTGCCGGCAAGCTGGGCTTTTTGAGCTTTACGACCGAGGTCATGACCCAGCCCGACATGGACGGCGTGCGCCCCTACTTGCTGGTGAGCGCCGGCGCCCTGTCCGAAAAGATCGACGCGCTGGCGAGCCTGCCGCGCGAGGTGTGGTCGAGTACGCTTTTGGCGGACGCCGATGCCGACCGCGTGCGCGACGTGCTCACGCAGATTCGTATTGGGCTTGAGCAGGGCTTTATCAACAACGGTCACTCGGCGACGCTCGGTCGCGCGATGAGCTACAGCTCGCCTTCGGCCATGGTGCGTGAGCAGCTCTCGGGCGTGGACTTCTACCTGTTCCTGCGCGATCTGCTCGACCGCTTTGACGAGCGCTTGGACGACCTGCGTGCCAAGCTTGCCGAGCTGGCAGGCCACATCTTTGTGGCCGACGGCTGCCTGGCGAGCTTTACCGGCAGCGACGAGGACTTTAACGCGTACTGGGCCGCCGCGGGTGACCTGGGGTTGGGCGCGGGCGACGGCGCCAATGCCGGCCGCGACGCGCTCGTGGTGCCGACGCCGTGCGACCGCCACGAGGCCTTTGTCATCCCCAGCGATATCTGCTTTGCGGCAAGCGCGTGCGATCCGCGTCGCTTGGGCATCGACGTGACGGGCGCCTGGGCGGTTGCCGCCAACGCGCTTTCCTACGACTACCTGTGGAACGAGATTCGTGTGAAGGGCGGTGCGTACGGCTGCGGATTCCGCGCAGCCGGCGAGCGCCAGACGGCGTTCTACACCTACCGCGACCCGGCGATCGATCCTTCGATTGAGCGCGTGGAGCGCGCGGGTGCATGGCTTGGCAGCTTTGAGCCCGACGAGGCCGCCTTTGAGGGCTTTATCGTGAGCTGCGTGAGCGGCATGGACGCGCCGGTGAAGCCGTACGCGCTCACCAAACGCCGCAACACGACCTACCTGGCCGGGCTCGACCCGCATGCACGCGAGGAACGCCGCGCCCAGATGCTCGCGGCCACACCCGCTGAGCTGCGCTCGCTCGGCGCCGATGTGACGCGCATCGCAGCCGCTTCGCCCACCTGCGTCTTTGGCGGCCGCGACGTCATCGCCAAGAGCAACGCCGGCTTTACCGTCATCGACCTGCTGGCCTAACGCACCGCAAGCAAAACCACCACGAAGGTGCCTGTCCCCTTTGTGGTGGTTTTCGGTCGAGCTGCTACTTGATAAACGGGTTCAGCCTGGCCGCCAGTGGATCGAGCTTGTACATGGTTGCAAAGCATTCGCGACCATAGTCGGAGTCATTGCTCCAGCTACCCTGGTCGACGCCATACTCTGCATCCAGACGAATCCACTCCTCCGGCTTGTTCTTCTCGTGCTTGCTGCAGAAGTAGCGCTGGTACTCGACCTCGTGCTCAAACTCAAACTCGGCATCCGAACCGCGGCCGGCATACTCGTCGACCGACGTCAGGTTGCCGTGGTCGTCGTAGTAAAACTCCGCATAGCCGCCGCGCTCGGAATCGATCCTGTCGAGCTTTCCGTCGCTGTACAAATAATCCACCGCGGCATACGAGTTCAGCGAGCCGTAATCGTTGCCGTGCGAGTCGTAGGCCACAGGCGAGATACGCGATATGTTGCCGTCCTTGTCATACTCGTAGCCCGCGGTGATCGTCCACCTGGTGCCCACGGTGTCGCCCTGACAGTCCAGCGTAAAGGACGTCACGCGATCCTTGTCGTATCCGTACGAATACACGACCGTCCGAGGATTGCCCGGGCTGGTATCGGTGTCGGTCACCATGTTGCCGTCTTGGTAGACATACGTGCTCGCGCTCTCGCCGTAACCCGCATGGGTCGTCTTGTTGATCAGGTTTCCGTCCGCGTCGTAGGTAAACGTCGTGGTGCTCGACGAATCGCTCATGTCGGCATCGCAGTCGATGCGCGTGACGTTACCGTCGGCGTCGTACGTAAACGTGTTGACGTTCTCGTAACCGCCCGCCAGATCTTCCTCAATCTCAGAGATACGATGCGACTCATCGTGCTCGACGCTGTAGCTTACGCCGCCACCTTGCTTGACGGCAGACGTGAAGCCCGTGACGTAACCGTTCTCGTCACGCTCGATCTCGTAGATATCGCCGTACGTATCGCTCTTATCGGTGTCTTCATAGGACATCGGTAGCCACAGCTCGTCAAGCTGTGTGTCCTTAATGCCGGTAATCTTCGTATCCTGCGGCAGCGCCAACGTGGCGAGCTTCTTTTTGCCCGAAAGATCGATGCTTTTAAGGTTTTCGGCATTTTTGAGGTCGAGCTCCTCGATGTCGTCGCAACCGTCCAGATTAACGACGGTGACATTACTCGCCGAGTTAAGCTCGACGGTTTTAAGGTCTCCGCAACCCGAAAGGTCCAGGTTGACGAGTTTGTCCCCGCCATTTTCCACACTGGTAACGTTGGGGAACACCTTGCCCAGGCCCTGCGTCGACGCGATGCCGTCCAGCTCGACCGACGTCACCGCCTTGGCCTCGTCGCGTGAAATGCGGCCGTCACCGTTAGTGTCGTACTTGGTCGAGACAAGCGCACGCATGCCGCTATCCGGGAAGGTTTTATCGTCGATAGGCGTGGTCGCGATCTGGGTGAAGTAGAACAGCGCTCCCCCGCCGACACCCGCCGCCACGGCAAGCACCGCGGCGAGAGCGATGAGGGGCCTCTTGGAACGCTTGCGCCGCACGGGCTGCTGCACGGGCACGTATTGCTGAGGAGCGGGCGCGGCAGGCTGGGGTTGCTGCGCGGCCGCAACCTGGTCGGGTGCTACGGGCGCGCCGCATACGGGGCAAAAGAGGGCGTCGTCGACAAGCGGCGTGCCACACGAGCGACAAAACATGGCGGGCTCCTTTCGGTTCATTCCTTCCACCATGAAGGTAAACCCAAAGCCGTAGCCCTTGTTGCGCAACATTCAGCCCAAACCACCGCAAAGGGGACAGGCACCTTCGTGGTGGTTCGAACACTTGTTCCATACGTACGCATGTTCTATAGTAGGGATGCTTGCATCGGACTTAAATTGCAACTAGAATATAGTTGCAGAATGTGAGGCGGGATGACTCGGACCGATAAACTCATCGCCCAACTGCTTAGCTGCCCTTCGACGTATCGGTATACCGATTTCTTAAAAGTCATGGCTTCATATGGCTTTGAAATGGACAGCAAAGGCAAGACATCCGGATCGCGCATTCGCTTCTACAGGCCATCGGACGGCAGGATGTTCGTAATGCACGCGCCAGATCCATCTGACGAATTGACAGCGGGGACCATTCGAAACATCGTTCGATTTCTGCAAGATGTCGGAGGTAGTCATGAGTAACGTTTTGGCATACAAGGGTTATTTCGCCCCAGTCGAGTTCGATGCCGAACAGCATGTGCTAACAGGTATGGTCACCGGCATTAGGGACGCAATCATATTTGAAGGCTCCACGGCTGAAGAAGTGGAGCAATGCTTCCACGACGCCGTCGACGATTACCTTGAGTTTTGCGCCGAGAAGGGCAAGGAACCCGAGCGGGCTTTTAAGGGCTCGTTCAACGTAAGAACGGGCTCCGAGCTCCACAAACAAGCAGCGCTGGCGGCGGCAAAGAAGGGTGAGTCACTCAATAAGTTTGTGACTGAAGCAATCGCCGCGGCGTTATAGCATTAACGCATAGGCCCAAACAACCACAAAGGGCGCAGTTCACAGGCATATTTGCGGTGACTTTACTGCCCATATCGCGTTTGCCCAGATAAAACCTGCCAAAATAAACCTGTCCCTTTTTGGCAGGTTTAGAAGAGGGGGCCGGAATGGATAAGGTTGAGCTGCGGCGGGCGGTGATTGCCCGGCGCGATGCTCTTGGTTTGGATGTGCGGGCGGCAAAGTCCGCCGTTATCTGTGCGCGGCTGGTTGAGCTGCTGGAGTCCAGCGGCGCTGCGGGCCAGCGCACCGTTGCCGTCTATGCCGCGATGGGTTCCGAAGTCGACCCTTCCGCATTTGCCGCTGCGGCCGTCGTGCGTGGCTGGCGCGTAGCCTATCCGTGCATGCTCTCGGCAAGCGACGCCGCCGCATGCGGCCAGCGCATGTGCATGCGGGCAGTCTCTGCCGGCGATGCGTCCGAGGCCCCGTTTATCGCCCGCCCCACGCGGGCCTTCGCGGCCACGGACATCGACAGAGACCGCTTCCCCATCGTGCCTGCCGAGACTCTCGACATGATCGTCGTGCCGCTCGTAGCCTTCGACCGCACCGGCGCGCGCCTGGGCTACGGTGGCGGCTGCTACGACCGCTACCTGCCCATGCTCTCGCCCACATGCCAAATCGTCGGCATCGCCTTTGACGAGCAACGCGTCGACGGCGTTCCCACCGATGCCCACGATCTGCCGCTACCCAACATCGTCAGCGCCTAAATGCCAGCGTACCTCCCGACAGCCTAGTGCTCCTCGCCGGCGCGGGCCAGGTCGTAGGGCGTGGTCTGGTAGACGTAGTAGTTGAGCCAGTTGGTGTAGAACAACTGAGCCTGGCTGCGCCAGACGTTGCGCGGCTCAGCGGTGGGGTCGTCGTTTGGGAAGTAATGCGCCGGCACCTCCGGGTTGAGTCCGCGCTTCACGTCGCGCTCGTACTCCAGGCGTAGCGTGTCGGTATCGTACTCGGGATGGCCAAAGACAAAGAAGCGACGGCTGTCGGTCGACTTGACGATGTACAGGCCCACCTCGTCGGACACAGCCACGACCTCAAGCTGCGGCTCGGCCTCCACGTCCTCGCGGCGCACATCGGTGTTGCGCGAATGCACGGCATAGAAACGGTCGTCGAAGCCGCGGACCAGCGGGCTTTGCGGCTTCACCAGATAATGCTCAAAGACGCCGCTCGCCTTTGCCGGCAGGTCGTGCTTCTGGATACCGTAATGATGGTACAGGCCGGCCTGCGCGCCCCAACAAATGTGCAGTGTGGAGTGCACGTGCGTGGTAGACCAATCCATGATCTGGCAGAGCTCGGGCCAGTAGTCGACCTCCTCGAACGGCATCTGCTCCACCGGCGCGCCCGTGATGATCAGGCCGTCGTAGTGGATGTCGCGGATGTCGTCGAACGTGCGGTAGAACGTCTCCAGGTGGCCGGCGCTTACGTGCGTGGCCTCGTGCGTTTTGGTGCGCAGCAGGTCCACCTCCACCTGCAGCGGCGTGTTGGAGAGCTTGCGCATGATCTGCGTCTCGGTGGCGATCTTGGTGGGCATGAGGTTGAGGATGAGCACGCGCAGCGGGCGGATGTCCTGGTGCAGTGCGCGGTACTCGGTCATGACAAAGATGTTCTCGCTCTCGAGCTGCGCGGCGGCAGGGAGGGCGTCGGGGATGCGAATGGGCATGGATGCTCCTTATGAGTCAGTTGCAGCTATGGTACAACGACCGGCCCCATCCGCGCGAGCACATCGCCCAGCGATGCCGTCAGCGGCCCAAATCACTCCAAAAGTAGAGGATGGGACTGCGGACGATTTCTTGGACCGCTACGCGGCCCTTCCCAGCGCGGCGC
>CAUGTZ010000015.1 GCA_959602645.1 uncultured Collinsella sp. | reverse complement strand
ATTAAGTGGCCTTCTTTGCATGCGGAACTCGCGACAAACGTAACGCCCGCCCGTCTCCGACCGACTTCCAACCTTATTCTTTTCAGCCCAGGCCCCTGTGTACCGCGCGTCTAAGATCTTCAAATTCAGACAATCTGACAATCGATTCTTATAGCAGAGGCCCCTTGGCCTTTAGTTTGATACAAGTTCCGCACGAGCCGGAAAGCACTTAATGTGCTTTCCGTGCGAGCAGGACTGTTCGCAGTAGCAAACTAAAGGCCAAGGGGCCCAGTCAACCTATCAGCAGCGATTACTCAGCAGCTAGTTGAATTTGAAGATCTTTGAGGCAAGACGGTATAGGCCGAGTGTGGTTTTGTCGCCAGCGCGGCCACGCAGATTGGTGAAGAAGCCGACCACGCCGTAGCGAGCACGACGATACATGCGCTCATCGTAGGCCTTCAGGTCCGCCCACAGCGTCTTTAGGCGCTCGTCGGCGCAATCTTCCTCGGAAAGCTTGGTGAGCACCGAGCAGATCGCCATCATCATAGTGAAATAACCCATCATGTACGAACGCAGACGCGACGACTCGACATCGCTGTACAGGTGGTACGACTCCATCATGATGCGCGTCACACGGAACTGCTGGTCCAGACGCTTGACCATCGTGGCCTCGTTGACACTCTGGCCCTCGCGACCGATAAAGTAGCGATAGAGGTCGATGTCGGCGTAGTACATGGTCTTGCAACGCGGCAGCGGCACGTAGGCGTAGATGTTGTCCACATAGAACGTGTGCGGCGGCATGGGAAGGTTGGACTCGCGCAGCACATCCGTGCGATAGCACAGGCTGTGCATGAGCAGATTCTGGTCCAGGCGGAAATGGCCAATCTGGTCCCAGGTAAAGATCTTTTTTCGAGGCAAGGCAAACTTGTAACCAATGGCCGTATGCGTACCCTCGTAAACCTTCTCGTACACGTAGTTCGAGATAAACAGGTCAACGCGCTGGTCGCGCTCTTCAAAGCCGCGCAGAATCGACAGCATGGTCGAAAGGGCAGCGCCGTCAAGCCAGTCGTCCGAGTCGACAACCTTGTAGTAGGTGCCCTGCGCCTCGCGCAGACCCGAAAGGACGGCAATACCGTGGCCGCCATTCTCCTGGTGCACCGCGCGGATGATTCCAGGATAACGGGCCTCCCACTCGTCGGCCTTGGCGGCCGTCTCATCCTTGGAGCCGTCGTCCACCACGATAATCTCGATATCGGTGGCATAATTGCTCCCCTCCAAGATGGAGGTAATGCAATGGTCCATGTCCTTAGCGGCGTTATACGAGGGAATACCGAATGTTATGACTTTATGCATGGCAGGCGATAATCTCATCCGAAAGATCGAGGGCGGAATTGGTCACGGCATCCATATCGTAGTAACGATACTCGGCCAGACGACCCACCGGGTGGAAGTTTGTCAGGTTCTGGACGCGCTCAAGATAGCGCTCATAGAGCTCACGGTTCTCGGGCTCAAGAATGGCGTAATACGGCGTCTCGCCCGAGCCGGGCGTATAGGCCTTGGAGTACTCCTTCATGATGGTGGTCTTGCCGGGCAAAACCTGACCGGTCATGTTCTTGAACTCGGTGATACGCGTGTAGTCCTCGCTCGTGGTGTAGTTGACGGTGCCCACGGGCTGGAACTGGTCCATATCAAGCGTCTCGAACTTCATATCGAGCGTGCGGTACGGAAGAGCGCCCAGGTCAAGGTCGAACAGCTCATCGAGCGGACCGGTATAGACGATCTCGCCGCCGTAGACCTTGCCGCCGATCTTGACGGTGGTCTCGTCGATCTCAAAGAGATCGCGGGCGTCCACGTCGCAGAACACGTCGATCAGGTCGTGGTCGAGCATATGCTCGAACAGCGCCGTGTAGCCGTCCTGCGGCATACCCTGGAAGGGAGCCTGCGGGAAATAGCGGTCATCGTCGCCCACAAAGACGGGAACGCGACCGGTGATCGAGGGATCGATCTGGTCGGGCGTCTGGCCCCACTGCTTCATGGTGTAATGCAAAAAGACGTTCTCGTAGACGTAATCAGCGACCTCGGCCAAGTCGGGGTCGTTCTTCTTACGCAGCTCCATAATGGGCACCTTGACATCCTTGCCAAAGGTCTCCACGAGCTTCTGATACAGCTCCTCGCCGCGCTCATCACCAAAGGCGAGCTTGAGACTCGCATGGTTGAAGGGCACGGGCATAAGGGTACCGTTGATGTTGGCGAGCACCTTGTGCTGATAATCCGTCCACTTGGTAAAGCGCGACAGGAAATTATGCACGCGCTCGTTAAAGGTGTGATAGATATGCGGACCGTACTCGTGGATCAGGATTCCGGCCTCGTCAGTGCAGTCATAGGCATTGCCCGCAATGTGGCTACGGCGCTCCAAAACGGCAACACGATAGCCGATGGTCTCGGCAAGACGGCGGGCGCAAACGGCACCGGCATATCCAGCACCGACGACAATCATGTCGTACGCGCCGGCGTTAAAGCCTTCAGGCAGGCCTGAGGTAATCTGCATCGATACTCCTTGTCAAAAGCCACGGGCTCGTTAGCTGGGCTTTTCTCGAACATTCTTCGAGACATATTTATCAGAGCGATTATAGCGCTAATGCGTCCTATAATGAGCTTGCCACACAAGGAAAGCTCAAGCACCGCGGCGTACATTATTGAAAGGTAAACCCGCTAGCAGCGGGTTTATTCGTGAACAGCCGGGCGCCTGGAGCTTAGCGAAACGCTTGCAAGGAGTAACATGAGCGATTTCCTAAACCGTATGAAGTCTGCCGCCAAGGCCGACCTTAAGACCATCGTCCTGCCCGAGGGCGAGGATCCGCGCACCATCGTCGCGGCCAACAAGATCATCGAGGAAGGCCTGGCCAACATCGTCATCCTGGGCGATCCCAACGAGATCAACGTCCCCGGCGCCACCGTCATCGATCCGCGCAACGCCGAGAAGCACGAGGAGTACGCACAGAAGTTTGCCGAGCTCCGCGCCAAGAAGGGCGTTACCATCGAGCAGGCTCGCGCCCAGGTGATGGACGCCACCTACTTTGGCACTATGATGGTCAAGATGGGCGACGCCGACGGCCTGGTCTCCGGCGCCTGCCACTCCACCGCCGATACCCTGCGCCCCGCGCTGCAGATTCTCAAGACCGCCCCAGGCACCAAGCTGGTCTCGGCCTTCTTCGTGATGTGCACCGACACCCCGCAGTTCGGCACCGACGGCACGCTGATCTTCGCCGACTGCGGCCTCAACATCAACCCGTCCTCCGACGAGCTCTCCGAGATCGCCATCGCCTCCGCTCACTCCTGGTCCACCTTCATGGGCAACGTTGAGCCGCACGTGGCCATGCTCTCCTACTCCACCATGGGCTCCGCCGGCGGCGAGGTTGCCAAGAAGGTCCAGGAGGCCGTGAAGTTCTGCAAGGAAAAGGCTCCCGAGCTCGCCATCGATGGCGACCTGCAGCTCGACGCTGCCATCGTCCCCACCGTCGCTCAGCTCAAGGCTCCCGGCTCCTCTGTCGCCGGCAAGGCCAACGTGCTCGTGTTCCCCGACCTCGAGGCCGGCAACATCGGCTACAAGCTGGTCCAGCGCTTCGCCGGTGCCGACGCCTACGGCCCCATCCTGCAGGGCATCGCCAAGCCGGTCAACGACCTGTCGCGCGGCTGCTCTGCCGACGACATCGTGGGTGTCGTGGCCATCACCGCCGTCCAGGCTCAGATGGCTGAGTAGCGTACGCACTCGCCCGAAGGCCGTACGGGCTGACCCCTGAAAACGTCCTCGACCAATGAAACGCCCCCGTTCTGCTCCTTCGGAGCTACGAACGGGGGCGTTTCTGGTCTGCGGAATGTTTTCAGGGGTCAGCCCGTACGGCCTTCTACTGCTACGAAGAATTCAGGGCATCTGGAGTGGACGGCGGCTTGGCTACGAGCTGGGGCTGAGGATCTGAATGGATGGGTGCAATTGTTGGGAGCGAAGGCGTTGCGGATATGGCCACTTTGGATCTGCGAGACGTGCTGCAGATCGGCGGCTGTTCAAGCGGAAAGCGTATCCCAGTTTGAAGGCGAATTTTGGGATGCAGTTTCCCCTTGGGGCCTGTTTGGGAAACTGCGGGACGGAATATTGCTTTATTGTGGGTCGCACTTTCCGCAACGTGCCTCAACCGGAAAGCGTGTCCCAGAATTTGCGCTCGAAATGGGATAGGGTTTCCGCCGTCCGCCTGCTAGCAAAAAGGCCTCCTGAGTCGTTGCTCTGGAGGCCTTTCGCTTACTTGCAAATGCGCGCGTTAGTTGTTCGCGGTCAGGCGCTCGACGTCGTGGGCGATCATGTATTCCTCGTCGGTGGGGATGACCATGACCGTGACGGCGGAACCGGCGGCGCTGATGACCTGTGGGCCGTTGCCCACGGCCTCGCGGTTCTTGTTGTTGTCGATGCGCACGCCCAGCCACTCAAAGCAGTCGCAGAAGGCCTTGCGAATCGACCAGTCGTTCTCGCCGATGCCGGCGGTAAAGGTAATGGTGTCCACGCCCGCCATGGAGGCAATCATGGAACCAGCCTGCTGCATGGCCTTGTATGCGAACATATCGAAGGCGAGCAGGCAGCGCTCGTCACCCTCGGAAGCGCGCGTACGAATGTCACGGGCATCGTTGGAGATACCCGAGATGGCAAGCAGACCGGACTGCTTGTTCATCATGTCGTCGACTTCCTGGTAACTGTAGCCGCCCTCGCGCTGCAGATAGCACACAGTGGCCGGGTCGATGGAACCGCAACGGGTACCCATCATCAGGCCGTCGAGCGGTGTGAGACCCATCGTGGTGTCGCGGCACACACCATCCTCGATGGCGGCAAGCGAGGCGCCGTTGCCCAAATGGCACGAGAGCAGGCGGTGGCAGCGCGAGCCCAGAATCTCCTTGGCCATCATCCACTCGTAGCGGTGGCTCGTACCGTGGGCGCCGTACTTGCGCACGTGGTACTTGTCGCACACGTCCTTGGGCAGCGCATAGGTGTAGGCAACCTCGGGCATGGTCATGTGGAACGAGGTGTCGAAGACGGCCACGTTGGGCAGCTCCGGATACTTCTCGCGGCAATATTCGATTGCCGCGGCCTCGCCGTAATTGTGCAGCGGGGCGAGCGGTGCCACCTCAAGAATCTTAGCCATGACCTCATCGTCGACGACCGCGGAATCATCGAAGTGCCAGCCACCCTGAACGATACGGTGGCCGATGCCATCGATCGTAAAGTCGGTCTTCTCGAGCTCCTCGAGCACGCGCGCAATGGCGCAGCGATGATCAGGAAAAGGAATCTCCTCGGTCTGCTTGGCACCACCGTTCTCGGAGTGGCCAAAGATGCCCATCTCCGAGCCGATACGCTCGCAGTTGCCCTTGGCGAAAACCTCGCGGGTATCGGTATCCAAAAGCTGATATTTAAGGCTCGAGCTGCCGGCGTTGACAACAAGTACGTTCATGAGACTCCTTCGTGATTACAGTACGGTCGGCAAACCTATAAGGCGGCCGTACCCTTAATAAGAAGTTATCAGAATCCAATAAATAGCTATTAAACTCTTCGCTCAAAGAGCGTAAAAGGGGGCTGAACGGCACAAGGCCATCCAGTCCCCTCCCCTTGCATCAATTACTTGCCGTTGACAATGCGCTCGACGTCGGAAGCGATCATGAACTCCTCGTCCGTGGGGATGACGAAGATCTTGACCTTGGAATCCTTGGCGGACAGGCACCAAGCGCCGTCGCCGCGCAGAGCGTTGCGGGCGTGGTCCATCTTGACGCCCATAAAGGCCAGACGGTCGGCCACGCCAGCGCGGACGGCCGGAGCGTGCTCGCCGATGCCGGCGGTAAAGACCAGGGTGTCCATGCCGCACATGGAAGTGGCCATCTCGGCGGCCTTGGCGGCAATCTTGTAGACAAACATGTCGAAGGCGAGCTGAGCCTCGGGGTCACCAGCGGCGGCGAGCTCCTCGACGTTGCGGCAGTCGTTGGTCTTGCCGCCGGTCACAGCCAAAAGACCGGACTTCTTGTTCATCATCTCGTCGACCTCGTCGAAGGTGTAGCCGCCTTCGCGCTGCAGGTAGCACACGGTGGCCGGGTCGATGGAGCCGCAGCGGGTGCCCATCATGACACCGTCGAGCGGCGTCAAGCCCATGGTGGTGTCCATGCACTTGCCGTCCTCGATGGCGCACAGGGAAGCGCCGGAACCGATGTGGCACACGACGACCTTGCGAGCCTCGCCGTTGGTCATCTCGGCAACCTTCTTGGAGATGTAGCGGTAGCTGGTGCCGTGGGCGCCGTACTTACGGATGTGCAGCTTGTCGCAGACGTCCTTGGGCAGGGCGTAGGTCTTGGCGACCTCGGGCATATTGAAGTGGAAAGCAGTATCGTAGACCGTGACGTTGGGCAGGTCGGGATACTGCTCCAGGCAGTACTCGATAACGTTGGCCTCGGGGTTGTTGTGCAGCGGGGCGAGCGGAGCGACCTCGCGGATCTTGGCGAGGACGTCCTCGTCGACGAGGGAGGAATCGCCAAAGTACCAACCGCCCTGAACGATACGGTGGCCAATGCCCTCGATCTTGACGCCGTTAGCCTCGAGGTCCTTCAGGACGACCTCGATGGCGACCTTGTGGTCGGGGAACTCGATGTTCTCGGTCACCTTCTTGGAGCCGTTGGCAGCGTGGGTGAAGGCACCACCGGTAAAGCAGACGCGCTCGCAGGAGCCCTTTGCGGACACCTTGTGGGACTTGGTATCGATGACCTGATACTTAAGGGTCGAAGATCCTGCGTTGACGACCAGAACGTTCATGTGTCTCCCTACTAACAGGCGGTGTGGCGCCGCCAGGTTACATACGCTTCAATAATAAACCCAAACGCCCTCGCGCTCGGGTTTATTGCGTTGATATATAAGTTATCGATGCCCAAATACTCACGGCCTTTGACTTGTAAGACGAAATAGCTCGGGGATATACACCAGGGAAGAAATCCCGAGCGCAACAAGCAATACGACTCGAATGCCCGCAACGCTACTCAACACAGCGTTGAGCAGATAGAAAAGAACGGCACCCACCGCCACCATCTGGCTTTGAACCGAAATCAGTGAACAGCGCATCGAAGAATCGGCAGCATTTTGGAAAACTGAGTATTTGATTGGGGCAAACAACGAGTACGCAACCGTCTGAAGCACATAGAACACGGGCAGCAAATTAGCCGGAGTAAGGGGAATCAAAAACAAAGCTGTCAATGCTAAGCGAATGATGCCGCAAATACGCGCAAAACGGCCCTTGTCGACACGAGCAATCACACTGGGAACAATAAACCCTATGGAGGCGGAGGCAAGGAGCTGGACTGCAATGGTCACGCCCGAAGCGACGGCATTCATTCCGCGGCCTGCAAGCAACAGTGAGAAAAAGTCTTCCAGGGCGACGAAGGCAAATGCCTGAGAACAATCCATGATGAACGCTGACCGAAGAATGCCATTACCCGTAATAGCAGCACCGATCATCTTCGGGGTCATTCCACGCTCAGGTGTCGCCGCAGTGCCCCCTCTTCGCATCTCAGGAATGCAGATAACGACAACCAACGTCAACACCATTGCGATGATATCTGCCGAAAGACCAATGAGGTATGCACCGACGGACGAAATGAAACCGCCCACACAAGCGGAGATGGCATAAGAGGCATAGAAAACAAATCGCTCAACGACATTAAGTCTTACGAGCTGGTCCCGAGAGACGCTGTCAATGTAAATCGCTTCTATGGATCCGCTCACACATGCAACGGCAAAACCTTTGAGGGCAAACGCGCCGATTAAAAGCAAAGGAGAACGGACGAGAAGCAGGGCGGCGTAGTATCCAAGCATTCCCACAACGCCAACGAGACCGCTAGTCTTTCGTCCAAACCTATCAGCAATATAGCCAGTGGGAACTTCAAGGATGAACTTGCTCACTTGATATGCAATCATCATGCTAGAAATCGCTACCATCGAAAGCCCGACGAACTCAAGGTAGACAGTTAGAAAATACAAGACGGTGCTGAAGTTCGACAGAAAAACGAACGTCATATAAAGCAAAACCGTACGGTTTTTCATGCTCCGCCCTCCAAGAGTCAGCAATCTAAATCGGAATCTTGGAAAAGCATGAGGGCAAAGCTGTCAGCTATGTGTTACAAGGCGTCAATAATCACTTGACGTCTCGAAGCCAATTAATTTCACGAAGCAAGATGACGCAATAGGTGCAGAAAAACCGTCTGGTGTCGATCAGTCCAGGAATTTTGCCGATAGCAAAAGTAGATAGGCAAGGTTACATCACGCGAACCTTCAATGGAGCACTCACTCACTTCTGACCCATCCGATGCGAGAGAGGACCCAGACAAACTCAATATCAATCCCCCGGCTTGAAGAAACTCAGTCTGAGCCCTGCTTCCGTATTCAACATCACGGAAGCGAAAATTGACGAGCTGGGCTTCGGGACATTGATTGATTGCATTGAGACAGGGTGACAAATTAATGGGAACAGCGAGCCTGCCGCCCAGTAATTCGCGAATGGTCATGGCGCCCACAGATTGATGACCCGCCGGGCACGAAAGAACCTTGAGCTCTTTTTCACCCAAATATTTTGAAGAAAGGACGCTGTCCCGTGGTTCCTCGAATGAGATAGCCGCGTCCGAAATTCCAAGTATAAGTGATTCAAAGCATGTTGCCGTTGGCTGATGCCACACATCAAGATGAATCTGAGGGTGCGAGCGTTCAAACGAGTCATACCATTTTTCGGCAAAAAGGCGCCCCCGTCCATGAAGGCAGGGGGCGTAAAGACGAAAGTGGCCATCGGGCGAAACGCCGTCGCCCCTCGATTGAGCGTACTTTTTGAGATCGTCGACTTGTGCCAAGATCACGCGTGCACGACGTGCAAATTCTCTGCCCGCCGGAGACAAAACAGCCTCCCCCGCCGATCGGTCGAGCAAAACAATCTGATACTCAGATTCCAACTTTTTGATTGCCGACGAAACGGCCTGCGGACTCACATGAACGGCGCGAGCTGCTTTGCGCACGCCGCCATAGTTCGCTACCGCTTGAAGGTATTCGAGTTGAGAAAGCTGCATAGATTACTCCAAAGGCAGCCAAGTCGACGGGCTACGCGCCCTCAGATGAGGTTCTCGCCCAGGTTTTTGCCGCCGAGGACGTGCATGTGGAAGTGCATGACGGTCTGGCCGGCATTGACGCCCTTGTTGGAGATGACGCGGAAACCGTCCTCCAGGCCCTTGGCCTTGGCGACCTCCTGGATGGCGTGAGCCATAGCGCCCATGGTCTCGGCCGGCACGTTGTCGGCGATGTCGCTGTAGTGCTTCTTGGGGATCACGAGCGTGTGGACCGGCGCCTGGGGGTTAAGGTCGTCGAACGCGACGACCTGATCGTCCTCATAGACAACGGTCGAGGGGATCTCGTGGTTGGCAATTTTGCAGAAGATGCAATCGCACATGGTTGGTTCCTTTCTCACAGACCAAGGTGATTTTATTTGGTCGGAATGGTTAGAACGAGAGGCTGTCGTCGGTGTTGGCGGCTTCGCCGTCGGTGAGCACGTCGTTGCCGTCGACGTCCTTAAGGAGCACCGAGACCTTCTGCTCGGCATCGGACAGGCGGGTGCGCAGGCTCTTGAGGAGCTCGACGCCGCGGGTGTAGCTCTCGAGCGACTCCTCGAGCTCCATATCGCCCGACTCCAGGCTGCGGATGATGAGCTCCAGCTCCTGCGAGGCCTGCTTGTACGTAAGCTGCTCGACCGGGGTCTTCTCTGCCATATCTGTTTCCTTTCCTAAGGGTCTATCACTGTGAAACGAGGTCTACTCGACCGCGTTGACGGTTGCCGACACGTTACCGTCCGCCATGCGCACGCGGATGGCGTCGCCTGGCTTAAAGGTCTGGGCACTCGTAGCCACACCATCATCGCTGTACGCGATGGAATAGCCGCGGGCAAGTACCTTAAGCGGCGACAGGGCCTCGAGCGAGGCTGCCGCACGGCCCAGGTCGGACGCCGGCCTGCTGAGCATCGTACGTCCCTGATGCTCCAGACGGGAGCTTGCGAGCATGAGCGCATGGCGCTTGCCATCGAGCCCCGAGGTGCTTGCGACCAAGCGCTCGGGCAGACGCTCGAAGTTGGAGCGGAAGGCCCCAACCGAGCGCGTTATGGCGCCGGACAGACGATCGGCCGTCAAGGCAAGCTCCGATTCGCGGCGCTCGACCATAAACGTTGGGTCGTTGAGGCACGGGCGGCGCGCGGCTGCATCGAGCGCATCGCCCAGACGGGCCGTATAGGTATCCCAGGCGCGGCGACCACGCTGATCGAGCATCTCCAAATCAACCTGATTCGACCCAATCATCGAAGCCATCGCGGCGCCCAGACGCTGATGACGCGCCTCGAGTACATCGGCCAACTCCGTCATAGCCGGCGCCACCGATTCGGCCGCCGCCGTGGGCGTGGAGGCCCGGCGGTCGCTCACCATGTCGCAGATCGAGGTATCGGGCTCATGGCCAATGCCCGTCACCACGGGCACGGGACAGGCCGCCACCGCACGGGCAAGCCCTTCGTCGTTAAAGGTCATAAGGTCTTCGAAGGAGCCACCGCCGCGCACCAGCAAGATGCAATCGGGCGCCGGCATAATGGCGGCGGCGCGGCGCAAGCCTTCAATAAGCTCCGCCGGCGCACCCTCACCCTGGACCTTTGCGCCCACGCAGACGACTTCGACGAGCGGGTTGCGACGGCGCAGCGTACGCTTGACGTCGTCGATTACGGCGCCCGAAAGCGAGGTGACGACCGCCACACGCGAGCAAAACACCGGAATGCGACGTTTGCGTGCCTCGTCCATCAGGCCCTCGCGACGCAGCTTTTCGGCCAGTTGCGCCACTTGTTGACGCAGCAGGCCCTCCCCCGCCAGCGAAAACGAGCGAGCGACGAAGCTCATGCGGCCTGTGGGCTTGTAGAGATTAAAGCTGCCCTTAAAGCTCACCTGCATGCCGTCGCGCAGATCGAAGGTGCGCTTAAGGTAGGCGCCCTTCCAGATGATACAGTCGACGGCCGCCGAGTCGTCCTTGATTTGGAAGTAGCAGTGGCCGCTTCGGGCATTGGGACCGCGGAAACCAGTGACCTCACCCAAAACGCTCAGCTGTGGAATGGCATCGAGCGCGCCGGCGGCGATCTCCACCGCTTGGCTCACGCTGAGCTCTTTGCGCTCCTGCTCGTCCGATCCGTCGAACTCGGCGGAAACGGCATTGCCGGTTAGATTCCAGCCTGCCACGCAGCCCCCTTTCGTCATCGTGCACATGGGCTCCGGCCCTGCGCTAATTCAAGTCCAACACATAGTACAGCGCCGCGGGGACACAAATCCCCACGGCGCCCGTCGGTCCCATTTGTTATCGGTTGGAGTTTCTGTTGTAGCGAGCCATAAGGTAGAGCAGCTGAATAATCGAGGTGAGCGCCGCGGCCACGTAGGTGAGCGCGGCAGCCGTCAACACCTTCTTGGCACCGTTGACCTGCTTGGAACTCATGCCCGACTGCTCAATATACGCCACGGCACGTCGGCTGGCATCAATCTCGACCGGCAGCGTAACCAGCTGGAATAGCACACTAAACGAGAAGAAGATCAGCGCGAGGGTCGTGAGCCCTGCTATGTTCATAAACAGGCCCATGAGCAGCACGATCGTCCAGGTGTTCTGGGTAAAGTTGACGACGGGGACCAAAGCGGTGCGTACCTTCATCATGGCGTAACCGCTTTGACGCTGCGCGGCATGACCTGCCTCGTGGCAAGCGACAGCAACGCTTGCGACCGAGCCGCCCGAACGGTTGGAATCCGACAGATACAGGTTGTTATCCTGCGGGTTGTAATGATCGGTGAGCTCGCCGGCAACGCCCTTGATACCCACGGCATTGCAGCCGTTGGCGTCGAGCATGCGGCGAGCAACCGTGGCACCCGTATCGCCGTCCGAGCGCACCTTAGACCAGGTCTTGTACGTAGAGTTGATATAGCTCTGCGCGGCAAGGCCAAGCACCGTGCAGACAAGAACAACCAGCAGGTACAGCGGGTCGATGCCAAAGCCATATCCATAGTAATAGGGCATGCGAATTCCTCCGAATCGAGTTACACGTTGGAGGCATTCTACCCACTCAGCTGGCAAGCATATCAGCATCGATGTTTTGGCATTGCCGCCCTAGAGCGTTTGCATCGTTTGGAAAACCGCGTAGCTATATACCTACAAAAGCTCGATTTTGCCGTCCTTCACGGTGAGTCCCATATTGCCGGAAAGCAGATCGTCCAGGCGCGAGCCCACAAGCTCAAAACGCCAGCCTTCGCGCAGGGGGCTTTGCTCAGGATGCTCGATGTAATCGGCCAAGTCATCGCGCGAGGCGATAACCGAGGTCGCCACGCCCGAGCGCTCGGCAACCAGGCGAATGAGCGCATACATCAGGTCCGTCACGCTCTCAAGCTCCGGCGAGATCTGGCGATGCCCGCGCACCATGAGCGGCAGGCGATCGTGCGGGCAGCTCGCACCGCGCTTGATGGCCATGAGCGCGCCGTCCACGTCGCGCTCCCCCAGCTGATCGGTACCGCGGATGCTACGGAACTCCTCAACGCGCACGGGATTGCGCTTGACGAGCGCCAGCAGCGTATCGTCGGACATGACCCACTTGCGCGGGATGTTGCGGCGCTCGGCGCGGTCCTCGCGCCAGGCGGCGAGCTCGCGCGCGATGCCCAACTGGTGACGGCTGCACGAGTTGATGCGCTTGACCTTGCGGAATGCCTCATGGCGGTCGGCGCGGTAGTGCGACTCGTCGGCCAGCGGGCGCAGCTCGTCGAGCACCCAATCCTCACGGCCCAGCTCGCGTAGGCGGCTCATCATCTCGGTATAGGCAACGATCAGGTACTTGACGTCATCAATCGCGTACTCGATCTGTTTGTCGGTCAGCGGGCGGCGCGACCAATCGGTCAGTGACTCGGTCTTGGGCAATGAGACGCCGCAAAACGTCTGCACGAGCGCGCCGTAGGAAATCTGCTGGCGCTCGCCCAAGAAGGCGGCGGCCACCTGCGTGTCAAAAATGGGACGCGGCAGCACGCCCACGGTATGGAGCATAACCTCCATATCCTGCGAGCAGGCGTGAAAGACCTTGGTCACACTCTCATCGCCCATAAGCTCGGCGAGCGGCGACAGGTCGTCGATCACCAAAGGATCGACCGCGACGCTCTCGGCAGGGGTGGCAATCTGGACCAAGCACAGGCGCGGGTGGAACGTGCGCTCGCGCAAAAACTCGGTATCGACGGCAATCGCGTCGAACTCACGAGCGCGCTGGCAAAAGTCGAGCAGAGCCTGATGTGTGGAAATGTACATATCAACCCATCGAATAAGGTTAGGCCCGAAAAACACGGGTAGGATATCGGCATTGCCCTACAACTATACTCGGTTAGTCACAGAACGGGAACGTAAGTATGCGCTGCCTTATCATCCACAACCCGGCATCGGGCCCCAGCTCAGATGAAATCTACGCGTTCACGCACGCCCTCGCGCAGGGTGGCGACGAGGTCGTGATGCGCTTTATCGGCGATGGCATGGAACCCGAGGACGCGGTGGCGGACGTTCGCGAGTTCGACCGCGTGGTCGTTTCGGGCGGCGACGGTACCGTCTCCAACGTGCTCGACCAGATGCGCGGGTGCGGTGTCCCCACGCTCGTCTTCCCCTCCGGCACGGCCTGTCTATTCTTTAACAACATCGGCAATGCCCCCGAGGCGGCGGCGCTCGCCAAGGCCTGCCGCGCCGGCCGCACGGTCAAAGTGGACATGGGCGAGCTCTTTTGGCTCGACGAAAACGGCAACGAGAAGCGCCACGGCTTTATTATCATCGCCGGCTCGGGCTACGACGCCGAGATCATGATGAAGGCCGCCCCCACCAAAAACGATATCGGCGAGATCGCCTATTTCCTGTCGGCGCTCGCCACACCCAACCCCACGGTGGCGCACTTTACGATTGAGCATGACGGCATTGTCGAGGAGCTCGATGGCATCTGCTGCATGGCCGGCAACACCTCGGTCATCCAAAACGACATCAACCTGTTCCCCAACTGCCGCATGAACGACGGCATGGTCGACATTGCGGTCATCGAACCCGTGCGCACCGTGCAGCTGCTGCCTACCGTGATCACCGCTGCGCTTGACCCCGCCGGCAAGGTACTCGGGCGCCCACAGTTCAAGATCATCCAGACCAAGGAAGCCAAGATCACCTGCACCCCGTCACTGGGCATGCAGTTCGATGGCGAGATTATCTCCAGCAATTCGGGCGTCTTTGGAGCCCGCGCGCTTCCGCAATGCCTCGACCTCATCGTCGACGAATTCTCCCCGCTCGGAAAATAGGAGGACCCTATGAACGACAATCCCCTGATCGGCTTTATTGTCATCGTCTTGGCCATGCTCGTCGGTTACGCCATCAACGTGATTCACCGCCGAAAGAAGTAAATCCACATTGGTATGATATTCATCCAGTTATCGACTCTCCCACTGTTTATGCATTCGTCAAACAGCGGGGGATTTTCATTTCGGGCATTCCCAGCTACTTTATTCGGCTACAGTAATTACAGGGCGTCTTTATTAAAGTAAAGCTGCAAACTGAGTACGATTAACCGTTCATCGCATATTTCATCACGCTTATCGAGTAAGTTTCTTTCATAGATGAATATTGTTTCCAGTTCGTTACGCTAATGAGGTGTCTTTATTGGCTGAAGCCCTCTGGCGACAGAGGGCTTTCGCACGCTGGGAGGGAAAATGAGGAAAACTCGCCCCGTCAACGCGCTCAAGAAGCTAGGCATAGGCCTCGCCTTTGGAGCTGCGACCATCATGTCCATGCCGACATCTGCGCTCGCCTGCACGCAGATGTACATGGGCAAAAACCTAACAGCCGACGGCAACACATATTATGGTCGCGCCGAGGACTTTGGCCCGCGCTACCTCAAGCACTTTGGCATTGAGCCGTCGCATGCCCCCGGGTATACCTACGGCTCAGACGAGTCCGACTTCTCATACAGGTCGACCAAGACTACATATCGTTATAGCTACGTGCGCGATCATCCTTCGCAGTGGCACGGGCGCTATGATGCCTACTCTGAGGCAGGCATCAACGAGAAGGGCGTGTCCTGCTCCGCAACGCTGACCACCAACATGAACGATAAAGCCGCCAAGGCAGACCCCCTGACCGACACTGGCATTGGCGAGTATAGCTACGGCAGCGTTATCTTAGGCGAAAGTGCCAAAGCACTTGAGGGTGTCGAACTCCTCGGCAAGATCATCGACGAGCAGGGCGCCAACGGCAACGATCAGATTATCATCGCCGACAGCAACGAGACTTGGCTGTTTGCCGCACTTTCCGGCCACCAGTGGATCGCCATGAAGCTCGCCGATGACGTCGCCTCACTCAACCCCAACATCGGCGGACTCAATTACGATGTCAACCTTGATGACGCCGAGAACTGCCTCCACTCCGAGGGCATCCAGACCATGCCCGAGAAAAATGGCTTCGCCGAGTACACCGACGGCAAGTTCGACGTTGCCAAGACCTATGGCAAAAGCGTCGCCGATTCCGGCGTTCATCAGTGGACTCGCTATGTCCAGGGCCGCGATTACTTCATGGCCCCGTTGACCAAGGGTGCGGATTACGACATCGTCACGGTTAAACCGGAAAAAGGCCCCGACCAAATCGGAGCCATGGTCAGCGAGATCCAGCCCCTGTTCTTCAAGCCCGGCAAGTCCGACTGGAACACCTTTGAGATGATCCGTGCATTTGGCAACCGCGGCGAAAATGTCCCCGGCCTCAACGCCAACACCGACGGTGTCTACGCCATCGGCACCGAAAGAAGCACCGAGACCAACCTCTTCCAGATCCGTCAGGGCATGGACCCCGAGATCGCGACCATTCAGTGGGAGATGCTCTCCCGCGCCGCCTACTCCGTCGCTATTCCTCTGTACTCTGCACTGCTCACCGAGGTCAGCCCCTACTTCAGCAATCAGGATGTCTCCTACGATCACTGCGAAGAGACGGACATCGTGAACAACGAGGAGCCCGAGAACTCCATCAACTACGTCCTCATGGACATTAGTTCCCTCTGCTACGAGCACCGCGAGCAGCTCGGCACCGGCGTTCGCGCCTACCTCGACGCTCTCCAGAACGAGCTCATCGAGCAGAACCTTGAGGTCGATGCTGCTATGCAGGCCGAGACCACCACTGAGGGCCGCACCGCCCTGGCAAACAAGGCCGGCAAGGCTGCCACTGAGAACACCTACGTCAAGTGCAAGGCCCTTCTCCAGGAGATGCGCGCTTATCTGAAGGCTGAGGATTTCAGCACGCCCTTCACCCCGAGCGACCTGAACACTGAGACCAACGGCCTCAAGGTGTCCATCACCTATGCCAAGGACACTCTTGCCACCGACCCGGTGACCCCGGATCAGCCCGGAACTCCCGAACAGCCCGGTACCCCCGAGCAGCCCGCTAAGCCCGAGCAGCCCGCTAAGCCCGAGCAGCCCGCTAAGCCCGAGCAGCCCACCACCAAGCCCGAGAAGCCCGGCAAGTCGGACACCACGACCACGGTAACCACCAACAAGACGAACACCAAGGGCGGCCTGCCCACCACTGGCGATCGTTTTGATGGCCGCATGGTGGCTGCATTCGCCATCGCTGGCGTTGCCGTCATCTCCGCGGGCGGTTACTTCCTCTACCGTCGCAATAAGGAGTAACGTCTTAGCTGAGCGGGCGGGGCACATGAGTCACCACGCCCACTTAACCCGCCTTTTTGACCGACGGGAAACCCGCCTGAAATCTTTTTAAAAAAGATTTCCCCGCACACACTTCGCTGTGCTATAGTGCAGCGCAACAGCAACTAGGTGCGACCGCGCCACGGCATCACGAAAGGAGCCACCAACATGAAGAACACGATGAAGTCTCTCAACAACTGGTGGTGGCGTGATGCGAATACGATCGGTCGACAGTGAGTCCCTCACGCCTGTTTTTGCGCTCTAGGTGATTGGAAGGCCTCCGGTTTCGACCGGGGGCCTTTTTCTATCTCGAGCCCGATCGCATTCGCATCACGCGCCTCCGCTTTTCTCTTGCAATCCCCTTCCGAAAGGATTTTCACCATGTCTCAGAACACCACCGCCACCCAGCCCCGCACCGTCCAGACCGCCGATCGCGGCAAACTCGATGTCCGCGCCCTCGTCCTGCTCGCCATCCTGCTCGCCGCCGGCTTCATCCTCAACTTCACCGTCGGCAAGGCAATCTCGGGCATCTCGGGCGGCATGATCAGCCCCGAGTTCATCATCTCGGCCTTCTGCCTCACCATCCTGGTCGTTCGCCCCAACATCGGCCAGGCGCTCGTCATTGGCCTCATCTCGGCTGCCGTGATCCAGATCACCACCACTTCGCCGTTCGTCGATTTTGCCGCCGAGGGCATCGCCGCCATGCTCATGGCCGGCATCGTCAACGCCGCCGGCAAGAACGGTCAGGTTAAGCCTGCCGTCGCCATCGTCGCTACCTTCGTGACCACCTTTGTCTCCGGCGTCATCTTCATGGTTATCAAGATGGCCATGCTTGGCGTGGTCGGCGAGCTCGCCGCCGCTATGTTGCCCGTCGTCGCCATGACCGCCGTCTTTAACGCCATTCTGGTCGGCGCCCTCTACTTGCCCATCCAGAAGGCCCTTAGGCTCAATTAACCCGCTCGGCTTTACGAGCCACCCCATCTTGTCGTTCATTCGTCGCTCGCGTACCCAAGTACGCTTCGCTCCTCTTTCGCGCCAACCTGGAGCCCCTCGTAAAGCCGTCTCCGCACTCCACCAACAAAGACCATCCCAAACGACTAGCTTTTGGGGACGTTCTTAAACGACTAGTCATTAAAGAACGTCCCCGATGACTATGAAAGGTATCCATGGAAACGATCATCAACGTCGACGATGTCTCGTTCTCCTATGGCACGCAGACCGAGCAGGCGCTCAGCCACATCTCGCTCAGCGTGAACAAGGGAGATTTCATCGGCATCATCGGGCCCTCGGGCGCCGGCAAGTCCACGCTTGCCGCCTGCCTGTCGGGCGCCGTGCCCCACCACTACACCGGCACGTTCTTTGGGTCCGTCATGGTTGACGGCCACGACACCTGCGAGGTCTCGTTGACCGACGTGTCGCAAATCGTCGGCAGCGTGCTGCAGGATATCGACACGCAAATGGTCGCCTCGGTCGTCGAGGACGAGATGTTCTTTGGCCTCGAGAACTTTGGCGTCCCCCATGACCAGATCGAGCAGCGCGTGAGCGAAACGCTCGAGACCGTCGGCATCAGCGACCTGCGCGACCGCGAGATTGCCACCCTCTCGGGCGGACAGAAGCAAAAGGTAGCCATCGCCGCCATTCTCGCTATGCGTCCGCGCGTCTTGGTTCTCGACGAGCCCACCGCGGCACTCGACCCTGCCAGCTCCACGCTGGTCTTCGAGACGCTGCGTGAGGCAAACCGCGCACTTGGAATCACCATCGTCGTCGTTGAGCAAAAGGTCGCCCTGCTCTCGGAGTACTGCAACCGCGTGCTCGTGCTCAACCATGGCGAAATCGCGCTGCAGGGCGAACCACACGAGGTCTTCGCGCATACCGACGAGCTCCGTGCCATCGGCGTCGACTGCCCTCGCGTCACGCGTATCTTCAATAGCCTCGAGGCCGACGGCCTGGTCAGCGGCACCCCCTGTTTGGATGTTGATGAGGCCGAGCGCCTGATTACGGGCATCGTCGACCCCGCACACGCAAGCAGCGACAATCAGGCACCCGCCGGCTCACCGCACGCACCGTCGTTGCGCCCGCACGCCAAGGACGCCGAGCCCGTGCTCGCCTTCGATCATGTTGAGTTTGCCTATCCCAATGGCGGCGCCGCCGTCCACGACCTCAACCTGACCCTCTATCCCGGCGAGCTCGTGGGCATCGTCGGCCAAAACGGCGCCGGCAAGACCACGCTCACCAAGCTGCTCACAGGCCTGCTTAAGCCCGCCTCGGGCAGCGTGCGCGTCACGGGACTGGATACCGCGGCCGTTCCCACGAGCCGCATCGCCCGCGAAGTCGCAACCCTCTTCCAAAACCCCGACCGCCAGATCTGCAAGGACACCGTGCTCGACGAGGTCGCCTTTGGCCTGGAGCTTGCCGGCATCGACCGTGCCGAGGCGCTGCGTCGCGCCCAGCTCGTCATCGACCGCTTTGGCTTGCCGGCCGACGAGGCGCCCTTCTCGCTCTCGCGCGGTCAGCGCCAGATGGTGGCGCTCGCCTCCGTCGTGGTCGTAGAGCCTAAAATCGTGGTCCTCGACGAGCCCACGAGCGGCCTTGACTACCGCGAGTGCATGACCGTCATGGAAACCGTGCGCACTATGGCCGAGCGCGGCTGCGCTGTAATCATGGTCTGCCACGACATGGAAGTCGTCTCCGACTTTGCCGAGCGCATCGTAGTAATGGCCAACGGCCGCATTCTCGACCGTGGCCGCACGCACGAGCTATTCTCGAACATCGATCTCATGCGGCGTGCCTACGTTGAGCCACCCCAGGTTATTGAACTCTCGCGCCGTCTGGCATCTTCCGTCTCGCCCGCTTTTGCGCAGGTGAGCGAGGTCACCGATGTCGTTCGAATTACCAAGGAGATGGTCCACCGTGGTTAACGTCATCGACTACATGCCGGGCAATACGCTACTGCATCGCCTGAACCCCGTCGTCAAACTGGGCCTCGCCGCCGCCATCATCGTCGGCATCTTCCTGTCCGACACCTACGTGGCGCTGTTGGGCTTTTTGGCGCTCACCCTTGCACTGGGCGCCTACGCCGGCGTCGTCGACCGTCTGCTCTCGCTACTCAAGTTGCTGATTCCGCTCGCGCTTATCATGCTGGTGCTTCAGCTGGCCTTTATGCGCGACGGCAACATGGTGTGGGGCTTTATCACCGACACGGGCCTCATTACCGGATCGAAGGCTTGCCTACGCCTGTTGGGCGTGGCGCTGCCACTCATCCTCATGCTTATGGTGACCAAGCTCAACGACCTTGCCAACGCCTGCGTCGAGGTGCTGCACGTACCGTATCGCTATGCCTTCACCTTTACCACGGCGCTGCGCTTTGTGCCGGTGTTTGGTCAGGAGATGAACGCCATCATGGAAGCGCAGACCGCACGCGGCGTCGAGTACGACACCAAGAACCCCATCAAGAAGCTTAAGCTCATGCTGCCACTGTGTGTGCCGCTGCTCATCTCGAGCGTGGGCAAGACCGATGCCACGGCCTTGGCGGCAGAACAGCGCGGCTTCTATCTGCGCACGCGCGCCAGCTCGTACAAGCGCTACCCCATCAAGGGCCTGGACATCGCCGTACTCATCGTCAGCATCGCTCTCATCGCCATCGGCTTCCTGTTCTAGTTCGCCACCGACAGCAACCGCCCAACGCAAAAGGCCTCGGCTCGCACCAAACGAGCCGAGGCCTTTACTGTTTCACCAGATAAAACCTACCAAAATTAACCTGTCCCTTTTTGACGGGTCGGAAGCTAGAGGCGGTAGGGGGCGCCGCTGCGGATGATGGATTCGCGCACCAGGACATCCATGGCATCGAGGGTGATCTCGGGCATCTCTCGATACTTCTGCAGCACCGATAGCTCGGTGCAGGCCAGAATGACACGGTCGCAGCCGCTACGGGCGAACTCCCACATCACGCGGTCGAACTTATCCATATCGGGCTCACGTCCGGCCTTCACATCACCGTAGATAAGCGACATCACATCGTTCTGACGTTTCTCGCTGGGATAGACAACCTCAACACCCGCAGCCTCGCATTCGCGGCCGTAGACGCCCGCGCCCACGGTTCCGTCGGTGCCCATGATGCCAATCTTGTGCACCGGCTCGGCCGGCATACTCAGGTTGGGGTCGAACTCGCACTCCCCCATCACCGCACCCGCAAGGGCATAGCGAACCGACTCGCGCGGCATGTGGATAATCGGCACCTTCGTAAACGACTGGATCTGGTCGTAGAAGTAGTGTGACGTGTTGCAGGGAATGGCAATGTGCGCGCAGCCCAGCGACTCGAGTGCCTGAGCACACTCTTTCATGGTCGCCAGCAGCTTGGCATGCTCGCCGGTCTTAATGGCAAGCGTGCGGTCGGGCATGGTCGACTTGGAGAGCACCACCATGTCGATATGTTCCTGATCGCAGGCAGCAGCCGTATGGCGCACCACCTGGTCGTAGTAATACGACGTGGCCTCGGCGCCCATGCCGCCGATAACTCCCAGCTTTTCCATCGCCGCCTCCTTGGTGACGCTTGCGCAATTGCGCGTATCATACCCGCGCCCGCCCGATGTAAACCGGACGGGCGCCGCACTCATCTACTTGTAATACGTCTTGAACAGCTTAAAGTGGCGCAGCTTGGTGTGCCACATGCGCAGCCAGCGGTTAAAGACAAAGTCGCCCTTCATAAACGAAGGGTCGGCGCCCTTGCCTTCCTTGTCCAGGCGATGCACCTTAGCGCGCAGCTCGGGATCCTTGACGTACTTGTCGACGACGCCCATGGGGACGACCATCCACAGCGCCTCGTCCTGCGCCGTCACAAACTCCGGCTCAAACGGGCGGTTGAACACATACTCGTCCACCACATACTTGGCAACGTTAAAGCCGCTGTTGGTAACGTAGTAGTTGCTACGACCTTGGCGCGTGTTGAAATCGAAGAACTTAAACGAGCCGTCGCGCTCGTCGTACTTAACGTCAAAGTTGGAATAGCCCACAAAGTGAAGGTCCTCGAGCAACTTGCGCACGCCGCCCATGAGCTCGTCATTGGGCTCGGTGATGATACAGGCGTGGTTGCCGACACCGTGAGGCTGATGCTCCTCGAGCAGCACATGGCCCAGGCACATCATGCGCACCTTGCCGTTGCGGTCGGAATAACTGGTGAGCACGCGCATGTACTCGTCATTGCCGGGCACGCGATCCTGCAAGATCAGGTCGTCGGTGTAGCCGCTGGCATACGAGTCGCGAATGACCTGTTCCAGCTCGGCACGGTCGGCAATCTCATAGGCCTTTTTCTGGCCCTCGAACTCGTGCTGCCACCACATGATGCCGTCAGAAGGCTTCAGAATCATCGGGTAGGGGAAGTCAATCTGGTCGAGCACTTCGGCAGGTGCCTCGCCTTGGGCGTTCAGCATCGCCATGGTGAAGGTAAAGGTATGCGGATAGGGCACGCCATGCTTCTCGCACAGCTCGTAGAAGATCTCCTTCTTCTGACACTGCTCAAGCATGCTATAGGGAGCGTAAGGCGCGACGATGTTATCCGCCAGCTCATGGGCATCCTTGGCCTGAGCCACGAGGGCAACATAGTTATCGCCACAGCCCACAAGGACAATCGTCTTATCGGCATGCGCTTGGGCAATGCCGTTGACGGTCCTGAGCATCACGGGCATGGTATCGATATCCACGTTGGGCGTGTAGTCGATAATCTGGCTGCGGTACGCGGGACCCGTCTGGTACTTGCCAAAGACCAGGCTCTTGACCTGGTACTCCTCGTAGAAGGCGCGCGCCACCGAATAGGCGTTGATGTCGCCACCGAGCAGCACGGGAATGAACTCGCGCTCTGTAAACTGCAATGCCATGGAAACTTCCTATCATGAACTGCCCACACAACGGGCGGTCTTTGCGCAACTGATTTATTCTAGCGTGCCAAACCGCCGGCGCCCAAAGCTCCACCGTATCTATGGCAATCAGCGCAATTATCCAGCATGAAATCCGCCCTCGCCGTGATGGGACCCTGTAGTTGCAAAACCCCACATGAGGCGACTTTTGATAAACAAAAACCCTCTCGACAGGGTTCCGTAACGTTAAAGTTGAACTCTATGGTTTCTCAACAATTCATCATAACTGCAGGTCAAAGCCAAAGCCTCAAGTTCAACTTGACCCTTTGGAACCTTTAAGGTTCAAGTTGAGGTCGAAAGCAGTAGTAGAATACCGTTCGAATCATAACCTACGATTGATTGCAGAGGGACTGGATGCAGCATTCGAATCATCGCACCGCAGCGCTCATTGCGTCGAAGCCGGCTCGTATCATCACGAGCGCCGCGCTCGCCGTTGCGCTGACGGCCACGCCGATGCTCTCCCCCGTTGCGGCGTATGCCGCCTCGCAGGCAACGCAGGACCAGCTTTCCGCAGCCCAGCAGAAGATCGAAGCCGCCACGAGCGCCTACAACGACGCCCGCACCAAACTCGATGACCTGCAAAAGCAGATTGACTCCAATGAGGCAAGCATCGAGGAAATCGAGGCTAAGCTTCCCGAGCAGCAGGCCAAAGCAAGCTCCGCCATGCGCGATCTGTACAAGTATCAGAAGGGCACCAACCCCATCGTGAGCTTCCTGGTCAACGCGCAGAGCCTGGGTGAGTTCATCACGACCTGCAAATACACCAACCAGATCACGAGCTCGAGCGTCGACGAGATCGAACAGCTTAATAACATGCAAACCGAACTCGAGCAGAACAAGGCTGAGCTCCAGCAGGCCAAGTCTCAGCTTGAGGCAGAGCAGAAAAACGCCGAGGATGCGTTGGCTCAGGCCCAGCAGCTCCGCAGCGAGGCACAGGCAAAAGCCGAGCAGGAAAATGCCGCCGAGCTTGCCAAGCTTGAGGCCGATAAGGCCGCTGCCGCCGAGAAGCTCTCGGGCGAGGGCGTAAGCGGCGGCAATTCCAGCAGCCAGGCCACCAACACCAACACCACCATAGACACCACGGTGAACAACTCCAATACCGGTAGTTCCGATTACGATTCGTTCATTAATGAGTGGACGAGCCGCATCGACAATTATCTTGCCGGCTCCCCCATGGCAGGCCAGGGCTATAACTTTGCCGTCGCCGCCTGGAATACCGGTGTCGACCCCCGTTGGTCCCCCGCCATCGCCTGTATCGAGAGCACCAAGGGTGCTTATTGCGCCAATTCTTACAACGCCTGGGGCTGGAGCGCCCGTGGCGGCGGTTGGCGCAGCTTTGGCAGCTGGAGCGAGGGCATCTCCGCTCACGTTGCCTATCTGGGTGCCAACTACGGCTCCACCCTTACTCCGGCAGCGGCCAAAAAGTACTGCCCGCCCACGTGGCAGGACTGGTATAACAAAGTCGCCGCTCAGATGAACCGCATCTAAGCGCAACTGCAAAGGGCCCCAATGGGGCCCTTTTCTTTTAGGTAGCGGAGGTATCGACGACGCCGGTCGCATTGGCAACCGCGACTATGACGATCATGCATAGGAGCAGCACACCCAATGCCTTGAGCCAGAGTTTCGCGAGTTTCTTGCCGCGATAGCTGTCGAGCAGTACGAATCGCCGACGAAGACGGCGCTTATCGAGCAGCGCAAAATGCATAAGCACCATAAGGCCATCGACAAAGAAAAAATACTCGATTATGAGAAGCCACGTCGGGTAGCCTTGGTTTGCTCCCGTGGGGTGAAAGACGGCAAAGTGACTTCCGGCAAAGAACACAAGTAGCGAGAAGCAGACAAGCGTATTCCAAATGCGCCCCAGAGACTCCGGAACGCGAGAGAGCAGACCGCATGCAGCGGAGGCGGCAGGCCTAGGAAGCCCTGCGGGGTTCTGGAGCCCTTGGGGCGTCAACACCGTCTCCGAGGCCGGAGTACGGACAGGCGCAGGCGCAGGAGGCCGCACGGGGCGACTCAGATCGTATGCCGCGCGCGTAGCCCGTCCCAACGCTTCCGCACTCGCAAAACGCTTAGCCGGGTCGAGCGCCATCGACATGCAGATGACATCGGCAAGTGGAGTGGGAATGCCACGCGCCTCGCATTGCTCGCGCATGTCGAGCCCTGGTTTAGGGTCGATTCCCGTCAAGCAGAAGAACAACAGGGCGCCAAGTGCGTAGACGTCGCTGCGCACACTCGTCTGCCCAAACCCATACTGCTCGGGCGGCGCATAGGGTCGCGTGCCAAACTTGACGGTGTCGGCATCGGCGCCATCGCGCCATACGCGCGCGATCCCCAAGTCGATAATCACCAGCGATGAAAACGTCAGGCCCTCATCGAGCGTACGGCTCGCACCTGTCACGATGATATTCGATGGCTTGAGGTCGCGATGGATCACCGGCGCCGACGTCTCCCCCGCCATTGCAAAACCGGCATGGAGCTCGCCCACGGCATCGCATAGGGCAGGATACAATTCACATGCATAATCGGGGGTGGCTCCCAGACGGTCCACCAGCACCCCGAGCGTCTCTCCTTCGATATATTCCATAACCACGTTAAGCTCGTCGCCCACACGACGGCAATCGACGATTCTGGGCAGGTGCTCAAAACGCCTGCCCGCCCGTTGAGCGGCAAACAGACGCTCGTATGCCCCGCCGATTTGAGCCGAAGCATCGATACGTTTACGGACAAAGGGGCCGAGCGAACCACCGTCGGTTCCTTCAAAGTACACGAGCTCGGTTGTTTCAACGGACGAGCGCTTAAGTACACGCTCCACGCGATAGCTGTCGTCGCGATCGAGCGACGCCAGATGCTCGGCAAGCGCTGCGGTCAGCTCGTCATCGGGATATGTTGGGGTCTGAGTATCCATAGCCCCCATCATAGCGCAGGGCGCAGACACCCCATGGCATCCGCGCCCCGTTCGTTTGCATCGTTGTTCGGCAGCTCCGCCGGCTCAGATATCAGCCGCTAACTCACCGTCTCCTCGCCAAAGCGATACAGCTCCTCGTTGACCTTTTGGAGGCTGCACCCGCGATCGATGCAAAAGATGATAATCGCGTCACGGCGATCCTTGCAGTTGAGGACGCTCACCCCGGCAGCCGTCAGCGCACGGTTGGTCTCTTTGAGCGTCAGCGCCATCGCAAAGGCAATCTGCAGCACCTTATTGCGACTCGGGTGACGCGCACCAGTAAAGATCTGATAGCCAAAGGTCTCATTGAGATCGGCCATACGCACCACGCGCGAACGCTCCAAGCCCTTTTCCTGCAGCAGCTGCTTCAGGTAGTCCGAAAGCGACGGGGCGGCAAAGTCGTGCTCCCTGATATAGCCATCGATGTTCGGTGCATCGAGAAGCTCATTGAGCAACTCCTCAGTCAGCTTTTTATCGGGCATACGACTTCACCTCCCCCAGTGCATGCAACATGCTAGAAACCGCTTACGTCCGAACGCTCCCAGCTAGCAACCTGGTCGGGAGACACCGTACCCAGCGCCTCGAACTTCCAGGAGCCGCCCGCCTTCAGATGATTGGTGTTTGCAAGAGCCGTTCCAACCTGGTTGCCATCGGCATCATACAGAACATACTCAATCTGAATGTAGCTCTTTTCCTTGTCCGTGTTATTGGTCAGCGTGCCCGTGATCTTATAGGCAAACTGATTGGAGGTGTCTTCAGCCTCGTCAGCAATGGTATACGGTTCTTGCGGTTCTTTTTGCTCCTCAGCCTGCTGTGTCGTCTCGGCAGGTTTTGCCGAATCGCTCGCAGACGAATCGGTTGAATTGCCACCCATAGAGCCCACGGCACCGACGATAACCAGCACCACGATGACGCCTAGGACAATCTTGCCGATCGGCTTCTTTCCCTCTTTTGCCATTATTCATCCTTCCTACGATCCGGCTACCGTGCCGGCACACAGCACATCGTAGGAAGGATTGAATTTGAATTCATTAGCTGAGAGCTAAGGTTGCGGTAAACGGCCAATGCAGCTATCCAGACGCCGAGCAAACGCACTTTGCGTGACCGTCTGCTAGCAGCGCATCAACCCACCGTGACGGATTCCCCGGTAAAGGTGCTCACAAGCAACAGGATAAAGAAAACTAAATAGCTGATGCTCAATAGGTAGGCGACGACTAAAAAGATAGTCCATCCAACATTGGTCTTACCATCGGCACGACGTTGCTCGCGAGAACGGCACAGCCAGACCGTCACGCCAATGGCCACAATCAGCAACACGAGTGCCGCTGCTGCCACCCCGGCAAGCGCAAACATCACGCCAATGCTCACAGCAATAACCGGGAGCAGTAGCAAGCCACACCCGCATCCACCCGGGCTATATACGGCAGACTGTCGGCGTCGTTCCATCGTCACTCCAAGCCAAGCAATCGTTTGTAGACATCGAGGCCCTTGAGTAGGATTTCCTCGTCGAAGAGCATGCTATCGGTATGCAGAGCGCTTGTGGCATAGGCTGGGCAGCCATCAGCGTCGATCGGGTTTTCTTGTCCCTCTGGCACGCCCGTGCCCAGCAAGAAAAACACGCCCGGCAGATGGCGCTGATAGAACGCGAAATCCTCGGCGATTAGCAGCGGCTCGTCCACAAGTTGCAGCTCGGATAAGGCAGGCGCAATGTGGGCGAACAGCTCGGGGTCGTTATCGACCGGCGGATAGCCCTCGGCAAAGTCGAGATCGTACGTACAGCCTGTTGCGGCGCAGGCCTCGTCCAACACGCGGCGCACGCCCTCGCGCGCACGGTCGAACATACCGTCCGTAAACACGCGCAAGCTGCCCGCGACATGGGCCTCCCCCGCCACCGCGTTGCAAACCGTACCGGCCTGCAGCAGACCAAACTTACCGATACAGGGCTCGTCGGCGCCCAACTCGTCCATCAGCTCGCGCTCAGCAACCAAAAACTTCGCTGCCGCCAATGCGGCATCGTGCGACTCCTCGACCGGTACGCCATAGGTCTTGGCGATATGGATGCTCATCCCGTGAATGTGCACATGCGTCTCGCTCGAACGCGCTAGCAATGGACCGGGACAGCTCGCCAGCGTGCCGGCGGGAAGGTCGGGCCACACGTGAAAGCCAAAGATACGGTCGGCACTATAGCGCTCGAACACACCGCTCTCGCATACCGTCTTGGCACCACCGGTCGTCTCCTCGGCAGGCTGGAACACAAAGAGCACGTTACGCTTAATGACACCCGGCCGCTCGCGAATCGCACGGTCGACATACGTCGCTGCGGCAAGCGCCATGGCCATGTGCCCATCGTGCCCGCAAGCGTGCATCTTGCCGAGATGAGACGAGGCGAAAGCCGCGCCCGTCGCCTCCACAATGGGCAGCGCATCCATGTCGGCGCGAATCGCCGTGGCATGCGCGGCACCAACGCCAGCGTCGAAGAAAGCGCAGACGCAGCTGGGACACGGATGGGCCACCTCGCAGGCGAGCGGCGCCAACACACCCTCGATATAGGCGATCGTCTGCGGAAGATCGAAGTCGAGCTCCGGGATCCTGTGCAAGTCGCGGCGGTAGCGACGGAGTTCTTGGAGCTCGGCCATATTGGTTCCTTTCGTAGGTGCGCGTCGGCTGCTATCTATTGTGCCGCAAGATTGCTACACCCTTATTTCCAGCATATCCCTGCATTTTTTAAACGTTATATACGAATACTCTTGTTTGGTAAAGTGCAACGTGGTAGGGTCGTTACCACTTGATAGAGGCGCGGGCACGAAGAGCCGCGGGCGAGCCGGCAGGCTTTGACCCCGCGGGGAGGCGAAACCCGCCGAACTGGGTTTTTCGGGCACGAACAGCCTGGTGGGCCTGCGGGAAACACCCGCAGGACTGTCTGCAGCAATGCGGGAGCGCTATCCGGACATTGGGTCCACGCTATGCGGATTCGATGCGCAGGTAGCGCCGTCTGGATAGCGAGGTTTACGGGACATGTCATTGACTCCCAACGAGGCATATGCGGCCAAGCAGCCGTTTGTGGACAAGGAGACGCTCGAGCATATCGTCGAGCAGTTCCCCACGCCGTTTCATCTATACGACGAGGCGGGCATCCGCCGCAACATGCAAGAAGTGCGCGACGCCTTTGCATGGAACCCGGGCTTTAAGGAATACTTTGCCGTCAAGGCCAACCCCAACCCGGCACTCATCTCCATTCTCAACGAATACGGCTGCGGCTGCGATTGCTCGAGCTATACCGAGCTCATGATCGCCCGCTCGCTGGGCATCACCGGACACGACATCATGTTCTCGTCCAACGACACACCGGCGGCGGACTTTGAGCTCGCCGACAAGCTGGGTGCCATCGTCAACTTTGACGACATCAGCCACATCGAGTTCTTTGAGCGCGTTGCGGGACCCATCCCCAAGACGGTCAGCTGCCGCTTTAATCCGGGCGGCCTATTCCAGCTCTCCAACGGCATCATGGATAACCCCGGCGACTCCAAATACGGCATGACCACCGAGCAGCTCTTCGAGGCCTTCCGCATGCTCAAGGCCAAGGGCGCCGAGGACTTTGGCATCCACGCATTCCTTGCCAGCAACACCGTCACCAACGACTACTACCCCAAGCTTGCGCGCATCCTCTTTGAGCTTGCCGTGCGCCTGGAGCGTGAAACGGGCGCACATGTCGCCTTTATCAATCTGTCCGGCGGTGTGGGTATCCCCTACCTGCCCGAGCAGCAGGCTAACGACATCCGTGCCATCGGCGAGGGCGTACACGCGGCCTACGACGAGATCTTGGTTCCCGCCGGCATGGGCGATGTGGCGATTTGCACCGAGATGGGTCGCTTTATGATGGGCCCCTACGGCTGCCTGGTGACCAAGGCCATCCACGAAAAGCAGATCTACAAGGACTATATCGGCGTGGACGCAAGCGCCGTCGATCTGATCCGTCCTGCCATGTATGGCGCTTACCACCACATTACGGTGATGGGACAGCCGGGTGGCGCCGACAAGACCGCAGCACCCGTTACGGACACCTACGACATCACGGGCAATCTGTGTGAGAACAATGACAAGTTCGCCATTGATCGCGAGCTGCCGCATATCGACATGGGCGATGTGCTCGTGATCCACGATACCGGCGCGCATGGCCACTCCATGGGGTACAACTACAACGGACGCCTGCGCTCCGCCGAGGTGTTGCTGCGCCCCGATGGCTCGGCAGACCTCATCCGCCGCGCCGAGCGCCCGGCCGATTACTTTGCCACGCTCGACGTGCTGCCGTGCGGCCGAGAGCTGCTGGCCAAGTCGCGCGCCGAAAGTGCTCGCCGTCGCGCTCAGGACGAGCGCTTGGCCGTCGCCGCCCAATGGAATAAGCGCATCCAGATCGCGGAAGCGAAGGAGAAGAACATGGATATCCGCAACCTCGAGGGCTCGATCGTCGCCCTTGTTACGCCGTTTAAAAAGGACGGCAGCGTCGACTTTGACGCACTCGAGCGCCTTATCGATTTCCACCTGCAAAACGGCACCGACGCCATCCTCACCCTGGGCACCACCGGCGAGAGCGCCACGATGACCGATGACGAGGACAACTCCGTTGTCGCCGCCGTGGTCAAGCATGTTGCAGGACGCGTCCCCGTCATCGCCGGCTCGGGCTCCAACTCCACGCAAACCATGCTCACCAAGTCGCTCACTTACCAAGGCCTGGGCGCCGACGGCCTGCTGCTCATTACCCCCTACTACAACAAGTCTAATGAAGAGGGCATCTACCAGCACTTCAAGACCGTCGCCGATGCGGTGGACATCCCCTGCATCCTGTACAACATCCCCGGCCGCTGCGGCTGCGGCATCAGCAAGCGCAACGTAGAGCGCTTGGCCGCGCACCCCAACATCATGGGTATTAAGGAAGCCTCGGGCAACGTCTCCTACGCGGCCAAGATCGCCCACCTGCTGTCCGACGACTTCCGCATGTACTCGGGCGAGGACGCCCTCACCGTGCCGCTCATGAGCCTGGGCGCCTCGGGCACCATCAGCGTGTGGGCCGATGTTCAGCCGCAACTCGTGCACGACATGTGCCGCGCCTATCTGGACGGTGACGTGGAGCGCGCCCGCGATATCCAGATTGCCGGTCAGCCGCTCATCAACGCCCTCTTTAGCGAGGTCAACCCCATCCCCGTCAAGGAAGCACTCGCACAGATGGGTATGATTGAGGCAAACTACCGCATGCCGCTGTGCCCCATGGCCAACGACACACGCGCTGAACTTACCGATGCTCTGAAGGGAGCTGGTCTGCTTGATTAAGACCGTCATTATGGGAACGGGCCGCATGGGCTCGCTCATCCGCACTACCGCCGAGGGCATTGCCGACGCCGCCGGTCAGCCCGTTTTCGACATCGTAGCCCAGATCGGCTTCGACTTGTCCGAGCTCGAAAACGCCCCGGCAGCCGACGTCATCATCGACTTCTCGAACGTTGCGACCTTCGATGCTGTCGTCGCCTATGTCGAGCGCACGGGCGCCGCGTTGCTCTCAGGCACCACGGGCTACACACCCGATCAGATGGACCGCCTGCGCGAGCTGGGTCAGAACACCCGCGTTATGCACTCCGGCAATTACTCCATCGGCATCGCGGCCCTGCGTCATCTGGTGACCCAGGCCACGCGCGAGCTACCCGGCTTTGACTGCGAGATTGTCGAGACGCACCACAACCAAAAGGTCGACGCCCCCAGCGGTACCGCGAAGCTGCTGCTCGACGCCGTCGTCGAAGCCGAGCCCGAGGCAGGTTACCACCCCGTCTATGGCCGCGAGGGCATGTGCGGAGCGCGCGACCCCAAGGAGATCGGCATGCACTCGCTGCGCGGTGGCACCGTCGCCGGCGTGCACGAGGTGAGCTTCTTTGGCCAAGACGAGGAAGTCACGCTCACGCATCGCGCCACGAGCCGTCAGATCTTTGTCAACGGCGCCCTGGCAGCCGCGCAGAAGCTCGTCACCCGCGACCCCGGCTTCTACACCTTCGACCAGGTCATGTTTGCCTAACCAGGTATCAACCGTATCCACGCAAAGGAGAAACAGCATATGAGTAACGCAGCCGAGATGGATGCGCAGGAGATTATCAACTACATCGCCACCGCGCCCAAGAAAACGCCCGTCAAACTGTACGTGCGCGAAAAGCCGGGCATGAAGGTTGCCTGGGGCGATGCGCACGTCTACGGCGGCCGTCGTGGCAAAACCGTCTTTGGCGACTGGGAAGAGCTCAAGGCCATCCTCGATGCCAATGCCGACTCCATCGACTATTACGACGTCGAGAATGACTGCCGCAACTCCGCCGTCCCCATGCTCGACCTCAAGGGTATCAACGCCCGCATCGAGCCGGGCGCGATCATCCGCGACCGCGTCGAGATTGGCGACCGTGCCGTCATCATGATGGGCGCCATCATCAACATCGGCTCCGTCATTGGCGAGGGTTCCATGATCGACATGGGCGCCGTGCTGGGCGGCCGCGCCACCGTGGGTAAGAACTGCCACATCGGCGCCGGCACCGTGCTGGCGGGCGTCGTGGAGCCCGCCAGCGCCACGCCCGTCATCATCGAGGACGATGTCATGATCGGCGCCAACGCCGTGGTCCTGGAAGGCGTACGCGTGGGCAAGGGCGCTGTCGTTGCCGCCGGCGCGGTGTGCGTCGAGGACGTCCCCGCCGGCGCCGTCGTGGCCGGTGTTCCCGCCCGTGTCATCAAGATGCGCGATGAGAAAACCGACAGCAAGACCGGCCTCGAAGAGGGACTACGTCAGCTTTAATAGTTACGCGGTTTTACCAAGAAGGCCGAAGCCCCAAAGGGCTTTGGCCTTTTCGTTACGGTCAATCTACTCGAGCCGCTATCGATTCTCGATGCTGCCGATATTCTTGAGCTCGATGGAGATGAGGCCGTTGGGCTCGTTGACGAACTCGATGTACTCGGAGTTCGAGCCCATCTCGGCCGGGAAGCTAATCTCGATGCCCGTGTCGGTACGGATCTTGTGGTTGCGCACCGCCGCGCGCTCAACCTGCTTACGCTCCACGGGCACACGCTCGGGCACCTTCTCCTCGGTCAGTGCCGCGCGCACGCTTTCCTTGATGACCGGCTCGTCTTCAAAGACCTCATCGACGATATCCCAAGGCGGAAGCTCCTCGTCATCCTCGACCTTCTCGGCCACAGCGGCCTTAACCTTAGCGAGCGCTACGGCCGTATTGGCACCGTGCTCCCCGGCGACTTCCTCAACCACACGCGTCACGGTGTCGATGACTTCCTTGCCCGACACGCCCGTGTCGCACTGCAGCAGGCCGTCGGGGATAAGCATACGGTCCTCGCCGGCAATCTTGCGCTTCTTGTCCACGTAGCCGATCTCCATGGTGCTCGCGCGCACGATGGCATAACTCGGCACCTTTTGCGAGGGGTTTGGCAGAATAGCGTAGTGGCGCGCGATGTCGTTGCGAACCTCCCCCTCCTCGCGGCCCACCTCGTGCATAAAAGCCTGCTTGGAGCCCAGCAGCATCACGGCAAACCAGCGGGCATCCTCATCGTCGTCAAAATCAGCCACGAGCACGTCGGTGGACTCGGCTTTCTCAGCCTTGGTGAGCTCGGAGGAGATAAACTCCGCAATCTGCTGCGACAGGTCCACAAACTCGCGCTCGCCAAAGAAATAGCCCTTGAGCTCACCACCAAACGCAGAGTTCTCGGCAAACGTGGCGCGTTTGTTATCGGCCGATGTACGGGCACGGCGCAAGTGTGTGGTCACAAAGTTGAGCACGGTGCGGCTCTCGATATCCAGCTCGCGCTGGCTCATGACGTTGACGGCAGAATCAAAGTCCAGGATATGCAGAATTGCATGGTTGATTTTCATATACGGCATTCCGTTCTAGATCGATTTGAGCACGAACCAGTATAGCGGTCGAGCCCGCCCCAAGCGCTTCGAAGATTGATGCAAAGAAACCTGACCACCGTGCACCAGCAGCTAGTGCAGGAGCTCGGACTGCCACGCATCGAGCTGTTCTGCCAGGCTCTTACCGGCGGCAGGCATGTCGATCTGGGGCCGCTTGGGCAGCAGCGCGCATTTAAGGATTGCCGCGATGGTCTGCGAGACAAAGCGTCGCGTATCCTTGTCGAAGCCTTGTGCAGCCTGAAGCATCACAGGCAGGTTCCCGCGTAGATTCCCAGCGATATCCGCAAACCGCACCGCACCCGTGGCCTCAAACACGGAGAACAATGCATCTACAAAACGCTCGCGCTCGTTAGGTGTCACTGCAAGCAGCATCTCGCGAATGGAACCGTCGACGTAGCGCGCGCCGGCGGACAGACGCTCGCGATACACAAAGTCGCAGCCATCGACCACCCAGCTAAAGGGGTTATGCTGCAGCAGGCTAAATTCGGTGCTCTCAACGATGGCGTAGTCCTCCTGCGTCTCAAACATCATGCCAAAAATCGATGACTGAGGCAGGGTCTTGTCGATTCGACTGGATAGATCAGCGAAGGCGTTGCCGTTCAGAAACTCCTCGACGAAGCCCGGACCATCATGGGAATACGCCCGTTCGATTCGCTCACGGGCGACATCGGAGCACATCGCCGCACCGTACACCGCAAGGTTTCCACCCTTGGAATGACCTCCGCACAAAAGCGGCCCGTCAATCGTATCCGCTGCCTCGTCCACATAACGCGCCGCGGATTCCTGGGCCGGCACAGGACACCGGAACGCCATGTTAAAGTCCTCTTTCCAGCCCACAATCGTGCTGTCGGTCCCCCGGAAGGAAAGATAGCTAAACCCCGCCGGAAATCGGAACGTCATAGCCGCAAACTGCTCCGTCGTCTCGGCATCACTCACGGTACGATAGCCGCAAACACGAACGCCACGGTAGCGAGGGCTTGCTGCCACAGCCTCCAACAAGGAACGGCTCCCCTCCGGATCCCACAGGTCGCCAATCATGTCTTGGTAGCACTCGGCGCGCAGCAGCTCGCGTACGTCAAGGCCCTGCCAGTTCGTCAGCTCCGCCATATCCCCCGGCAAACGCAAATAGGACAGCCACGCAAAGACCAGGCTATCAACCGCGCAGAACGACCGTTCCTCAAACGGATCAAACGCCGTCTGGGCATAGGTCAAAAAATTAGGCGAATCCGACATGGCTCTCCCATCAACAATGGTGCAAAGCAACCTGTCCCCCTTGCACCAAAAAGGCGCCCGGGTCGCGTGGACCCAGGCGCCTTCATTGTAGCTTGCTGGCAAACGAGCCCAATCTAGCAGGAGAAGTCGACGCTGTCGATGATGTCCTTGAGGGCCTTGGCGGAGGCGGTGAGCTCATGCTGCTCGTCATCGTTCAGCGGCACGGGGACGCGGCAGACAACGCCGTCGCGGCCAACAACGGTCGGCATGGAGATGGCCAGATCGGACAGACCATACTCGCCCACCATGAGCGAGGAAACAGGCAGAACGGTCTGCTCATCGCGCATGACGGCAGTGCAGATGCGCTTGACGGCCATGGCAACGCCATAGTAGGTAGCGTGCTTCTTCTCGATGATGGTGTAGGCGGAGTTCTTGACGTCCTCGGCGATACGCTTCTCGGCAGCCTCGTGCTCCAGATGACCGTGAAGCTCGCAGAAGGTGTTCAGCGGAACGCCGGCAACCTGAGCGCTGGACCAAGCGACAAACTCGGAGTCGCCGTGCTCGCCCATGACATAGGCCTGGACATCGCGCGGGTCAACCTCGACGTGGGCACCAAGCATCTGCTGCAGACGGCCAGTGTCGAGCACGGTGCCGGAGCCGATGACATGGCCCTCGGGCAGGCCGGACATTTTGATGGCAGCATAGGTCAGAACATCAACCGGGTTGGAGACGATGAGCAGAATGCCGTCGAAGCCGGACTTCTTAATCTCGGGGATAATGGACTTAAAGATGTTTACGTTCTTGTTGACCAAGTCCAGGCGGGTCTCACCGGGCTTCTGGGCAGCGCCAGCGGTGACGACGATCATGGCGGCGTCGGCGACATCAGAATAATCGCCGGCGTAGATCTTCATCGGCTCGGCAAACGTCATGCCGTGCGCGATATCCAGGGCCTCACCCTCGGCACGGTTCTTGTCCACGTCGATGAGGACCATCTCGGAGAACAGACCACTCTGCATCAGTGCGAACGCCGAAGACGAACCGACGAAACCGCAGCCGACAATAGCGACCTTCTTCTCGTTAACCATTAGAAACTCCCATCTCTCTCCACAAACAAGCCGCCCGGGAACGACCCGAGCGGCTTGCCGTAATCCCAATACATCCAATCGGGACTTTGATTATGCTCCTATTCGCAGCCAAAAATCGACCGTTTACCGAAATTGTTTGCAGTATTCGTAAAATAACTGCACGAAATCGGTTTCGAGCTATTGACGAGTCGAAATACCTTTCTAATACAGGCCCGCCTCACGAATGGCCTCGACAGCCAAAGCAATCTGGTCGGGCGGCAGGACCAGCGCCATGCGCACGTGTCCCTCGCCCGAAGGACCAAAGCTCGCGCCCGGCGTCACCACAACGCCGGCCTTCTCCATGAGCTCCTCGCAAAACGCCATGGAATCGGTGCGACCACCGGGAAGCTTGGCCCACACAAACATAGAACCATGCGCGTTGGGACGCTCCCAGCCCAGGCCCTCAAGACCGTCGCACAGGGCATCGCGGCGCTCCTGGTACTTCAGACGCTGCGCCTCGACCTCATCGCGCGGACCGTTCAGGCAGGCGATGGCGGCCTTCTGGATCGGGAAGAACATACCGAAGTCGATCTGGCCGCGCAGCTTGGCAAAGGCAGAGACCACATCCTCGCGGCCGACCAAAAAGCCGATACGCGCACCGGTGACGTTAAACGACTTGGAGAGCGAGAAGAACTCAACGCCCACCTCGAGCGCGCCGGGATACTGCAAGAAGCTGCCGCCCGGCTCGCCGTCGAACACGATGTCGGAGTACGCGTTGTCATGGACGATGAGCAGGTCGTGCTCGCGGGCGAAAGCGATGATCTCCTCGTAGACCTCGGGAGTGCCCACCGAGCCGACCGGGTTCGCGGGCAGCGACACGATCATATACTTGGCACGATCGGCCACCTCGGGATCGATACCCGCCACATAGGGCAGGTAATTGTGCTCCGCCACCAGCGGATAGTACTCGAGCTTGGCATCGGCGATCTTGGCACCCGCCTCAAAGACCGGGTAGCACGGATCGGGAACCAGGATGGTGTCACCCGGATCGAGCAGGGCCAGGCCCAAATGGCCCACGCCCTCCTGCGTGCCGTTGCACGACTGCACCATGGACGGTGTAATGCCCGAAACGCCAAAGCGACGCTCATAGTAATCGCACACGGCTTGTTTGAGTTCGGGCAGGTCGCGCAGGGCATACTTCCACATCTCGGGATCTTGGGCTGCATGCGTGAGCGCCTCGACCACATGGTCGTACGGCTTAAAGTCGGGCGTGCCCACGCTCATGTTGTAAATGGTCTTGCCCTGAGCCTTCAGCGCGAGAAGTTCGTTGTTGAGCGAGGCGAAGACCTCCGCGCCAAAGCGGTCGAGACGCTGCGATGCCTGCATGGTGCCACCTTTCGATATGAAAAACGCGGCGCTCCGACAAGAGCGCCGCGCGATACGGGCCATCAGATTGCAAAAGTGTACCGCTTGCAACCCCTATATTGGTTCAATTTAGCCAACCTTAGTCAATCGGATTGAGTGCGTCGATCTGCGCGAGCCACAGGCGCGAGCTGGCGTCGCTCGGCATGCGCCAATCGCCGCGCGGGCTGAGCGTCACCGAGCCCACCTTGGGACCGTCGGGCAGGCAGCTGCGCTTAAACTGCTGAGCAAAGAAGCGGCGGTAGAACGTACGCAGCCACGTATGAATCGTCACCTCGTCATAGACGCCCCCAAAGCTCTTGAGCGCCATGCGGTAGATCTTGCCCGGCTCAAAGCCAAAGCGCAGCAGGTAGTAGAGGAAGTAGTCGTGCAGCTCGTAGGGGCCCACCAGGTCTTCGGTCTTCTGGGCGATCTCGCCGTCGCCCGTGGGCGGCAGAAGTTCGGGAGACACCGGCGTATCGAGGATGTCGAGCAGCGTGGTGGCGATGCGCCCGCCAAAGACATCGGCCGCATAGCGCACCAGATGGCGTACGAGCGTCTTGGGCACGCTCGCGTTGACGGCGTACATGCTCATATGGTCGCCGTTGTACGTAGCCCAGCCGAGCGCCAGCTCCGACAGGTCGCCGGTACCGATGACAAAGCCGCCGGCCTGGTTGGCCAAGTCCATGAGAATCTGCGTACGCTCGCGCGCCTGGCTGTTCTCGTAGGTCACGTCCCGAACGGCCGGGTCGTGCTCGATGTCCTTAAAGTGCTGCTCAACGGCAGCATGGATCGAGACCTCGCGGAAGGAGACACCCAGACCGCGAGCAAGCGACTCGGCATTGGACTTGGTGCGGTGCGTCGTGCCAAAGCCGGGCATGGAGACCGCCGTGATACCCGTGCGCGGCAGCCCCAGTGCATCGAAGGCGCGCACGGTCACAAGCAGTGCCAGCGTGGAGTCCAGGCCGCCCGAAAGGCCGATGACGGCCGCCTTGGTGCCCGTATGGGCAAGGCGAGTCTTGAGGCCAGCAGTCTGCAGATTGAGAATAGTCTCGCAGCGCTCGGCCAGATCACCGTGGTCGGCCGGCACAAAAGGCGCGCGAGGGAAAACGCGGTCGATATCGCAGGCATCGCGCAGAACAGGCTCTTTGGCCAGCGCGCCCTCAAACGAAAACTCAACGGTCGTGGCCTCCAGCGCATCGTCCGCGCGTGTCCACGTCGTCGAGCGACGGCGCTCGGCAACCAGGCGGTCAAGATCGACGTCGGCGACGGCCATATCGCAAGTGAGGAGCTTCGTCGCGGCGAGCTTCGAACCGTTTTCGTAGACGAGGTTCTCCCCCGCAAAGACCATATCGGTCGTGGACTCGCCCTCGCTCGCATCCGCATAGGCATAGGCGCAGTACAGGCGCGCACTCTGATTGGAGATAAGGCTGCGGCGGTAATCTGCCTTACCGATAATCTCGTCCGAGGCCGACGGGTTGAGAATCACCGTCGCACCGGCAAGCGCCATCTCGGTCGAAGGGGGCGCCGGCACCCACAGGTCCTCGCAGACCTCAACGCCCAGCACCAGGTCCTCGGCGCCCTCATCACAGCAACGGTAAATGAGCCCCGAACCAAGCGGGACCGGGCCCTGACCGGCAAAATCAACCCACACGGGATCCGTAGGCGCCGGAGCAAACCAACGGCGTTCATAGAACTCGCCATAGTTGGGCAGATACTTCTTGGCCGTGAGGCCCAAGAGCTCGCCCGCGCAGCACACGGCGGCGCAGTTGTAGATGTTTTCTGCCACCGCAACGGGCAAGCCAACGGTAAAGACGATCGGCAGCTCGCGAGTTTCATCGAGAATATGTGCCAGTACGGTCTCGCAGGCATGCAGCAATGTACGGTTATGGAACAGATCGGCCGCGGTATAGCCGCACAGATTAAGCTCGGGCAGCACCAGCGCGCGAACGCCACGCTCGGCAGCATCGCGAACAGCCGCCAGCGCAACCTCGGCATTGCCCTCGACATCGGCCACGCGAATCCGCGGCGACGCCGCCGCAACCCGCAGAAAGCCGTCGTTCTTATTAGCCGAAACGCAGCATTGCCTTGTTGATCTGGACACTGGAGGCCCCTTCTACCCTGAGATTCAGTCTAACGGACGTTCACATATCTCTAACTAGCCAAAGCAACCTCCCAGTTTACTGAGACGCTAACCTGTGCTAAGAGCATGTATTCCAAAAATATCTTTAACTAAAAAAGGAGAAATCAATAATCGACTTCTCCTTTAAGCGAGGCAAGAAAATTCCGAAACTAATGGCAGAATTTATCCATGTAGTCCTCAAAGTCGAACACTTCTACCACGACGCCCTCTTCCTGAGACTCTTTCAGTTGCTCCAAGAGATCTTTGTTAATAACGTCCATGCAGAAACCTCCTCTATCTAATCAGTTGTAGTATATCTGCTTTCATGCAATTATCAACCAACTTGTTTAATTGCTCCTCGCTTGTCGATAGTCCCTCTTTTTTCAAAATGTCGCGCACCTCGTTCTTAGTAATCGGCTTTTCAAACAACGAAAGCAAAGCGAACGAAAAATCATTAACCGCACACATTCTATGGGTGGCACAACTCAGCAGTACTCTTAACCCCTCTTTTGAGCGTCCGACTTCTTTAACAAACGAACTTTTAACCAATTGAAAACCATTATCGTGCATTACATAATCGGCATCGATATTTGTATTCAGCAATCCATAATGCAACAGTTCTTCTATCGCCCTTGTCAGCTCGAGGTCGCCCTGATCAAGAATAAGAGAAATGCTACAATCGGCCTCCAATAAACGGGCCAACTTATGGTATACCAACTGGGAAACAGCATAGACATGATGGTATTCAGAATTATAGAAGTAGGCAAATGGCTCAACGAGCACGACAGAGGTCTTGGAATCCAGCCAGATTCGATCAGCTGGATTTAGACTAGTTAGCCGTCGCTTTACTTTGGTCAAATGTCCCTTATACCTGACAGCGTGAATAGAATCTAGGATCCAGGTCACCTCTGAAATATGAAGCCGCTGGGGCAAGTCAATTGTGTCGCTACCGTTTATGACCTCTTGCATATAAAAATCAATATGATGCTCATCAGATAAGGATTTTGCTTCATTTAAAGTTAAACCAGTGCCTGAAACATAATCTACTTCGAGGCGCAAATCCTCATATTGGGACTGCGGCATTACAGAGACACCATACTTATCGGGATGATTCCAAACATCCGACCCCATAACGAGACCAAAATTCGTAAATCCTCTCGTGGAATATGGAACACCACATACCTGTTTTGAATAATTCAAAACATTCTCTGTATAAGCTAAGGTGTTCAGAGCCTCTTCTTTAGTTTCGGTCGGAAAGCCAATCATAAAAAATAGATGAACAGGAATACCCGCATTGAGACAATCATGGATATTGCGATCAATCCAATCAACTCTCGTGTTCTTCTTCATTAGATCAAGAACTCTTTGGTTGTATGACTCGAGGCCAAACTGAATCTGCCTACATCCACTTTGGTATATCTTGTTAAAAACGTCTGTACTTAGGGTTGGAGAGAACCTCGTTTCTCCATGCCAGAAAAACGTTTTTCCCGATGCGTTTATTTCATCCGCGAGTTGCTCCATTCTTTTGCCTTCGAATGTTTCATCCACAAAAGAGAAAACTCTCGTGCCGTATTTTTCATTTAACCGACACATTATTTCAAATACTCTCGATATAGGCATCTTTCGGTAACAACCACCGGTAGCACCGGGAATGGTGCAGAAGGCGCAATGATTAAAACACTGCCTAGAGGAATAAACCGGCAATATTAGCTCAGGCATGAAGTATTTAGAAAGGGCGAAGCCATCGAAATCGGGAACTGTATCGTTGATAAATGTTTGCTCAATCCGATGGTTTTTATATATCTTTCCACCTTTAGCATGGCAAAGGTTTGGAACACAGTCGAGATTGTCATCACCAGAGTCAAGAGCCTCAAGAAGACGTGCAAGCGGCTCTTCGCCGTCATACATCATTATCGAATCAATGTATTCAAAAAAGGGATGCCATTCTTTCATGCAGTCATCTGCTAAACGAGTAATGTAATTGCCGCCCAATGAGACGTGTTTAACAGATGGACATTCTTCTTTAATCAGTTTCGCTAACGTAACTGCAGAAATCAATTGGAAACAGCCGCTCACCGAAATCCCAATAAACTCGATTTTTTCCCTCTGAATACGCTTAAGAAAGGCAGTTTCATAGAAGGAAATAAACGGATTATGCAAGGTATCCGCAAGCGATTTCATTATTTCTGGTGTCGAATAATAATCATAGGGCAGATCTATGGAGTTGAACGTGTATTTAACTCCATATGAGACGTGATTTATGATATAGAGTGCATTTCTAAAAATGTTTTCAGCATATTGTCTTTCTTTTAGATTAAAGTATCTCTTCGATCTGAAAATATCTTTTGCCTCGTCAACATTAAGTGCCGACTTTTGTATCAACTCGATTGTTAATTGGACATTCGAACTAAACGAATCCTTTGATTCCCGATACCTTTTACAGCACTCTTCGACATGTCTAAAAGATAGGAGGTCATCGTAAAATTCCACGTTTAAGTCAACAATGTCAACTTTGTATTGTTCAACCTCTTGAAGATATGACTTCAAAACAGGCAAGGCAAGATACGGCCCCACTGGACTCCATCCTGGGGGAAATACTAAAAGCGTTTTAGGCATATCAACGTCACATCTTTCGCAAATAATTCAATTGAAACACAACTACCATCATAATTGAAAATACACCAAGTCCTGTAACGAGAATTGAGAACATCGCGATGCTCGTGAACAGCGAAACAAGAAGTGTTGAAATAACAACAGCAACCGATTGCAAAGACTCCCTAATTGAAAACAGGCTTATCGATTCAGATCCGTCTCTCGCCAAATCCTGCAGCGATGTTATGAGAAGCACATCTTGAATGGCGTTTCCGGCACCGACGATAAAAAGGAAAATAAACGATATCCCAGACGCATAGCGATAGCCAAACGCCAGATACGCACCGAGCGCAAGATACGTCACAAAACAATATGATTTAACGCAATCGGAACCACTGATTAAACGACCATATATTGTATTTCCGAACAACAGTCCGATTGTAAGACTACTCTGAAGGAATCCGTATTGTATCGATGACGAGTCAAATTGCAATTGCGCTATAGCTGGCAAAAGAGAATTCAGAGAGCCGAATGCCACGCCACTAGAAATATCGATTAATAGGAAACCAATTGCCAAGTGCTTCGCGCTAAGATCACTAAATGCAGTCCTGTTTTTTTCATTTTTGCTTATTCCCTCTTTATCATTAACCTCGATAACCGACGGAACATCTCGCAGCAACCAGAACGACGCGGCAAAAGAAAGCGCGTCTAATGCAAGAACAGCCTCCGCCCCAAATTGAGCGACAACAAAACCGCCGGCAACTGGCCCCAGAACCATCATCAAATTCTGCAGGAACCCAAACGAATTATTAATTACGTCGCGATTGATACTATTCGTATTGGCTCTTAACAACGAGTAAAAGCAGGGCATTTCTACCGTTCGGCAAAGCGATACCGCGCACGTAATAGCAAACATACTCCATTTACTATCAACAAAAATATAGCAAACGAATAATCCCGCGCGAATTAAGTCTGCCAATCTCATGGCCTGCAGTGTCCCGATACCCATCTTCTGAGGCAGCTGCGCGAGCGCAACTGAAAACAGAGAGGGGGCAAATCTGCAGCAGACCATCAAAGCAGTTGCAGAAACATCGTGAGTTACCTCGTAAATTAGCATTGGCAAAGCAATATTCGCACACCAATTGCCTATTTCGCTTATCCCTCTAGCAATATATAGGACCCGAACCGGACGGCTAGCTCTCAATACCGTGAACATCACGATTAACCTCGTATTTCAGGCCTCGTTCATCCCTTAATAGGAATCCATAATCAACCAAGTACCGCCTCAACACGGCATAATCAGGATAGAGCTGTGACAGCACACGATTAACCTGAAGCTCCGTATAACTTGTATTTAATTCAAAGAAAGAGACGGCCCATAGCAGCATGATTCTTTTATAGCTTTCCTTTTTTGGAATTGAAACCAGCTCGCCATTCTTGAGAAATCGTTTTTTAAAGTCTATTAGCTCATCCATTCACATCCTCCATTTCATACGCATCTAATACTAAAATTGCATACGCTTTAGGTCATCGCATTCAGCTTCTTTATTCGAACTAAACTCGAACTAATCTAAATTATTTGCTCAGACACTCTTCGAAAGCTCGTTTTTCACTCTGAGTAAAATGCCCTTCCCAGTCAGTCCACGAACAGGAAGGCAACTCACAACGAGCGGAGTCGAAACCCTCTGCCGTCGGTCGTTCAAAATGCACGATAACCTTTTCGATATCGCCATCTGTAATCAGGTCAGAATGAATGACCTCAGTTCCATCTTCGAATGTCATATACGGGTACATCACGTAAACCACCTCGCAAACATAAATCCAGTTTAGCATCAAGCTATCGCACCAAAGACAGCAGGCCCCCTTGATGAGTTGATGGTATCTGTTAAATGTCACGTACGATTCACATCTGGTGGGTACCCTGATGGCTACACGAAACGAAGCAGATTTACACCGGGAGGACCCCGTATGACAACCAAGTACACCGACGCGCCGCGCACGCGCGTCATGACGCCGGCATCACTCAACAACGGCGTGCACGAGAACCATTCCATCGGACAGACCATGGCCATCGCGCCCAAAAAGGGCCTGTTCGACGACATTTCCATTCCCCAGATCATCGCCGGCGCCGCAGCTGCCGCCACGAGCGTGGCGCTTGCTTCAAAGATCGGCATTGCCGGCTCGGTGATTGGTGCCGCTGTGAGCTCAGTCATCACTGTTGTGTCCTCGCAGGTCTATCGCCACTTTATCTCCGCCAGCGCCGAAGCAATCAAGGGCACGCATGCCGCTGTCGACTACCCTACCGGCGCCTACGAGCCCGTTGAGCCCAATGTCGAGGAGCACCTAGGTGGCGCCGCAACCACGCAGGAGATGCGCCAGGTTGCGGGACGCGCGACCACGGCGCGCGTCGCTCCCAACAGCCTGCGCGCCAAGGCGGCGGCAGAGCGCAGCCAGACGCAAAAGAAGGTCATCGTCTTCTCGATCGCCATCGCCATCGTCGCGGTCATCGCCTGCGCCGGCGCCATCCTTATCACCACTGCCGGTGAGGGCCTGGGCGAGCGCCCCGAGCCGATCCTTTCGTCGCATACGACCGAGCACGACGCGGATAGCTCCGGTCAATCGCAAAGCCAGCAGGACGACCCGCAGGGTAACTCCGCATCCACCGACTCGTCATCGAACACCCCCGATCAATCGCAGGGCGCCGATTCCTCTACGGCCAACAGCGGCACGCAATCCGGCACGACTGACTCAAGCCAAACGACTGACGGCTCTCAACCGAGCACGGGCGGCCAGACGAGCGACACCACGTCGGGAACGGGCACAGCAGGCAGCAGCAACAGCAATTCGAGTGACACCACATTGGGCACGACATCTAACAGCTCGAGCCAAGGCACGGCATCGGGCAACTAAGCACTGCATCCCCAGATAGGCAACCTGTACAACGGGCGCGAATCGATAGCGGTTCGCGCCCGTTTGCCTTGGGTGCCGCCATGGCGAACGCTATGCGATGGTAAGATGCTTTACGTGTGTAAAGAGGAGATTTGCCATGAGCAAGACAATAGTTAGGCCCACGCTATCGCTGGGCAACCACATCTATCTGTATCGCCTGCTGCGCGACGCGATTGGGTGCGGTAAGCAAACGTTTATGACGCAGGTCGAGGAGGTGCTCGCCGCCGGCGACATGGCCGCTTATGACTTGGGCTTCGAGTCCACGCGCGAGTTGCTCGAGGAACTCGACGACTGCATTAAACTGACCGTCTTTAAGGGCGGCCGCCTGTATGCCACCGTCATCGCCAACGAGGCATGGGATGCCGCCCTTGCCAAGGACGAGGACAAGCGCAAGGCTACCAAGGGCGCCAAGCAGTCCTACAAAAAGAAGAAGCACGGCAAGAAGGACCTGAAGGCCGTGCGCCCCAAGCACGTTAAGCGTCCCGAGCCCGAAGCCATGGTTGGAGCCGTGCCGGAACCCGAACCCGAGACAGAGATCGAAGTCGCTATTGGAGTAACAGCAGAGGCCGAAACCGAAATCGCCGCCACGACCGATCCCGAAGTCATATCCGAGCAGGAAGCCACTGCGGAGCTCAACGAGGCATCCAAGTCGACAACCGAAGAGGCGGCTGGCCAGCCCGAGGCGCCCGTGTTCCAGAACCACGATGTCTTTGGCGACAACACCGAGGACAATCAGTCCGACGAGCTCGCGGATCAAGATGCTGCCGAGGCAACACCGGAGCCCGAGGCGCCCCAGCCTGCCATCTCGCTCACGGTTGTCTACGACCCCGAGAACGCCAACGCCGGCATCACCACCATGGTATCCACGCCGGTCGAGGCCAAGCCGAACGTCGAGGCAGAGGACACTCCGCAGGCCGATGCCAAAACCGGGACCGAAGACACGTCCATCTCCGTGGAACCGACAGATTCCATAGCTAAGCCAGAAGCGGCATCTGAGTCTGCACCTGTCATTGAGTCCGCATCCGCACCCGCCTGTGACCAGGCTCCCACACCTGCACCGACTCCGGTCCCCAATTCAGCACCGGCCCCCGCTTCCGCAGCACCAACCATCCCCGGGGACTTCCCCATCGATTTCGCGACCGAGGTCTTCTGCCCTAGCCCGCTGCTGCACCAGCTGTCGACTTATCTCCCCTACGGCGCCGACACCCTCGGCATCGTCGGCGAGTACTACTGGATCGCTCGCGAGCGCGGTACCATCGAGGCCGGCCGTAACCGCGCGAGCTTCCCCCCTGCGCTACACACAGGCCGGCAAACGCCACGAAGTCACCGTACGCATTCGCCGCAACACCACCGGCGGCCTCGGAGCCACCTGGGCCATCGACAAGGTCGAAGCCCCGGTCGAGTAAAAAACGGCCTCGGATAGCCAATTGACCATCTGAGGCCGTTTGAATTCAGGCCTTTTAGTTGTCATCGGCGCATATAGACACCAGAGAAGCAAGCTCATCCTCAAGTTGCGGAGCAAAGTATCTAAAAGAAACCTGCGCTCCAGTCGGTATCGACTCAATCATATTCGCAGCATTATCTGAAACTCGGTACGATGCAGTTTCACCTGTCTTCAAATCCTCTATTGAGCAGACAGCGTCTTCAGCATCAATCGACCTAAGCACGCCTTTTCCTTGTAACATCACATCGGCATGCCCGCCAGCTATTTCTAATGAACCTGAGTCTGTCGCAGTCACTTCTCCGGAACCTCCGCGCGATATCTCTTCCTTTGTTGAACAGCCCACCAATGAAGCCATCAGCACCAAAGACAGAGCTAGACGAATCGTCCTACTTCGAAAAAGTCGTTCCATAAGTCCACGCATAATAGCTCTGATCATACTTCAGGAAGGATAAAGATGAATTCCAGCCGTCCGCTATGCCAATCATCTGCCTTGTCTCTCCAGTTTTCTTACCAGTAAGTGTGGCGTAAGCCTCCGCTGTTACAGAATGGGCTGATCCGTTGTACAAACTCGCATGTAAAACATTCGGTCTATTAGAGTTAATCTCATTTTGAATGCTCGCGATAGCCGGAGAGGAGACAGTGCGGGCGATAAGAGTACTTCCTCTGCTTGCGCAGTAATTTGTAAACCCCGTTGCACAGGTTGATATCGGCGTTCCGCCCAAAACAACGCCGGGAACAGTCTGTTCTTCATCGGAAAGAGCATGGGTATTGGTGTAATTCCATATCTGCATATATTGCGAAGGGTCGTTATATAAATTGGCAATGCCATACAGTTCCGCAACGTTCGAAAAAGCTGTCACCATACAAGCATAGTGGGCAGTAAGCCTCTTAATCTCGCTTTCATCATATGACATAAACTGAGAAATGGAACGAAATCCAGATACTGTGTAATCCTGCATTTGAGTTGCGTAAATTACGACATCGTTCCAGCTTGAAGGTTTATTCGATAAAACGACAGGCCGTCCTTCTATGGAAACAGCCGGGATTGTTCTTCCGCAATTTGTTGTTATTGAACCGTCCAAAGATTGCACACCGAATTCGAATGGATTGATCATTACGACTGGGTTATTGAAAGAATAAGACTCAACACCAAGATCTCCTCCCCGATCCATAGGGCTGACTAAGCCGTCTCCAAAACGATATCCCGTAAGTATTTCATCATCTGAAGCATCTAAAACCAAATAGCCCGCGGCTCTATTGAATGTCACAACCGGAACAATGTAGCCAAGCGGGGACCCATCAACGTCTACAAAAGGAATAGGGTCAGAAGGCGTATACGAAGAGCCGAGGAGTCCCTTTATATATTTATCGGCAAGCTCTTGCGCAATTTCTGAAGTAAATTGTATCTGCTCACCATCAATATTGCCCGTCGAAGCAAAAACCTCTTTCGGACGTGCGGCTAAGGCGACAATTGAAGACGCGACAAGTTGCAGAAAACGACGACGCGAAAGCATATGTTCTTCTTTCTAGAGGAGCGACTTATAAGATACTCCTATTCTATAACCTTTTTTGTAACGTTACAGCACTGGTTATATTTCAATTCGATTTGCTTATGTCCTTGTAACCCAATACGTCTTTACGTTTTAAACGGAATTAGAAAATCACTCATAGCAAAAACGGGCTTTAATCCCAAAGAGATGACTTTGATTATGAATCAAACCAGCAGCCAGGGCATAGCTGCAGTGCAATTGCTACAAGAAAGGCCGCCCTTGCTGGCGGCCTTTCTACTTGCTACTAGTCACGCGTGAGCTTGCGGTGAATACGATGCGGCTGGGCTGCGTCCTCGCCCAGGCGCTCGATGCGGTTGGCCTGATAGGCCTCGAAGTTGCCCTCGAACCAATACCAGTTGCCCGGATTCTCGTCGGTGCCCTCCCACGCCAGAATGTGCGTGGCAACGCGGTCCAGGAACATACGATCGTGGCTAATGACCACCGAGCAGCCCGGGAACTCGAGCAGCGCCGCTTCGAGCGAGGACAGCGTCTCGACGTCGAGGTCGTTCGTGGGCTCGTCGAGGAGCAGCAGGTTGCCGCCCTGCTTGAGCGTAAGCGCCAAGTTCAGACGGTTGCGCTCGCCGCCGGAGAGCACGCCAGCGCGCTTCTGCTGGTCCTGGCCCTTAAAGCCAAAGCTCGCCACATAAGCGCGGCTCGGAACCTCGGTCTCGCCCACCATCATGTGGTCCAGGCCGTCCGAGACGACCTCCCATAGGTTCTTATCGGGGTCGATGCCGGAACGGTTCTGGTCGACGTAAGAAATCTTGACGGTCTCGCCCACCTCGAGCTCGCCCGAAGTCAGCGGCTCCAGACCCACAATCGTCTTGAACAGTGTGGTCTTGCCCACGCCGTTGGGACCGATCACGCCCACGATGCCGTTGCGCGGCAGCGTAAACGAAAGATCGTCGATGAGCACACGGCCATCGAACTCCTTGTGCACGTGATGGGCCTCGAGCACCTTGTTGCCCAGACGCGGGCCCACAGGGATGCGGATGTCGGTCCAGTCGAGCTTCTGGCTTGCGCGGGCCTCGGCCTCCATCTCCTCGTAGCGAGCCAGACGGGCCTTGTTCTTGGCCTGGCGAGCCTTGGGCGAGCTGCGTACCCACTCGAGCTCGGCCTCCATGCGCTTGGCGAGCTTGGCATCGCGGTTGCCCTGCGCCTCGATACGCGCGGCCTTGGTCTCCAGATACGTGGAGTAGTTGCCCTTGTAGGGATAAAGGTGGCCGCGGTCGACCTCGCAGATCCACTCGGCAACGTTATCCAGGAAGTAGCGATCGTGCGTGACGGCAAGCACCGCGCCCTGGTAGTTGTGCAGGAAGTGCTCGAGCCACAGGATCGACTCAGCGTCCAGGTGGTTCGTGGGCTCGTCGAGCAGCAGCAGGTCGGGAGCCTCAAGCAGCAGCTTGCACAGGGCCACACGGCGGCGCTCGCCGCCGGAAAGCACGTTGACCGGCATGTCGGAATCGGGCAGCTGCAGAGCGTCCATGGCCTGGCCGAGTTTGGAATCGATATCCCAGCCGTCGGCGGCGTCAATCTCGTCCTGGAGCTTGCCCATCTCTGCCATGAGGGCGTCCATGTCGCAATCCGGGTCGCACATCTCCTCGCCGATCTTATTGAAGCGATCGACCTTGGCGATCATGTCGCCAAACGCCATGCGCACGTTCTCGATGACGGTCTTGTCGTCGTCGAGCGGCGGCTCCTGCTGCAGGATACCCACGGTGTAGCCGGGGGTGAGCCTGGCATCGCCGTTGGAGACCTCCTCAATGCCGGCCATGATCTTGAGCAGGGTCGACTTGCCCATGCCGTTGGGGCCCACGACACCGATCTTGGCACCGGGGTAGAAGCTCAGGGTCACGTCGTCAAGGATTACCTTGTCGCCATGGGCCTTGCGAGCCTGATACATCTGGTAGATAAACTCCGCCATATGCCTGTTTTATCCTTTCTACCTGCTGTTTCCCTATTCTTGATTCGCTTTAGTGGAAACGAAATGAGGAAACCAGCTCTGAAACTTAACGAAAAAGGGGCATGGTTGCCCACACCCCCTAATACTACCTGGGAAAAGTCCCCCAGAACATACTATGAACTGCGTACGCTAGTTTTCCGCAACCTTAGCGAACGGCTCGCTGCGATTTACGCCACAGCAGATACGAATAGACGTAGGCAGCTCCGGCTGAACCAAACGCCAGAACCGCAATCACCGCGGCAACGACTTCACTCGAAAGCACCGCACCTGCCACGCCCATCACAATCAGGCCAATACCCAGCACCATAAAGCAGGCGCCGCCAAAACGCTGCGTACGGCGCCAGTTCTCGGGATCGGCAAGCGCCCAAGGCGTCTTGATACCGAGCGTATAGTTCTGCTTCACACGCGGCAAGTAGTTGCCTACGCCGATGAACAGCAAACCGATAGCACCGGAAATCAGCACGTTGACCGAACCGACCGCCGGCACCACGCCCCAGACCGTAAGCTCTCCCAGCCAGCTTATGGCGCACATGAACAAGGTGAAGGCGATTACGAAGCCCTGATAGAACTTGCCCGAGGTTCGATATGCCTCACCTTTGGGATCGATGCGCGGCACCACGCAGAACATTGCGAGAAGCGCCAGAGGCAGCACGCCGAGCGCGGAGGCCATCCAGCTAGGACCCCAACCATCGACGGCGCCGTTCGCGCCCCAGTGCGTGGGAATCTGTGCAGGCAAGCTCGGCATCACCATGAGGTGCGCTACGACATTGGCGACGCACAGAACGACCAGCGCAATCCACACGCGCGACGATACCCCCGTGGGGTGAATGCCCTTGTTTTCGTTATTCATCCTTATCACCTTCCGTGTTTGTAAAGCCCATAAACCAGCCAATCAAGTCCTGCATGACGGTGGTGTTTAAGCTGTAAACGATGTTTTGGCCATGGCGCTCGTCGGTCACCAGCCCGGCGTTTTTGAGCGTCGCCAAATGATGGCTCAATGACGGCTTGCTGATGTCAAAATGCTCGGCAAGCTCCCCGGCCGTACAATTGCCCTCGCGCAGCAACTCCAAAATGCGCCGTCGCGTTGGATCGGCAAGCGCCTTAAAACCCTCTCCCGGCATAGGACCTCCTCTCAGCACCCCTCATGACGCGCACACTATACTCGATATTTAGATGTTTGTCTAACTATCTAATCTTGTACTCAAAAAAATAGCCGCCTCCGCGTAATGCGAAGACGGCCACTTCTCACGCCATAAACGTGTTTCGGAGTTGGCTAACCCGCGGCAACGGGTGCCATCTGCTTCATCTTATGCGAATCACCGCCTCATTTCAACAAGCCCCTAGGGCTCAAATGGAATCGCGATAATACCTATAATGGTGATAGCTAAAACACGATTCGCTTCCCCATCGGAGGATGTCTATGACCGAAACCGCCGCTCTCGTCGAGACACGCGACACCAAACTCGAGATCATCATGGGCCGTGAGGCACTCGATAGACTCGCCAACGCCACGGTGCTGGTGCTCGGCTGCGGAGGCGTGGGCTCCAACTGCTGCGAGGCACTTGTCCGCGGCGGAATCGGTCATTTTGTGATTCTGGACAAGGATATCGTCGCGCCCAGCAACATCAATCGACAGGCCATCGCCTTTCACAGCACCGTCGGCAAGCGCAAGGTTGACGTGATGGAAGCCATGATCCACGACATCAATCCCGCCGCCAGCGTTATCAAGCGCACCGAATACCTGCTGAGCGACAACATCGACGAGTTCTTCGCGGGCGTTTTGGAGCAGACGGGTGGCAAGCTCGACTACGTCGTCGACGCCATCGACACCATCTCGGCCAAGCTCACCATTGCCAAATATGCTCAGGACCATGACATCCGTTTGGTTAGCTCCATGGGCGGGGCCAACAAACTCCATCCCGAGTGCCTCCGCTTTGCCGACATCTTCGATACGGTACGTGACCCCATGAGCCGCATTATGCGCAAAGAATGTAAGAAGCGCGGAATCAAGAGCCTACACGTACTGTTTAGCTGCGAGGAATCGGTTAAGACACAGCCCCGCGATCCTTCCAACATCCACGAGCGCACCGAGCTGGGAACCGCCAGCTTTATGCCGCCCATCATGGGCCAGATGATCGCCGGCGAGGTTATCCGTCAGATCAGTGGCCGCGGCACCGAGCGCGTGCGCGCCGATGGCCAGCGCCTAGACTAGCGGAGCGCGCCGAGATGGAGCCCCGGTTATTTGATGCACACTGCCATCTTGATCTAATGGCTCACCCGGACGCCGTTGCCGATGAGGCAACGGCGCTGGGCCTGATTCTATTTGACTGCGGCGTCGATCCGCACGACTTTGCACGCGCCAAGAAGCGCGCCTGCGGCCGTTCAAATATCTTTGCCGGCATCGGCCTCCATCCCTGGTGGCTCGTCGACGGACGATGTGGCAACGCTGAAATCAATCTGCTTTGCGAAGTCGCTGCACAAGAACGCTTGATCGGCGAGGTCGGGCTCGACTTTTCCGCTCGTTTTGCCGGAAGCGAGTCGCTACAAGTACAGGCATTTGACCGGCTCTGCGATGCACTCGTGCAGCACCCTCTTGCCGGGCGCGTGATATCAATTCACGCTGTTCGTTCGGCAGGAACCGTACTGGACGCCCTTGAGTCATATGGATTGCTCACCCCAAGCCCCAACTCCCCCGCCGTCATCTTTCACTGGTTTAGCGGTACCTCGAACGAGTTCGTCCGTGCGCGAAACGCAGGCTGCTATTTTTCCGTGAACGAGCGTATGCTCGCCACCAAGCGCGGTCGCGAATATGCCCGACAGATTCCACTCGACCGTCTACTGCTCGAGACCGATGCGCCGGCCGAACCAAACACAGAAACAAGTGTGCAATCGCTCATCAGATCGCTCGCAAGGACCTCGATGCACATTGCCTCACTCAAAAACTGTGACGCAAAGCGCATCGAGTCGGTAGTTTTAGCAAATGCGCACTCTGTTTTTGACCTTCGCTAACCCCTGTGGGCAAAAATGCCAAGGGACATGCGAATCGCACAACGCAGTCCCTATTGGCAGGCAGTACAATTCGGCAGCATTACACCAATTCGTGCATGAGATCACGGTTACGTGCATACAATTCGTCAAAGATATGACGACGCGACGCATATAGCTCGTGGGCATCCATATCGGGCACGATTGTTTGTGCAACGCCAAGGACTTGGGCGAGTTCATCCCATGATGCATAGGCGCCACCTGCGAGAGCTGCCATGATGGCATCACCGAAGCATGCGCCCACCGTAACCTTGGCAACCGAGACCTCGCGCCCGCATACGTCGGCGATAGCCTGCATCCAAACTGGATTCTTGGTTCCACCTCCGACAAGCATAATGCGCCCAATTGGCAGTCCATGCTCTCGCTCGATAATGTCGACATGGGATGCAACGGTATACGCGACGCCTTCCAAGGCGGCGCGAACCATATGGGCTCGCGTATGCCTTCCGGTCAGGCCAAAGAAGACGCCACGTGCCTCGGGATCGTTGAGCGGAGTACGCTCCCCCGCAAAGTACGGCAGGCACAGGAGCCCATCGGCACCCGGCGCCACATCGGCGGCATCATGCGCCATGACCGAATATGCATCGGGGCCACCGTGGCCCTCGGCCTCCACGGCGTCGCGATACAGCTCTTGGCGCAGCCACGATGTGAGTGCACCCGCCGTATTGGTCCCCGCGCAGATCCCGTAAGTTCCGGGAATGATAAACGTCCCTGGCCACAGGCGGGCATCATCGACCATATGATCAGCTAGGTAGATGAAATACGCCGTGCTCCCCAACTGAACCATCATATCGCCGGGACGAAATACACCCGTCGAAATGGCCTCGGCACCAGAGTCGCCCGTTCCCACTAAGACAGGTGTCCCTGCCGCGAGCCCTGTCGCCTCAGCCGCGCGCTGCGTAATCGCCCCGGCAATATCGGTAGCCGACATTACCTCCGCCATCTGGTCAGGCCGGCAGAAACGAGCACATTCCCGAGCATCAACCCTCCAAGTGTAGCGGTCGTATAGGGGAAGAAAATCCTCCGCCAAGTAACGGTCCACCGTAAAACGCCCCGTCAACTTTGCGCATAGAAACGATGATGCCGTCAGGAACTTCGCGGCACGTTCGTGCACCTCGGGCATATTCTCCTTAAACCATAAGATCTTAGGAGCAATATCTGATGAGCAGGGATCGTGCCCGAAAAGTTCGCGTGCGCGACCTGACCCATATTCGGAAAGGAGCTCGTCAATCTGCGGCTTCGAACGTGCATCGACTCCATACAAAATCGCGGGCGCCAGCGCGTTGCACTCGGTATCGACCGGCACACAGTCGCAACCCAATGCGGAAAGGCCCACGCATCCGATCTGCGCCGCGTTAACCCCCGATAGCATCACCAGCTCGCGCGACAAGCGGCAAAAATCGCCCCACCAAACTGCCTCAGCATCATGCTGGTACCATCCATCACACGGGTTGTCCGTCTCATGTCCACAAGAGGCTTGGCAAACGATGTTGCATCGATCATCGATTAAAACGCCTTTAGAGGCGCTTGTCCCAATATCAATACCCAGATAGAGCGCCATAGGTGCCTACTCCCCTCGCGCCGTACGAGCGGCAGCCATAAAACGAACCACCCGCTCAACATCAATCGGGGCATCCAGCTTTCCGTCGCGCTTTAAGCACGTGCCGACAAACGCGCCATCGTAGTGAGCAAATACGTCAGCCACGGTATTTTCGCGACAACCGGTGCCACATACCACGGGCACTTCGCCAACACGCTCGCGGACCTCGTCGGCAAGCTCGCCCGAAGCGCCACGACCGGCAGCCGAACCGCCGATGACCATCGCATCCGGTAGGCAATTAAAGAGAAGTGAATCGGCAATGTCCGCGGTCGTGCGGTCGTTGAGATAAACCTCGCCCTCGCTCGTGATGAAGTGAAAAAGCTTGAGGTCGTCCAGGCGCAGCGCCGCCTTGCGACGCATGGTGTGAGCGAAATCTCGGTTAATCAGCCCGAGATCACCGGCCCAGGCACCGCAAAAATTGCAGCGCGTGAACTGCGCGTCGACGGCAGCGCACAGCTCGATTGTGGCATCACCATCGTAAATAGCTTCAGCTCCCCAAGGAGTCGACAGATCATGGGATAGAGCCCCGATTACATAGCCCATCGATGCAAGGGTTGAGGGAGAAACATGCTGCTCATAGGGCATCGAGAGCTCATTGGTAATTAAAATGCCATCGACACCGCCCTGCTGCAACGCCTCGAGATCGCGCTTTGCGGCTTCCACGACCTGCGACACGCTTCCGCCCGGGTAATACAGTGGATCGCCCGGCAGAGGACGCAGGTGCAGCATTCCGATAACCGGCTTTTCGGTCTTGAACATCGAGGTTAGAAACGACATAACGTGCTCCTTCTTAGGGTCATTGCAGGGACGTTACTCCCCCAGCACCTCGACGTACACTTTTCGCTTCTGCGGACCGTCAAACTCCGCAAGATAGATGTTCTGGGCACCTCCGCACACGATGTGGCCATCTTGGACGGGAAAGAAGCAACTGTTTCCACAAATCATGCTCTTGATATGCCCACAGGAGTTGTTACCGGTGGCTCCATAGCTCGGCAGGAAGTGTGCATGCGCATAGGGGGCATCGAGTGGGGCGATGCGATCAAGCGTCTCCATAAGATCCGTCTCCACGCAGGGCAGCCCCTCGTTTACCACGATTCCGCAGGTCGTATGCGACAAAATAATCGCCGCCAAGCCATTCGTCACCGAGCTGCGTTCGATGGCAGCGTGCACATCCTCGGTAATATCGATGAACTGGTCCGGAGCAGTCGATAGATAGCTCAATGTCTCGAGCGTCACCATGTTCACTCATCCCCTTCAAGAAAACGCAGGGCATTACCCCAGTAGAGCCTTTCTCGCGCATCATCGCGCATGGGCACGGTATCGAGCGCCCGCTTGAGTTTGAATGCGCGGAAGCGCGGCGTATTGCTGGCGAACATCACTTGGTGCGATAGCGCGCGCTCATACCACAGCGGCCCCATATCGACCGTGAAAAGACGCTGCATCATCTCCTCGGGCGAATCGATGTAAGTGATAGAGGTGTCCGCGTAGCAGTTGGGATACTTGAGCAGCATCGCCACGGTCTCGCGCACCCAGGGCCAGCCAAAATGGGTCAAACTAAAACGCACATTTGGATGCGTTGCGATTGTGTGCTCAAATGCAAGCGGGTTACTGCGCGAGAGCTCTGCGCCCGGCTCCCAAGACATACCGGCATGGAAAACCACCGGCTTGTTATAGCGCTCGCACAGTTCGTAAAGCGGCTCGGCCACAGCATCATCGGGGGCAAAACCCTGCTTTGCAGGATGCAGGCAAAGCCCCTTTGCCCCCAACTCGGTAAAGGCGCGCTCCAATTCGTCTGCGGCACCGCTCACCTGCGGGTCTACGCTCGCAAATCCCCACAGACGATCGGGATGTGCGGCAACCAGCATGGCAATCTGGTCATTGGTGCCAAAGTGCCCTCCGCATGCCGTGGTTACATCGAGCGGCATGAGCACGCTCTTCTGCACATCGCAGACGTCCATCTCGACTTGAAGCTCATCCCAATCCATGGGGCCCATATGCCCCATACCATATTCTCGTGACCAAAAACCGAATCCATCAGGCTCATCACCCGGCGTACAGATCTCGCCGTAGAGCATAGGATGGACCAACATGTCGATAACCATTTCGTACTCCTTTCCAGGCATTTGACCCTAGTACGGCTCAAAAGAACCAATCACTCGGGACGACAGCTCAGCGCCCGCCTTCATACACGCCGGAATATCAAGGCCATCGATCACGCCCTTGGTAAACCCGGCGATATACGAGTCGCCGGCACCCACGGTATTAACGACCTTCTCCGCCGGCACGATCCCGCACTCATAGAAGCGCTCACCGTCATAGGCAATGCTTCCCTTCTCGCCAAGCGTGGCAACCGCAACGCGCGGCCCCAATTCCTGCGCGTGACGTACCCAGTCTCGCAGCTCCGGAGTGTCATCTTCAAACGACATAAATGCGTAGTCAACGTAGGGAAAATGATTCTCGCAGGCATATTCGGGATCCTGGCTGAACACCGAGAAGTCCATAACCACCGTCTTGCCCGCATCATGCCACTCGGGCAGGAGGTCCAAACAATTGCCAAACAGGTCGGTATGAATGATGTCATGCTCTAGGATAAACGCCCGGTCGTCTTCATTCGGTCGATATGTCTCCATTACGCCATCGATTGCCTCAAGATGCACACGATCGACGCCGTCTTTCAATGCCATGAGCATCACCGAAGTGTCGCCATCCTCCACCCGCAGGCGTGAGATATCGAACCCCTCAGCGGCCAGCGCCTCCCTCATCTTGTCTCCGTACTCGTCCTTGCCGACAACCGACACGGCGGATACCGAAACGCCCATTCGTGCAAGATGGATACCCCAGTCAATGCCGTTACCAGTCGGATAGAACACGCCGATGTTTTGATAGACGTCCGCGCAGCAAAAACCAGCCGCACACGCTTTAATACCCATACTCTTCTCCAATGTTCAAAAGGGGACCCACCACATAACGAGCCCCCTTTTCGCGATTCGCTTATTGTTTTGCATCGGCTGTCCAAGGCCTCATAGCCAGACCGCCGTACGCTTTCTTAAGCTATTCGACGATTGGTACTCCGTGGCCCCAAGAACCTTCCATGCCGCACACGGTCGAGGCAAACCCGGCAGCAAAATCGAGCGCGCGCTCGATGGCCTCGGCGCCATCCTCACCACGCTTGGCGGAATCGAGATAGCACATCAAAAACGAGGTGAGGAACGAGTCGCCCGCCCCCATGGTGTCCTTCATGTCCGTTACCGGTTTAGCCAGCTGGCGGTAATAACGCTCGCCGTCGTAAGCAATGCAGCCCTCGGCGCCCGCCGTAGCCGACACAAAACGCGGACCCAGGCCCTTCACCCATGCCAGACGCTCGCGAATCTCGTCCTCACTCGCGGCATCCGCCGCACTAAAGAAAGCAAAATCGACGTAGGGCGCAATCTGCTCGTAGTACTCGTCGGTGGAGTCGTCCGAAAAGTCAAAAGAGACCGTGACGCCCGCAGCCTTCAACTTGGGCAGCTCGCGCTCGGTAAAGCAATAGTTGCCCGAATGAACCACATCGAACTGCTTCATGTACGAAAGGTCAAAGCGATCGAGGACATAGCGCGCATCGCCACGGATACCGCCCTCGTTGGAGCCGAGGAAGACACGGTCACCGTCAACGACGGTCACGCGAGCCGCTCCGTTCTCGCCAATCATCTGCTCGCACTTGTCAAGTTCGATACCCTCATCCTCGAGGCTTGTAATGACATGCTCGGCAGCGGCGTCATTGCCAAAAATGCCCATGTATGCGGAGCGTGCGGCACCGCATTTCTTGGCATAAACGGCGAAATTCACCGCGTTGCCGCCAGGATACATGGTGTGGATATGCTCGTAGCGATCGACGACGTTGTCGCCAAATCCGAGCGCGTTAACGTTAAATGCCATGGTATTTACCCTTCTAGTACTCGACGACGCCCATGTAGCGACGGAAATCGGGATCATGGTCAAACACCTTGCCGCGTGCGGCACGCAGCTCGCAGTTCATGGCGTAGAACAGCACCGGGTCCAGATAGGCACGGACGCTCGCCGGCACGGCCTCCATACCGTACTCCTTGGCATCGAGCACCATCAGCGTATCGGTATGCGTCTTAAGGAACGCCAGGGCGCGCTCGTCCATAGCACGGCACTCGCTGGAGCCCATCTGCAGGAAGTAAAAAACGCCATCCTGAGTAGCCTCGAAGGGGCCATGGAAGTACTCGGCAGAGTGGATGTAGCTGCAGTGCTGCCACTGCATCTCCATAAGAGAGCAGATAGCGAAACCGTAGGTCTGGCTAAAGTTGGGACCGCTGCCCAGAATATAGAAGAACTCATGCTCCTGGCAAAGCTTGGCAAAACGATCGCCCAGCTCGGCATTTACCTTCTCGCGTGCCGGGGGAAGAATCTTATCCATCTCGGCGATACCGGCATACATATCGGCAAGATCGGCGTAGCCCTCCTGCTGATCGAGCAGCTCTGCCGCAAGCGACAGCGAAATGCCAGCGGGGACCTCGGCCTGCGGCACACCCTCGCCCCACGGGTAGACCCACGTGGTCCACTTGCCGGAGTCAATCTTGGATCCAGCGTTGTCGGTCTGGGCGATTACCGTAGCGCCGGCAGCAAGGGCAATCTCACAGCCCTCGACGACCTCGGGGGTGTTGCCACTGTGGCTGCAAGCAATGACCAGGGATTTCTCACCCAAGCGGCGTGGGCGCATGATATCAAACTCGCGAGCCGTATAGATATACGAAGTGAAGGTGGTTGCCTCGCGCTGCAGAAGCTCATGAGCCGGGATCAAATCGATCATGGAGCCACCGCAAGCAATCCAGTAGACGCTGTCGAACTTGCCCTTCTCGGCAATTGCCTCTTTGATCAGATCGCGTGCGTTCATATCCAGTTCCTTTCTTGTTTAGTCCGCAATCAATGACGTTGGCTGCGTGGCCGATAGTTGTTTTAGTCAATCAGATATTTCTCGAATGCGGCCATGTTCTTGGCATCTGCCGCCGCCGGGTCATCGTAGTAACGGCCGTCCGTGATTTCCTGGCCCAGCATGCCGTCGAAACCATGGGCGTTGAGTGTGGCGACGAAGGCGTCCATATCGTGCTTGCCATCGCCCCACACCAGATGGCCATACGGGTCGCCGTCGATAAAGTGCATCTCGTGAATTGCCCCATCACCAAAGGCGGCAAACCAGTCCTCGAGCGTCTCGCCCGCAACGCCCATCGCGGTTGTATCAACCATGGGCTGTAAGTACGGGCTCGCGACCTCGTCAATCATGCGCTTCGCATCGGAAACCGTCGTCACAAGGTTGCTCTCCTCGGGACGCAGGCTTTCCATCGTAAGCACCAGACCGTGCTCGCCGGCATACTCCGCCAGAATGGACAAGTGCTCGCGGCTGCGCTTCCAGGCTTCCTCGCGGTCCTCGTCCCAGTCGCCCCAGCCCGAGTTGACGGACATACGGTCGCACCCAAGTACCTCGGCAAGCTCAATGCCGTGCTTAAAGTACGCCAGGCTGCGCTGTTCATGCAGCGGTTTGCGTGCGCAGTACTGCCAAGGATAGCAAACATTCTCGGGGCACAGAGTACGATACCTAAGCCCACGGTCTGCAGCCTTTTTCGCCAGGACCTCAGCCTCAAAGTAGCCCGTATGGTCGAGTGTCACATGCGGCTCTGCACACCACAGCTCAATGGACTCAAAGCCCAAACGCTGCTGCACATCAAGGAAGTAATCGAGCGACCACATGATGTAGTGGATATTCATGCCCGCAATCTGTTCGCGGCGCAGCGTCGGTTTGGATTCAGACATCTTATGCCTCCTTATTTCGATCGAACACGATTTGTCCGTCCGACATCGTCATATCAACCGAAAGATCGCGTGCGTCGCGATAATCGAGGTCGAACACATCCCGATCGAGCACGCAAATATCGGCAAGCTTGCCGACCTCGAGCGTACCCAGTTCGTCTTCGCGCATCAGATCGTACGCGCCCCCGGCAGTCCAAGCGCGCAAGAGCTCGACAAGTGTCAGCGCGTTGGCCTCATTCACGGGCAGTCCATCGTCGAAGAATCCGCCGCACGCGCTGTAGATTGACTCGCCCAGGCTCGGAATCAGCAGCGGCAAATCCGTACCACAGCACACCGTGCATCCGGAATCTTCCATGCCGCGGCGATTCCAGCTGTGCAAAAGTCGCGTCTCGCCAATTTGTCGACGCATCATCGACAGGCAATCCTCGCGCCGGTCCAGCGTCAAAATCTGCGGATAGACCTCGCAAATTCCACCCAACATGCCAAACTCGACAAGATCGGTCGGATCAGAGTTCTCGAGATCGGTAATCGCATGGCGGCGAAGCAACCGTCCATGCTCGTCTCGAGGCAGCGAGGCATAGAGCGCCACGGTGCGACGAACGGCGCCATCGCCCTGGCAATGCAAGGAGTATCGGAAGCCGTCAGCATCAATTGCGCGCAGCTCGTTCTCAATCAGATCCCACTCGGGCTCCTCGACAACCGTCTTGCCGGCAGCGCCCGCATCGGCCGTGTCCTCATAGGGGTCAATCATCTCGGCAAGCCCCGCCCATACGCCGCGATCAGTCATACGGTTGAAGCCAGAAAAACGAACGAACGGACCCCGGAAGCGCTCTCGTGCCTCGCGAGCATATGACAGATTTGCACCGGCACCCACCGGCTGCGACATCATAGAGACGCGAACCGTCAGCTCACCAGATTCCTCACGGCGAGCCATTTCGTCGGCAAAACCGTAGTAGTCATCATACGTCATCTCCTTGATGGCGGTAACGCCGCGCTCGTTAAGCATGCTCATGTAGTCCGAATACCCCGCACGCACCTCGGGCAGCGCAAGGAAATCGCTCATCATGCGCCAGATCTTCTCGGCATAGCACGCCTGGGGTGTGAAGCCGTATCGCGCACTGGCGGCAGCATTGAGAACGCAGGTCTCCGCACCCGGTGTAAAGCAGACGACAGGGATATCGCCAAAACAGTCGTCAAACACAGCTGCCGTATTTGCGTTCTCGGCATCCGATGCCAACGTTTCGGGCAGGTTGTGGCCAAAAGCCGCCGCGCAATCCGGATGATCTTCTTTCCATGCACGCAAGAGCGACACGGCCTCTTTGGCATCAGCGATGCCGGACAGATCAGGCCCCAACGTCCGCAGCGCCCAGCCTGTATAGAAGGTATGCACATCGATCAAGCCAGGCATGACGGTGCGGTCGCCCAGGTCAACTACCTCGTCCGCCTGGGTCAAATACGAAGCTACCTCACACTTGGTGCCAACCGCCTCAATTCGATTGTCACGGACTGCTACGAAACCTTCAAACGGTAGGTCCCCCGTACCGGTAAAGACACTCTTGGACGTCAGGACCGTCAAACGATCGGACATTATAATCACCTACGCCGGAAGCATGCCAGAAATGGCAGTAATGACCAAGCCAAACACGACCATGAAGATGAAGAACTTCCAAATGGTCTTCCACCATTGGCCAAACGAAATCTTAGCCACGCCAAGGCCGGCAACCGTCATGCCCGCCACGGGACTGATGGTGTTGATGGTCTGGTTGGCAAACTGGAGCGCGGTAACGGCCGCCTCGGGATTGAGGCCCATGAGCTCGGTCAGGGGGCCCATAACGGGCATGGTGAGTGCCGCCAGGCCAGAACTCGAGGGAACCAGCAAAGAGAGCAGGCCAAGGACGATATACATAAACGTGGTGTAGACGGCGGCGGGTGCACCGGCGAGCGCAGTAGCGAGCGCCTGGAGGATGGTGTCGATGATCATGCCGCCCTCGGCGATGACCAGAATACCGCGAGCGATACCGATAACGATGGCGGCGTACGCAAAGTCGGCGAGACCTTTAACGAACTCCTCGGCAATCGTCTGCTGGTCAAGACCGCCCAGGATACCGGCAAGCAAGCCCATGCCAAGGAACACGGCGGAAATCTCATTCATGTACCAACCCTGGGTAACAAGACCCCAGACGATAATGCCCATACCGCAAGCAAAATCGATAAGCACGAGCTTCTGACGGGTAGTGAACTCTTCCTCGATGGAGGCATCGGTCACGGAAAACTCGATACGCTTGAGCTTATCGTCCTCGTACGTAATGGACGACTCGGGGTTTTTCTTGACGCGCATGGCGTAGCGCATAGCCCATGCGATACCGACGGCAGTGAAGATGACCCAAGAAACGGCGCGCAGCCACAGTTGCGGATTGCCCTCGATGCCAATGATGCCTTGGGCGATCAAAACATTAAACGGGTCGATGGTCGAAGCACAATATCCCAGGTTAGGACCAAGGAAGCAGATGATGAATGCCGTCATCGAGTCATAACCGATACCCATCATGATGGGAATGAAGATGGCATAGAACGGCAGGGCTTCCTCAGACATACCAAACGTGGTGCCGCAAATGGACAGCAACGTCATCGTGATGGGAATGATGAGGATGTCCTTGTTCTTGAGCTTTTTAATCACACGGCTCATGCCGGCATTCAAAGCGTTGGTCTTGGTGATGATTGCGAACGATCCGCCAATCAATAAGACGAACGCAACGACGTCGGCAGCCTCCTGGATGCCCTTAGTGGGCGCTTGCAGGACCGCGAAGATATCCTGACCCAGATTGATGGTCTCGCCGGTCTCGGAATCGGTGTAGTTCTTATCGACCTGTTCATAGGTTCCAGCAACGGCGACTTCACGCTCGCCCGCCGCTGTCGAAATCGTCTTGCGCTGATACTGACCAGAGGGAACGATCCAAGTCAAGACCGCAAAGACAACGATCAGCAAGAACATGATCGTATAGACATGCGGTAATTTGAACTTAAAACGTCTGGTTGTCTTCTTCGCCTTCGTATCTGACATAGATACCTCCAAAGAACTCGAGACTGCATCGCATCTCGCTTCAACGTTTGCACAAGGCAAACGTTCTATGACGTTCTATAGATTACCAGCAGCTTTTCTCGTCATCAAGATAATTTCAAACTGATTGCCACAACGCGGTTGAACGGTTGCGTTTGCGCCGTGAACGGTATGGAAACGCCCGGTGAGATAATCCACCGGGCGCTTTCATACGCAATGTCCTAGATGTCAAAAACGTAGCGAGACCCAACGATCCGCTGACGACCGATGATAAACGGCCGTCGCTGCTCATCGAAAAAGAAGGCTTCCATATAAAACAAGGGTTCGCCAACGGGAACTGCCAACAACCGAGCGACCTCGGGCGACGCGCACGCGATCTCAAGCGTGCACGGGTCGGTAAACGCGGGCGTGCGGCCCGTTCGGTTGCGCACGAACTCAAAAATGGATTGGTTAGATAGAGGTGCCGTTGATAGATAGGCGTTGCCCTCGTAAACATATATGTTGTTCTCGAGCATGACAGGGACGCCATCGGCAGTACGCACGCGCTCAACGCAGATCAAGTCAGTTCCAACGGGAACGCCAAAGAACTGTGCTTCGGTGGAATCCGCCGGCAGTATCTTTCTCGAAATGACACGCGCCCCCGGTTCCATTCCGTTTACGCGGCATGCGTCCGAAAAACTCTGGACGTCATCCTTCTGGCGAATCTTGCGCTTGAGCTTGGGGGCATTGACAAACGTGCCTTTCCCCTGTCGCTTCGTTAGATAGCCCTGCTGGACGAGCTCCTCAATAGCGCGTCGCACGGTAACGCGGCCAACTTTATAGCTCTCAGCCAATTCGAATTCGTTGGGTATCCGCGCACCTGCCTTGTAGGCACCGGAGTTGATTTCGTTTTTGATGATATCGATAACCTGTTGGTACAGCGGTATCGCTGCTTTACCGTCAGTTAGCCCTTCAGTCGGTGGCATATACCCTCTCCAAGCACAATTAAGTCTAAAACGGGCTTAAGGGCATTCAACAAGTCCTTAAGCCCGCATTGGCTTAAAGTATGCTAGGTGTCGCACCAAAATGTCGGCTATTTACTCATCTGACCCGAAAAACGCGCAACTACCGCGCTCCTAAGAAAGCGTGAGCAGCTCCGGCAGCTGGTCGATAATCTTGTCCGCGGCATCTTGACTAAAGCCGAAGCGCTCCTCGCGCTTGGCAATGACCGTCAGGCCGGCTCGCTTACCCGCGGTAATGCCCGGAACGGAATCCTCAACGCAGCAGCAGCGATTCGCGGACAGCCCCAGCAAATCCAGCGCATGCAGGTAAATGTCGGGCTCGGGCTTGCTCTCCTTAAACTGCTCGCCGCTCACCACATACTCAAAGGCATCCGACAGCCCGCACGCATTGAGCACTTCCTCGATGCTATCCATGGGAGACGAGCTGGCAAGCGCCACGCGAACGCCGCGGCGCGGCAACTCTCGAATCGTATCCACAGCGCCCGGGTTAATCAAAGCCTGGTAGTCACGCGGACGCTTATGCGCCCACTCGTCCCAACGGGCCAACGCTTCCTCGCCAGTGAAGTGCCCTTTACCGGCGCGCTCAAACCAATCGACCAACATATGCAGGAAGAACTGATGCGAGGTACCAACCTGCCCGTTCAACTCCTCTTGGGTCAGATTCAACCCAAGCTCCTTGGCAAACGCGGCAGTCTCCCCCAGGTAGTAATACTCGGTATCGACGATGACACCGTCCATGTCAAAGATAACGGCGTCGAACGGAAATGCGGACACGGCACCCTCCCTAACAAAAGGGCGCCCGCAAGCGGACGCCCGAACCATGCACTATCGGCGATTCTAACCCAGCAGCTGGTCAAGTGCCACCGCGATACCGTCTTCGTTGTTGTTGGCGGTCACCATCTGGGCCACGGCCTTGACTTCATCGACAGCGTTACCCATGGCGACGCCGGTACCAGCCCACTCAATCATGGACTTGTCGTTCTGGCCGTCGCCAAACGATACGACCTCGCTGGCATCGATGCCGAGCTTGGGCAGGGCGCCCTCGAGCGCACGGGCTTTGTCGATACCGGGCGCCGTGTACTCAAAGTACCAGTCGGCCGTAAACATGCCCGAAAGCGTCTGGGTAAAGGGCGCATACATCTCCTCATAATGCGCCTGCAGATAGGCCGGATCGCCCGCCGTCAGAAGCTTGTCCACAGGATAAGTGTCCACGACCTCATGCAGGCTCTCCACCTCGCGAATCTTAAGATCGCACGCATCGCGCTCGTATTTGACGATGTTCTTCTGCGAGCCGTCCGGCAGCGTAATCATGCAGTGGTACGAATCCTCGACATGCAGATCGCGACCAAGCGAGATGATGGGGATCACGTCAAAGTTGCGCAGATGGTCAATCAGGCGGTGCAGTTCATCGACCGGCATGGCCTGGTCAAAAAGGACCTCATCGGTCTGAGCGTCGACCACATGCGCGCCATTAAAGGCAACTAGCAGACCGTCATGGTTTTGAAGGTCGAGCTCCTGCGCCAAGGCGTGAAGACCCCAGGCGGGACGACCCGAAGCCAAGATGAGCTTAATACCCGATTCCTGCGCCGCAAGCAGCTTCTCGCGCGTACGCGGGCTGATCACCTTCTGGTCGTTGGTAAGCGTACCGTCGATATCCATTGCGATGGCTTTAATTGCCATATGTGCCTCCCTGTCATTGAGCAACCTTGTCTGAGCCATCATACAGAACACCCACGGCGGCGCTGTTTGCAACGGGAAAAATGTCACATTGTCCCAAACATGAACGGCGTGCCTTCGACGATTGCGATGCCCGTCGAGGCGCCTCCCGATACATTCCATTCTATCCAGATAGCAAAGGGCCCGCATCCCAACGGATACGGGCCCTTGTCGGCTATGCGTTAGTTTTCGCAGCGAATCCTACTTACGGTGCGCGCGATAGAACTCGATGAGCGCCTGGGTCGAAGCGTCCTGCTCGGCCTTGGCGGCGTCGTCGTGGAAGGCAGGGGTGATCTGCTTGGCAAGCTGCTTGCCCAGCTCAACGCCCCACTGGTCGTAGGAGTCGATGCCCCAGACCGTACCCTCGACAAACGTGATGTGCTCGTACAGGGCGATGAGCTCGCCGAGCGCGAACGGGGTCAGCGTGTCGCCAAAGATCGAGGTCGTCGGGCGGTTGCCCTCAAAGCAGCGAGCCGGGACGATCTGCTCGGGCGTACCCTCGGCACGAACCTCGTCGGCCGTCTTGCCAAAGGCGAGCGCCTTGGTCTGGGCAAGGAAGTTGCCCAGGAACAGCTCGTGCACGTCCTGACCGCTGTCGGTCGCGGGGTTGGCGGTGTTGGCGAAGGCGATGAAGTCGGCCGGGACCACCACGGTGCCCTGGTGCAGCAGCTGGTAGAAGGCATGCTGGCCGTTGGTACCGGGCTCGCCCCAGAAGATCTCACCGGTGTCGGAGGTCACGGCGCTGCCGTCCCAGCGGACATGCTTGCCGTTGGACTCCATGGTGAGCTGCTGCAGGTAGGCCGGGAAACGATGCAGGTACTGGCAGTACGGCAGCACGGCGTGGCTCTTGGAACCGAAGAAGTTGACGTACCAGACGTTGAGCAGACCCATCAGCGCGACGGCGTTGTTCTCGAGCGGCGTGTTGCAGAAGTACTCGTCGATGGCGTGGAAGCCCTCAAGGAACTGCTGGAAACGCTCGGGGCCGAGCACGACGATCAGCGACAGGCCCACGGCGGAGTCGACGGAGTAGCGGCCGCCGACCCAGTTCCAGAAACCAAAGGCGTTGGCCGGGTCGATACCGAAAGCCTCGACCTTCTCGAGTGCGGTGGAAACGGCGACGAAGTGCTTTGCCACAGCCTCGGCGTTCTGTTCATCGGAACCGTCGATGGCACCCTGAGCCTTGAGCTGCTCGAGCATCCAGGTCTTGACCTCGCGGGCGTTGGTGAGGGTCTCAAGCGTGGTGAAGGTCTTGGAGACGATGATCACGAGCGTGGTCTCGGGATCCAAACCCTTGAGCTTCTCGGCCTGGTCGTTGGGGTCGATGTTGGAGATATAGCGGCAATCGATACCGGCGTCGGCGTAGGGACGCAGGGCCTCGTAGGCCATGACCGGGCCCAGGTCGGAGCCGCCGATGCCGATGGACACCAGATGCTCGATCTTCTTGCCGGTAACGCCCTTCCACTCACCGGAGCGCACGCGCTCGGCAAAGGCGTACATGCGGTCGAGGACCTCGTGCACGTCGGCAACGACATCCTGGCCGTCAACGATGAGCTGGCCCTTCTCGCTTGCCGGGCGGCGCAGCGCGGTGTGCAGGACGGCGCGGTCCTCGGTGGTGTTGATGTGCTCGCCGGAGAACATGGCGTCGCGGCGCTCCTCGAGCTTCACCTCGCGGGCAAGATCGCACAGCAGCTTGACGGTCTCATCGGTCACCAGGTTCTTCGACAGATCGAAGTGCAGGTCACCGGCGTCAAAGCTCAGCTTGTTCACGCGCTCGGCATCGGCGGCGAACCAGGCCTTGAGGTCGATACCTTCAGCCTCAAGCTTCTCCTGATGAGCCTCGAGCGCCTTCCAAGCGGCGGTCGACGTAGCATCGATAGGTGCGGCAACAGTTGCCATAGAGTCCTCCTCAGCATACGGGCGCACGCCTCCATGCGCCCGGACATTCAGATGGCACTATTCTAGCGCAGGTCAAGACTACAATCAGCGAGCGTTATCAATCCGCCCCTAAACGGCGACCGACCAAAAAGGGACAGGTTTATTTTGGCAGATGGGACTGCGGACGATTTCTTGGACCGCTACGCGGCCCTTCCCAGCGCGGCGC
>CAUGTZ010000014.1 GCA_959602645.1 uncultured Collinsella sp. | reverse complement strand
AGCTGCGGAAACGCGGGACCCGTTCAGGCTGTTGCGTTGAGATTGAAAATCAACCAAGTTCTTAATTCTCTTGACAATTGTTTAGATTTGCCTTCGTTTATTCGCTATAAAACATCTGTTTCTACTGGTAATTAAGTTAGTTATCAGTTTTTTAATAGCATTTTATTTATTTGCACAACCTTTTGCTCAAGAGCAAACATCCTGTGAACGGTCGAATAACGACAGTGAGCGGTAGGTCATCAACCGGGAGGAATACCCTACCAAACTGATGAGAATATCTTTAACCCATCGGTGGTTAGAAGCGTAATGTTCAGACAACTAAATTTGAATTTTCGCGCAGATTTTAGGCATCAATTCGCCCAAATCGCCTGAGGCCACCGCAAAGGCACCTGTCCCCTTTGCGGTGGCTCTCCCCCGGCGCTACAGCAGATGTTCCTCGATAAAGATCGCGATGCCGTCTTCGTCGTTGCTGGCGGTTACATAGTCGGCGGCGGCACGGGTGGCATCGCTGCCATTTGCCATGGCCACGCCCACGCCGGCGTCGGCCACCATGCAGGTGTCGTTGTCCGCATCGCCAAACACGCAGATGTTCTGGAGCTCCATGTCGTTGAGCTCCGTCACGCGCCCAAGGCCGCGCGTCTTGGACACGCGCGGATCCATGAACTCGTAGAGCCGCTGCGTGGTCTGCAGGGCCGCCGCCTTAACAGTGTTATCTGCAAACGTCGACGCCCGCTCAATCACCCGCGGCATCACCTCGGGCGCCATGGTAAACATCACCTTGGGCTGCGGCTCGCGCAAGAACTCGGCAAAATCGACCACCTGGTAGGGCACGCCGTCGACGCGCGACAGGTGCTCGACGCACGCGTTGCTCTCGGGCACGTAGAACACGCCGTCTCGGGGGCAGACGGGTGTTGCCGGAAGGTCCGCCATGTGCTTGCAGATGCGCGCGATGGTCTCGCCCGGCAGCGGAAAGCTCAGCTCGTTGATGGCGTGCGCGCGATCGATGACCTCGGCGCCACCGCAGCCCACGAGCACGTCCACCAGGCCTTCGATGCCCCAGAACTCGTACATGGCCTCGGTCGCGTGGGCGTCGCGCCCGGTGCACAGGCCAAAAAGCACGCCGCGGTCGCGCAGGGCGCGGATCGCCGCCACGGTGCGCGGGGACACCGTATGCTGACTCGTGAGCAGCGTACCGTCGATATCGCAGAACACGGCTTTGATGTGGCTGAAGGTGGTGTCCATGGGGGCCTTTCTGGGTTGCGCGGCGGTGTGGGGCGTATTCGTGAACGGCGTGCATGGTATACCAAGGCGCGGGCGCGGCCCCTCAAAGCAAAACCACCACAAAGGTGCCTGGCCCCTTTGTGGTGGAAATGACGTTTGCGGGCCAAACCATCACAACATTCGATGTTTTTTGGCAAAATCGCGATTTTCATCGAATGTTGTGATGGGTTTTACTGCCTTGCGGCACGATTAAAATGCCGGCGTCCAAACAGCAGCAACGCCGCGGGAACCGCCGTCACGACCATGCCTGCCCCCACGAGTGTCCGTTGTACGCCAAATGTCGCCGCCAGCCACGGGGCAATCGCCAGCGGGGCCACGCCGGCGAACATATTGCCAAAGCCCATGACCGAGTTGACGCGACCGAGCTGCTCGAGCGGAGCCGTCGTTTGCACGATGGTGTTATGAAGCGGGTTGACGATGCCCCAAGCTATGCCCAGTGCAATCTGGCCGACAAGAGCCACGCCCACGTACGGTGTCCCCACATAGAGCAGGCTTCCCAGGCCCACGGACATGAGCGCCACGAGCAGTGTTTTTAGGTTTACCAAGTGCGGCGGCAAGCGGAGCGCGAGCACGGCACCCAGCACCGCGCCCACACCGCAGGCCGACGAAAGCCAGCCCATCCACTCAACGCCGACGTGCAGGACATCGCGATAGAAAAACGACTCGAGCGGGTCAAAGGCGCCATAGCCAAAGTTCGAAAGAAAAATGATACAAAACAGCAGGGCGAGGACGCTGTTGGTGAAGACTGTCTTGATGCTGGCTGCGAAGGTGGCGCGGGCGGACGTGCTGGGGTTGGAGCTTTGTCCCGCACGCTCCCCTTCCTCTGCCGAATCGGCATCCGCATCCCCGGCGACATGGCTGGTCTGCGGCCTAAAGCCCCAACCGACGACGAACGCCAGCACGGTAAAGAGCATCATAAGCACAAACACCGCGCGCGACGACGCAGCCGCCGCGACAAAGCCGCCCAACGTGGGTCCGACGATAATACTCACGTTTGAGAACATGGCGATGGCGGAATTGATGTCTTTGAGCTCGACAGGATCGTCGGTGAGGTAGGCCGGATAGGACGTGGCAATGGGCTGGGCGAATCCCATCGTAAAGCCCAGAAACACCGCGCCGAGCAGGACGACGCCGGTCGCGCTACCAAAGGCGATGATTGCCGTGCCAGTTGCAAGCGTGCCGACGATGCTCAGCAAGAAATGGTGGCGCGGACCCCATGCGTCGAGCGCAGCGCCGCCCGCAAAGGATCCCAGGATCACAAATACATTCATAAACAGGACGGCCAGCGATGTCGCGACGACCGAGGCATCGTCTGCATAGGTGAGTGTTCCGATAACGCCGATAAAATAACTGGTCTGAAACCCGGTGTAGATGAGAAAGCGCATCGCCACCAGGCGCTTGGCCTGCACGGACAGCGACGAGCGGACTTTTGGGAATACAAGCGTGGGCATGGGTGCTCCTTATCGCATACGAATAGCGGGCAGCGGCCATTCATCCGCTGTCCATTGGCTCAATCTATCCGTATGCCTGACTAGGGTCGCATCGAACCCCTTCCGTCTTTCCGCCCAGCATGAACTACTTGGTAGATTTTAAGGCATGTCCCAAAAATCTACCAAAGAAAAAAACCACCACAAAGGTGCCTGGCCCCTTTGTGGTGGAAATGACGTTTGCCCAGATAAAACCTGCCAAAATAAACCTGTCCCTTTTTGGCAGGTTTTAGGTCAGGTGGTCTTGGATGAGGTCGCAGATGGCTCGGGCGTCGTTGATGTTGATGGCTCGGGTCGCAAAGCCGGCGTCGAAGGCCTGACGTGCCAGGGCCTCGTTGCAGGCAAGGGCCAGCGTGTGGCCGTCGACCAGGTCGAGTGAGCTCTTGCCGCGCAGACGGTCGACACCGGAGCGCGCGACCACGATGTTGTCGAAGCCCTCGGTCTTGTAGCCCTCGATGATCACCACATCGACATCGTTGTAGCGCGACAGCAGCTCGCGCGCGGGCATCTCGTCCTCCTCGCGCGTGTCGGCGTACTCCGCCCAGCGCGTGGCGCAGATGAGGCCCACGTGCTTGGATCCGGCCTGGTGATGACGCCAAGTGTCCTTAGCGGGCACGTCGATATCAAAGCCGTGATGTCCGTGATGCTTGAGCGAACCCACGCGCAGGCCGCGGCGGGTGAGCTCGGCGATAACCTTCTCGACGAGCGTGGTCTTGCCCGAGTTTTGGTAGCCGATAAACGCGATCGCGGGGACGGTCGGGGTCGGAGCTGCGGGTGCGACAGCGACGGGTGCGCTCGCAGGTGTGACACCGTCAGCGGCCACGGCCTCAACAGCAGCGGCCTGACGCTCTGCGCGATCCCACACGCCCGAGCGGCCGCCTTCCTTGTGCAGCAGGCGCACGTCGACGATCTCCATGCCGCAATCGACGGCCTTGCACATGTCGTAGATCGTAAGGCACGCGGCACTCGCGCCGGTCAGGGCCTCCATCTCGATACCCGTCTTGCCCGTCACGCCGGCCGTAACCAGTACGTGAAAGCCAACCTGCCCGTCCGCGCGCGCCGGCGCCCAGCCCTCGGGCACGTCCTCGGCCGGCGTCCCCGCCGGAGCGATGGGCGCAATGTCGCACTTGCTCTTGGTAATGAGCAGCGGATGGCACATGGGGATGATATCGCTCGTGCGCTTGATGGCCATGATGCCTGCCACGCGCGCGCAGGCAAGCACATCGCCCTTTTTGGCGCGATCCTGCAGCACCATGGCCTGCGTCTCGGGATGCATAAGGATAGTGCCCTCGGCGATAGCGATGCGATGGGTCTCGGCCTTGTCGGACACGTCGACCATACGCACCTCGCCCTTGGCATTCACGTGCGTCAGCTCGTCGCGACGGGCGTCGCGGGCGGGCTCGGCGACAGCGCTGGCAGTCGGCTGCGCGGCAGTGGCGGCATCGCCAGCCGCAGCCGTGACTTTGTGGGCAGACATCGCGGCCCTGCGAGCGGCCTTGGTGGCATCGGCGTACCTGCTCTTGGCCATATGATCATCCTCCGATTTGGGACATAAATCGTTGCGTGCCCTCAATTATCGCGTGTTCCTGCGGTTTGTGGGCGACGGCATCGCGCCAAATCGAAAGTACCTGCATATCATCACCACGGCGTAGGGCGTCGCGCACCGAATATTCGGCATCGCTGAACAGGCACGGACGCACGTTGCCATCGGCCGTCAGGCGCAGACGGTTGCAATTCGTACAAAAATGATTGGACACGGCGCTAATAAAACCGACCGTTCCCGCCGCGCCCGGAAAGTGCCAATAGCGCGCAGGGCCCGCGCCGGCAGGAGCGTCGTTGATGTCGAGCGGCTCGAGCTCGCCCAGCCCCGTCGCGGCGGCCCCAGCATTGATGCGCGCCCGCAGCTCGTCGCTCGGCACGGTGTCGCTCGCATCCCACAGCGCCGGATTGAGCGCGGGCGCATGCGGGCCCACAGCGCAATGCGAGCTCGTGTGCTCGTCGCCAATAGGCATGTATTCGATAAAGCGCAGGTGAATGGGACGGTCGATAGTCAGACGCGCGAGAGCCGCCACATCCTGGCTGAGCCGGCGCACCACAACGCAGTTGACCTTAACGGGCTCAAAGCCCCAAGCCAGCGCCGCGTCGATGCCAGCCATGGTCTGCTCGAGTCGACCCAGGCGCGTGATCTTTCCAAAGAGCGTAGGGTCGAGTGTGTCGAGCGAGATGTTAACGCGGTTAAGCCCGGCATCTTTGAGCTGCGGTGCCAGCTTGGGCAGCAGGGCGCCATTGGTGGTAAGCGAGATGTCCTCGATCCGCGGGATCGCGCGGATGTCGCGAATGAGCGGAATGATACGGCGGCTGACCAGCGGCTCGCCGCCCGTCAGGCGCACGCGGCAAATGCCCTCCCCCGCCACCAAGCGCACAAAACGGGCGATTTCCTCGGCGCTGAGCAGCTCGTCGTGTGCGCGGGGTGCCACGCCATCGGCCGGCATGCAGTAAATGCAGCGAAAATTGCACTTGTCGGTAACGGCAATGCGCAGGTAGTTGATATCGCGGCCAAAACCGTCATGTTGCACGTGCCCGTCCACGCAGCCCTCCCCTCACGCGGCGTTTTATTCTTCGGAAAACATAATACCCCACGCGAGAATCATGCCGACACCCGTACGACAGGACAGGTCGCTTCGAGCAAAACGGACTTTCCGAGCCCATCCTCAGCACAGACCATCACAACATTCGATACTTTTCCCGATTTTGACAAAAAACGTCGAATGTTGTGATGGTTTGCCTGCCCACGGCACCCCGTAGAAGGGCCGGAACGCCCCTAAAGGCCGTCGTCCCAGTGACGAATCACGAATTCTCGCAGGTCGTTCTGCCGCTTTTGGAACGCTTCGCTTCGGTCGCACTTGAGACCCATAGCGAGTGCAATGGCGTTCATCGCCCGGTGCAATTGCAGCTGGTGGGCAAACTGAGTCCCGGTGAGGACGATCATCCTAAAGCCCAGCGCGCTCAGCACGGTCATACGCTCCGCATCCAACGCGCTGCGCTGTTTATCAAGATGGTCCGAGCCGTTGTATTCAATCCCCGTACCGCTCGCAGGCGCATATACGTCGATCTCGAAATACCCGGCCTTTGCGAGATACTTGAACTCGTTGGGAACATCGACCCGATGGTTGAGCTCGATCTTGGCGTATCCCAGCCCGCCCTGGGAACGTTTTGCTACGACCATGATTGCGGTGGCCGTCTCCATGGGCGACCGCGTGCCATCGTGCACGCGCTTGAGCACGGCGGCCGCGCGTGTAGCCCCCTGGCGAGATCGGTTCTCATTGCAATAAGCAATCAAGTCGGCAACGGTATACCTCTGCCCCATCTCGATATAATCGCCTGTCGACAGATGATTCAAATGGTATCGGGCACAGATTTCGTAGCCATATTCCAGCTGCTCGGGCTCGCTCATCCACGAACCCGCCTGGACAAAGCACATGGCCTCATCAACCACCAGAAGGCCCTCCGCCACCTCGATAAGATGGCCTGGAGGTACCGGCGCTCCAAACACGTGGCACCTAAATCCAGCCGGCGTCGAGCGCTCAAAATCGAAGTTGACGAGCGTGTCGATATGATCGAGCTCTTCCCGTGGAATACCAAGCGAAACCAGATAGTCGGTAACGATCCCAACTGCCGTTGAAGCCCTCAGCCCCTTGGCATCGAGTCCCAATTTGGGCAGGCTCGCGGTCGGCTCCGCCTCGTTAGCAAGCGAGTCCTCATCGTATAGGCTGCTTGCCCGCGAGAGCGGCTCGGACGGGCGCGCCACGTTGTGGTACAGCCAGGCAGTCTTATGGGACAAGACGATCGGCAGGTCCATGAGCCCTCCAATGGAGTCGGATAACCAACCTTATTCCCCTGCCCACGGGTCCGCACACCTTCGTGCACAAGAAAGCGATTCCACCCGGCCGAGTGGCAGAAAAACCATCACAACATTCGATGCTTTTCCCGATTTTGGCAAAAAACGGCGAATGTTGTGATGGTTTGAGGCTAGGTGAGGGGCATGGAGGGGTCAAAGCATCGTGCTTGGAGCGTGACTATTTTCGCCCCGTCGTCATCACAAACCTTGACTCTACAATCGTTATAGGGTTTTCACTACACTGGTACGTAAACAAACCCAGCCAGAAAGCCCCGCCCATGGAACACGACCTCACACGCAGCAATGTCCCCAAGACCATCGCGGTCTTTGCCCTGCCTTATATGCTCTCGTACTTTTTGCAGATGCTCTACGGCATGGCCGACCTGTACATGATGGGGCAGTTTAGCGGCGCCGCCGGCATCACCGCCGTGGGCAATGGCGCGCAGACACTCTATATCATTACCGTAACGCTCGTGGGCCTGGCCATGGGAACGACGGTCATCGTCGGCCACGCCGTGGGCTCGCGCCGCTTCGATCGCGCCGAGACCGCCATCGGCAACACCATCACGCTGTTTATGGGTGTCTCGGTGGTACTGGCAGGCATCTTGCTCGCGCTGTGCCCGCAGATCGTGGCACTCATTGGCACGCCGGCCGAGGCGGTCGAGGGCACCGCCGCCTACCTGCGCATTTGCTTTATCGGCATTCCCTTTATCGCCGCGTACAACATTCTTTCGGCCATCTTTCGCGGCCTGGGCGATTCGCGCTCGCCCATGTACGTGATTGGCGTGGCATGCATCATCAATATCGCGCTTGATTATCTGTTTATCGGCCACATGGGGCTCGGCCCCGTGGGCGCGGCGCTCGGCACGGTAATCGCCCAGACGGCCAGCGTTGCCCTCGCGCTCGTGTGGCTCAAGAGCCGCCGCACGAACATCCACGTTAAGCGCAGCGACCTGCGCCCTCAGCCCGAGGTGCTCGGCAGCATTCTTAAGATCGGCGTGCCCGTGGCCGTGCAGGACGGCTGCATCCAGGTGGCGTTTATGTTCATCACCGTCATCGCCAACCACCGCGGTCTAGTCGACGCCGCCGCCGTGGGCCTGGTCGAAAAGATGATCAGCTTTTTGTTCATTGTGCCGAGTTCCATGGGCGCTACCGTCAGCGCACTCACGGCGCAAAACGCCGGCGCGGGCAAGGGCGACCGCGCGCGTCAGGTACTCAAGGACGCCATGACGATCTCGGTGGTGTACGGCTGCCTGATCACGGTGCTGATGTGGCTGGTGGCACCGGCGTTTATCGGCTTTTTTGCCAAGGACCCCGCGGTGGTCGCCGCCGGTACTGGCTATATGCACAGTTATATTTTCGACGCGATTTTTGCCGGCATCCACATTTGCTTTAGCGGCTTTTTCGCTGCATACGGCAAGAGCTACATCGGCTTTGCGCACAACGTGCTGGCCGTGGCGCTCATTCGCGTGCCCGGCGCCTGGCTGCTGTCGAATGCCTATTCTGACACGCTGTTCCCCATGGGCATCGCCTCGCCGTGCGGATCGATTCTGTCGGCGGTCATCTGCGTGATTGCATTTACCGTGCTCAACCGCCGTGGGGCTTTTGACAAACTGGTAGCGTAGCGGGGCGACGCAAAATCGCCCTGATCGACGACATCATCAGCGACGACCCAGCAACCTACGTGACGCAGATCACGGTGCCGGTCTCTCTAGGCTAGACCGAGCCTCGCCTCTAACTCGGTCAACGCCTCAAAGGCATCGCGAGATGCACCCGCCGCGCGCTCGCGCTCGGCAACGCAAATTCGCATCATTAAGCGCTCTTTTGCCTGCACTTGGGAATGCCTCGCGCGCCCTTCCGCCTGCGAGCAATTGCGATTCTCGATATCCATTACGCCTCCGGCACCTCACCAGTCGCCAGGATCTGCTCGAGTGCGTCCTCATCCAGTACGGGTACACCCAGCTGCTCGGCCTTGGTAAGCTTGGAGCCCGCTTTGGGGCCGGCGACCAGATAGCTCGTCTTCTTTGACACGCTGCCCGAAACCTTGGCGCCGAGCACCTTGAGCGCCGCGCCCGCCTCGTCGCGCGTGCGGTTGACGAGCGTGCCGGTGAGCACGAAGGTCAGACCCGCAAGCGGCTGTGCGTCGGCGAGCTCGCCCGCCACGCCAGCTTCGGCCGCGGCTTGCGCATGAGCGGCGCCCAAGTCGACCTCGAGCGAAAGGCCCGCTTGGCGCAGACGTTCCAGCACGGCAAGGTTCTCGGGCACGGCCAGGAACTGCTTGACGCTCGCCGCAATCTTGGGACCGATACCCTCACACTCGGCGATGTCCTCTTCGCTCGCCAAGATGAGCTTGTCGATCGACAGGAATCGCTCGGCGATGACCTCGCCCACGCTCTTGCCCACATGGCGGATGCCCAGGGCAAACAGCACGCGACCGAGCGGCTGGCTTTTGGACTTATTGAGCTCGGCGATGATTTTCTCGGCCGTCTTGAGACCCACCGGGATGGGGTCGCCCTTCTTGACGCCCTTTTTGCTGTTGGAGCTGGCATAGGTGCGTCCCGTGTCCAGGCCTGCGATGTCGTCGACCGTGAGCTGGTAGAAGTCTGCGACATCGTGGATCAGGCCGGCGGCGATCATCTTGTCGACGATCTCGTCGCCCAGGCCGTCGACGTCCATGCAGCCGCGGCTCACCCAATGGAGCAGACGCTCCTTGAGCTGTGCGGGGCAGTCGATCGATACGCAGCGGTAGGCCACCTCGCCATCCTCGTGGACCACGGGGCTGCCGCACACGGGACAGACCTCGGGCATCTGCCAGTCAACGCTGTCGGCCGGGCGCTTGTCGAGCACGGGGCCCACGACCTCAGGGATTACGTCGCCCGCCTTGTGCACGATGATGGTGTCACCCTCGCGCACGTTTTTGCGGCGGATCTCGTCGATGTTGTGCAGCGTGGCGCGCGCGATAGTGGAGCCGGCGACCGTCACCGGGTCGAACTCGGCGACCGGCGTGAGCACACCGGTGCGGCCCACCTGGATGCGAATCTCGCGCAGGACGGTCTGCTTTTCCTCGGGCGGGAACTTAAAGGCGATGGCCCAGCGCGGTGCGCGAGCGGTAAAGCCCAGGTCGAGCTGCTGCTGGAAGCTGTCGACCTTTACGACCACGCCGTCGATGTCGTAGTCCAAGTCGCCGCGATGCTCGAGGGCCTGGGCGCAGAACTCGTGGACCTCGGCCGGCGTGGCGCAGCGGGCCACGTTGGGGTTGACGCTAAAACCGGCGCTGCGCAGCCAGTCGAGAAATTCGCGCTGGCTGTGGACGTGCAGCGGATCGGTATCGGCGATGGCGTAGATAAAGGTGGCCAAGTCGCGACGCACCGTGACCTTGGGGTCTTTTTGGCGCAGGGATCCTGCAGCGGCGTTGCGCGGGTTGGCAAAGGGGTCACGGCCCTCGGCATCGGCCTCTTCATTCAGACGAACAAAGCTGCCCTTAGGCATGTAGACCTCGCCGCGTACTTCGATGGTACGCTCGCGGTCGGTGCCCATATGAGCGAGCGCCGGCTCGGACAGGTGCATGGGCACGTCCTTGATGGTACGGACGTTGAGCGACACGTCCTCGCCCGTGGTGCCGTCGCCGCGCGTTGCCGCGCGCACGAAGGTTCCGTTTTGGTAGGTCAGGGCCACGCCCAGACCGTCAATCTTAAGCTCGCAGGTATAGGTGACGCTGCCGGCACCGAGCGCATCCTCGGTGCGCTGGAGCCATGCGTCGAGCTCGTCCAGATCCATGGCATCGTCCATGGAATACATGCGCGCCATATGCGTGACCGGCGTAAATTGCTCGCTCACGTATCCGCCCACACGCTGGGTATAGCTGTCGGGCGTCACCAGGTCGGGATAGGCCGCCTCGATCTGCTGGAGCTCAACGAGCATTTTGTCGAAGGCGGCGTCCGTGATCTCGGGCGCGTCGAGCATGTAGTAGCGATAGGCGTGGTAATCGAGCTCGTGGCGCAGCTCGGCCGCGCGCGCTGCCGCCTGGGCACGGGCGTCGGTCGGTGCGGCGGCATCCGCGCTCGCGGGCGTTTCGGTATCGATGTCCACACCGTCACCAAACAGGCTCGATTGCTCCATAGCGGCACTCCTTCGCTCGATTTCAAACGGATACAAGAGTACCACCGGTCACCATGGCGCTGAATAACCCTTTCGAACCGCACCGAATCGGCAGCCGCCAGACTGGGGTGGATCGCGCGATTAAACCATGCCCTTGCCAGTTCTAAATGATCCGTTTTCCTCCGTCCCCAACGGATCAATAAGAAAAGAGGGGCTGTCCCGCGCTGGCGGAACAGCCCCTCTGGCTTCGGCATGTGCGAAACGGCTCGTTAGAAACCCTGACCGTTGCCCTGACCCTGACCTTGCTGGCCCAGCAGCTCCTCCAGGTACTGGCGCAGCTGCTCGTCGGTAATACCGCCGTTGCCGGTGTCGGTCGAACTGTCGTCCAGCTGCTGGTTCTGCAGCTCCTCGTCGGAGCCCAGCTCGACGGTGACCTTCTTCTCTTCCTTGCCGCGCATGAGCGTGATCTCGACCTTCTCGCCCACCTCGTGGCTGCGCAGCGCGATGATCAGGCCGTCGGCGCTCGAAATCTCATCGTCGCCCAGCTTGGTGATGACGTCGCCCTCCTGAATGCCGGCCTTGGCGGCAGGACCATCCTCAACGACGCTCGCCACATACGCGCCGCTATCGGTGCTCAACTTGTTGGTGCGGGCGTTAAGCGCATTGACGCTCGAAAGCGTAGCGCCCATGTACGGATGCACCGGCGTCTTACCGTCGATGATCTGGTCGGCAATGTTCTTGGCGTAGTTAACCGGAATGGCAAAACCCACGCCCGAGCTGGAGCCCGAGTAGCTCTCGATAAGCGAGTTGATACCCACAAGCTCGCCATTGTCGTTGACGAGCGCGCCGCCGGAGTTGCCCGGATTGATGGCGGCATCGGTCTGGATCATGTTGGCATAGATGGTGTTGCCGCTGGTAGAGCTCATGGCCGTGGAGCGATACAGCGCCGAGACGATACCGGTGGAGACAGACTGTTCGTTGCCGAAGGGCGAGCCGATCGCCATGACCCACTCGCCCACGTTGAGCTTGGAGGAATCACCGATCTCAATCGGCGTGAGCTTGGAGGCGTCGGCGTCCTTGAGCTTGATGACGGCCAGGTCGCTCGAAGCGTCGTTGCCCACGAACTCGGCCTCGTAGGTGGTGCCGTCGTCCATGGTCACTACGTACTGGTCATAGCCATCGACCACGTGGTTGTTGGTGAGGATATGGCCCTCGGTATCGAGCACCACGCCCGAACCGACGCTGCCCGAGTTGTCCGACTCGTCGGCAGACTGCGAAAGCGAGCCATTCTGGCCACCGCTCGAAGTGGCGGTGATGGAAACCACAGAGGGCAGGGCCTTGGCAGAAACGGCCTCGGCCAGCGTGGTGTCCTCGGAGTCGATGGTGATCTTTTGCGTCGACGAACCCGAAGCGCCCGCCGTCACGGCATTCTTGCCGCCACCGATATCGAGCGTACCGCTCATAATGAGCGCAATGACCAGCAGGGCACCACATGCGCAGCCGGCAAGCGCTGTAATAAAGATCGGCAGCTTTTTGGTCTTGGTCTTGACCACCGTGTGCTTGTTCACGACCTGTTGGCCGCCCAGCGGCTTGCCGGTCTGCGTATCGTAGGCCTGCACGTAGGGAATGTTGTTGCCGTCGGCAGGCGTCGACTCCACCTGCACGCGCGGCTGCTGCTGAGTCTCGCCGGCATTGCCAACATCCTGGGGACGCTGGGAATCGTTCTCGCTCATAGCTGCGATCCTTTCGTCAAATAACCAAAGGCCCGCCAAACACCGTGGCGGGCCATCATTGTTCACGTTGAGTTGTACCCCAATATGCGGGCGTACGTGTACGAGAACGCAATCTTTTAGGAAGGCTTAAGTTCTGCTGCAAACTCGAAAGGAACCCGCACCTGCGTCAAAACCACCACAAAGGTGCCTGTCCCCTTTGTGGTGGAAATCTAGTCCTTAAACAGATAGCCCACGCCGCGGACGGTGGTGATGTGTGCCGCGATCTGCGGGCCCACCTTGGAGCGGATGCGTCGGATGTGCACGTCGACGGTGCGCGTGCCGCCGCAGTACTCAAAGCCCCACACGCGGTGCAGCAGCACCTCGCGGCTGTAGGCGCGATTGGGATGCGTCGCCAAAAAGCTCAGCAGCGAGTACTCCATCAGCGTCAGGTCAATGGGCTCGTTATCGAGTGTCACCTGGTAGGTAGCCAGATTAATCTCGAGGTTATCGATGTTGAGCACATCGTCGGCGGTGACGGTCTCCTCCTCGCCCATCAGGCGCTGCGCGCGAGCCTTGAGCTCGTTGGGCGTCGCCGTGGGGCACACAAAGTCGGCATGCGCGTGATTCGGCAGGCGCAGGGTACCGAGCGCCTCATCGTCGACGATCACCAGCATGGGGACACCGCCGCGATCGTCAAGCCACTTGGCAATCTGATCGATGCGGTCGCTGCGGATGCCGTCGGAATCGAGGATCAGCAGGTCAAAGTCGTGCGCCGCAGTCGGCGAATCGGGGGTTGCCAGGCTCACCTCGACACCCAGGGTGGTCGTCAAGCTGCGGGCAAACTCGTGGAAGCGCGTCGTGCGCGCCATGAACAGGGCACTCTTATCGGACATATCGGCCTCCAAAGAAATGAGCTCAATCGTACTGAAACAAGCCAGCGCGATTAGGAGTTCGCCAGGTAGTGCTTGATCTCCCACTCGGTGATCGTGGACTCAAACTTATGCCACTCGTCGCGCTTCTTTTTGAGGAAGAAGCTGTGGATGTGCTCGCCGAGGGCATCCTTCATAAACTGCGAGTCCTCAAAGACGTCGAGCGCCTCTTTGAGCGAGCGCGGCAGCGGCGTGTAGCCGGCCTCGACCATCTGACGGTCGGTGAGCTTGAGCGTCTCGGCCGTGGCCTCGGGCGGGAGCTCCAGCTTGCGCTCGATGCCGTCCAGACCAGCCGCCAGCGTGACGGCGTTGACCAGGTACGGGTTGGCCATGGGGTCGGGGCTACGAAGCTCGATGCGCGTGGACAGCTGCTTGCCGGGCTTGTAGACCGGGATGCGGACCATGCTCGCGCGGTTGCGCAGGCCCCACGTGGCGTACTGCGGCACGGAGTCGCCACCCGTGGTGATGCGCTTGTACGAGTTGACCGTGGGGTTGGTGATGGCGCTGATCTCGCGGGCATGCGCCAGAATGCCGGCCATATAGTGCTTGGCGATTTCGGAGAGATGGTACTTCTCGTCGTCCTCGCCCCAAAACACGTTGTTGCCGTCGTGGTCGAATAGCGACTGGCACAGGAACATAGCGCTGCCATCCTCGCCCGCCAACGGCTTGGGCATAAAGGAGGCGTGGCAACCGCTCTCGTAGGCCTGCTGCTTAATGATGAGTTTGGCCGTGGTGATGGCGTCGGACATGCTCAGGGCCTCGGCGTGGCGCAGGCTCATACCGTGCTGCGAGCGGCCGGCGGCGTGGAAGGTGTACTCCACGGGCACGGACATCTTCTCGAGCGTGAGGACCGTGTTGCGACGCAGGTCGCGGGCGGCATCGCTCACCGAAAGATCGAAGTAGCCCACGTTGTCGAGCGGCTCGGGGGTGTGCTCGTCGGGGAAGTAGTAATACTCCAGCTCGGCACCCACGTTGAGCAGATAGCCAGCCTTCTCGGCCTTGCGGAACATGCGGCGCAAGGCATCACGCGGGTCGCCGGCAAACGGCTTGCGATCGGGAGTACACACGTCGCAGAACACGCGCGCGACGCCGTTGTGGCTCGGACGCCACGGCAAAATCTGGAAGGTCGAAGCATCGGGGAACGCCAGCATGTCGGCTTCCTCGGGCGTGGCAAAGCCCTCGATGGCGGAGCCGTCAAAGCCAATACCCTCCTCAAAAGCGACCTCGAGGTCCTCGGGGCTAATGGCAAAGTTCTTGAGGCGGCCGAGAATGTCGACAAACCACAGACGCACAAAGCGGATGTCACGCTGCTCTACGGAGCGGAGTACGTAATCGATGTTCTGCTGGTTCATGTCGCTCCCCTTTCTTTCGGGCGGGTTTCGACTGGTCTATATCGCAGATACTATCGCAGAAAAATGTTTCCGCAGGGTTAAAGCGTATCAAGCGCTCAAAAAACGTGCGCGAACAGGCTGTTGCGAACGATTGGTTAGCGCGAGGTCGAAGCGCGGTGTTCGATGTGGCCGGGGATCTCGATGCGCTTGGGGGCGAGCTTTGCGGCATCGCCCACCGTAGTGGTAACGACGTCGATGCGCTCGGACAGGCGCTCGACTACGCGCTCGGCAATGGTAAGGGTGTCTTGCGCGGCCGTGGTCACACCGCCAAAGAGCACGTGGTTCCAGGGATAGTCGTCAAACGTTGCGATCTTGAGACCCGCCGGCAACGAGGGCCCCAGCTGGGCCAGCGCCTCGGTCAGGCGCAGGAAAACCAAGCCGTTGACGGCAATGAGGCCGAGCTTTTTACCCGCATAGCCGCGGATGGTCTCGTCCAGGCGACTGACACCCGTGGCGCCACCGTCGGCCAAGGTGACGACCTCGCCGGCCAGGCCGCGGCGCGAGAGCTCGTCGGCAAACGCCTCGGCGCGTTCGCGACGCACGGGGCTGTCGTCGCTTGCCTCGGTGAGCAGGCACAGGCGCTCACTGCCCGCAGAGGCCAAGGCGTCTACCAGGCCGGCGACCAGCTCACGGTTGTTGGAGGTCACCAGATCGACACCGCCGGCGGCAACATCGCGGTCGAGCAGCACGACGGGCAGGCGCCCCGCAGCCGCGGCAATCGCCTCGTCATTGCCGCCACAGGTGTTGACGACCAGGCCGTCCACACCGGCATCGATAAGTCTGGTGAGCGACTCTGCTTCCTTGGCGGAATCATTGCCGCTAATGGCAGTCATAAGCGAGCAGCCGCGCGCGGCGGCGCTGGCGGAAAGCCCTTCGAGCATGGCGCTGGAGAACGGGTTAGCAATGTCGGCCAAGATCACACCGATGAGATTGGTGCGCGAGCTGCGCAAATTACGCGCGGCGGCACGCGGGCGATAGCCGGTGCGCTCGATAACCGCCGCGATGCGGGCGCGGGTTTCCTCGGTCATCTGCCCGGGGCGGTTATTGAGGTAGCGCGAGACCGTGGCCGGGCTCACGCCCGCCTCGGCGGCAATGTCCTTGATTCTCATCTGCGCCATAGCGCACCCCGTTTCCCAATTGTCGGCAGTCTGAGCCATTTTAGGCATTTTTTTAAAAATCTCGCTTGCAAAACGTTGTAGGTGAGCAGCATCGTTTTTGTGTCTCGAGCAGATGCGGCGATGGGCTAGATTGACGAGTCTTTCGACAGCTCAAAGTAGTCGGGATGCAAGGCGATAACCGGGCCCTGTTCCTCGGGCATCAGATGCAGGTGCGTCTCTGCCAGGTAGCTCGCCGCGTCGGTATCGCCCTTCTTAATGGCCTCGAGAATTCGGCGATGCTGCCGACGAATCGGCTCCCAATCCAGATCCTGCGACACCATACGCAACCAGTTGTATCGCTCAAAATGTGTGTTGACGCTCTTCATCCAATCCCACAACATGTGGCGGCCGGCAATCTCAAAACACGTCTCATGGAACAGGTTGTCCAGATCGAAAAAGCGACGCGTTTCGCTATGGTCGAGCGACTCGGACTCGGCAAGAATCCGCTCGAGCCGCTGCTTTTGCTCGGGCGTGACGGCAGAGCAGCATTTAATGAGCACGCTTCTCTCGAGTTTCTCGCGCAAGAAACAGGCGTTCTCGGCGCGCTCCATGCTGATTTTTGAGACATAGGTGCCGCTTTTGGGACGCGTTTCCACCAGCTCCTGCTCACGCAAGCGCACAAAAGACTCGCGAATGGGCGTGCGCCCGATTCCCGTCTCCTTTTCCAGACCAATCGCCGAAAGGCGCGTGCCGGGCTTGAGCTCGGCATAGATGATCTTGGAGCGCAATGCGTTGTATGCCTGATCTTGCAGGCTCTGATTATGCTGGTGTTGTTCCATAAAGCCCTCGGATGAAGCTCACGGTTTGTCGAATTTCACCACGTAATACTATCGCATCGACACGCCCCAGCTCCCAATCAGTCTTTTTGGGACGGGGCTCTTTTAGCTACCCTGGCCCGCAGATCGGCCCCCCTTGCCACAAAAGTGGCCCATCTATTACGTTAACACGGATAGCCTCGGCCATACCGAAAACCGTGAAAACAAAACCGCAGGTAGACAGCTTGTCGATTTTCGAAAAAACCGACTATGGTTGACCCCTGCGGCTTAAACGTAGTAGATAGGCCCTTTTCGTGGCGCAGCACTACTGCACCCCAAATTGGCACCCCGAGCCTGTTATAAGTTGCTGTGAAATACGGACGGTTGATAATCAAGGGTTGAAAATCAAGGCGCGCTATACGGCTTGCTATATCTCACTATACTTTGCTGTACGTCGCTGTACTTTGCTATAACTTGACAATAATCGGCCCATTACCATCCGGGATATAACGGACCCCAAGCCAACGCTGGCTTGGGGTCCGTCTTGTACCATGGCTCTTTTGGACTATGAGCGCTCGTATTTCGTGGCCCGCCCGGTTCCCTGCCTTACGATTGCATTCCGTTCAAGCAGAGATTCGAGTGCCGCCAACGTCCGCATGCGGCTCAGCCCCGTCTGTTTTTCAATCTCGCTTCGCGACATAATTCGCCCGCCCGACAAGGCCTTGAGAACCTGGACCTCTTCCTCGGACCCTTCAAAGGCATCGGTAACGGGCAATGTGACGGCCACCATGCCGCCGCGAACATCAAAAATTGGTTGATTGATCGAATCGCGATAGGCACGTCTAATGCGCGCAATTCCCGTACCAAATTTCTCGATGTAATCCAGCTTTAAGAAGGCCTCTGCAACGATGGGGTTTCTGAGCACGGATATCTGCCCATACAGGTATTGTTCCGTCGTCAAACCGGCGGGCAGCGATCCGGGGGAGGTCACAACGACGCGATCATCGTACAGGGCAATTTGAACGTTCGCTCGAACGTCCCACGTCCGATGCACTAAAGCGTTTGCAACAGCTTCGCGGAATGCCTCAAGAGGAATTCGATCGGTTTGGACGCGCTCCATCCCTTCGATACGCTCATAACGGTAGTAGCGTGCAAACATAGCCACCGCCCTGTCCGCCTGCTCAATTGCGGATACATTTGTCGCCGCCTCGCGATCCAAGATCACATCCTCGGTATCGCCAAAACGGACGCAGTCGATGCCTGGAAAATCATTCTTATCCGCTAAAATCGCCGCGGCATTGGTATAGCCATCCTTGCCGAGCAAGCGGAGCGTACGCAAGATATCCGACGTTAGCTCGGAAATGCCGAGGTGTTCAACACACTTATGCTCGAGCGTATGAAAGCTCAAGTCCTGGCGAGCCGACGTGAGCGCGTCGAACGTTACGTTGCTGCCTTCGAGCGTCAGCCTGCCATACTCAAACCGGTCGACCTCCACCGTTGCCGAATCGTTTCGCCTGTAGGCCTTTCCCTTGCTTCGATAGGGTTTGTCCTGTCCCTCATAAACCGTAAGGATTACGGTCCCGTGTTTCTCATCGGGCTCGAGCGTGTAACGGGGAGCGGGGTCCAAGCTGTCATTAATCATGTTCTCGATGCGGAGACACTCTGCGACCGGATCTGCAAGGCCGACAACCACGCCCTCGTCATCAACGCCAAACTCAATCTTGCCCGTCCCATAGTTTGCATAGGCGCTCACCGTTTTAAGAAACGTCGGCGTGACGCTTTCCTTGTATTCGACTGTAGGGCTCTCTCTAACAACCATATGCACAACCCCCTCGTTTCGTACCATTCATAACCGTATTATAAGACGAAAACCGTTTGCGTACTGATTTATATAAGACGCAAACTGTTTTCGTCTTGATTTGCGTACGGAATTAAGACGCATAATTTCGCTTTCGTATGGCTCAATACCGGACGCAGACTGTTTTCGTCTGTCAATACGTCTGAAATCCAAACGAAAAGAGCCCCGAGCTCGTATGAACTCGGGGCTCTTTGTGCCGCACATCTATGAGAGGAAAAATTCGATGCGTACGGGCGCTACCCCATGAAGCCGCCCTGGGATGGCGGCAACCTCGCCGTTACCCGTCTGATGGGTGTGCTCAAGGCATCCGTTCCCCTCTTTATCGACGTAACGGGCAAAAAAGTTCGTCGAGGAGACCATCCGCACGCACCACGGTGTGGCCGACGCCATTGAGACGCGCAACCCCACCGCCGCTCACGATGCGATGTATCTGCACCTGGTCTACAACCGCAATATGATTGCGGAAGGCACACAAACAAAAGGCATTTAAGGCTCGACAATAATCTTTCTTTGATAAAACGCAGGCAGCGAGCGCTTGCGTTTTATCAAATGGTGCAATGGGGTCAGGTTTACATGCATCAACTTAGCGCAAAGTAACCTGGCCCCCACGCAACAAAGGGTTAACTAGAGCTCGCAGGCAACCTTGTAGCCATCGCCGATGGCGTCGCGAATGTTACCGCACTTGTTGGCATCGCCCAGCACGTGGGTGGCAACACCGGCTGCAGCCAGGTCGTCTGCCAGCTTGGTATTGGGACGATAGCCCATGGCAAGCACCAGCGTATCGGCACCGGTGATGGTGTGGACCTCGCCGTCCTTCTCGTAGCTGATAGCATCCTCGGTAATCTCGGTCACCTTGGCCTCAGTCAGCACGTGGACACCCTTGGAGAGCATGCGCGTGATGAGCACCGCGCGGCCGGCACCGCCCTCGTTGGCGGCGAGCGTCTTGGTCATCTCGATGACGGTGACATCGCGATTGGCCGGCGACAGGTCGTTGACCAACGGGGCCAGGTAATCGGCCGTCTCGCAGCCGACGGTGCCGCCGCCCACGATGACGATCTTCTTGCCCGGAAAAGCCTTGCCGCCCAACAGGTCGTCAGCCGTCATAACCTGCTTAAAGCCCTGCATGAAGGCCGGAGCGATGGGCTCGGCGCCATAAGCTAGGACGACCTCGTAGCCGGCGTAGTCACGCTGAATGTCCTCGGCAGTAAGCTCAGTGCCAAATACGCACGTGACGCCGGCCTCGGCCAGGCGACGGTACTGGTACTTGATCACACGAGTGAGCTCCTGCTTTGCCGGCGGAACGGCCGCGATGCGCATCTCGCCGCCCGGTTCGTCCTGCTTATCCACGAGCACCACGTTATGGCCGCGCTTGGCGGCAATGTAGGCCGCCTCCATGCCAGCGGGACCGGCGCCCACGACGAGCACGTTCTTGGCCTCGGCGGCAGGCTCGTAGCCGGCCTCGTCGCGCTCGACGTCCGGGTTGACGGTGCAGGAGATGCGCTTGCCAAACATGATGCCGTTCAGGCAGCGCAGGCAGCCGATGCAGGGACGGATCTCGTCGGCGTTGCCGGCAGCCGCCTTATTGCAGAACTCGGCATCGCACAGATTGGCGCGGCCCATCATGCAGATGTCGGCGGCGCCGTCCTCGATCAGCTCCTCGGCGATCCAGGCCTCGTTGATGCGGCCGACCGTGGCAACGGGAATGTTGACGTGCTTCTTAATCTCGCGCGAGCAGGCGGCATGCGAGGCCTGCTGCGTACCGGCGGCGGGAATTGCGGAGCCACGCTTGATGGTGGTGCCGCCCGACACATGAATCATGTCGACGCCGGCCTTCTCCAGGCGACGCGAGACGTAGATCATGTCGTTGAGGGTCAGGCCGCCATCGGTGTACTCGTCGCCCGAGATACGGACGTCGATAATGAAGTCCTTGCCGCAGCGCTCGCGAATCTCGGCGATGACCTCGAGCAGGAAGCGCATGCGGGCGTCGAGCGAGCCGCCGTACTCGTCGGTACGCTTGTTGTAGAGCGGAGTCAAAAAGCCGCCGAGCATACCGTGGGCGTGCGCCGCATGGACCTCGACGCCATCGACGCCGGCCTTCTGCATACGCACGGCAGCGTCGCCGAACTGATGCGTGAGCTCGTGGATCTCGTCAACCGTGATGGGACGCGGTGCCTCGCGGGCATAGGACGGGCCCACAAAGGACGGGGCGATCAGGCGCGGCGTGCCTGGAATGTTAAAGGCCATGTAGGCGGGGTGGAAGAGCTGCGGCATGATCTTGCAGCCGTACTCGTGGACGGCCGCGGCGAGCTTTTCCCAGCCGGGGATAAACGTGTCGTCGTAGCAGCACATGTCACCCGGCAGATAGGTATAGGTGGGCTCGACCGTCACGACCTCGGTGATGATGAGGCCCACGCCGCCCTTGGCGCGGGCGCGGTAATGATCGACCAAGTCGTCGGTCACATAGCCATGATCGGCCAGGTTGGTTGACACTGGCGGCATAAAGACGCGGTTCTTGACCTCGGTCGTACCGACCTTGATCGGGCTAAAGAGCATTGGATAGGCAGAAGACTCCATGCAGGCTTCCTTTCGTTTGAGCCGCTCGGCGGCAGTTACTAACGTACTTATCGTATCAGTATCCGCCGCATTCGCACTCGCTCGCACTCCCCACCTTCAATCCCGACCCTCACAAAAAAGTTGCGGTGGAATACGGAGTAGATGAGACTTTTGACAGCCAAAACAGTCCGTATTTCACCGCAACCGATGGGCGGGGTGGAATTGAGGGCTCAGATAGTCAGTCATGCCCTCATCCGCCACTCCCTCACTTACAGCGCGCCGTCCAGCATAAGGTTCACCTTGAGCACGTTAACCGTGGGCTCGCCGAACACGCCGAGGAAACGGCCCTTGGTGCACTGGGCGATGATCTCGCGCACCTCGTCTTCGCTCTTGCCCGTGGCCTTGGCAAGGCGCGGGACCTGGTACTCGGCGGCATCCGGAGAGATCTCCGGGTCGAGGCCGGACCCCGAACACGTCACCAGGTCGACGGGCACAGCGTCCATATCGGCATCGGAGTTGGCGGCGCGAATCTTCTTCACGCGCGCATCCACAAGCTGCCGATACTTCTCACTCGCCGGGGACAGGTTGGACGGGGCACCATACGCCATGAGCTCGCCGTCTTCGCCTTCGACAATTGACACGTTCTGGATACGACCCCACATGTGGGCTTCGTCATCGAAGTTCTGGCCGATGAGCTCGGAACCCACAACCTTGCCGTCGACCGTAATAAGCGATCCGTTCGCCTGGTACGGAAACGCAAGCTGCACGACGCCGGTCACCACGAGCGTGTATCCCAGGCCGCAGACGATGGTAAACAGCGCGAACACGCCAAGTGCGCGCGATGCGATACCTTTGAACATACAAACCTCCGTCTACATCATGCCAATGCCGAACAAGGCCAGCAGCATGTCGATAATCTTGATGAATACGAACGGCGCCACGATGCCGCCCAGACCCCACACCAGCAGGTTATGGGTCAACAGCTGGCCGGATGGAACCTCGCGGTACTTGACGCCCTTGAGAGCCGCCGGAATTAGCGCGACGATGACCAGCGCGTTGTAGATGATGGCGGACAGCACGGCCGTCAACGGGTTGGTGAGGCTCAGGATGTTGAGGGCGCCCAGTCCCGAATAGATCGGCGAGAACAGGGCCGGGATGATAGCGAAGTACTTCGCCACGTCGTTGGCCACCGAGAAGGTCGTGAGCGAGCCGCGGGTCATGAGCAGCTGCTTGCCAATACGCACGACCTCGATGAGCTTGGTGGGGCTGGAGTCGAGGTCGACCATGTTGCCGGCCTCCTTGGCAGCCTGGGTGCCCGTGTTCATGGCCACGGCGACGTCGGCCTGGGCCAGAGCGGGCGCGTCGTTGGTGCCGTCGCCGGTCATGGCGACCAGGTGACCCTCACGCTGGAACTCGCGGATCTTCTCGAGTTTGCCTTCAGGGGTGGCCTCGGCCAGGAAGTCGTCAACGCCGGCCTCGGCGGCGATTGCCGCGGCGGTGAGCGGATTGTCGCCCGTCACCATGATGGTCTTGATGCCCATCTTGCGCAGGTCGGCGAACTTCTCCTTAACGCCGGACTTGATGATGTCCTTGAGGTACACAACGCCCAGCACGCGGCAGTTCTTGGTCACGACCAGCGGGGTGCCGCCGGCCTTGGCGATGCGTTCGACGGCCTCTTCGCACTCCTGGGAGAACACGCCGCCGGCTGCCTCCAGATAGGTGCGCACGGAATCGGCAGCGCCCTTGCGGATCTCATTGCCCTCGTAGTTCACGCCGGACATACGCGTTGCCGCGGTGAACGGGATGAACTCCATGCCCTTATCCTCGAGCGTGCGGCCGCGCAGACCGAACTGCTCCTTGGCGAGCACGACGATGGAACGGCCCTCGGGGGTCTCGTCGGCCAGCGAGGAAAGCTGGGCGGCATCGGCCAGCTCCGCGGGATCGACGCCGTCGACCGGGATGAACTCGGCGGCTTGGCGGTTACCCAGGGTGATGGTGCCGGTCTTGTCGAGCATGAGGATGTCGACGTCGCCGGCGGCCTCGATGGCGCGGCCAGACATGGCCAGCACGTTGGCCTCGTTCAGACGGCTCATGCCGGCGATGCCGATGGCGGACAGAAGGGCGCCGATGGTAGTGGGAGCCAGGCACACGAGCAGCGCCACGAGCGTGGTCACGGCCGTGGGGTTGACCATGTCGTTAAGACCGACCGAGAAGCAGGAGTAACAATACAGGGCCAGCGTGACCAGAATAAAGACGATGGAAAGGGCCACCAGGAAGATCTCCAGAGCGATCTCGTTAGGGGTCTTCTTGCGCGCGGCACCCTCGACCATCGCGATCATCTTGTCCAGGAAGCTCTGGCCGGGCTCACTGGAGATCTTGACGATGATCCAGTCGGACAGCACCGTGGTACCGCCGGTAACGGCAGAGCGGTCGCCGCCGGCCTCGCGGACCACGGGGGCGGACTCGCCGGTGATGGCGGACTCGTCAACGGAGGCAGCGCCCTCGATGACGTCGCCGTCGCCGGGAATCTGCTCGCCGGCGCGTACGATCACCAGGTCGCCGCGCGTGAGCTCGGTGCCGGGAACGACGGTGAAGTGCTCCTTGTCCTCAACGGACTCGATGCGATGGGCCTCGACATCCTTCTTGGCCGCACGCAGAGAATCAGCCTGAGCCTTACCGCGGCCCTCGGCAAACGCCTCGGCGAAGTTCGAGAACAGGTCGGTGAGCCACAGGATGACCGCGATGGCGACCACATAGTAGGTGGGCACACCCGCGTCCCGCACACCGAAGATGGAAGCGACGACCAGGACGGAGGTCATGACGGCTGAAAGCCACACCAGGAACATGACCGGGTTTTGAATCTGGACGCGAGGGTCCAGCTTGGCAAACGAGTCGCGGACCGCGCGGCCCATCATGTCTTTTTGCATAGTCATAAATCTGCGCCCTCCTTTACGCAATCATCTGGAAGAACTCGGCAACGGGGCCAAGCGCCAGGGCCGGGAAGAAGCTCAGGGCACCGATCAGCAGAACGATGAACACGAGCAGGAATACGAACATGCCGTTGGTGGTAGACAGGGTACCGGCGCTCTCGGCGACCTTACCCTTCTTGGCCAGCGAGCCGGCGATAGCCAGCGTACCGATGATGGGCATGAAGCGGGCGAACAGCATCTCGAGGCCGAGCATGACGTTGATCCAGGGAATGTTGCAGTTCATACCTGCAAACGCCGAGCCGTTGTTGCCGCCGCATGAGGTGAAGGCATACAGCACCTCGGAGAAGCCGTGCGCGCCACCATTGTTGAGCTGGTCGGCAAGACCGGGCACCATGCAGGCGATGGCCGAGCACACCAGAATGGCAAACGGAGTTGCCAGGCACAGGACAACTGCCCAGCGCATCTCGCCCGGCTCGATCTTCTTGCCCAGGAACTCGGGCGTGCGGCCGACCATAAGGCCGGCGATGAACACTGTGAGGATGGCGAAGCCGATCATGCCGTACAGGCCGCAGCCCACGCCGCCGAAGACAACCTCGCCCAGAGCCATCTGGAGCATCTGGACAAAACCGCCCAGCGGGGTGTAGGAGTCGTGCATGGAGTTAACCGAGCCGTTGGAAGCGGCGGTGGTGTAAGCCGACCACGTGGAGGAGGTGACGATACCGAAGCGGCTCTCCTTGCCCTCCATGTTGCCGCCGGCTTGGCCGTCGGTCATCTCGATATTGACCGCTCCGCCATCGGCCAGCTGCGGGGTGCCCGCATGCTCGTTGACGGCGATGATGCCGGTGAAGATCACCAGCAGGATGAACATGGCGGCAAAGATGGCCTTGCCCTGCTTGGTGTTCTTGACGCCGATACCGAAGGTGAAGCAGCAGGCAGCCGGGATCAGCAGCAGGCTGGTCATCTCGATGATGTTGGTGAAGGCACTGGGGTTCTCATACGGATGGGCGGAGTTCACGCCGAAGAAGCCGCCGCCGTTGGTTCCGGACTGCTTGATGGCGACCTGAGGAGCCGCAGGCCCCTGGGGCAGGAACTGCTCGGTGACCACGCGCGCGCCCTCGACAACCTTGCCGTCGACCTTGACCGTGTCGCCCTCGATCTGGGCGCCGTCGAGGACGCTCCAGCCGCCGTCTGCATTAGGCTGGACGGCGACGGGCTCTACGAGCTCAGCCTTCTGAGCCGGCTGGAAGTTGGAGATGACGCCACCGGCAGCCAGGCAGATGCCGAACACGAGGTTCAGCGGGATGAGCACATACAGGACGGTGCGGGTGAGGTCGACCCAGAAGGAACCCAAGCTCTGCTCCTTGACCTGACGGAAGCCACGAATCAGCGCGAACATGACCGCGATACCGGTGCCAGCGGAAACGAAGTTCTGCACGGTGAGACCCATGAACTGCACAAGGTAGGACAGGGTGGTCTCGCCGGAGTAGGACTGCCAGTTGGTGTTGGTTATGAAGGAAGCAGCCGTATTGAACGACAGGTCCCATGGCACACCCGGCAGGTGCTGGGGATTGCCTGGCAAGAAGGACTGAAGCGCTTGAAGTGCCACAAGGACCACGAGGCCGATCCCCGAAAAGACCAGCACGCTCGCCAGGTAGCGCCTACACCCCATCTGCTCTGCCGCGTCGATGCGAAGCAGACGATAGACGCCACGCTCCACAGGAGCAATCACAGGCGACAGGAACGTATGCTCACCATCCATGATATGGGCCATGAACCGACCGAGCGGAACGGCCAGGACGACGAGCACGGCAAAGTACAAGATGTACTGAATCGCAGCGTCCATAGTTTACGAATCACTCCTCATCAGAATGTAGATGTAATAGATAAGGAGTCCAATGCAGACGACTCCGATGATGGGAATGAGGATGTTCATTTACCGCCCCTTTCACGCGCGGTCCGATGTCTCGGACGCCTGCTCTCGCAAGCGCCTGGGGACAGTAAACGCTTCTAGAGATTAAAGAGGCGTGAGGGCCGGGGCTCACGACCTTAAGATGCCGTAAAGATGCAGGTAGAAAGCACTATTGCGGCTGCAGTGCGCCTATACTCGACCTCGCGAGCATACAGTGGCGTCCTCACCGCGTATGCACGCATGGGCAACGTTTCAGAAAGGCTACGCTATGCAGCGCGACGCATCGGACACTCGCGTCAATCCAGACCTCATCCTCAAGGCAATTGAGAAAGACGAGGCCGCCGATGACGCTCGAACCAGCCGGGGACACCTCAAGATTTTCTTTGGCTACGCTGCTGGTGCAGGCAAAACCTATGCGATGCTTCAAGCCGCCCACGCCGCCAAGCGGCGAGGTGTCGACGTCGTCGCGGGATACATCGAGCCGCACGAACGTCCGGCAACTGCCCATCTTGCACAAGGGCTTGAGAACGTGCCCTGTAAACTCGCTGAGCACAACGGCATTGCGCTCAGCGAGTTCGATCTAGATGCGGCTATCGAACGCGCCCCTCAGCTCATCCTTGTCGACGAGCTCGCCCATACGAATGCGCCGGGGTCTCGCCACGACAAACGTTATCAAGACGTCGAGGAACTTCTACATGCAGGCATCGACGTCTATACGACTGTGAACGTTCAGCATATCGAGAGCCTAAACGACATGGTTGCATCCATCACCGGCGTTGTCGTGAGCGAACGAATCCCCGACCGCATCTTCGATGATGCCGACCAGGTCGAGCTCGTTGACATAGAGCCCGAAGACCTACTTGAGCGCCTTCGCGCCGGCCTCGTCTACCGTCCCGCACAAGCCGAGCGAGCGCAACAGCATTTTTTTACCGTCGAGAACCTCACCGCACTCCGAGAAATCGCGCTGCGCCGCTGCGCCGATCGCACCGGCCACCTCACAGACGCCGCACGCGTGCTGGGAAACCGTGACTACTACACCAGGGAGCGTATCTTAGTCTGTGTCTCCCCGGCGCCGACCAATCCCCGCATCGTCCGTGCCGCCGCACGCATGGCGAAAGCGTTTCGCAGCGAGCTCGTCGCCCTGTTCGTAGAGAGCCCGCGCACGCAAGCCATGAGCGATGATGAGCGCGCCAAGCTTGCAGACAATATCGCCCTAGCCGAGCAGCTCGGAGCACATATGGAAACCGTCTATGGCGACGACGTCGCGTTTCAGATCTCCGAGTTCGCACGCCTGTCGGGTATTTCGAAGATCGTCATGGGGCGCACGGGCGAGCACAGCAGCGTCCGTCAGGCCCTCTTTGGCCGCAAATCTCTCGTAGAACAGCTCATAACATTCGCCCCGAACCTCGACATTTACATCATTCCAGACCAGTCGACTCCGCCCTCCCGACCCAAAGGACGCCGCCATGCGCTCGCCCTGCAGCCGCCCAGCAGCCGAAACGTGCTTCGCACGCTGGCCCTCTCTCTTGTCGCCACAGCGATCGGCACGGCTTTCCGCCATCTGGGATTTGCCGATTCCAGCATCATATCCCTCTATATCCTCACGGCCCTGCTGACCGCCGTCACCACGACGGGGCGTATCTGCACGATCGTATCGAGCGTGCTCTCTGTAGTGCTTTACAACTTCTGCTTCGTAACGCCTCTGTTTTCGCTCGCCAGCTACGACCGAAGCTATCTGGTCACGTTCGGCATCATGTTCGCTACCGCTATGGTCGCCGGCGAGTTAACTGCGCGCATCGCCGACAACGCCCGTACCTCCGCCGAGAACGCATTCAAAACGCGCGTACTCCTCGAAACGAACCAGCTCTTGCAGCAAGCCCATAGCGCGGAGGAGTGTGCCCGCGTCGCCATGAACCAACTCATCAAACTGCTAAAACTCGACGTGGTCTTCTACACCGCCGAACACGGCACGCTCGGCAAGACGCTCTATGAGTCCGCTGGCACCGAAAACCGATCCGCGTCGCTGCTCACCGACTACGAGCGCGCTGTTGCAACCTGGACCTACACCAACAACAAACGCGCGGGCGCAAGCACGCGGACCCTGCCCGAGGCGCGCTGCCTCTACCTCGCGGTTCGCACCGGCGACAAGGTATTCGGCGTCATCGGCATCGACCTGGAGGGGCGCGAGATCGAAGCCTTCGAGCATTCGATCGTCCTATCTATCGTAGGCGAATGCGCCTTGGCGCTCGAAAGCGACCGGGCGGCGCAAGAGCGCGAAGAGGCTGCGGTCTTGGCGAAAAACGAGCAGCTGCGCGCCAACCTTTTGCGCTCCATCGGCCACGATTTGAGGACACCACTCACGGCTATATCCGGATCTGCGGCAATCCTTCGGAAGAGCGACGAGAAGCTCAGCCTCGAACAACGCTGCGATCTTGCCGATGCCATCTACGACGACTCCCTCTGGCTTATCGATACCGTGGAGAACCTCCTCGCCATCACACGCGTCGAGGATGGCACCATTTGCCTCAACTTCACATCCGAGCTCATCGACGAGGTCATCGAGGCCGCCCTCAGCCATGTCGCCCAAGCATCGCATGGACGTACCGTCACCATCGAGCACACTGACGACATCCTGCTGGTACGCATCGACGTCCATCTCATCATGCAGGTGCTTACGAATCTCATCATGAACGCCTTCAAATACACGCCCGAGGACTCGACTGTCACCATCAGCGCACGTCGCGAGGGTGCGTTCGTCGTGGTGGACGTCGCAGACGATGGGCCGGGTGTGGCAGACTGCGACAAGCCTCATATCTTTGAGCGCTTCTTCACCTCACGCAATACGCGGCCCGTGGATTCGCGTCGAAGCATCGGCCTTGGGCTGTCGCTCTGCCGCTCCATCGTGGAGGCGCATGGCGGCGTCATCGAAGCTCGCGACAACCACCCCCATGGGGCCGTCTTCCGTTTTACCCTGCCCGCCGAGGAGATCGAGATTCATGAATAATGCCGCTAAGCCACGCATCCTCCTGGTCGAAGATGACCTGACCGTTCAAAACCTCGTTTCGACCGCGCTTGACCTCCACGGCTATGTCGTGAGCAAGGTTTGCAACGGCCAGGCCGCCATCATGGATGCGGTGTCGCACGGCCCCAGCCTCATCATGCTCGACCTCGGCCTTCCCGACATTGACGGTATCGAGGTCATCACGAAGATCCGAAGCTGGTCGGCAGTCCCCATTATCGTCATTTCGGCGCGCACCGAAGATTCCGACAAGATTGCAGCACTTGACGCAGGGGCAGACGACTACCTCACCAAGCCCTTTTCTGTGGATGAGTTGCTCGCGCGCGTCCGTGCGAATTTGAGGCGCTCCTCGATGGCGTCAAGCGAATCGACAGAAGCGAGCACGTTCGACAACGGTCCGCTGCATATCGACTACGCCGCGGGATACGCGACGAAAGACGGACGCGAGCTCTCGCTCACCCCAACCGAGTACAAATTGCTCGTCCTTCTGGCGAAAAACGTCGACAAGGTGCTCACCCACACCTTCATCACCCGCGAGATATGGGGCACGAGCTGGGACAGCGATCTGGCGAGCCTGCGCGTGTTCATGCGCACCCTGCGCAAGAAGATCGAGGCAGACCCCTCTCACCCCAAGATGATTCAGACGCACATGGGTGTCGGGTACCGCATGCAGCGTCTCTAGCCCACCCCACAAAAAAGTTGCGGTGGAATACGGAGTAGATAAGGCCTTTGACGGCCAAAACAGTCTGTATTTCACCGCAACTGATGGGCGGGATGGAGTTAGAGGCCCAGGTAGTTGGTCATGCCTTCGACGGCGAGATTGGCGCTCGCTACGGCATGGACCACGGTGAGCGGGCCGTTGACCACATAGTTAGCGATACCCAAAAATACTCTTCAACTCGCCACACTCTCCCCCAAATGTGCAAAGCGCCCCGCGAACGGATGCTCGCGAGGCGCTTGGGTGCCTGGACCTTTATTTGATACCGCGGCCCAAGTCTTCGGCGATTTTGTCTACGCCCTTAAGTGCGGCGCAGGTCTTTTTGTTGGAGCAATGCCCCGTACAAACGCCACCCTGGGCGCAGTCGGCGCAGGTGCCCTTTCGGTAGATACGCACGCACACGGCGACAAACGCAATGCCGATAACAGCCAACACAACAATATCGATAGGTGCCATAGTAAGCCTCCTCTAGTTAACCACCACTTACTTTACCCCATCTTCCACCTGCCAAAAAGGGACAGGTTTGTTTTGGTCGGTTTTATCTGCGGAAACGCCACATCTTACTTCTGGAGCAAAGCAATCTGTCCCCCATTGCACCAAAAAGCCCGAGTGTCGCTGGGACACCCGGGCTCGTGGAAAGGGGCTGATCCTTATTCGGACTTAAGCGGAAACTGCAGCGGAAGCGGTGTTGGTCTCGTCCTCGTCGGTCCAAGCGTGCTTGGGCATGGGACGGAAGATCTGGAAGAGCATCGCAACCAGCAGAACGATGGCTACAACCGTCCAAATACCAAACTGGCCAAGGACAAGCAGGTTGTAGAACTGGTTGATGAACAGGCCGATCACCCAGGCAAAGGCGCACTCGTAGCCGATGGCAATCGCGGTCCACTTGCCGGAGTCCATCTGGTTGCGGATAGTGCCCATGGCGGCAAAGCACGGGGCGCACAGCAGGTTAAAGGCGCCAAAGGCAACGCAAGCGCCCATAGTCGGGAACATGCCGGCGAACGCGGTCCACAGGCTCGGGTCGGTCTCGGCGGCGTCGGCAACGGACAGCAGCGAGCCGGCGGTGGCGACGACGTTCTCCTTGGCGACAAGTCCAGAGACAGTCAGCGCGGTGGCCTGCCAGGTGCTAAAGCCGAGCGGGGCGAAGATCCAAGCGACCAGGTTGCCCAGCATGGCGAGCACGGAGTAGTCCATAAACTCCTCGGGGATGCCGTCCATCGCAGGCAGGAAGCCAAACGTGCCGTTGTAGCTACCAAAGTTGGACAGGAACCACACCACAACGGTGGACGCGAAGATGACCGTGCCGGCCTTCTTGATAAAGGCCCAGCAGCGCTCCCACACGTGCAGCGCCCAAGAGCGGATCGCCGGGAAGTGGTAGGCAGGAAGCTCCATAACGAACGGCGTCGGGCGACCGGCGAAGAGCTTGGTCTTCTTGAGCATGAGGCCCGAGGCGATGACGGCAAAGACGCCCAAGAAGTAGAACAGCGGGCTGATCCATGCGGCGGTGGTGGAAGAATCGCCGATGATGGAACCCATAAGCAGGGCAATGATCGGCAGCTTGGCGCCACAGGGAATGAACGTGGTGGTCATGACCGTCATGCGGCGGTCCTTCTCGTTCTCGATGGTCTTGGTGGCCATGACGCCGGGGACGCCGCAGCCCGAGGACACGAGCATGGGGATAAAGGACTTACCGGACAGGCCAAAGCGGCGGAACACGCGGTCCATGATGAAGGCGACGCGGGCCATATAGCCGCAGTCCTCCAGGAAGGACAGCATGACGAACAGCAGGAACATCTGCGGCACAAAGCCGAAGATGGCGCCCAGGCCGCCGACGATACCGTCACAGACCAGCGAATCGACCAGGCCGCCGTCCTCGGTACCACCCGCCACAAGGGCGTCGTGCACCACGGTGGTGATACCCGGGACATAGGGGCCGTACTGTGCCGGGTCGACCGAGTCGGCGTTGTCGCCCGCAGCCTCAACAGCTGCGTCATAGGCGTCGCGGCCCTGGCCGAGCACATACCAACCGTCGGTACCAAAGAGCTGGTCGTTGGTGAAGTCGGTCACCGTGCCGCCCAGGGTGGAAACGGCGATGTAGTACACGCAGAACATGATGACCACAAAGATCGGCAAACCAAGGATACGGTTGGTAACCACGCGGTCGATCTTTTCGGAGGTGCTCATCTTAGCCGGAGCCTTAGTGAGGCACTCGTCAATGATGTGGGCAATCACGCCGTAACGCTCGCCGGTGATGATGGACTCAGCGTCGTCGTCGCAATCCTGCTCGCACTGGGCGACCAGCTGCTCCACGCGAGCGGCCTTCTCCTTGGTGAGGTTGATGAGCTTGCAGGCGTCCGCGTCGCGCTCAAACAGTTTGACCGCGTAGTAGCGACGCTTGTTGGCGGGAACGCTCGCAGGCAGGTTATTCTCGATGTGGTCCAGAACGTCCTCGATGGAAGAATCGAACTTGTGCTCCGGCACCTGGCCCTTAGAAGCAGCGGACTTCTTGACCTGCTCGAAGAGCTCCTTGATGCCCTTGTTCTTAAGAGCCGAGATCATCATGACCGGACAACCGAGCTTCTTGGAGAGCTTGTCCGTGTCGATCTTATCGCCGTTCTTCTCGACCAAGTCGGCCATGTTGAGGGCAACGACCACGGGCAGGCCGGTCTCGATAACCTGAAGCGCCAGGTACAGGTTACGCTCGAGGTTGGTGGCGTCGACCACCTGGACGACAACATCGGGCTCGCCGCTCATGAGGTAATCGCGCGAGCATTGCTCCTCGGGGCTGTAGGGGGAAAGCGAGTAGATGCCAGGGAGGTCCGTGATGGTAACGTTCTTGTCGCTTAGGAGCTTGGCCTCCTTTTTCTCAACCGTGACGCCGGGCCAGTTGCCAACGTAGCCGTTGGCGCCGGTGATCAGGTTGAAAAGCGTGGTCTTGCCGCAGTTGGGGTTACCCGCCAGCGCGACATGGATCTGAGAATCCGCCATTCAATCCTTCTTCCTTGTGTGCCTGCGCTGCTTTCTCCGCGCAGGCTGGATAATGTGCTTCAAAAATGCTGCATTAAGTTAGAAAAACCTAACTTTATCTGCAGAAATACGCGCCGCGAGCCCTTACTGGACCTCGACGACGGCCGCCTCCTCCTTGCGGATGGAGAGCTCGTAGCCGCGCACGTTGATCTCGACCGGATCTCCGAGCGGTGCAACCTTTACGACCTTGAACGAAGTGCCCTTGATGAGCCCCAGGTCCATAAGGTGACGGCGAAGTGCGCCCTCGCCGTGAAGTTTGACGATGGTAGAGCTCTCGCCCACCTTAACGTCACCCAACGTCTTCATATTCTTTTCCCCCTTTCAGCTTTTATGGAATGCTGCGAACTAACCGACAGTCATGATGTGCATGGCGACCTTGGTATCGATGCCAAAGCGCGCGCCGAGCACGGTGACGATGATATTGGCGCCACTCGAGCTCACCACGTGAATCTCGTTGCCCTCGACAAAGCCGAGGTCCTTGAGGTGGTGCTTCATGTCCTCATTGCCCTTTACGCGAGACACGCGCACGGTTTCGCCCGCTTTTACCATCGAAAGCGGCATAGCCGGCATCTGCGGTCCGCAAGACATGAGTGAGCTCCTAACGTCAGTTCGTCCTCAACATCGACGCAGCAAAAGTTAACCACGTCTATGTTCGCTACAGTAAACTAGCACGTGGCTAACTTTTTGGAAAGGGTTCCTATTCAGTTTTCGGAAAAGTTTCCTATATGCAACAAAGAAAGATGTGACAAAGGGACTGTCCCTTCGTCACATTGTTGCGCTTTAGAGCGAGAGGTTTCTGATCGACGTGACGCACGAGGCCTCGTCCACGCCCGAAACGCGGAACACGATGTCCTCGCCGCATTCGCCGTAGAGCGCCATGAGCCCCATCACATCGCGACCGTCGGTATGGCGCTCGCCGATACTGACCGACACGTCGCTACGGTGCTTGGCAATGATGTCGTAGAGCAGCGCAACCGGGCGGGCATGCAGTCCCAACGGATCTTTAATCGTCTTTGTAAACTCGACCATGTCCCCTCCCACGACATCGCACATTCGGCCAGCAAACCCAGCCACGTGGTAGTTATTGTACGTTACCGGCGCACCCCCGTCCCACAAAAAACGAGGGAAGGCACGCGTCCTTCCCTCGTTGCGGGCAATATGTAGCCGCTCGCTTACATCAGGCGCAGGCTGACATCCTTGAGCTGGGCGCCGGAAACGGCACTCGGAGCGCCCGACATAAGGTCGGAGCCGCTGGCCGTCTTGGGGAACGCCATGACGTCGCGGATGGAGTCGGAACCGGTGAGCAGCATGCACACGCGATCCAGACCCAGAGCGAAACCGCCCATCGGGGGTGCACCAAACTTGAGCGCCTCCATGAGGAAGCCAAACTGCGACTCGGCGCGCTCCTCGGTAAAGCCCAGGAGCTTGAGCATGGACATCTGCATCTCGGCGTTGTGGATACGCATACCGCCGCCGCCGGCCTCAAAGCCGTCCATGACAAAGTCGTAGGTGCACGAACCGGCTGCCAGCGGGTCGGCCTCGATCTTGGCGATGTCGGTCTCGGTCGGCAGGGTGAAGGGCTGGTGCTCGGCAGCGTAAGCCTTGCGATCCTCGTCCCAGTGGAACAGCGGGAAGTTGACGACCCACAGGAAGTCGTGGCCCTCGCGCTTGATCTCGAGCGCATTGGCCATGTGGGAACGCATGCCGCCCAGGATCTCGTCGGAGAGCAGGCGCGGACCGGCGGCGAACATCACAAGGTCGCCGGGCTCGACGCCCATGCGCTCGCGCAGAGCCGCCATCTCCTCGTCCGAGAAGAACTTGACGATGGGGCTGTTGATGGAGCCGTCCTCGCGGAATGCGATCCAGGCCAGGCCCTTGGCGCCAAACGTGGAGGCCACACCGGCGAGCTTATCGATCTTGGCGCGAGCCCAGGCACCGGCGCCCTTGGCGTTGATGGCCTTGACGACGGAGCCCTCCTCGTTTGCGGCAGTCGCAAAGACCTTGAACTTGGAGTTGGCAAAGATGTCGGTCAGGTCGACCAGGTGCATGCCATAGCGGGTATCGGGCTTGTCAGAGCCATAGGTGTCCATGGCTTCCCAATAGTCCATGCGGCGCAGCGGCGTGGGCATCTCGACACCCATGCGGCCGAAGGCGTCGGCCAGGACCTCCTCGAGCGCGCTCATAACGTCGTTCTGGTCCACGAAGGACATCTCGATATCGACCTGGGTGAACTCGGGCTGACGGTCGGCACGCAAGTCCTCGTCGCGGAAGCACTTGGCAACCTGGTAGTAGCGCTCGACGCCACCGACCATAAGCAGCTGCTTCAGGAGCTGAGGGGACTGCGGCAGGGCGTAGAAGTTGCCCGGCTGGATGCGGCTGGGAACGATGAAGTCGCGGGCGCCCTCGGGCGTGGACTTGAACAGGGAGGGCGTCTCGACCTCCATGAACTCACGGTTGTGCAGCGCCTCGCGAATGGCAAAGGTAAAGTCGGAGCGCAGCTTGAGGTTGGCCATCATCTCGGGACGACGGAGGTCCAGATAGCGATAGCGCAGACGGGTGTCCTCGCTGGTCTCGATGCCGTCCTCAATCTGGAACGGCGGGGTGACGGATGTGTTGAGCACCTCGGCGTGGTCGGTCAGGACCTCGATCTCGCCGGTCGCGAGCTTGGTGTTGGTGGTCTCCTCGCCACGGGCGCGCACGACGCCGTGAATCTTGATGGGCCACTCGGGACGCATGGTCTCGGCGATCTTAAAGGCGTCGCCGTCGGAGTGCTCGGGGTCGAAGGTGAGCTGCGTGATGCCCTCGCGGTCGCGAAGGTCGCAGAAGATAAGGCCGCCGTGGTCGCGGCGACGGCTCACCCAACCGGTGAGGGTGACCTCTTCGCCCACGTTCTCGCGGCGAAGCTCGCCGCAGGTACGGGTGTGCATGGAATGCTCGTCGATGGGACGGGTCTGGCTCATACCAGTGATCCTCCTTTATGGATCTGTGCCGCCCCGTGTCGTTCCGGGCGGCGTCGTACAGATTTGCCTGGCCTGCGTAAACCGCGCAGCCAGACATGGCGTTCTATCTTATCGCACCTGTGTCGATGTGCCGCGAAAAAGTAGCTCTTGCCCAAAGACTTGACGGAGACGAAACAATTGACACGCCGCGGCACCCGCCCGCACTCGTCACGTGCGACAATATGCCCCAATAAAACAGCACTCGGAAAGGCCCGCCATGACTGCACGCCTCATCGTTATGGATATCGACTCCACGCTCATCAACCAGGAGGTCATCGACCTGTTGGGCGAAGAGGCCGGCGTGGGCGAGCAGGTGGCACAGATCACCGAACGCGCCATGCGCGGCGAGCTTGACTTTAAGCAGGCGCTCGAGGAGCGCGTGGGGCTGCTCGCCGGCCTGGACGAGAGCGTGTTCGAGCGCACCTTTGAGCGCGTGACATTTACCCCCGGCGCGTTGGAGCTTGTGCGCTCAGCGCACAGCAAGGGCTGGAAGGTCGGCGTGGTAAGCGGCGGCTTTCACGAGGTCGCCGACAAGATCGTGGCCGCCGCGGGCATCGATTTTTGCCTGGCCAACCGCCTGGAAGTCGTGGACGGCAAGCTCACCGGCAAGCTGGCGGCCGACATCGTGACCAAGGAGTCCAAGCTCATCCAGCTGCTAGATTGGGCAGTTGAGTGCGGCGTCGATATGGCCCACACGGTCGCGATCGGCGACGGCGCCAACGACATCCCCATGATTCAGGCCGCGGGCACGGGCATCGCGTTTTGCGCCAAGCCCAAGACGCGCGAGGCGGCCCCGTTTGCCATCGACGAACGCAACCTGATGCTCGCCATGGACATCATCCTGCGCGACTAGTCAATCCATCTAACAAGTGAATCAGTCTGTCCTATAGTTTCCGAACAATTTTGTCTTAGTGTTCGGAAACATACCCTTTGAGTGCTAGACTTTGCGCCGTCGAAGGGAACATATATGGATAAGCGAGATCTTGAGCAATTGCTGAGCGATGTTGCCGGCGGAGCAGTCACCCCTGCCGACGCCCTCACGCGCATCCAGACGGCTCCGACCGCCGATTTGGGCTTTGCGCAGCTCGATCTTTCGCGCGGGGTGCGCCAGGGAGCCGGCGAGGTTGTCTACGGGGCCGGTAAAACCGCCGATCAGATTGCCGCCATTATCGAAGCACTGCGCGATGCCGGCCAGGAGCGCATCCTGGTCACGCGCTTGGATGCCGAAAAAGCCGCGCGCACCGCTGAGCTTCTCGGCAACGGCATCGACCTGGGATATGTCCCGGACGCCCAGCTCGCCCTCGTGGGCGGCAAGCCCTCCCCCACCGGCAACGGACGCATCGTCGTCGCCTGCGCCGGCACGAGCGACCTGCCCGTCGCCGAAGAAGCCGCGTTGACGGCCGAGTTCTATGGCAACGAGGTCGACCGCCTCTACGACGTAGGTGTCGCCGGCCTGCACCGCCTACTCGCGCATGCCGAGGAGCTTGCTCAGGCGCAGGTGGTCATCGCCATCGCCGGCATGGAGGGCGCACTGGCGAGCGTTGTCGGCGGCCTGGTAAGCTGTCCGGTCATAGCCGTTCCCACCAGCGTGGGTTACGGCGCGAGCTTTGGTGGCGTAGCCGCGCTGCTCGCCATGCTCAACTCCTGCGCCAGCGGCGTTTCGGTCGTCAACATCGACAACGGCTTTGGTGCCGCCTACCAGGCAAGTCTTATCAATCATCTGGGCGCCGGCACGCCCTGCGCCCGTTAAGGAGCATTCCATGTCCAATCATCAGCACACGCTTATCATCGACGGCACCTCGGGCATCAGCGGCGATATGACCGTCGCGGCCCTGCTCGACCTAGGCGCCAGCGAGGAGCACCTGCGCGAGCAGCTCGCCACGCTGCCGGTCGACGGCTTTACGATCGCCGTCACACGCGTAAGCAAGCATGGCATCGACGCCTGCGACTTTGACGTCCAGCTTGCAGAGGAACTCGAGAACCACGATCACGATATGGCCTGGCTCTACGGCAACAAAGCGGCTGCCGAGCACACACACGAGCATGAGCACCACCATCATGATCATGGCGAGCACGAGCACGAGCACTGCCACGAGCATGACCATGAGGCCCACGGTCATGGCCACGAGGGTCACCATCACGCCCACGGCCATCACCACCGTTCTTTGGCGGACGTCACCGCCATCATCGATGGCTCGCAGCTAAGCGATGGCGCCAAGCGTCGCGCCCTCGCCATTTTTTCCGTACTCGCTGATGCCGAGGCAAAGGCTCACGGCAAAACGCCCGACACCGTCCTGTTTCATGAGGTGGGCGCCGTCGACTCCGTCGTCGACGTCTGCTCCGTTGCCATCTGCCTCGACGATCTGGGTATTGAGGATATCGTGGTCGAGTCGCTCTCCGAGGGCCACGGAACCATCCGTTGCGCCCACGGCCTTATGCCCATTCCCGTCCCCGCTGTCGTCAACCTGTGTCAGGCGGGCAATATCGCCCTCACGCCTGCACCGGTCGCTGGTGAGCTCGTGACGCCCACGGGCGCTGCCGTCGTCGCCGCACTGCGCACGTCCGAGCACCTGCCGGTCCGTTACCACATCGAGGCCGTCGGCTACGGCGCCGGCAAGCGCCCTTACGAGGGCTGCTCCGGCACGCTCCGCTGCCTGCTCGTTCACGCGGACGCATAGCCATGGATGCCCGCAAGGAAAAAAGCCGCGCCGCCATCGTTGCAGCATTCTCCGAGCTCCTTCGCGAGGAGGACTACGGCAAGATCACCGTCGGCGACATCATCGCTCGCGCCCATGTGGGTCGGGCCACGTTCTACGGCCTCTTCAAGAGCAAAGATGACCTACTGTCCGAACTCGTGAGCGACATCTGCACCCACGCCCTCGACGACGATGGCACACCGCTCGATGATCCGCTCGTACAAGTCGAGCATATCCTCAACAACCTCTGGGAACGCCGCCAGGGCGTACGAGCCCTCGTAGCCGGCGCCGGCTCACGCGTCTTCGCCGACTGCTTACGCAAGACCATCATGTCACGAGCAGCCGAAACCGTCCCCACCGACCCAAACGGCCCCGCCGCCACCATGGACCGAAGCTTCCTACTACACCACATAGCCTCAAGCTTCGTAGGAATGGTCCAATGGTGGGCCTGGCACAACTTCCAAGCAGATAGGGCCGAAGTAGCCAAAGACTACCTATCAGCCATACAGCCCCTCTTCAGCTAAGTAAGCCCCCCATCCCAAAGCGCCATCCCAGCAAAGCGCCCATCCCTTCCCCAAGTCACGTTTTCTTGTAAGGGCACCCAAAAACAAAGCGCCCCTCCCATCCATATTCAGATATATATGTTGGGTTGCTTGTTCCAACGCGACTAAGATCCCGCAGCTGGCCGCATGGGGTAACTTCCCAGCGCATTCCGCAGGACGAAAGAACCCCCGCCGCACGAAGTGCGCAGCGGGGGTTCTTTCATGTCCGAGGACGCGCTGGGAAGTTACCCCATGCGGCCAGCGGACAACTATGTAGCCTTGGACTAGAACATGCCCAAGAAACCATGCACAAACAGCGCGGCCACAATAGCACCGACAAACGGCGCGATGCCAGGAACAAGCAGGCCATACTTCCAGTTGTTGTCGGCCTTGTTCTTGATCGGCAGCACCTGATAGGCCATGCGAGGACCAAGGTCACGGGCCTGGTTCATGGCGAAGCCAGTGATGCCGCCCATGCCCATGCCAACGGCCCAAACGATCAGGCCAACGCAGATGGCGAGCATCAGAACGTTCTCGCCGGCGCGGCTAGCGGCAGCAAGGATGGCGCTGATGAACACGAAGGTGCAGATAGCCTCGCAGAAGAAGTTACGGGCATAGTTCGTACCCTCGGTGGTGGGGTTGGTCGAGAAAATGTTGCGCTGGGCAATGGGGTCGACGACGCCCTCGGAAGCCTTGAACTCATCGGCATACATAAACCAGGCGATTACGGCACCCACAAAGCCGCCGAGCATATCGGCAATCATGAAGGGGATGCAGCTGCCCCACGGCACCAAGCCGACGATGCACTGGGCAAGCACCATGGCGGGGTTCATGCACACGGCGCCGCCAAAGACAAACAGGCAGACCGAGATGCCAAAAGACCAGGTGGTGATGGCAAACATATGGCCGGAGCCCTGATACTTAGTGCCCTTGAGCACGGTATCGCAGTGCACGCCCACGCCAAAGATGATCATGAGGGCAGTTGCGCCGAATTCGCAGAGGAGTTTGGTAAGCATAAAACCTTATCTTTCTTGTCAGTTAAAAACGATTCGTTTAGGCCGCGTGCTAGTGCTGCGCGACGACAACGCCCAGGCCATCGGGAATAACGGCAACCTTGGCATCGGCACCCTTCATCTCAAAGGCGAGCTTGAGCGCCTCCTCGATAGTGTTGACCGGCGTCATGTGCATATCCTTGAGCATCTGGTGATCGCACAGGTCGGTGACCATGATCACGGGGTGATGCGCCAGGATGCGGGCAAAGATCTGGCTCGTCCACTGATCGGGCAGGGTCTCGTCCTTGGGACGATCGATGCAGGCGCGCTCAAACTCCGCCGGATCGTTGTCGGCGATGTTGTGATAGAAGCCCTCGCCACCGTGACCGTCGGCACAACCGGCGACGTCGATGATCACGCCGCCCTCGGGAAGCGTGGCCTCGGCAGCGCACATGCCCTTCACGGCCTGGTAGATGTTCTGATCGAGCGGGTAGCCGCCGTTGGTGGTAATGGCGATCTCGCACTCGACGGGCTCAACGCCGGCAAGGCTCTTCACGAACTCGCAGCCGGCCTCGTGCGCCTTGTGGATGTCGCCGGCAAAGGAGCCGATGACCTCGTGCTTGCCGTTGAGCACAACGTTAAGCACAAAGGCAAGGTGAGCCATCTCGGCGGCGGCAAACATGTCCTCACTCACGTGGTTGTGGCACAGGTTGCCGGCACGCGAGTGGGAATCGTTCACAAACTGACCGTTGTGGTTGTACATGATGGTCTTGTAGCTGGCGATGCCGGGCAGGACGGACTTGCGGCTACCAGAGAAACCGGCAAAGAAGTGCGGCTCAATGAAGCCCTCGGCAAGCAGCAGATCGCAATCGGCAGCGATCTTGTTGATGATGCACTCGCCACCAGAAGGCAGGGTGCCGATCTTTTTCATCATACTGTCGTCAGTCGCGACGTGCATGACGATTTCCTCGTTGGCAACGATCTCCTCGCCATACTTGTTGACGAGTTCCTCGTGCGTCGACGGACGGTGCATACCCGTAGCAACCAGAATACGCACACGAGCCTCGGGCGCAGCGGCATGAATGTGATGCAGCAGAATAGGCATCGTCACACGCGAGGGAACGGGGCGCGTATGATCGGAGCTAATAATGACGATATCCTTTTTGCCAGCACAAAGCTCCTCGAGCGAAGGCGAGCCATAAGGGTTGGCAAGCGACTCCTCTACCAGCTCTTCCTGCGATTTCGTAGTCTTAAACTCGTTTTGATGACCTTCCATCACACCCGCGAAGTTCTTGTCCTCGAGCTCCAGATGTAACGTCTTGTGGTCAAACGGTAGTTCACATTCAAACATTGACGAGCGCCCTCTTCCTTTCAACTGACACACTAGTCAAACCGTTGGAAGGATACGCCGCTCACCGAAAAACACCACCGTCCACCGACTCATTAACACAACGTTCATATTTGACCCACAACAAAACGACCGCGATCCCAAACAGGACCGCGGCCGCCACAGTCGTAAGGCGAGAAGCGCGCCTAATTCTCTTCAGCCCCAATCCCCGAAGACCGAGGACGAAGGGACCCGACGGGTTTCCCTCTGAATGCATTCCGCAGCACGAAGCCCCATCAAAGTGCGCGAAGCGCGCTATCTTTCCCCAGCCAGTAATCCACCGAAGACCGGACATCGTAGGGCCCGCCATCAGCTTACTTTTAGGCACACTCCGCAGGACGCAAGAAGCCCTCGCCGCACGAAGTGCGCAGCGAGGGCTTCTTGCATGTCCGAGGACGTGCCTAAAAGTAAGCTGATGGCGGGCCCGGACGACTACAGGGCTATCGATTACCCCGTGTTCTGCAATCCTGCCGAGACGCCGGTCACAGTCGAAAGAATCAGGCTCATGTACTCGGCCTTCTTCTCCTCTGCCATCTCGTCCTGGTTCATACGCACCTCGCGAAGGGCGCGGACCTGAGCGATGGACAGGGCGTCGACGTAGGGATTACGCACACGGACGGCGCAGCCGAGCACACGGCGGCGCTGCAGCGGCCATTCGTCACCGACGATGGCAAGGACCCACTTACGCGTGAGCAGCATCTCGGTGAAGACCTTCTCGGACAAATCCTGGCGATCGCCCAGGTGCAGGTACATCTTGGCGATGCGCTGGTCGGTCTTGGCGATCGACATCTCGATGTTGTCGATAAAGGTGCGGAAGAACGGCCACTCTTGGTAGGCAGCCTTGAGCTGGTCAAGGTCGCCAAACTGCTCGCAGGCGGTGCCCAGGCCGTACCAAGCGGCCAGGTTAATGCGCGCCTGGCTCCAGCTGAAGATCCACGGAATGGTACGCAGGTCGTCGAGCGACTTGGCACCCAGACCGCGCTTGGCCGGGCGCGAGCCAATCGGCAGCAGACCGACCTCGGTCAGCGGCGTCACGGTCGAGAACCACGGTGTAAAGTCCTCAGTGTTCAGCAGGTCCAGATAGCGCTCATGGCTTACTGCGTTGAGCTTCTCGGCCATATCCCAGAACTTCTGCGTGGTCTCGGTGTTGGTCTTCTCGACGCTCGGAGCCGACTGCAAAAGCGTTGCGGCGGCAACGGACTCAACATGGCGCTGAGCCAGCGTGCGGTTGCCGTAACGGGCAAAGATGACCTCGCCCTGCTCGGTGAGCTTAAAGAAGCAGTTGACCGAACCCTTGGGCTGCGCCAGCACGGCCTTGTTGGCCGGGCCGCCGCCACGGCCCACGGCACCGCCGCGACCGTGCATGAGCACCAGGTCGATATCGTTCTTCTCTGCCCACTTGGCGATGCGCTCCTGCGCGGAGTGCAGCGCGAGCATGGCCGTGGTAGGACCGGCATCCTTGGAAGAGTCGGAATAGCCCAGCATGACCTCCATGCGGCGGTTGGTCTGGGCAAGGCGCTTTTGCACCACGGGCAGCGTAAGCATCTGATCGAGCACGTCGACGCAGCCCTCGAGGTCCTCGAGCTGCTCGAACAACGGGATCACGTCGAGCTCGGGGACATCCTCCTCGTGTGCAAAGGACAGGTGCGCCAGCTCAAAGACGTCGGCCACATGCTGAGCGCTCTTGGTAAACGAGATGATGTAGCGGTGCGCCATCTTCTTGCCGTAGCGCTTTTGGATGGAGCCGATAGCGCGGAAGGTATCGATGACCTCGCGCGTCATGGGCTGCAGGTCGCCATGGATACCGTTCTCGTGGATATCCTTAAGGGCGCGGGCATGCACCACGGAGTGCTGACGGAACTCCATCTCGACCATATGGAAGCCGAAGGACTCGACCTGCCAGATGATGGTCTGGACCGGGCCGTAGGCAGCACGGACGGCACCGCAGGCGGCCAGCGAACGCTGGACGACGCGCAGGTCATCCAGGAACTCGTCGGCGCTGTGGTACATGGTGTCGGTGATACGACGGACGGTGGCGTTCAGGCGGTCGGCCATGACGAGCATGACGGCGCGATGCGGCTCGTGCTCGGAGATCAGCTCGGCGCGGGCCGTGTAACGAGGGCTCATCTCGACCTGATGGTTCCACAGGTTAATGAGCTCGGCCGACGGCTTGCTGTAGGTAGCCTCGAGCGTGAGGTTGCGGCCGATGTGGCGGCACTTGTCCTCGAGCTTGAGCACCATGTGCGTAAAGTACTTGGCGGCGACCTCACGGCTCACCTTGGCGGTGACGTTGGGGTTACCGTCGCGGTCGGAACCGATCCAGCTGCCGGGATGGAAGAACGCCGGGCACAGCGGCGGCACAGTACCGGCCTTGTCGCCCAGCACCCAATCGTCAAAACGACGATAGATAACGGGGATAACGTCGAACAGCGTGTTATCGAAGATGTCGATGATGGTATCGGCTTCCTCGACCGGCGTGGGCTTCTTGAGCGCGATGGGACTCGTACGCACCAGGGCGTCGATCTCCTGCAGCATATGGCGCTCGTTCTCCACCAGGTCGGAGCCGCCCAGACGCGGACGCTCCTCCAGCAGGTTGGAGATACGGCGGATCTTGCCCTCGACGGCCTTACGACGGGCCTCGGTGGGATGTGCGGTAAAGACAGGGTGGAACTCGAGCTTGCCGAGCAGCTCGTTGGCACCCTCGACACCCAGCTCATTCACCAGCTGGTGATAGGCAACGGTAAGCTCGTTGGCAGGATCGACCTCGGTATCGGTCGACGCACCGGCCTCGCGCTCGCGCAGCTGCGCCACACGGTAGTTCTCCTCCGACAGGTTTGCCAGATGGAAAAAGCTCGTAAAGGCGCGAACGATGACCTGCTGCTTATCGAGCGGCAGGCTGTCGATCAAATCGACGACCTCACGAAATGCCACGGCAGTGGGCTCGTCGGCGGTGGGCACGCCCTGCTCGTCGACGGCTTCGTCGGCAGCGCAGGTACCGGGGTTGCCGGCATTGACCACAATCTCGGCTGTCAAAATCTTGTCGAACAGGTCCGCGATCTCGGGATCATACTCGCTAAGCACACGGCGCTCCAGGCGCAAGAACAGCGCCAGATTGTCGCGCAGCTCCTCGGGGATCTCGATCTCGGCGAGACGCTCCCTGGACTCGGCATTCGAGCCGATTCGGTTAACGAGGCGGTTGACCACGGCAGCGACGCGCGCCGCGGCTTCGGGTACAGACTGGTTGCTTAGGTTCTCAGCCACGTTTCCTCCCATTCCTCCTTCTATGCACGTAACATGCGGTATTCATTATAGGCGCTTGAGAAATACTTTCGACACTGATTGCGCTTTACCACACAAAAGTATTTTCTGCATTGCAAAGGTTTTTGCCCTAAATGGTCGTATTTCTCGGTGGGCGGCATACGTAAACGGGGGCATTCCGCATAAAAGCGAAACACCCCCGTAACAATCGCTCTCCATGAGCAGGGCACGTTAGCAGGCCCAAAGCTCAAAAAGATGCGCTACAGGCGCTCGCGAACCGCCTCGACGACGTTGTCCAGATCGGCGAGCACCTCGTCATGGCTCTGCATGTCGCGCACTTTGACCTTGCCGGCGGCAAGCTCGTCGCCACCCAGGACCAAGATGAGCTTGGCGCCTACCTTATCGGCTTGCTTAAACTGGGCCTTGAGCGAACGACCCTGATAGTCGGCCTCGGTCACGATACCTGCGGCGCGAAGCTCCTGCGTAATGGCAAAGACGTTCTGACGCAGCTCCTTGCCGGCGTTGGCGACATAGACGCACGGGGCCTCATCGGCACCCAAATCGCTGCCAAAGGCCTGCAGGGCCAGCAGGGCGCGCTCAAAACCGACAGCAAAGCCGACGCCCGCCGTGGGCTTGCCACCCTCGAGCTCGACCAGGCCATCGTAGCGGCCGCCGCCGCCGATGGAGCCGACGCCGGCGCCAGGGGCCTCGACCTCAAAGACAGTACGGGTGTAGTAGTCCAGGCCGCGCACCAAGGTGGGATCCTCGACATACTCGATACCGGCGGCATCCAGATAGCGCTTGACCTGCTCGTAGTGCTCGCGGCACTCATCGCACAGGTTGTCACCCATCAGCGGAGCCTCGGCCATGATCTCGCGGCAGTGGTCGTTCTTGCAGTCGAAGGCACGCAGCGGGTTGAGCTCGGCGCGCTCGCGGCACTCATCGCACATCTCGTCGGCGTGATCGAGGATGAACTGCTTAACCTGCTCGCGATAAGCCGGACGGCACTGGGCGTCACCCATCGAGTTGATGAGCAGACGAAGCTTGGAAAGATCGAAGCCCAGGCGCTTGTAGAACTCCATGAGCATGATGATGCACTCGGCGTCTGCCGCCGGATCGGGAGCGCCGAGCCACTCGATGCCCACCTGGTGGAACTGGCGCAGGCGGCCCTTCTGGGGACGCTCGCCGCGGAACATGGCCTCGGCGTAGTAAGCCTTAAACGGCGTGGAGCCCTGGGGCACCAGATTGTTCTCGACGACGGCGCGCACCACGCCGGCCGTGCCCTCGGGGCGAAGTGCCAGGCGCTGCTTGGGCTTGAGTTTGGTGTCGGTGCCCTCGGTAAAGACGCGCTCCAGGTTGGCACCGCTGAACACGCGGAACATTTCCTTGCGCACGACGTCGGTCGACTGGCCGATACCGTGGACAAACACGTCAACCTGCTCGATCGCGGGCGTCTCGATGGGTTTAAAACCAAACGGCTCGAACACGCCGGCCGCAATCTGCTGCATCTTTTGCCAGGCGCGCATCTCGGCGCCGATAAGGTCGCGGGTTCCCTCCGCCTTCTGTGCCTGCATGGGCAAACACCTTTCTTTTGTATCGCGTCATAGGTAGTGGACATTATACGGCACAAACACAAACAGCGGCGGTGCGTCTGACCGAACGAGGGTATGGGGACTCGTTCGGCCTGACGCACCGCCGCTGTTTGCGATCCGCTTTCCTCCGTCCCCTTCGGATCACGTGATCTGTTGGGGACGGAGGAAAACGGATCATTTCGTAGGCCCGTGACCGCCTTGGAAACCGAATGATGGTACGAGCATCTATTCGGCTTCCAGGGCGGCCACAAACAGAACGGGGCAAACAGAAAAGAGCACGTAGACCTGCCACAGTTCACCGACAAGGCTCATGCCGGCAAGAACGGCAGAGGTGGCGATTACAGTGAGGGAGCCCAAAACGCGACCGCTTACTTTATCGGCAACATGGCCAATGACAAGTGAGCCGATAACGCTCACCACGGTGGAGATCGCATTGGAGATGTTGTACTGCGCAAGAGAAATTCCCAAGTCGCTGACGATGAGCGGCTGGAACAGGCTCATGCAGTTGACGAAAATGGTGTAGCACGTGGCCATGATGACAAAGCCGGAAGCCACCACGAGCCAGCCGGGGAAGAACTTACGCTGCTGGGACATACTGCTCCTTTTTAAACAAACGAGTAGCAAGATTGGGTGCTACCGGTGGTCGGCGATGTAGCCCAAAGCAACGGCGGCATAAGCCGCGGCGCCAAGGGGAAGTTCGGCATCGCTAAAACGTGCCTTGGGATGATGCTGAGCAAAGTGTTCGTCCGTATCGGTCACAGCCGCGCCGATCGTAAAGTATGCGCTCGGTATCTCACTCGAGATAAGCGCAAAGTCCTCGCTCGCCATGGCATGGAACAGCGGCAAGAAGGCGGCCTTGGGCAGCGTCGCACCCACGTAGCCAAGCGAAGCCTGGGTCACGTCGTCATCGAGCACGAGCGGGGGAACATCCGAGAGCGTCTCGATGGTGGCCGGCGTGCGATACGTTGCGGCCACGCCGTTGACGACCTCGGCGATACGCTCCTTGAGGTGCTCCATGAGCTCAACGTCAAAGCCGCGCAGCGTGCCTTCGAGCACGCAGGTATCTGGGATGACGTTGGCCGCTTGACCACCGGCAAACTTACCCACGGTCAGTGCGACCTCCTTGGCCGCCGGCACTTCGCGAGCGATAAGCTCCTGAAGCGCCAGGTGCACATGGACGCCGGCCGTGATGGGGTCGATGCAGATCTCGGGGCTCGAGCCATGGCCGCCCTTGCCCTGCAGCGTGATGCGAAAACCGTACACGCCCGAAAGCGCCGGACTCCCATAGAGCACCAGGCCGAGCGGCGATTGGCTGTTAACATGCATGGCAAAAGCCGCCTGGGGGCGTGGGTTCTGCAGCAGACCGTCGACGATGGCGGCACGGGCACCCTCAAAGGTTTCCTCGCCCGGCTGGAACAGCAACTTAACCGTGGCGTTGGCGTCGAGAAGCTCGGACTCGCGGGTCTTGAGCATACGAGCCGCACCAAGCAGCGCCGTCGCGTGCATATCGTGACCGCAAGCATGCATGCAGCCATTGGTGGATGCAAAGGGCTCGCCGGATTCCTCGGCAACGGGCAGGGCATCCATGTCGCCGCGGAGCATGATGACCGTACCGGCCTGCTTGTCCGTGCACGTACCGTTACCCCGAGCAGCAGCTGCCGCGCCGGCACCGATAAGGCCAACGACACAGGAGCCGTCAACAAGCACGGCATAGGGAATATCCATCTCGTCCAGACGCGCCTGGATAAAGGCGGACGTCTGCGGAAGGTTGTTACCCAGCTCGGGCATCTGGTGTAGATCGTGTCGCCACACAGCAAGCTCGTCTGCAAAAGTCTGAGCTTCTGCAACAAGACCGTCACCGATAGCGGCCTGCGCCGCTGCGGTAGCCTTGGGCGCTGGTTGCGGTTGAAAATCGGACAAAGCTGGTGCCATAGATGCCCTCCAGTAACGTTTTTGCAGCAAGCACTTTGATAGCATAAAGTGCAAGGTACAACTTTAAGGGCGACGCATAAAAAATGCCGCCCCGGGAGGGCGGCGCAACAAGTTGTTTACAATTGCGGGCGCGGCTTTTTGCGCAAAAAATCGAAGTGAGTCTCACTCAAGATAATCGACAGGAAGATAAGCACGAAGCCGGCGAGCAGGCGCGAGGTGAGCGCCTCCCCCATCAGCAGCACCGAAAACAACACGCCCGAAGGCGACTCCATCGAAAGGAGCAGCGAGCCCGTCGAAGCCGGGACATGCGCCAGGCCGACGTTTTGGATGAGCAGAGCCACGCATGTGCAGCCCACCGAGAGAAACGCCATCACACCGATAAAGTTCGGCGTCCACACGGACAGAGGCGCCTGGGTCTCGAATAGCAGCGACGAGACCAGGCTCAGCACGCCGTTGCCCACAAACATCCAAAACGTGATAACGTTGATGTCCATTTTGCGACCGTACTTGGCGGTCACCGCCATCTGGATGGCGAAGAAGACCGCGCCTGCCAGCGTAATGACGTCACCGATGTTGAACTCGACGCTATCGAGCGCCACCAAGCCAATGCCCGCCAAGCACAGCAGTGCCGCGCCCAGGTTATAGCGGGTGAGTTTTTCTCCGCTCAGAAAATAGCTCGCGAACGGCACGAGGATGCAATACGTGCCCGTCAAAAAAGCATTCTTGCCCGCCGTAGTATATGCCAGACCGACCGTCTGCAACGCATAGGCCGCCCACATGAGCACGCCCATACTCAGGCCAACGATCAGATTGCGAGCGTTGAAATGTGCAGTGATGCGCTTGTGGAAGACGGCAAACATGACCAACGCTGCAGGCAGAAAGCGTACATAGAGCAGCTCGAACACCGGAATGGTGCCGAGTGCGTCCTTCATAGTGGTAAAGGAGTAGCCCCAGATGACCGCCACCGAAAGTAGCAAAACTTTCCAGAACAGCGGGGAGCGTGCGCCGGCGCCCCTGGGAATACCGCCCGCGCCCAAATCCTCACGGGCCACAGGGCTATCGGGCATGTTTTCGATTTCGTTGGCAGCGTATTGGGCCATGGAACATCCTCACACTCAATCTGGGCGTGGTGTCCGCACGCGTATGGCTGCGTGCCGCCTCATGGTCAAATAAAAACGGGGCGCACCGGACCCCCGGCACGCCCCGCTACTGTAGCAACAACCAAGCAGCCCACGCAATCCAGCCCACTAAAGCGTCGGCAGAGTAAACCTCGATGTTTCGTCGATGTCACGCTGTTGCACTAAATAAGTTTCGTGCTTTCAAGCTTTTCGATGATCCAGTCGTTGGCTTTGATGACCGGACGGCGGAAGACGACGCCCAGGGCCAGCGACGGAATCAGATAGCTCGCCAGAATGCCCAGCTCAACCCAGTACTCCATATGGTAGGCGCCAGCCATGGCGGCATGCATGGCGTTGATGCCGTGAGTAAACGGCAGGAACGGATAGATCGCCTGGAACACGGGGCCGGTCATCTCGATGGGGAACGTGCCGCCCGAACCGCCGACCTGCATGACCAACAGCACGACTGCGAGCGCCTTGCCGATATCGCCAAACGAAACCGTAAGCGTGTAGACGATATTGGAGAACACGAGACTCGCGACCCAGCCCGCTAGCACAAACTGCAGCGGGTTGTCGCACTGAATGCCAAAGAACAGAATGTCGCCCGCACACACGAGCGTTGCCTGCAGCAGAGCCAGACCGCCAAAGAACAGGTAGCGACCCAAGTAGATCTCGTGCAGGCGCACGGGGATGAGCTCGTTGATAAGCTCATCGTCAACCGAGACCTTCATCATGGCCGCCAGTACGATCGAGCCGACCCAGAGCGACAGAATCGTGTAGAACGGCGCCATGGCCGAACCGTAGTTGCGGATCGGATAGACCGGCTTACGGTCGAGTGCGACAGGGCCGGAAAGCGACACGGCCAGACCCTCGGGATCATTGCCGATCATCGTCTTGATCGTGGCTAGATCATCAGACATAAGGGCACCGTCGAGCTCGTCCTTAAACGCGCTGATCTTGCCCGACGCCTCGCCCAGCTGATCGGAAGCCTTGTTGACCAGCTTTGCAGCCTTAGAGAGGCCCTTTGCCAGCGAACCGGATGCGTCGGTCAGGTCGTCTACGGCACTATCCAGATCGCCCGAAATACCATTCAGTGAATCCAGAACCCCCGAGACGGTCTTCTTGAGCTCTTTGGCCTTGACCGAAAACGTAGAGTCGTAGTCAATCTTGGCGCCCGAGATACCAGCCTTGGCATCGGCGATGGCCTGATCGACCTCGGCACGCGACTTGTTAACCTCTGCCATGCTGTTCGTGAGCGACGTCGCGATGTTCGTCAGCTCATTGGCATTGTTGCGGTACTCCGTCGCGGTTTTGTCAAGCTCAGCAGCCGCGTCCTCAAGCCCTGCCTTGAGCTTATCGTTACTCACCTGGCCAGCAAGACTACGGAGCTCATTCGCCGTGGCATCAATCTCGTCGGCACGGTTCTTGAGTGACGCTGCGCCATCGTTGAGCTGACGCACCGTAAGATTGACATGCTGGTTTGCGGTGTCGAATGCCTTCGCAAGCTCGGCGGATACGTTGTCGAACGAGCCCGCGCTTCCGTCAATCGCCGCGTCAACGGCATCGTTGGCGGCCTTCAGCGCTTCTTTGGAATCATCGATGCCGCTCTTGGCATGCTCCATCAGCTGCTTGGTCGACTCATCGACCGTACCCGTCTGCTGGAGCATACCGCTCGCCGACGTCAACGAATCGGACGTGGAGCTCAAAATGCCCGCAAGCGACGTTGCGCTGGCCTGAACGTCCTGCAGGTCCTGGACCGAATCGCCGAGCGTCGAGGACAGGTTGGCGATAAAGTTGCTGACTTGGTCGGTGCTCATGTAATCGAGCAGGCTGGACACCGTCTTAAGACCGATGCTCGTAATGGTCTTGGTAAAAGATTCGTTAACCTGGTTCTGAACGGCGCTCGAACCCTTCTCGGTCACGATCTGCGCGATGGCGTTGGCCTTCTGGTTCTCGTAAAACTCGATATCGGCGTGTTTCACGTCGGTCGAGAAAAGCGTCATCATGTCGGCGCTAAACGTTTTGGGGATAACGACGGCAGCGTAGTACGCGCCCGACTTAACGCCCTCAATCGCCTTATCGCGGTCGTTGAGGACGACCCAATCGAAGTTCTCGTTGCCGCGCAGGGTGGAGGTTACGTTTTCGCCCACGTTGACCTCGACGGGAATCAGATCGCTCTCGTAGCCCTCGTCGGTGTTGACCACGGCGATCTTGAGATTGCCGGTGTTGCCATACGGATCCCAGCTTCCGGCGATGTTAAACCACGCGTACAGGCACGGCACGATAATGAGGCCCATCACAACAACCAAGCCGATCACGGAGCGAGACACATTTTGGACATCGCGCTTAAACAGGTGCAGGATGTTTTTCATTTATGCCTCACCTCCTTTAGAGTGCTTGCCAAGCGGGGTGGTGTCCCCGTCGTTTCCGCTTACGTTGTCAACGCCGTCGGCATCTTGAGCCTTACGATGCGCACCGATATGCGGCAGACGGCTCGTGGGCTGTTCGCTGTCCTTGGTGCCCCGCTCGCTGGCGTTGAGACCAAACATGCGACGGGCAGCAGGGATGGCGGCCGTGTGCTCGCGCATCTCGCGGCGAAGGTCCTCGTCCGAAAGCGCCGAGATACGCATCTGGGTATTGAGGCTCGCACGGATGTACTCGATGTTGATGAGCCAGCCACAGATGGCGATAACCGAAATGATCCAGATAACGAGCAGGATGATCTTGCCGTTATTGTCGATATCGAGCACCGTCGAGAGCACAAAGAGCAGGACCTGCACGCCTACCACGGCGGCAAAACCGCCCTTGATGTAGTACGGGTAGCGATGCTCAAACGCCACGGCATGATCGAGCAGCTCGCGACGGTACGAATCCGAATCGAGCATGACGCGCATGGCCGTGCGCAGCGAATAGCGCTGGCGCGGCAGGTCGTTGGACTCGCAGATCATGAGGCCCGTCGTGGAAAGCTGCTTATCAAAGAGCAGATTGAGGTTGAGCAGCAACGGGCGCAGCTGCAGACCGATAAAGAGCGCCACGATCAGGAACACGCCCAGGATGCACAGGTTGAACAGGTAGTTGAACGAATACATGCCACCGACGGTCTCGCGCAGCAGGTTGATGCCATAGGTGAAGGGCAGCAGCGGATGCAGCCATTGGAAGAAGCCGGGCATCATCTCAATGGGATACATGCCCGACGAACCGGGGATCTGCACAATGACGAGGATGACGCCGATTGCCTTGCCGATATGCTTAAAGGTGGTGGACAGCGCATAGATGATGTTGACGTAAGTGAACGAGATAGCGATGCCGCCCAGCACAAAGAGCAGCGGATTGACGCACTGAACGCCAATGACCAGGTCGCCCACCGTAACGATAATGGCCTGGAACGCACCCAGGATCACCATCAGCAGCCAGCGGCCAAAGTAGCCCTGACGCGCCGTAAAGCTACCGATGCCCTCGCGGTCGACCTCGAGCTTGTAGATAGCGATGAGCACATAGCCGCCTACCCACAGCGCCAGATTGGTGTAGAAGGGCGCGATGCCCGAGCCAAAGCTCTTGACCGGATAGATTGACTTGGACGTCAGCTCAACCGGAGATGCCATGAAATCTGCCACGTCATTGACGTCGACGTCCATGAGGTCGGCTAACTCGCCCATAGACTCAGAGGTCTGCAGCGCCGCAATGTCATTAGCGGCGGTCGCGAGCTTGTCCTGAACCTTGGCAAGGGAGGCATCGGTTTGGGACAGCGTGGTCTTTGCCTGCTTGAGCGTGGCGTCGAGCTGCGCCAGCGTGCCGCGCGCGCTCGCTATCGTGGGGGTCATACCCGATACAATGCCGGTCAAATCGCCCGAAACGGCGGCAAAGGAGTCAAGCGCGCTCGAAGCCTTCGGCAGCGCGTTCTGCCCCAGATCGGTCTGAGCCTGACCGAGGTTGGTCGCCCCGGTCTGAATTGCGTTATTGATAGCGTCGCTGGCACCCGAGACAGCCGCGGCATCATTTGCCATGGCGCTCGACTGCGCGGACAGACTGTTCTTGATACTCTGCAGCTGGTCGTTCTGCTTCTTGAGCGTATCGATCGTCGAGGCGATCAGTGCGTCGATCTGATCCGATCCCGTCGAGGTATCGCCGGCAAGAATCTGCAGGTGGCCGATAACTGCGGTGTTGTGATCGATCGTTGCCTGGAGAGACTCGAGCGAGTTGTCGATGCGGGTGGTCGTAGATGTGACCGTGCCCGTCAACTTGCCGATGGCAGCATTCGCGGAAGCCGACGTCTTGGTTAGCGCAAGGCTGCCCTCCGAAAGTGCCTTGGAGAGCGAGGTGATGGACTTGCCAGCCGTGGTACGAGCTTCGACCAGCAGATCATTACCCTGAGCGATTGCCTGCGTTAGCGAAGGCGCCTGTCCCTGCAGGCCCGCCAACGCAGCATCGGCCGAAGCAATCGAGCTGCTCGTCTTGTCGATGGCGGTGTTCATGTCGCCGATGGAATCACGTACCTCGCCCAAGGTATCGGATGCCTCGGACACCGAGCTTGCCAGCGAATCCTGCGTCTGGGTTGCCTTGTCCTTTAGATCGACTCCGGCATCTTTGGCAATGCCGGCAACGGTCTCGCCCACCGTAGAGACAAATTCCGAGTTTATCTGCTCCTCGATGGTGTTGGCACCGGTATCGGTAACCTTGGGCGCAATGGCGCTCTTTTTCTCGTTGACGTAATAGGTGAGCTTCGGCTGATGGTAATTGCCGTCGAGCATCGAGACGAGATTGTCAGAGAAGTTCTTGGGAATCACGATGGCAGCATAGTATTCGCCACTTTCGACGCCCTCTTTGGCATCTGCCGCCGAGTCGACGAAGGTCCAGCCAAGCTGGTCGTTCTTCTTGAGCTGGTCGACCACCTTATCGCCTGCGTTGAGCTCGCCCACTAGGTCGTTCTGGGTGCCCTGATCGTTGTTGGCGATGGCGATCTTGATGCCCTGGGTGTTTCCATACGGATCCCAGTTGGCCACGATGTTGTACCAGGCATACAGCGAGGGAATCACGCACACGCCCAGGGTAACCACCAGGGCGACGGGGTTCACGATCAATCGCTTGATGTCGCGTTTAAAGATTGCAAAGGAAACCTTTGCATCGGATAGTTTGCTGCCGAGACTCACGCTTGGACCATCCATCCTATCGTTTAGCCGAATCATGCTATTAACAACCATTGTACGGAGGCACTTTAGCGTGTCGCGGCACAATGGTGCTGAGTTTTGCGGGTAGCAATATACTACGAAGATAAGTTAACGTACAGATGTATAGTATCTCAAATTCCCGCAGCTCCCAAAACCACAACCCGCACAAACTAGCAGTTCGACTAGTCGTTGGGGACGTTCTTAAACGACCAGTCAAACAAGAACGTCCCCAACGACCAGTCATTTAAGAACGTCCCCAATGACTACTCCGTACAAAAGCAAACGAGAGTGGAAAATCCCCCACTTCAAGCCCGCGTTCGAGCCAAAAGTGGGAAATTATCCACTCTCGTTCTAATCTGGTTACGGTGCCGTATCCCCGAACTACATCAAGTTACAAACAGCTGCCGCGAAGGCTACGGGGTCCTCGGGGAGGATGCCCTCGACGAGCAGGGCCTGGTCGTAAAGCAAGCCGGAGTACTGCTTGATCTTGTCGGCGTCGCCCGCCTTCTGGGCAGCGACGAGCTTGGCGAAGACCGGGTGCTTGGCGTTGAGCTCGAGCACGCGCTGGCTCTTAGGCATACCGTCGGGCGCGCCCTCGGGGCCCTTCTGAAGCACTTTCTCCATCTCGAGCGAAAGCGGACCCTCGGTGGTGATGCAGACGGGAGCGTCAGTCAGACGCGCAGAGACGGCAACCTTCTCGACCTTGTCGCCGAGCGCCTCCTTCATGGCGTTAAAGAGGTCCTCGTTCTCCTTGGTGGCGTCCTCGGCCTCCTTCTTCTCGTCATCGGTCGCCAAGTCAAGATCGCCGGTCGCGACGTTCTTAAGCTCCAGGTGACGATCCTCGACCTCAGGCTCAGCGCCATCGGCAACTGCCTTCTCAGCAGCCTCGCGAGCAGCGTCATCCTCGTAGACCTTGGGCATATCGGCAGCCACGTACTCACGCATGGCCTGGAAGGTGAACTCATCCACGTCCTGCGTCAGCAGCAGTACATCGTAACCGCGGTCGAGCACGCCCTTCACGACGGGCATCTTGGCCAGACGCTCGCGCGAATCGCCGGCGGCATAGTAGATTGCCTTCTGGCCCTCGGGCATGCCCTTGGCATACTCGGCAAGGGTGATCATCTTCTGCTCCTTGGCAGACCAGAACAGCAGCAGGTCGGCGAGCTCGTCGGCCTTCATGCCGTAGCTCGAGTAGATGCCGTACTTCAGACCGCGACCAAAGTTCTCAAAGAACTTCTCGTATGCCTCGCGGTCGTTGTCGCGCATGTCCTCAAGATCGGCAGTGATCTTCTTCTCGACACGCTTGGCAATGGCCTTGAGCTGACGGTTCTGTTGCAGCGTCTCACGCGAGATGTTGAGCGTCACGTCGGCAGAGTCCACGACACCGCGCACAAAGTTGTAGTAGTCGGGCAGCAGGTCGTCGCACTTCTCCATAATCAGCACGTTGGAACTGTAGAGCGCCAGGCCCTTCTCGTAGTCCTTGCTGTACAGATCGAACGGGGCGCGACCCGGCACAAACAGCAGCGCATCGTACTCAAGCGTACCCTCGGCATGGAAGCTGATAGTGCGCGCGGGATCGTCAAAGTCGTGGAATGTGGACTTGTAGAACTCGTTGTAATCCTTCTGCTCAACGTCGGAGCTGCGCTTTTTCCAGATCGGCGTCATGGAGTTGACGGTTTCGAGCTCCTGGTAGTCCTCGTACTCGGGCTTGTAATCGTCGCCAGCATCCTCGGGCTTGGGTTTCTGACGGCTCTTGGACACCATCATCTGGATCGGGTAGCGCACATAGTTGCTGTACTGCTGAATCAGGCTCTTGAGGCCCCACTCGGTCAGGAAGCGATCGTAGGTCTCGGCCTCGCCGTCGGCGTCGAGTTTCTCGTTCTCGCGCAGCGTCAGAATGACATCGGTACCGTGCTCGGCACGCTCGCCATCCTCGATGGTGTAGCCCTCAAGACCGTCGGACTCCCAAACGTGGGCGGTATCCTCGCCATAAGCGCGGCTGACGACCTTCACATGGCTGGCGACCATAAAAGCCGAGTAGAAGCCCACGCCAAACTGACCGATGATGTCGACATCGGAGCCCTGCTGCTCGGCGTTCTCGGTCTTAAACTCCTCGGAGCCGGAGTGGGCGATGGTGCCCAGGTTGCGCTCGAGCTCCTCAGCGGTCATGCCGATGCCGTTATCCGAAATCGTGATGGTGCGGGCATCCTTATCGAAGGAGACGCGAATGGCCAGGTCGCCCTGGTCGAGCTTAACGCTCGGATCCTGCAGGCTCTTAAAGTTGAGCTTGTCGACGGCGTCGCTCGCGTTGGAGATAAGCTCGCGCAGGAAGATTTCCTTATTGGTGTAGATGGAGTTGATCATGAGGTCGAGCAGTTTTTTGCTCTCGGTCTTAAATTGACGCATGTGCAGTCCTTTCGCGCTACCCCCGTCCGCAAAAACGGCCCGGTTGCCCGAGCCGCATCGCAGACCTGCTATGTCCAGACTTAGATTTTATAACCCATTAGCGCGCATATATACATACGGAATCGAAAAACTGTATGTCCAAACGCTCTGATACGCCAATTGCCAAGGAGTGTCCCCGACTGCCGGCAGGAAATGAACGTCCCTATCTGCCATCTACGCGCTTGGCCATCCAAGCATGGGGCTGGCCCTCGTCTTCGTAGTCCACCGGGGCAATCTGCGTGTAGCCCGCCTTGGCATAGAGCGGCAGCACGTATTCCTGCGCATGCAGCTTAATGAGCTTGGCGCCGGCATCACGCGCGCACGTATCACTGGCCTCGACAATCTTGCTCGCCAGACCGCGACGGCGCATGCTCGGCAGCACAGCCACGCGCCCCATAATGTAGGTCTCCCCCGCCGCGACGCCTTCGTCCAAGTCGCACGCCGGCGACACCGGAGCCTCCGCGTCAGCCGCACGCTCAAGCTCTTCGGGAAACACGCGCGAGCAACCGGCAAGCTCGCCGTCTACATAGAGCGTCACATGAATGCAGTTCGGATCCTCGTCGATAGCGTCAAACTCGTTCTCGTAGCCCTGCTCGTCCATAAAAACGACGCGGCGCACCAACGCCGCGTCATCAAAGCATCCCGTCTTAAGTTGGATATCCATGGCTGCCCTTTCATTCAATGCGAACGTTAGGGACAGATTTTAGCGAAAATGAGCTCCGCGCACGCTAAACTTCGCGCGAGCCTTCGCCAGGCAGTCGTAATGACCCACGTTATGGGCATCGCTCGCGATGAAGCTGTACAGGTTCTGATCGAACAGGCGCTGTGCCGGCTTTTTCTCGCGACCAAAGCGACCGCCGGCAATAAAGTCCGCCGAAGCCTGCAGCTTGCAGCCCATATCGACCAGGCGCTCCGCCACGCTTACATCCTTTTGAACCGCACGATAGCGCTCAGGATGAGCGATGATCACCTGGTAGCCACGGCACTGCAAATCGTAAATCGTGTTCTCGTACTCTCTAAACGCATACGCATCGGCATGCGTCGAAAGCTCGAGCAGAAACTCGTTGGTCCCATCGAAATGCAAGTGATCCGCGGCATCGATACCAAGCTCAACGAGCTTTCGATGGTTGACCTCGAAGCCCATCTGGAGCGGAAAACCGTCAGCGTTATCGCGCAGCAGCTCAAAGGCATCCCACATCTTGTCGTAATCAAAATAGGGATCACGGCAGTGAGGAGTGCAAACGATTCTGGTTACACCGGCCCGCTTGGCAGCCTCGAGCATCGCCAAGCTCTCTTCGAGATCGGCGGCGCCGTCGTCTACACCCGGCAAGATATGGCAATGAATGTCACGCATAGGTCAGCCTTAATCAACTAAACGTTTGCTCGGTTGGTGAAGATGCCCTTTTTGGAAGTGCCCTGATCGTCGGAGCCCTTCTTAACCTTCTTACCGTCCTTGGTGTAGTAAGAATAGTAGTACTCGCTGGTCTCGGTCTCACAGTAATTCATGACGGTACCGATGAGCTTGACCTTCTCGGACTTCTTAAGCTGGGCGATAGCGTTGAGCGCCTCTTCGCGCTTGGTAAAGTCCTCGCGCACCACGAACAGCGCGCCGTCGGTCAGGCTGGCAATCTCGGCAGCATCGATGAAGGTGCCGACCGGAGGAGCATCGAAGATGACGTACTGGAACTTAGCAGACAGTGCCTTGACCAGCTTGGCAAAGCGATGGGAGACGATGATGTCGGCAGGATTGGGAATATGCGGCTCGGCATCGAGGAAGTAGAAATTCTTCTGACCTGTCTCGACAATCGCCTGGTCGATAGAAACCTGCTCGGACAGGACTGCATAGAGTCCGCCGCGGGAGCGGACGCCGAGCATATCGGCAAGGGACCTGCGACGCATATCAGCCTCGACCAGCAGGACACTCTTGCCGCTCGTGGCGATTGCCTGAGCAAGGTTAATGGAAACCGTAGACTTGCCCTCGTTGGGAATCGAGGAGGTAACGGTGATGGTGCGAATGGGGTCATCCACGCTCGCAAAGCGGATGTTGGCCAGAAGGGTCTTGGCGGCATTCTGTACAACGAGCTTATCGGTGTTCTTTGCCTTAGCCATGCCTATTTACCACCTTTCATAGCCGGAATTCGGCCAACAACGGGAATACCCAGGAGCTCTTCTGCCTCTTCAGCACCGCGGATGCGGGTATTGAGCATGTCTGCCAAAACGACATAGGCAACTGCGATAAAGATACCGGCGAGGAACGCGACGGCAATATACAGCGTGCGCTTGGGGCCGCTGGGGGCTTCGGGGGTCTTAGCCTCGTCGATAACGTTGATGCTCTGGGCAGCGCCGACGTTCTGAGCGACCGTACTCACCGAGCTGGCCATGGCCTTTGCGACCTTAGCCGTCTCCTTGGCATCGGTGCCGGTAACCGAAAGCGTAATGACACGCGTGGTGGTCTCGGAGGAAACAGACACCTTGTAGTCATCCAGATCGGTGAGGCCCAGTTCATTGGCTGCACCGCTCTTAACGCTATCGCTATCCAGCAGCGTGGCGATATCGTTGGAAAGCATCTGGCTCGCCGAGAGATCGTTGTAGCTCATCTGACCGCTATCGTCGGTCTTGGCGAGAATGTACATGCTCGTCGTCGCGGTGTAGGTGTTGTCCATCGCAACGAAGGACACGATGCCCATGGCGATCGCACAGACCACCGGAAGGGTGATGACCAGCTTGAGGTGCTTTTTGAGCAGCTGGAACAGTTCGAGAAGGGTCATGCAGCTTGCCTTTCATTTCCCCAGTTCGGATTGACAAAACTGTCCGTATGTTATCGCATCTTTTTACCGAGACCAAACTCTATACATAAGAAACAGGCTCTCCTGTAAAAATGTCGGAAGCAATCGTAAAATTGCACAACAACGCCGCACCCGAAAGTCAAATGCGGCGTCTATATCAATATCTATGTTGTATCGCTATGCGAATGGCTCGTCCTGCTGTATGGGAAACGTCACCGTAATGGTGGTCCCCACGCCCAACTCGCTCGACAGATCAAGCGTGGCGTGATGATACAGGGCCGCATGCTTGACAATGGCAAGCCCCAGGCCGGTTCCGCCGCGTGCCTTGGACCTACTCTTGTCCACGCGATAGAACCGCTCAAATACCTTGCCCTGTTCTTCAGGCGCGATACCGATTCCCGTGTCGGCGACAGCGAGGAACGGATGGCCTTCGTCGTTGGTGCCGCACTGCAGCGTAACCGTACCTCCGGGCCGATTGTAGCGGATGGCGTTGCTTGCCAGATTATAGATGAGCTCGTCGACCAAGCGCGACACGCCTTCGATGACCACAGGCTTGGTCTCATGACTTATCGTCACATTCGCCTGACGGGCAACCTGTTCAAGACGCTGTTCAACCGCGTAGATCGCACGCGAGAGCTCAATAGGCTCCGTGGACCCAATGGGCACCGCCTCGCCCTCAGTTGCACGTTCGGCCTCGTCCAAGTTAGACAGCGTAAGGATGTCGTTGACAAGCGCTGCCAAGCGGCCCGCCTCACGATAGATGCGACCGCCAAAGTTGCGCAGGTCGTCCTCGCCCTCGACCATGCCATTTGCGATGAGCTCGGCATAGCCCGAAATCGCCGTAAGCGGCGTCTTGAGCTCATGGGTGATATTCGCCGTGAACTCGCGGCGCATACGGTCGTTGTCCGCTAGCACCGCCATTTGGCGCTTGAGTTCCTGGCGCTGCGACTCGATACGCTCAAGCATGGGGACCATCTCGGCATAGGCGTGCTCATAGCTACGGCGTGGGTGATCCAAATCCACCTCTTGCAACGGCGCGATGATGGCACGGGACTCACGGCGCGCCATAAAAAACGAGAGCACTGCACCCGCTGCTGCGATAAGCAGCATCGGCGCCAGCATCGACAGCAAAATCGCCGCAACACCAGGCTGGGCCTGCGCCAAGCGAACGACCTGGCCGTTATCAAGGGTGACGGCGCGATACAGCATAATCTCGTCGAGTGTAGAGCTTGCGCGCTCCGCGGAACCCGAACCACTCTCAAAGGCCTCGATGACCTCGGGGCGATCGCCATGGTTGGGCAGTGTGGAAGGCGACGCCTCGTTGTCGTAGGCAACAGATCCGTCCTTATTGATCAGCGTGATACGAAGATCCTCGCGATCGAGGCTTCGCAAGAACGGAATGGGCTCCTGCTGCTCGTCGAGGGCGGCAGCAATGAGCTCGGTTTCCTGCGCCAGATTGGCACTCGTGGCATCCGCCAAAGTGTTTTGCACAAAGAACGCACCCAGCACCGTAAACGCCACGATAACCGCCATGGCGCAGACAAAGATCGTCACAAAAACGCGGTGCGACAGCGTATGTTTTCCCTGGGGGGCGAAGACCACGGGTTACTCCTCCGATGCGGTGGCCGCGGTGTCGTCGCCTTCGGCACCACCACCGGCAGAAGGCTCGGCCAGGCGATAACCCACGCCACGCACGGTCTCGATGGCGCTGGCATGCTCGCCCAGTTTTTGGCGAAGCGTCTGCACGTGCACGTCAACGGTGCGCGAACCGCCGTCGAAGTCCCAGCCCCACACGCTCTGCAGCAACGACTCGCGGGTAAAGACCACGCCGGGCTTGCGCATGAGATACTCAAGCAGGTCGAACTCGCGCAGGGTGAGCTTAAGCAGCTCGCCGGCAACGGTCACCTCGCGATGGCTGGGCGAGAGCACGATGTCGCCCACACTGAGCACATCGCTCGCCTGCTTGACCATGCCGCCGCGACGCAGCAGTGCGCGGCAACGGCTCGCAAGCTCCATGAGCGAAAACGGCTTAGTCAGGTAATCGTCGGCACCGCCATCGAGCGCCATCACCTTGTCGAGTTCGGTGTCCTTGGCGGTAAGCATCATGATGGGCACCGTCGCCGTCAGGCGATCGGCACGCAGGCGGCGCATAATCGCCAAGCCATCGGTGTCGGGCAGCATGATATCGAGCAGCACAGCATCGGGCACCCGTCGCGCCACGGCAGCTTTAAACTCGCCATCGCACGAAAAGCCCTCGGCCTCGATTCCCTGCTTGCGCAGCGCGTAGACCGTCAAATCCCTGATGTTGTCATCGTCCTCGACGTAATAGATCATGTTGAACCCCTTTGCGGCCGATATGACCGCATCTTAACCCTAAAAGCACCTGTAAAAGACAGCGTCAGCCAAAACGCCCCGTCAAATAATCCGCCGTGCGCGGATCGGACGGATTTTTGAAGAGTTGCGCGGTAGGCGCGTGCTCCACCAGCTCACCCAGCAAAAAGAACGCAACCGAATCGGAAATACGCGCGGCCTGCTGCATGTTGTGCGTCACGACCACCAGCGTGCAGGTTTCCTTGAGCTCGCAGGCAAGCTGCTCCACCACGAGCGTCGACACGGGGTCGAGCGCCGAGGTCGGCTCGTCCATCAGCAGAATGTCGGGCTGCACGGCAAGTGCGCGGGCGATGCACAGGCGCTGCTGCTGTCCACCCGAAAGACCCAGGCCCGGCTCCTTGAGCTTGTCCTTGACCTCATCCCATAGCGCAGCGCGACGAAGGGAGTCCTCGACCAGCTCATCGACCACGGCGCGGTCGCGCACACCCATACCGCGAGGACCGTAGGCGACGTTGTCGTAGATGCTCATGGGAAATGGGTTGGGGCGTTGGAACACCATGCCCACGCGCTGGCGCAAACGGCAGATGTCGCAATCGCCCAGGATATCTTGACCATCGAGCGCAATCTTGCCCTCGATGCGGCAATCCTTGACGCCGTCGTTCATGCGGTTAAAGCAGCGCAGCAACGTGGACTTTCCGCAGCCCGAAGGCCCGATGAACGAGGTGATCTGCTTGTCGCGGATCTTGATATTCACGTCCTTGAGCGCATGGTGGTCGCCATAGAACAGGTCGATGCCCTCGACGTCGATGCGCGTCGGCGAGGCGGCAAGATCCTCTGCCGTGGGGCGAGTCGCATCCCCAACCTCGCGCTCATGCGCGGCCTCGGCCTGCGCTTCCATGAGTTCTTCAAGCTCCGTGGGCTCCACAGCCGCAGCAGCCGTCATACCGCACACCTCCATATCGATATCAATTCAGCAGTATCGATAGTAGGAATCGCGGCTCATACGCACGTGAGCACATTGTCAAGTGTTTGTAAGGGCACGCTAGCTATGCGGCGGGCAGCTCGATGGTGAATATCGTGTGTTCGGGCGTCGATTCGCATGCAACGGTACCGCCGTGTGCCGCGATGATCTCCTTGGCAATAGCAAGGCCCAAACCGGCACCACCGCGATTGGTCGCACGCGCCGCATCCAGGCGATAGAACTTCTCAAAGATCACCTTGAGCTTAGCCGCAGGGATAGGATCGCCCTGATTGATAAAGCGCACGCGCACGCCGCCGTCGTCCCGGCGTCTGGCCTCAATCGTGATAGTCGAGCCCTCATAGCTATAGGCGACGGCGTTTTTCATGATGTTGTTGAACACGCGAGCCATCTTGTCGCCATCCACGAGCACCGTCAGGTCCTCGCGAATATCAACTTGGGCTTCCTTATGCTGCTCGTTGAGGATGGGGTAGAACTCGTCAGCTACCTGAGCCAGCAGCAACCCCAGATCAACATAGCCGCGCGTGAGCACGATATCGTGGAAGTCAAAGCGCGTGATATCGAAGAACTCTTCGATGAGCGCATCGAGCCGGTGCGCCTTGTCGAGCGCCACGCCCGTAAAGTGCGCACGTTGCTCAACCGGCAGCTCAGGAGCCTCTTGCAGCAGCGAAAGATAGCCCACCACACTGGCAAGCGGGGTGCGTAGGTCATGTGCCAAGTACGTGACCAGATCGTCCTTGCGATGCGACTCGTCACGCAGAGATTGCCGCACCTTGCGCTCACGGTCACGCACGCGGTTAAGGGCGCCCTCGACCTCCAAGAAGTCGCCGTCAATGTTGTCCCAGGTGTTGGGGTGAACGATCAGGCGATCTTGAATACGAGCGGCCAGCACACAATCGGCATGCTGCTCGCCCCGCTCGTAGCCCTGGTAGTACAGAGCACGGCCGCAAAAGAACAGCACGCACACGGCAAGCGCCAGCACAAAGCCAAGCATGTTGAATACAAAGCCGGCATCGAACAGCACCGGCCCTTCGATGCCGCCGAGCGCCATGGCGCCAATCGCCAACGTCATGGCCCACGCGGCACCGCCAATCACCACGCAACGGCGCACGATTTCGAATCGATCGATCAGCAAAAAGCCGACAAGCAGCACCGCTAAGATTCCGGCGATGTTGTCGATGCCAATCAGCAGCAGGCTCAGCAAAAAGAGCAGCACCGTCGCAAGCGCGCGGTTGTCGACGACTGCCCGTACGTATTCAAAGAGTCGATCGGGCACCTCGAATGCCTGCCTATCGTCTTTTGTCATATCCACTTCCCCACCATCAAAGGCGCTATTCGATTATGTAGCCGACGCCCCAGACGTTTTTGATAAAGCGCGGCTTTTGAGCGTCGTCGCCAATCTTTTCGCGCAGGTGGCGAATGTGCACCATCACCGTATTGTTGGAGCCGGGCATAAAATCCTCGTTCCACACCGCGCGGAACAGATCCTCCACGGCTACCACGCTGCCGCGATGCTCAACCAGATACAGCAAGATGGAATACTCGATGGGCGTGAGGCGCACCGGTGCACCGTCTACCGTTACGGAACGAGCATCGCGGTTGATCTCCAGGCCGTCGAGCTGGATGGTCGGCGACTCGGCCGCCTGCGAGCGGCTACCGTAGCTGGTGTAGCGGCGAAGCTGAGCGCGCACACGCGCGATGAGCTCCAGCGGACGGAACGGCTTAACCACGTAATCGTCCGCGCCAAGCGAAAGGCCCTCGATCTTGTCTTGCTGGGCATCGCGCGCCGTCAGCATGATCACGGGATAGGTATGGCTGGAACGGATCGTACGCAGTAGCTCAAAGCCATCGATATCGGGCAGCATGACATCCAACAGTGCCAGATCGAACTCCTGCTCCAGGATTTCCTTGGCAGCATCGGCCCCGCTATAGGCAATCTGGACATCAAAGCCCTCTTTTGTAAGGTAGATACCAACCAAGTCGGCGATGGCCTTCTCGTCATCAACTACCAAAATGCGCTCGTTCATGCGTGCTCCTCTCGCGCTCCATTATGCCCGAGGCGACGCACGCCACACACAACAAGCGTGGGTGATTAAGTCGGCCTTAAGCACCCTTGTGCCCGTTCGGGCGCGGATGTGGGCCACGCACGCACGCGATGATCGCCGACGCCGGCAAACGATATACTCTAGTTCCAGAAGAGACCATCCCGTCGAAAGCGAAATCCGTGAAGTCCCTCACCTCTTTTGCAAAGCGCTCAGCCCAGCTTGCCGCCGGCTTTGTCTGCGCTATCGCCCTTGCCGCTGGCGTGCCCACCGTCGCCGGCGCCCAAGTACTCACGACCGACAATGTTTGCGGCAAAACCGCCGATGCGCGCGGCATCACGGCCGAAAACCTGCCCGATATCGATGCGACCAATGCCCTCGTCATGGGCAAAGACGGCACCGTCTACTATGCCCGCGGCGCCGATGAGCAGGTCAAGATTGCCTCGATCACCAAGGTCATGACCGCAATCCTAACCGTCGAGAATTGCAAGATGGACGAGAAGGTCACGGTGAGCAACGCCGCAGCCACCGTGGGCAATTCAACAGCCGGCCTACTCGAAGGCGACGAGCTCACCGTGAAGCAGGCACTGCGCGGCCTGATGATTCCCTCGGGCAACGACGCCGCCATCGTGCTCGCCGAATATGTGGGCAAGAAGATCGACCCTAAGACCAAAGACGCCGAGGCAACATTTGTGAAAGCCATGAACGAGCGCGCTAAGAAGCTCGGTTGCACCGGCACGCTTTTTGAAAACCCGCATGGTCTGGACTTTGATGAGTGGGCTGGCGATATGCACTCAACCGCACACGACGTAGCGCTGATGATGCAGGAGGCCATGAAAAACGACACGATCCGCGAGGTCGTAGCGAGCGAAGATTCCTGGATCGAGGTCACGGGCGCCGACGGCACCGACCATTCGCATTCCATGGACACGCATAACTATTTGCTAGGCCAAGATGGCAACATCGGTGGCAAGACCGGCACCACCGATGATGCAGGCTATTGCTTTACGGGTGCCTACAACCGCGATGGCGACGAGATCTACACCGTCGTTTTGAACTCCACCACCACCGACCAGCGCTTTACCGATACCGCAACCCTTGCCAATTGGTACTACGGTCACAAGGTGACGGTCGCAATCGCCAACACGCAGGAAAAGACCGCCAACGGCAACCCGCTTATGGCGCGCATTGGCCAAGCCGACTGGACGGATAAGACGATCGACGCCACGCTCGCCGATCCTACGGCGCAAGCGACCGTGTTTTCCCTTGCCGGCGAGGTGACCGAAAAGGTTAGCTACGACGATCTTTCGGGCACGGTGCATGTGGGCGACAAGGTGGGCAGCGTTACGCTCAAGCAGGATGGCACCAAGATCGCCGTCATGGACCTGGTTGCCGACGAGGAAGGCGCAGGGCCGAATCCCATTGAGTGGCTACTCGTGAAGCTCGATCGCTTGGGCCGCCGCATCGACAACCGCCCGCTCACGGCAGAAAGCGAGACCGTCGCCAAGGCGCCCGAGGTGTAGTGCGCAAGAATAATAAGCCCACTGAAGGGAGGCGTCCGAAAGGATGCCTCCTTTTTTGAGGTTCGAATCCCCAGCCGCCATTCTTGATAATAAAAAGGGCCCCAAATGGGACCCTTCTTCAAATTCGTACTGGCGGAGAGCTGGGGATGTCCGGGCATGCTGCGCATGCCCTCCGGCTTCAAAACCTGGCGGCTTTTCGCCCACGGGCTACAAACGCTTTCGCGTTTGCTTAACGCCCGTGCCCTCTCGGGTTCGAACCCCCAGCCTCCTTTCTCCGCACAAAAAAGGGCCCCAAATGGGACCCTTCTTCAAATTCGTACTGGCGGAGAGCTGGGGATTCGAACCCCAGATGCCCTTTTGGGGCATACTCGCTTAGCAGGCGAGCACCTTCGGCCTCTCGGTCAGCTCTCCGTAACAGCCGTTCTATAGTAACCAAACAGCCAAGGATGAGCAAGAGGAAATTTTCTAATTGCCTAGCAGCCTTTCCTTCTTGAAAGCTTCGCCTACCCCAGCGAGCGGTTGAGGGAGCCGAGCTCATCGTTGCCCATGGTGCGCCACATTTGGAAGATGCAGCCACGCGCCAGGAAAAAGAAGCCGTTGTCGACCAACTGCACGGCAGCATCCGCCAGCTGGTTGGTCACGGCGGGCACCGGCGGTAGCTCGAGCCCGGCCTTACGGATGGTCTCAACCGCTTCCTCGAACGTCGGCGGCTCACTGACACCCATCTCGTTCATAAGGCCCTGCATTTCCTCCAGCGCGCTGCTACCCGACTCCTCGCCGCGCGGCACGAGGCGGTAGCACGCCAACGCGAGCTCGAGCTGGTCGCAGTTCCAATAGGCAAACGCTAGGCGATAGAACAGGTAACCGATTGAGGGGCGGTCGCTGGCAATGCGCAAGCCGTGGCGCGCCACCTCGATAATCTCGTCAAAGCGCTCCAGGCGAGCCAGCACGTTGATGAGCGCAAAGTGCGATTGCATGGACGAGCGAGCCAGATCGTAAAGATGACGCACCTCGGGCAATGCCCGTTCAAAATCCTCCTGTTCGGCGTAAAAGCTGCAGATCTCGTGCTGGGCAAAGTACAGCGCATCTGGAGCTCGCAAAATACGAACGGAGCGGTCTTCCTCCATTACCGGCAGCACCATACGTACCAGCTGGTTGTCGCAAAACTGCGCCTGGACCGGACCCGTCGCCAAAAGCTCCGCGACGGCACACTTGGCCTCCAACTCCTCGACAAGACGGGAAAAGCCCTCAAACGCACGTGCACGGTCAACTTTTGCCTGCTCGCGCAACTCAATGACGCGCGCCACATACGGGTCATCGTCCTTCTCCATGACCTCAAGCTCATCAGCCGTATCGGCAAGCAGCAAGTCACGCAACGCCGGCGGCAGCGAACGGTGGTCGTCACGCGGGCGAGCGTGAACCTCAGCGGGCTCGATCGCATCCGGCGCGTCTGACTCATATGCCTCAAGCATGCGCTTGCACGGCATATCGTCCATATCCATGCTCTCGAGATCCTTGGCGACAGGCACGCAATTGGCCAGATAGGCCGCACGCCCAAAGGAATATGTTGCGACAACGCGCTCGCCCTGCTCACTGTCGGGAGCAGCAATCTGCACATAGCAGCGCGTGATGCAGGTGCCCGCGGCAAAACACGCTGCCGCAAGCGTGAGCGCCACGCGCGCATCGTGCTCCGCGGCCCAGATCGCGCGCGTGTCCTCGTCCAGCTCGCGCCAGGCGTCATCTTGAGCGTCGTATTCACGTTGCGGCATGGCATCCACGACAGAGTGCCCAAACCGAACGAGCATAATCCCCTCGGCAACGTTTGCCCGATAGGTATAGTCGAGCCGTGTGACCACGTTAAGTGCCTCGACAATACGCGCGAAGCGGGTACGCACATCCCACTCACCGCCCGGCTGGCACGCGACCGTACCCGGTTTGCCCCACGGGTTATCGCTTGAAGCCGTATCGAGCAGTCGGGGAACATCGTTGGTCGTCTTGGCGATATGCCACGCATCAAAGAGCGCGCAGCCCTCAAGGCTCGGCGAGGATGCCGCGGGGACCAATCCGGCCCCGATGCGCTCAAGGATGCCGGAGAGGCGGTTGAGACGGCACTCGATGGCAAGCAGCATGTCAATCTCGTCCTGGTCCAGCAAGCTGCGATCAAAATTGAGATAGAACAGCTTTGACCGGTCGATGCGCGCTAGGCTCATTTCGGTCTTTGCCGCGATGGTGCGCAGGCGCGGCAGGTTGACCTCGCCCATCAAGGCCGCGGCATAGCGCTCGATACCACTCGGATTATCTGTGTGGTCGATGCGATAAAGCAACGTCTCGATGGCATCGGGGAGCGGCGTGGAGTCAAAGCCCAGAAGCACCTCAACCGGCTCGGAGAGTTTTACAAGCTTTATTTTGTCGACGGCATTTTTCATTCCTTCGTCGAGCCTGTCAGCGTCTGGCGTATTTGCGGCAACATTTTCGGAATCGGCAAATATCACGTAGCGTAAAAACATCGAGGCCATAAACTCGCCGTAGCGAAGGCTGCGAGTCGAATTCCACGTCTCATGATCGGATTGCTCGCGCATGGTACCTTCGGGAGAGCCGTTGACTCGTGCTTGGGGACGCATGGTGCCGTCGCTGTCCCTCACCGTAATCTCGCCAATGCTGGGGTTGGACTCGTCAAGGACCAGTTGCATGTCGGACCCATCAGGCAATGGCACCTCGCTAACGGGACGGTCCACCTTGTATACCTCGCCCGAAACGCTCACGTAGCCCAAGAGCGATATGTGGCTTTTGCCGACGAATTCGACGACATAGCATGACTCTTTAGGGTCCTCGCCAAAGACTTTCCAGACAACGCCATACGAGCGTCCCGCAGGCTGCTCGGGCATTGCCGGAAAGCGCTTTTTGGGATCGAGAAACCTGAGCTTGTATCTCGGACGCTCTGCCACGAAATATCACCCTGATCGGTCGTTTGGAGAAAGAGCACGCCGCGGATTCACCGAGGCGCTTACTCGAAATCTTACACGAGTCGATAAGAAATCGTCCGCTTCACGCTCGCGCCTCGACCGAGGTTCGAATCCATGCAGTGCTTACGTAAAAGAAAAGCCCCCGTTGCCGGGAGCTTTAATCTCAATTGGTGCGGCGTATAGGATTCCGCGCATCCGCTTCGCGGATCCGCACCGGCTTCGCCCGCCTGCCGGCGCGCTCGCCCGCGGGCTAAAACGCTCCGCGTTTTCTTTACGCCCGCGCCTCGACCGAGGTTCGAATCCATGCGGTGTTGCCATAAAAGAAAAGCCCCCGTTGCCGGAGGCTTCAAGTTCAATTGGTGCGGCGTATAGGATTCCGCGCATCCGCTTCGCGGATCCGCACCGGCTTCGCCCGCCTGCCGGCGCGCTCGCCCGCGGGCTAAAACGCTCCGCGTTTTCTTTACGCCCGCGCCTCGACCGAGGTTCGAATCCATGCGGTGTTGCCATAAAAGAAAAGCCCCCGTTGCCGGAGGCTTCAAGTTCAATTGGTGCGGCGTATAGGATTCGAACCTATGACGTTCTGATTCGTAGTCAGACCCTCTATCCAGCTGAGGTAACGCCGC
>CAUGTZ010000013.1 GCA_959602645.1 uncultured Collinsella sp. | reverse complement strand
TGGCGGTCTATCTCTTGTTTTCGGTTGCTTGCTTCCTTACCGTACATGAGCATTGAGAGAAGGAGACAAGCAGATGTTGGGTTACGAAGAAAAGATATAGCGCCTCGAACTGCTCGACGCGGTGGCAGATGCCGGGAGGCTGGCGAGGGGCCTGGACCAGCTGCTCGAGTCCCTGGCTCACGCCGACCAGCTGGACCCGCTCGACGTCGAGGGGGTCCTGGCCCTGAGGTCTATAAGCGAGAGGTGTGCCGAGCGCATCGGCGACGCGGCGCGCATCCTGGAGGCTCAGAACGAGGTCCTCTATGCGGAGGAGCGGGCCAAAGTCAAACCGCGCGATAACTGAGGAACGAAACCCGGTCCGGAAACTGTTCCTTGATTCCGGCCGGATGATCTTCTCCGCCGCCCGGTGTCGCATTGTGTCCGAGCGGCTGATGTCCCCCTATTCCCAGTGCCGCGGCGTACCGCTGCGTTATAATTCAGAAAACGCATTTGTATTGCATTTCGAGGGATAGAGGCGCGAATGTCTAACGGCTATAAGGAGCTCATCAAGGGTAACCCCGGCGAGACCGAGATCAGGAGCTTCCTGGTAAACGGCGACCAGGTATCTGTGACCCTGCGCATCCCCGACACCCTGCGCGACGCGGCGAAGGAGGAGGCTGCCCTTCGCGGCATGAGCTTCTCCGCCTTTGTGCGCACTTGCATGATCGAAGAGCTCGCGAAGAAGGGACAATAGCCCGTGACGGAGCCAATGCACGACATCTCGGTCGAAGGCTTCATAGAGTCCTTCGACCGCCGATACCCGACTTTCATTCTCAAGACGTTGCTGTGCGACCGCACTACGGGGCGCAACATCATATGGGCCGACAACGAATACGAGGCCCTAGGCGACGGCTACATGGGCGATGACGAGATGACCGTCGAGAAGATCACGGGCATGAACTCCGGCGTCATCAAGCCGCGCATCGCCAAAGAGCAGGAGAAGCAATCCCAGCGCACCAAGAGCCGCGCCGAGGTGTTCACCCCGTCATGGCTGTGCAATCAGATGAACAACGACTTGGACGAGGCTTGGTTCGGCCGGCGCGATGTCTTCAACACCGAGATCGTTGCGGATGATGGCGCCAATACATGGACGCCGACTAGTGATCCAATCGAATTTCCAAAGTCAAAGGGACACGGCTGGCGCGCATACGTGGAGGCTACGCGGCTCGAGATCACGTGTGGCGAGGCGCCGTTTGTGTGCTCGCGCTACGACACCGTGACGGGAGACGAGCTACCCGTAAGCGAGCGCGTAGGCTTCCTTGACCGCAAGCTTCGCGTTGTGACCGAGAAGACCAAGACTCGCAAGGAATGGGTGCGCCGGGCCCTCGACGCGCTGCGCGCGACGTACGGCTTCGAGTACCAGGGCGACAACCTGCTTATTGCTCGCGTCAATGTGCTCGAGACGTTCGTCGAGCATCTCCGCAATCGCTGGGGGTCGGGCCCCCAACAGGACGAGCTCGAGCAGGCGGCATGGATCGTTTCCTGGAACTTCTGGCAGATGAACGGCTTCACAGACGCCGTGCCCACCAACAAGATGGGCGCCGAGGTGGAGTCGACCCTGGGGACGTTCGAGGAGCCCGAGCCGGAGCCGATGCAACCGTCGCTTTTCGACCTGTTCGATGACGTATTCCCCGACGAGACAACCGAAGAGACCAAAGAAGAGGAGCCAAGGGAAACGGTTCCCCTCTGCGTGATATACGACTGGCAGAACGGCGAGCCCTTCGAGTTCGCCGCATTGAAAGGTGAGGCAGCAATTATGGGAAAGAAGTTCTATGCGGTAATCGGTAATCCCCATATCAGCTTTCAGTGGCGGAACAAGATTCTGGCAATAAGACCTATGCACCGCCCATCTATCACGAGTTTATGGACTCGGCGTTCAAGGTTTCCGACAAGGTGGAGCTTGTCACTCCCGCTAGATTCCTATTTGACGCCGGCTCAACCCCAAAGGCCTGGAACAGGAAGATGCTTAACGACCCCCATTTCAAAGTGATGAGCTATAAAGCGGATGCGTCCAGCGCCTTTCCGAATACCGACATCAAGGGCGGTGTTGCCGTTACCTATCGAGATGCTGATCGGGATTTCGGTGCGATAGAAGTGTTCACACATTTCGATGAGCTTCGTACCATCAAAGAGAAGGTTGTAAAACATGGCATCCAACCCCTCGGCGATATCATCTTCGCGGCCGATAGCTACCACTTCACTGAAGCCATGCACGAAGACCATCCCGAGATTCGTTATGTTGACGACGACCATGGTCTGTTGAGCAAGAACCACGACTATGACCTTAAGACAAACGTTCTCGACAACCTTAACAATGTAGTTTTCTTTGACGAGATGCCTGGCGACGGAGATAGTTGCATCAGAATCTTTGGCAGAGGTCGCGCCGGAAGAGCTTACAAGTTCATTTCCGCCAGATATATCGCTCCGCATCCGAACCTCGACAAATGGAAAGTACTTGTTCCTGCCGCCAACGGATCGGGCGCGCTTGGAGAAGTGCTTTCTACGCCCTTAATAGGGCGGCCCTTAATAGGGCATACGCAGTCCTTCATAAGCATTGGCGGTTTCAATTCCGAAGCGGAAGCTACGGCTCTCCTCAAATACATAAAATCGAAGTTCGCTCGGACCATGCTCGGAATTCTGAAGATTACGCAGCACAATCCCGCACCAAAATGGAAGTATGTCCCCCTACAGGACTTTACTTCTGACTCCGACATCGATTGGTCGCAGTCTGTTGCTGACATCGACCGTCAGCTCTATGCGAAGTACGGCCTCGACGACGAGGAGATTCAGTTCATCGAATCCCATGTGAAGGAGATGGACTAGCAATGGCGAGCATCGACATCTCCCAGATCATCGAGACCACCGCTCCCGCGGTGCCGCAGATCTATGCCTACACCACGCCCGAGATCGTCCGCCACAACGGCTGGACCAAGATCGGCTACACCGAGCAGGACGTGCGCGAGCGAATCAAACAGCAAACGCACACCGCCGACGTGCAGTGGCATCTGGAGTGGAGCGGCAACGCCACGTGGGAGCACCGTGCGGGCACGTTCCATGACACCGACTTCCACGCCTACCTCGAGAAGCAGGGCGTCGAGCGCGAACCCAAGAAGGAATGGTTCAAGATTAGCGGCGAGGAGTCTCACCAGCAGTTCTACCGGTTCCGCGACACCGACGGCGTGCTGGACGCACCCGGCGCTGCCTCCTACACCCTGCGCGCCGAGCAGCAGCGCGCAGTGGAGCAGACGGGAGCCTTCGCCCGCGCCCATTGGGACGAGGGCGGCGCGCACGGCGGCGAGTTCCTGTGGAACGCCAAGCCGCGCTTCGGCAAGACGCTCACCGCATACGACCTGTGCCGCAGTATCGGCGCGCAGAAGGTGCTCATCGTCACCAACCGCCCTGCCATCGCCAACTCCTGGTACGACGACTACGTGAAGTTCGTGGGCTTGGAGGGCGGCTACCGCTTCATCAGCGGCGTGGACGCTCTGACCGGCAAGCCCTACTGCCTCAGCCGCGAGGAGTACCTGCGCGCCATCCGCAACGACCCGGAAGGCCCCAAGGGGTTCATCGAGTTCGTGAGCCTTCAGGACCTCAAGGGCTCCATCCGCTTCGGCGGCGTGTACCAGAAGCTCGACGAGGTGGCCGACCTCACCTGGGACGTGCTCATCATCGACGAGGCACACGAGGGCGTGGACACCTTCAAGACCGACGTGGCATTCGACCACATCAAGCGCCGCTTCACGCTGCACCTCTCTGGCACGCCCTTCAAGGCCATCGCAAACGAGAAGTTCGCCGACGACGCCATCTACAACTGGACCTATGCCGACGAGCAGCAGGCCAAGCGTGACTGGCCTGCCGACTCTGAGCAGCCGAACCCCTACGCCAACCTCCCCAAGCTCAACCTGCTCACCTACCAGATGAGCGACATCGTCGAGCAGGAGGCCCGCGGCGGCATGGAGATTGATGGCGAGCAGACCGAGTTCGCCTTCGACCTCAACGAGTTCTTCTCGACCAAGCACAACGGCGGCTTCGTGCACGACGCCGACGTGGATAAGTTCCTCGACGCGCTCACCACGCAGGAGAAGTTCCCGTTCTCGACACCCGGGCTGCGCGACGAGCTGCGTCACACGTTCTGGATGCTCAACCGCGTCGACTCCGCCCGCGCCCTCGCCAAGAAGCTGCAGGCGCACCCCGTCTTCAAGGATTACGAGGTGGTACTCGCTGCTGGCGACGGCAAGATCGACGCCGATGACGAGAACGAGAAGTCGCTCGACAAGGTACGCCGCGCGATCAAGGACCACGACAGGACCATCACCCTTTCGGTCGGCCAGCTGACCACGGGCGTGACCGTGCCGGAGTGGACCGCCGTGCTCATGCTCTCGAACATGGCGAGCCCCGCACTGTACATGCAGGCGGCCTTCCGCAGCCAGAACCCGTGCCTGTTCGACCTGGGCGGCGGCAACTACGCGCGCAAGGAGAACGCCTACGTCTTCGACTTCGACCCGGCGCGCACGCTTACTATCTTTGAGCAGTTCGCCAACGACCTGTACGGCGAGACCGCGCGCGGCGGCGGCGATGTCGAAACGCGCGAGCGCCATATCCGTCAGTTGCTGAACTTCTTCCCCGTCTACGGCGAGGACGAAGAGGGGCAGATGGTCGAGCTCGACGCCGAGCAGGTGCTCAGCGTGCCGAGGCGCATCCATGCCCGCGAGGTGGTCAGGCGCGGCTTTATGAGCAACTTCCTGTTCCAGAACATCGCGAGCGTCTTCCGCGCGCCGGCAGAGGTCGTGGAGATCATCCAGCGCTTCGATCCCTACGAGCAGGGCAAGGCACAGAACGCCGAGAAGAACAAGGTCGAGATCGATGAGGGCACGGCCGACGAGCTCTCCATCAACGACGAGGGCGAGGTGGAGATTCCCGACGAGCAGGTCGTAGGCAAGGCTGCGGACATCTTCGGGCCGAAGGTCTACGGCGACATCGCCGTCGAATTCTCAGGCCACATGGACGACATCGCGAAAGCCCACGAGGCCGATGACGACGATCGGGTGATGCTCGACAACCTCAAGGAGGCCTTCAAGCAGAGCGTGACCGCGCCTCTGGTACAGGCCGCCAAGGAGAGCTACGGCAGCGAGCTCAAGCCGCGCCAGCAGCAGCAGATCGAGCGCAAGGTCCAGGCGGACGCCGACATCCAACTCAACCGCCAGGTCGGCGACTACCAGATTCAGGCGCGCCGCATCGAGCAGTCGCGCAAGGACGAGCTCAAGGCGGCGACAAGCGAGACCGAGCGCGCCGAGGTGAACAAGCGCCATGACGAGCAGAAAGCGGAGGCGTTCCAGACGCTCGCCCAGAAGCTCGAGGACTCCCGCGAGGAGCTCGTACAACGCGCCGGCGAGACCGTGGTGCGCGAGGTGGAGACGGCGAAGAAAGAGGACGAGAAGCAGGGCATCGAGGACAAGGTGCGCGCTCATCTGCGCGGCTTCTCGCGTACCATCCCGTCGTTCCTCATGGCATACGGTGAGGAGGGCACGACGCTCGCGAACTTCGACACCGTGATCCCCGCTGACGTCTTCCAGGACGTCACGAGCATCACCGTTGATGAGTTCCGCTTTTTGCGCGATGGCGGTGACTACACCGACGCCGAGACCGGCGAGGTAAAGCGCTTCGTTGGGCACCTCTTCGACGAGGTCGTATTCAACGACTCCGTGAGCGAGTTCATCAAGCTGCGCGAACGCCTGGCCAATTACTTCGACGAGTCCCAGACAGAGGACATCTTCGACTACGTGCCGCCCCAGAAGACCAATCAGATCTTCACGCCGCGCAACGTCGTGGTTCAGATGGTGGACCTCTTCGAGAAGGAGAACCCGGGCTGCTTCGATGACCCGAGCCACACCTTCGCCGACCTGTATATGAAGTCTGGCCTCTACATCACCGAGATCATCAAGCGCCTGTACCGAAGCGAGGGCATGAAGGCCGCCTTCCCGGACGACCGCGAGCGTTTGGACCACATCCTGGAGCATCAGGTGTTCGGCATCGCGCCCACCAAGATTATCTACGAGATTGCCACCCACTTCATCCTGGGTTTCCACGACGAGGTCGGCCAAGGATGTGACTCTAACTTCGAGCTCGCGGACGCCGCGGAGCTCGCCAAGGAGGGCACGCTGGAGGCATACGTCGAGCGCGTCTTCGGGCCCAAGCTGGGCGAGGCGTAGCGCGTGGCGGAAGTAGTCGACAGCAAACAGGATGGGCGTGCAGAGGCTGCGCGAGCGGCGGTGAGTGCGGCACGGCGTGAGGATACCGAACTTTGCGCCCGTCTAGTCTTTCGCGTCTCGCGCAATGAGCTAAGGCGCGTGGGGATCACCACGCCCATCGCTCTCTACGATGAGCTGAAGCAGGTCTTCTGGAACGCAGACGAGGGCGTCACCCTGGGCGACCACCTCTCTGTCGGGTTCGGCAAGGTCGACCGCCGCCGTCAGGTGCGCGCCTTCGCCGAGCGCCATGCGGACGAGCCCAGAAACGTCGCCGCGAAAGCCTACGAGCGCGAATACGGCTTCAGCGCAGGCATCGCCGCGATATGGCTCGACCTGTTCGCCGAGCCCGCGGACGTGAGCTTCTCGGAGTGGCTTGGCGTCGAGGTCGCTGAATGCCCGACGGGCGCCCCGGCCTCCCGTGCGGATGTGCCCGTAGCGCACGACACCGAGCGCGAGGCACCCACCCTCGAGGGCTTCCTTGCCCGGGAGCTTGCCGGCCGCATCTGCGACGAAGGCCTCGTGCGTCGGCGCTTCGCCTTCGAGTTTCCCGACGATCCGCCCGAAGCGCTCGACCGCGGCATCGAGGATGCGGGCTACTACGAGGACCGCGGCTTGCTCTTCCGAGAAGGGAGCACCCCGAACGACCACTTCACGCGGCTGCTGGCCGAGCATCCGTCTTTCGCGAAGGGCGACGCCGGCTTCGAGAACGCCGTGTGGCAGCACCCCGCCTTCCGCCAGGTGCTGCGCCAGGCGCTTTCGGACCACCGCTTACTTCTCTACGAGGGCGACAGCTACATCTCGTTCTCGCGGCTGCACGACGTGCTAGGCGCGCGCATGGCGGACATCGAGTCGTACGCGCCCGCGGTGAGCGTGGATGCGCCCGAAGGCGAGCCCTTCACCGTGGCGAGCCTGCGCGCGGGCGGCGCCACTCCGCATCCGCTGTACGGGCTGGACATGCCCGACGACTTCTACGAGGGACTGCTCGACGCGGGAGGGCTCCTGCGCAGCTGCACGCTCGCCGGAACCAAGGTGTTCGTCGCCGGAGGCGAGGGGCGGCTTTCCGCAGCCGACCTCATCGAGTGGATCGTCGCCCACCATGAGGGAATCGAGCGCGATGACCTGCCGAGACTGCTCGCGAACGATCTGGGCATCACGTGCCCGGCACCGCTTCTGACGACGACCATTTACAACTCCGACGTCTACTACGACGACATCGGGGACGCATATTACTCATCCATGGAGGCATGGAAGAAGGAGGCACGAAATGAGCTTGCTTGAGGAAGGGATCGCGACTGGCAACGTCCTGCCGACGGGTCGCAAGGAGAAGCACTCCATCGACAACGTGACGCGCGACTTCGACATCTACCGCATCAAGTGCGATCTGCTGTTCTACAACGACCAGAACGACCGCATCGCCACTTGGGTAAGCGAGTACAACTCCGCGCAGGGCGCGGATCTGCTCGCCCTTGGCCGCGACGAGTACAACGGCGTCATCGAGGACTTCATCGTCGAGAGCAACCCCGGCGCGCTCAGGAAGACCGAGAAGAGCATCGCCCTTCGCGGCCAGCTTAGGCCGGGCATCGTGCTCAACGACGGACGCGTCATCGACGGCAACCGACGCCTGACCTGCGTCCGCCGCCTCGCGCGGGCGAACAACGAGGCGGGCTGGTTCGAGGCCGCCATCCTCGACGACGCCACAGGCAGCGACCCCAAGCGCATCAAGCTGCTCGAGCTCGCCATCCAAATCGGCGAAGAGGAGAAGGTGGCGTACGATCCCGTCGACCGCCTCGTCGGCGTATACCGCGACGTGGTTAAGAACCACCTCATAACCCCTGCGGAGTACGGCAACGCGACGGGCATGACCGAGGCGGAGGTGAAAAAACTCGTCGACCGCGCCCAGTACATGGAGGAGTTCCTCGAATTCTGCCAGGCCCCCGAGCAGTACCACCTCGCCCGCGCCCTCAAGGTCGATGGCCCCTTGGGCGAGTTCAGCCGCGTGCTGAAGAAGTACGACAACAGGCGCGACAAACAGCTTGTCAAACGACTCATGTTCGCCAACATGGTGGTGCAGCCCGAGGGCGACATCACCCGATACGTGAGAGACTTCGGCAGCGTGGCAGGCACGGATGCGGAGGCCGACTTCAAGGCCGCCGAGCTGCAGGCCATGTCCGAGCTCCTCGAGAAGATGGGTCCCGACGCCCTCACGCGCGAGAAGGTGAGCGAGCTGCGCTCGGACGGCAACCTCGTCGACGGCTTCAAGCGCGCAGGCGACCGCGCAAGAGAGACCGTGCGCCGCGTCAAGCTCATGGACACGCCCGCCAAGAAATCCGCCGACTGCCTCTCCGAGCTCGAGAAGATCCTTCCCGAGATGCTCGACGTGCTGGGACCCGACGAGCTCGAGAAGGTGCGCCGCAACCTCGTTGCCGTCGCCGACAAGGTGGAAGAGCTGATCGGTGAGATCGATGAGCGCGCCTAGGGCCGTCGTCTGCTACGACGAGGCGCGCCCCGGCATGTACCTGCGCATCGAGGGGCAAGACATCGCCTCGTTCATGGCCTCGGCCGCATGGCGCGCCTGGCTGTACTACCCGGCGAGCGCCGTCGACGGCACCGATCGCGACCGCATCCTACTCGACGGCGGCATGGGCCTTCGCGAGTGCCAGGACATGCTCGAGGCGATCATGGAGGCCGACGGCCACGGCGTCGAGGTCGCGGTTGACCCGAGCTTCGGCGCCTTCGTGAACGCCGGCGAGACCTACATCCGCGAGCGCTCCGAGGTGGGGTTGGCCATCAAGGCGCAGACCGCCGAGGGCATCGCCGACGACCCCCAGCTGGGGCCGCGCTTCCGGGAGTTCCGCGACGTAGTGAACGCCTCGATGGTGCGTCCCCTGCGCGACCGGCAGATGCTCGACGCCTTCTTCATGGCGACGGTTGGGCGCGCGGCCGACTTCTCGGTGCCCGGCGCCGGCAAGACCGCGACGGTGCTCGGCGTGTTCGCCTACCTTCGCCATTTGGGGCTCGCGCGCCGCATCGTGGTGGTTTGCCCCAAGAACGGCTTCGAGTCGTGGGAGAAGGAGTGGGTCGCCACCTTCGGGGATAAGCTGCCTTTGAGCTGCTTCTCGCTGGGAGACCCCGCCATAGCGGCGATGTCGACCGAGCGCAGGCGCAACGCGCTGTCGCTCGACAGCGGCGCGTGCAACCTGTTCACGTTCAACTACGAGTCGCTCTCGGGCTACGTGCGGGAGCTGCATGCCATCATCCCCGACCAGACCCTGCTCGTCTTCGACGAGGTGCACCGGGTGAAGGCCATCGGCGGCAGGCGCGCGGAAGCCGCGCTCGAGGCGGCCGACGGCGCGAAGTTCGTGATCGCCCTTACGGGAACGCCCATCCCGAACACCTACCAGGACATCTACAACCTGCTGCACATCCTGTACCCCGAGGACTACGACACGTTCTTCGGCTACGAGCCGGGCGAGCTCCGCGCGCCCGATGCGGACCTCCAGGCAAGCCTCAACGACAGCCTGGCGCCCTTCTTCTGCCGAACGAACAAGGACGAGCTCGGCGTGCCGCGCCCGGAGCCCGACGAGATCGTGGAGGTCGAGGCGACGCCCGATGAGGACACATTGCTGCGAGTCCTGTACGCGTCTTGCCCCAACGCGCTCGCGAGGATCATACGCACCCTGCAGCTCGAGAGCGACCCCGAGATGCTCTGCTCTGCAGTGGACCCAGGCGACCTCGAGTACGTGCTCGACCAGGTCGGCGATGACTACTCGGATATCGACTACGTCGACTTCTCGCAGACGTTCTACGAGGCCATCGAGCGAAGCCGCCCGAGCTCGAAGCTCGTGGCGTGCGAGCGGCTCGTGGAGCGCATCGTCGCCGAAGGCCGCCCCGTCATAGTATGGTGCATCTTCGTACGCAGCATCAGCAACCTCCGCCGCGACCTCGCCGCCATGGGGATTCCGGCAGAGGCGATCTACGGCGCCACGCCACAGGAAGAGAGACGCGAGATTCTGGACGACTTCCGCGCGGGGCGCTTCAGGGTGCTCGTGACCAACCCGCAGACGCTTGCCGAGTCGGTCTCTCTGCACAGCGTCTGCCACGACGCGGTGTATTTCGAGTACAGCTACAACTTGGTGCACCTGCTGCAGTCAAAGGACCGCATACACCGTCTGGGCCTGCCCGACGACCAGAAGACGCGCTACTACTTCATGCGCGAGAAGTTCATGCGCGACGGCAGGGAGCTATCCCTCGACGCCGTGATCTACGACCGCTTGAAGGAGAAGGAGCAGACGATGCTCGACGCCATCGACCGCGGCTGCCTTGAGGGCGGCTACCTCGATGACGAGGACCTGCGTATCGTCTTCGAGCGCCTGCTGGGAGAAGATGCCAAGAGCCTGGAATACTAAGAGGCCGAACGGCGCACTGACGATATTGGCTCATAAGTAACAACTGCGAAGGAAAGATAGGGCTTTAAGGATGGATGCAGGAAAATCTACGATAAGCGGCGTGTTCAACGGATCGCGCCTGCTCGAAATACCTTTCTACCAAAGGGCGTACGTCTGGGGAGAAGAGCAATGGGAGCGCTTCCTCGGCGACATGGAGTTCGTCACGGCTTCGAAGCGACCTTATTTCCTGGGCTCGATCATCCTGAAGCAAGCCTCCTCCGGCAACACTTGGTCCGAGGTGTCCGAGGTTCGCACAGTCATCGACGGCCAGCAGCGCCTCACGACCATGGTCATCTTCTTCAAGGCACTCTGCGCGAGAATCGACGCCGATAGGCTGTTTGAGCGAGATTTCGTCCTGGAGACCGGCGAAGTCGCCTTGAGACATGGCAAGTACGACCGGCAGGATTTCGAGAAGGTCGTCAGCGCCACGGGCTGCGAGCCTGTCGAGGGCTCCTCGTCCATCGTCCTTGCCTACAACTATTTCCTCAAGAACATCGACCCAGAGAAGGTCGACAGGAACACGATCAAGTCGAACGTCCAGTTCGTCTGCATCGATCTCACCGAGGGCGAGGACGAGCAGCAGATATTCGACACCATCAACTCGCTCGGGGTGCGCCTGACGACGGCGGAGCTCCTCAAGAACTACTTCTTCAACCGCGAGAACGAGCAGGCGTTCAAGGAGTGCTGGGAGGACGTCTTCGAACCCACGGCGGAGAAGAGGGAGTATTGGGAGCAGGAGGTCGTTACCGGGCGCATCAAGCGCACGCTCGTCGACCTGTTCTTCGACGCGTTCCTCCAGATCCTGGTTCAGGACAAGAAGCGCGGCGTCACGACCGAGGACAAGCTCTTCTATTCGCGCACGTCCAACCTCTTCCAGTCCTACAAGGACTTCATCGGCAGGTACTGCAACGGAGACAAGGACGAGATCCTCGACAGCATGAAGGCGTATGCCGAGGTGTTCGAGTCCACGTTCGACCCAAGCTGCTGCGACGCGGACATCCCCTCCGCTCCCGGCGTCGAGCGCCTGAACGTGCTGATATTCGGCCTCAAGAACTCGACGCTCATCCCGTACGTGCTCTACGTTCGCAAGAACGCGGAGTCTTCGGGCGAGGAATCCGAGGTCTTCGCCCTGCTTGAGAGCTACATCGTCCGCCGAACGCTGGTTCAGGCGACCACGAAGAACTACAACAGGCTGTTCACCTCGCTGATCCTGAACGAGGTGAAGGACGCGGAGACGCTGAGGAAGGCTCTTGAAGCAAACGAAGAGGCGACGACGTACATGCCCGGCGATGACGAGGTTCGAAGGGCGTTCGAGGAATCGTGTCTGTACAACCTTCAGTCCAAGGGCGTTCTCTATCTGCTGGAAAGCGCCATTCGCCCAGGCATGAGCAGCACGGCCCTGCTCGGGTTCAACCAGTACACCCTCGAGCACATGATGCCCAAGAAGTGGCGCAACAAATGGGGAGCCCTCGACGATGAGGCTGCCACGCGAAGGGACAGGAAGCTCCTCACGCTCGGCAACCTCGCCATCATCACGCATTCGCTCAACGCCTCCATCCGCGATGCCGATTGGCCCACCAAGAAGCAGGGAAAGGGATACAAGGACGGTCTTGCCCTCTGCGCCGCCGGCCTTGCGACCATGGCCGGCGCCCTGGAGAAGGAGTCTTGGGACGAGGGCGATATCGCCGATCGCGCCGAATGGCTTGCGGACAAGGCGTTGGAGGTCTGGCGTTAAACCTTACATGCGCCCCATCTCGAAGATGCTTGCGGTGTCGGAGCCCGCATCCATGACGGATGTTGTCGGCTCTTCCAAATGCGAGGTTTGCGGTGGCGCTTCCGTCACTGGTGCCTCAACCCCCTCGCCGAGCGCCAGGAAGAACCTCATCACGAGCTCGATCCTCTGCTGCAGGGACTCGCTCAGCTCGCCGTAGGAGGCCGCCAGCCGTACTTCCTTGGACAACTCCGCCATCGAGTCCTTCAACGCCTTCTGCACGCTTACAGAGGGCCTCACCTCGACCTGGGTATCGGTGAGCTTGGCGATGATGTAGTCCTGCCTGCTCATGCCGCTCCAGGCTGCCATCTCGCATATGAGCTTGTGCTCCTCGGGCGTGCAGCGAAACGCCATCGTCTTGCTGCGCTTGCGGGCGCTGTTCTCGCACGGCATCTTGCTTACCCCCTCGCTCCATCGAGCGCGGCGGCCATCTCGTCCTGCTTCGTGGGGAACAGGTGCGCGTAGCGGTAGGTGATGTCCACCGCCTCGTGGCCCATGCGCTCGGCGATGGCCAGCGCGGAGAAGCCCATCTCGATCAGCAGGCTCACGTGGCTGTGGCGTATGTCGTGTATGCGGATGCGCTTCACGCCCGACGCCTTGCACCCGCGCTCCATCTCGTGGGCCAGGAAGTGCTTGGTCACGGCGAACAGGCGCTCGTCGGGGGCGACGTCGTCGCGCATCTCGATGAAGTCCGCCATCTCGTCGCGAAGGAAGGCGGGCATGACGATCGTGCGCACGGACTTGGGCGTCTTGGGGTCGGTCACGGTGTCCACGCCGTGGAGGCTCTGGTACGACTTGTTGATGCGCAGCCGCGAGCTATCCAGCATGAAGTCGGACGGCGTGAGCGCCAGGAGCTCGCCGCAGCGTATGCCCGTCCAGTACAGCAGCTCGAAGGCGTGGAACGACAGCGGCTTGTCCATGACCGCCTCGCTGAACCTCAGGTACTCGTCCTTGGTCCAGAACTGCATCTCGCCGCCCTTCTTCGAGCCTATCTTGTCGACCCTGCGCACCGGGTTGTCGGTGAGGCCGTAGTAGCGCTCGGCGTGGTTGAAGATGGCGTTCAGTTGGTTGTTCACCGTGCGCAGGTACGTCGGCGCCCAGGGCTTCCCGTCGGCGTCCCGGTGCTCGGTGAGCTCGTTTTGCCACCTGATGAGGTCGATCGGCCTCACGTCGCACATGCGCATGTCTCCGAAGAACGGCACGAGCTTGTCGTTGATGATGTACTCCTTGGTGATCCACGTGTGCTCGCGTACGCGCGGCTTCACCTCGGAGGCGTACACCTCGACGAACTCGGAGAACGTCATGTCCATGGCCCCGCCGTTAAGGCTCTTGAACTGGCTCTCCCACACTGCGGCCTCCACCTCGGAGGAGAAGCCGCGCTTCGTCTTGTGGCGCTTCGAGCCGCGGGCGTCGCGGTAGTAGCACTGCACGTAGAACGTGCCGTTGTTGCCATCCTTGTACACGGGCATGTCAGTCCACCTCCGGGAAGTACAGGGCGTCGAAGACGTCGCTCCGGACGCGTCCGCGGATAACCACGCGCCCGCGCGCCTCCTGCTCGGCGTTTATCTTCCTGATCACCTCGTAGGCGCTGCCTTTCTTGATCCTCAGCAGCTCCGCGACCTCGTCGGCGTCCAGCATGTGCGGCCTCGGCGTCTTCGCCACCTTCTCGTCCATGGCTCCTCCAATCAATGGCGTACGAATACGTACGGTTTACAGATTCAGAGTAAACGTACGTATCTGTACTGTCAATAGAATTGCGTACATTTACGTACGCTGATAAGATGTGCTGATACGTAATTCCAGGAGGAGGGCGCATGTCCGTAGGCAAAAACATAAGGCGGTACCGCAAGTCGCGCGGCATGACGCAGGCTCAACTCGCCGAGGCCGTCGGCCTGACCGAGGGGGCCGTGCGCCACTACGAGAGCGGCATCCGCGCCGTCAAGCCCGAGCTGCTCGAGTCCATCTCCGCGGCGCTCGGCGTGTCCGTCAACGCCCTCAAGGACTATGGCGTCGAGACCGCGGGCGACCTCATGTCGCTGCTCGTGCGGCTCGAGGACTCGTTCGGCATCGTTCCCTCCGCCGACGGCACGGGCCTCTCCCTGAACCCCAAGGCTCCGCACGCGCCCAAAGCCGCGACGGCGATCGAGCTGTGGGCAGAGAAGCGCGCGCAGCTCGAGAACGGCGAGATCGACGCCGACGAATACGAGGACTGGAAAGCCTCGCTGTAGCGGCTCCCCGCATTTCGCAACCAGCGCAACCGAATCAGGACGCCAAGCTAGGCGGTGAGCGCCGCTCACGCCTGCGTATGTTGAGTTTTTACTCCCCATTGCATGCAAAGGCATTTTCGGCGCACCTGGGGAGTAAATGACGCGGTGGCTTACATGGCGGCACACGGCGGTACCCCGCGGCATTTCCCCTGATTACTCCCGCTTTCCTTGAGACGGTGAGATTCTTTACTCCCCATTAACGACCTGGGAAAACGCCGCACAGAGACCGTCAAAAGGCCTATTGAGTTCGATTTGAGTTTCAAAGGACCTAAAACGGCCCCTTTTCGTTCTCGGGGACAAAAATCGCGCGTCTACTCACTCGGGATAAATCCTTACTCCCATTCCTCCGAATACCGCCCCGTGCCTTGCCGTCTCGAAACACGGGGAGTAAATCGCGAAATTGCAGGTGAAAGGGAGTAAATAGCCAAAGAAAAAGCCTCCGTTCCGACGCGGGAACAGAGGCTCGATAATCGGATTTACTCACCAATGTCGCTGGCGGCTTTGCCGTGACTCTCGTACAAAACGAAACTCAGCAGCACAGTGCGGCACTCAAAAATACAGGTCAGAACCCTGTCAGACTACTCCCACTCAATCGTCGCGGGCGGCTTGGATGTGATGTCGTAGCACACGCGGTTGGCGCCGGGGACCTCGGCCACGATGCGGCCGGAAATGCGGGCCAGCACGTCATAGGGCAGCTTGGCCCAGTCGGCGGTCATGGCATCGCTGGACTCGACGGCACGCAGGATGATCGGACGCTGATAGGTGCGCTCGTCGCCCATAACGCCGACGGACTTGATGTCGGGCAGGACCGCGAAATACTGCCAGCAGCTGTGCTCGGAGTTGCGCTCGCCGGTCTGCTCAAACAGGCGCTGGTTGTAGGCGTCGAGCTCCTCGCGCACGATAGCGTCGGCGTTCTTGAGGATCTCGAGCTTCTCCTTGTCGACCGCACCGATGATGCGGATGGCCAGACCCGGGCCCGGGAAGGGCTGGCGGAACACGATGTGGCCCGGCAGGCCGAGCGCAAGGCCAAGCGCGCGGACCTCGTCCTTAAAGAAGTGATCGAGCGGCTCGATAAGGTCGAAGTGCACGCCCTCGGGGAACGGAATCAGGTTGTGGTGGCTCTTGATGGTGGCCGTCTTGCCGCCCGTCTTGCGAGCGCCGGACTCGATGATGTCGGGGTAGATGGTGCCCTGAGCCAGGTACTTGACCGGCTTGCCATCGGTCTCGAGCTGCTGAGCAACCGCGAAGAACTCTTTCCAGAACTGCGTGCCGATGATGCGGCGCTTCTCCTCGGGCTCGGTCACGCCGGCCAGAAGCTCGGCATAACGGTCCTCGGCGTGGACGTGGATAAAGTCGACATCGAACTGCTTGGTGAAGACCTCCTCCACCTGCTCGGGCTCGCCCTTGCGCAGCAGGCCGTGGTTGATGAACACGCAGGTCATCTGCTTGCCCACGGCGCGAGCGCCCAGCGCAGCCACGACGGAGGAGTCGACGCCGCCGGACAGGGCCAGAATCACGCGGTCGTCGCCGACCTTCTCGCGGAACTCGGCTGTCATGGTCTCGACCAGGTTATCCATGCTCCAGTTGGGCTCCAGGCCGCAGATCTCAAACAGAAAGTTGCTCAGCAGCTGCTGACCGTACTCGGAGTGCTTGACCTCGGGGTGGAACTGCGTGGTGAAGATCTTGCGCTCGACGCACTCCATGGCGGCAACCGGGCACACGTCGGTGCTGGCGGTAACGGTAAAGCCCTCGGGCACCTCGGACACGGCGTCGCGGTGGCTCATCCACACGGTCTGCTCCATAGGCGTGGAGTTAAAGAGCTTGGCGCCGGCCGTACGCGTGATGGTGGCGCGGCCGTATTCGCCCACCTCGGAGTGACCGACCTTGCCGCCGAGCGTCACGGCCGTGATCTGATGGCCGTAGCAAAAGCCCAGAACGGGAAGGCCCAGGTCAAAGATGGCGGGATCGATGGACGGAGCGTCCTCGGCATACACAGAAGCCGGGCCGCCAGAGAGGATGAGCGCAGAGGCGTTCATTTCGCGAATCTCATCGGCCGAGATGTCGCAGGGAACGATCTCGGAATACACGTTGAGGTCGCGGACGCGACGGGCAATGAGCTGACCGTACTGCGCACCAAAGTCGAGTACGAGGACCTTTGCGGAAGCCTTTTGATCCATGGTTTCCCCCTCTTGTTGGCGGGGAGCCTGTGCCCACCCGCGCGAATAAACGAAAACAGCTTACATAGTGTACACGTTATACGGGGTTTCTCGTCCCTCGCAGCCATCAGCGCACGGCAAACGCACGACCGGGGCCTATTTGACGGCAATTGAAGTGTTACCAAACGTTACAGATGATGTAATACGTTTGAACATTGGACGCCCTGTGCCACAATACTGCCGAACGACTCCGCCTCTGCGGCGGCAAATACGATAGGAATACCAGCATGAAGCGCATCCTTCTCATCGCCACGGGCGGCACCATCGCATCGACCGAGGACGGCAACGGCCTCTCCCCCGCCCTGACCGGTGAGGAGCTCGCCCAGAGCGTCCCCGAGATCTCGGGCCTCTGCGAGCTCGACGTCGTGCAGCCCATGAACATCGACAGCACCAATATGCGTCCGAGCGACTGGATGCGTATCCGCGACGTCATCGTCGAGGGTTATGCCGACCACGACGGCTTCGTGATTCTGCACGGCACCGACACCATGAGCTACACCGCGGCGGCGCTTTCCTATCTGATTCAGGACAGCCCCAAGCCCATCGTACTCACCGGCTCGCAAAAGCCCATGGGCAATCCCTTTACCGACGCCAAGCTCAACCTGTACCAGAGCCTGCTCTATGCGCTCGACGAGCATTCGCACGACGTCTCGATTGTCTTTGGCGGCGTAGCCATTGCCGGCACGCGCGCCCGCAAGCAGCGCACCATGAGCTTTAACGCGTTCATTAGCGTCAACTATCCGCCCATTGCCTATATCCGCAACGACCGCATCGTTCGCAACGGACTCCACGGCACTCACCAGGACGAGAACCCGGTTCGCTTCTACGACAGCATCGACCCGCGCGTATTTGTCCTTAAGCTGACACCCGGCGTGAACCCGGGTATCCTGGACGCTCTTGCCGATAGCTACGACGCTGTGATTCTGGAGACCTTTGGCATTGGCGGTATCCCCGAGTTTGGTGAGTCGGGCGAGTCGTTCCAAGAGGCAATTTTCCGCTGGGTCGATTCGGGTCGCACTGTCGTTATGACCACGCAGGTCCCCGAAGAGGGCCTTGACCTGGGTGTTTATGAGGTCGGCCGTGCCTACGCCGATCATCCGGGCATTTTGCGCGGCGACGACATGACCACCGAGACGCTCGTGGCCAAAACCATGTGGGCACTCGGCCAGTCACGTGATGCGGCCGAGATTCAGCGCCTGTTCTACAGCCAAGTCAACCACGACCGCATCCCGATGGCGTAATTCAGTTGTCGACGGGTATCCCCTATTCGATCCCCTCGAGAAGCTCTGACACCGTCATGCCGAGTGCGGGCGCGATCTTAAATAGAACCTTGAGCGTGAAATTTGCCGTCCCATCTTCGATTCGGTCGAGGTAGGGTCGGCTGATTCCTGTCGCCACACAAAAATCAACCTTGGAGATACCAAGGTCCCTGCGTGTCTCTTCGACCCGCCTGCCAAGAATCTGTTTCGCACGTTCGTCCATGCAGCCGAGTTTGAAATGGAGCTGAACAAAAACGTAAACTATAGTTTACGTTTTGCCGAATACACAGGAGTTTTCTATGTCGGGTTCTTCGGTCCGCATGTACCGAGCCACGCTTCGCACAAACAGCGCACCGCCCAAGCTCGTCGTCGTTGAAGCCGAATGCCTTTCGCCCGATGAGCGCACAGCATTTGCATTACTATCAAGTCGCGTCGCCGCCGTTCTGGTCCCTTGCCCGGCGCAAGGCGAACTTGCCATCCAATGCCAAGCGCACAGCTGCTCGCTCAATCAGGCTGCCGTAATCGCAACCAGCCAACGCGGCCTGCCGCTCCTTTTAGAAGCCGGTATCGCACTCGCCCTCCGCGGCTCCGGATACGAAAACGAGGCCGCCGCCGATATGGTCTTTAAACCACGATCGAGCGGCGGCCTCGCAGCAGCCATTGAATATGCGTGCAGGCTCGTTGCCTAAAAGGACAGGCTAGAAACCAAAGCCAAAGCCCGTTCCGGTAATCGCCGAGTACATAAAGTAAACGTTGACCACGTTGAGGAACACACCCGTGATGCAACCGTTACGCAGGTAGCGCTCGCACACGATGCGCGCCATGGCGGCGGAGTCATCATTGTTTTTAGCCTGGCGTCCTGCCGTAAAGTACGTCGCCACGCTCAGCAGCAGATTGAGCACCGGCAGTGCCAGCAACTCGTAACTCTTGCCCCAGCGCGTCACCTCGCCGGCGGCATTAAACTTTGTTGCCACCTCGGGACCAATGTTGGGGATAACACACGCTGCGACCACCAGCGGAATCACCGCAAGTACGAGCAGTGCAATACCCATGTAGCCGGCTTTTTTACCATATTTAAACATGCGCGTCGTCCTTACACGTTAAAGCGGAAGTGCACGACGTCGCCATCGGCCATGACATAGTCCTTGCCCTCAATACGCAGCTTGCCGGCGGCCTTGGCGCCCTGCTCACCGCCGAGCTCGATGTAGTCGTCATAGCCAATGACCTCGGCCTTAATAAAGCCGCGCTCAAAGTCGGTGTGGATGACGCCGGCGGCCTGCGGGGCGGTCGCGCCCTGACGAACCGTCCAGGCCTTGACCTCCATCTCGCCGGCCGTAAAGAACGACTGCAGGCCAAGCAGCTTATAGGCCGCCTGTGCGAGCACGTCCAGGCCGGGCTGCTCCAAGCCCAAGCTCTCCAGGTAGTCGGCGGCGTCCTCGGGATCGAGCTCGGAAAGCTCGGCCTCGATCTTGGCGCAGATGGGCAGCGGCTTAACACCATCGATGGGCGCCAGATCGTCGTTGAGCATATCCTCGTCCACGTTGGCCACATACAGGATGGGCTTCATAGTGAGCAGGAACAGGCCCTTGGCAGCGGCGCGCTCCTCGTCGGTCATCTCCATGGATGCGGCGCGCTTGCCCTCGTTGAGCCAGGCAAGCAGACGCTTGGCGACCTCGAACTTGGGCATGAGCTCCTTGTCGCGCTTGGCCTCCTTCTCGAGCTTGGGCAGCTGCTTCTCGAGCGTGCCCATGTCGGCCAGGATGAGCTCGGTCATGATGGTGTCGGCGTCACCGGCGGGATCGACGAACTCGCCCGTGCGACCCACCTCACGCATGACGTTGGGGTCCTTAAAGTAGCGCACGACCTCGCAGATGGCGTCGGTCTCGCGAATGTTGGCCAGGAACTGGTTGCCCAAGCCCTCGCCCTCGTTGGCGCCCTTCACCAGACCTGCGATGTCGACGAACTCGACCGTCGCCGGCACAATGCGACCCGGGTTAACGATGTCGGCGAGCTTTTGCAGACGGCTATCGGGCACGTCGACGATACCCACGTTGGGGTCGATCGTGGCGAACGGGTAGTTGGCGGCAAGGCCGGTCTTTTTGGTAAGCGCGGTGAACAGCGTCGACTTGCCTACGTTGGGCAGGCCCACGATACCGATGGAAAGGGACACGACAGCTCCTTTTGGTACAAGCATTTCAAACTGCATAAGTATAGCGCCGCCGCAGCATCTGGGCGAACCCGGACGCCACGGCGGCACGAATGAAGCAGAGATAGGGGTCGTTGGCTAGTCCGCGAGCTTCTCAACCTGGTCGAGCATCTTATCGAGCTTGGCCTTTGCCTCGGCCTTGACCTTCTGGGCTTCTTCGTGGGCCTTCGCCTTCTGGGCGGCCTTTTCCTCGGCTTCGGGATCGACGACGACCAGATTGGACGCGTCGTGCTCAACCAACTTGAGCGCATGCTCAGGGCACACCTTGACACAGGCACCGCAGCCCAAACAATACGTGGACTCCAACGCAAAGCGGCCGCTTCCCACCAAATCGCAGGCGAACGTGGGACATACATTGACGCACTCGCCGCACGACGTGCACTTGTCAAAGTCGCACTCCGGCGTACTCACCTGCATGTTTTGGGCAAGCTCGGGGTGGTTTTGCAGCGTTGAGAGCACCAGCTGTCGACCGTGCGTGAGCGAACGGCGACGCTTGGTCGTCGTGGTGCCGCACATGGTGTTGAGCGTACGCTCCAGCTGGGTAATCTGATGGCGATGGGCCTTCAACTTCTGCGTCACCGAGGCCAGCGCCGCCGTCGCCGGGTTGAGTTTGGTCACCGTCAGACCCGTGGTGCGGGCGATCTTTTCCATGTACTCCTTGCGCTCGTACTCGCGGCGCTTATGGCACTTGAGGCTCTTGGGATCGACCTCCAGACCCATGCCCGTGCCCGCCCACTCCTCGGCGGTAGCAATGGCCTCGCCCAGGATATCCTCGCCACCGGTGTTACGGCACTTATCGCACACGCCCAGCGGCAGGTACACGCTCACGTTGGGATAATCGGCCAGCACCGAGAACCAGGTCTCGGCCGTAATATCGCCCACACAGGCGACAACAACCTCGTTCTCGCGCGGCATGCGCTTAAGGGCACGCGTGCAGGTAACGTAGGCGGTCTCGTGGCTCGTAGCAGCAGAGACGATGTCGTCATACAGGTTTTTGGGCGCCAGGCGCGGCGAGATGATCGCCTCGGTCGGACAGGCAGCGGCGCACAGGCCGCACTTGCGACAGGTATCGAGGATCTCGATGGCGTCTTCCTCGACCTCGATGGCGTTGACCGGGCACACGTCCATGCACGCGGTGCAGCCGCTCTTTTCGTTTTTGCAGGTCAAGCATGGAATGGTGTTGCCGCGCGGACGCTCCTTGTAGTCGGCAGGATTCCACTGCGGCGCCGACGGATCGAGTGCGTCGGTCACACCGCCAAGCGGGTTTTTAAGAAAGTCGAAACCCTTGCTGATCTCGATAATGTCATCAAACAGATCGTGTTCCTGCGCCATGCGCGGCCCCTCCCTGAGCAGTGCAAACAAGCAAGAAATAATGATACGCCATCGGCCCGTGCCTCGAGCAAATTACACGCGGAGCACCTTTGGGACAAATAGCCTATGGCCTATCGCCGCCTCGATTGCACAAGGTCAATCAAGCGCCAAACTATGCCTCGCACATGAGCTGCACGAGCTTTTGTTTGGTCACCTTGGCCTGCTCGTTGGCCATATTACGCTCGTTTCTAAAGGCCGCATTTGCAACACCCTGCAGATCGGCATCGGAAATCTCGCCAAGGCCCAGATCCTCGAGCGTCGTCGGCAGACCAACACGCTGGCAAAACTCGAGCACCTGATCAAGCTCGGGTGCACGCTCCAGACGAAGCTGAACCACCAGGCCAAACGCCACGGCCTCGCCGTGCATGGCCTTGCACTCAGGCAGAATCGTTAGACCGTTGGCGATGGCATGCGCCAACGCCAAGCCACCGCTCTCAAAGCCGACGCCCGAGAGCAGAATATTGCACTCGATCAGGCGCTCAACCGCCGGCGATGTACGCCCCTTTTTGAGGTCGCGCTTGGCAGCGACGCCGCACTCTATGAGCGTGTCATAGCAGGCGCGAGCCGCAGCCAGAGCCAAGTGCCCCGGCGCGCCGCCGTGCTCGTTGGCGCCCCGCGCCGCGGCGCACGAACGCGCCTCGAAGTACGTTGCCAGCGCGTCGCCCATACCAGCGACCGTCATACGCAGCGGGGCCGCCGCGACCACGTTGGTATCGACCACGACCAGGTCTGGATTCTTCTCGAGCATCAGATAGCGGTCGAACGACCCATCCTCGTGATACAGCACCGAAATCGCGCTGCACGGACCATCCATCGAGGCTGCCGTGGGGCATACGCACAACGGCAGCTCGGCATAAAACGCAACGGCCTTTGCGATATCGAGCATCTTGCCACCGCCAATACCCACCACCATGTCGCAATACTCAGCCTGGGCTTCCTTAGCCATTTTTACAACGGCCTCTTCCGTACACGGACCGTCATAAATCTTAAAGAACGGCTCGCTTAGATCTTCATCCAGAAATCCATCGACGATCTGTCTGCACAGCCGATCCTCGGTGCCCTGGTCAAACAAGACATAGGCAGCGCAGCCCAACCATGACAGATACCTGCCCTGACGCGAAAGTTCGCCCGGCCCCTGAACATACCGGCCGGGACCTCCATAAACCACGGGAAGCGCCATACGAAAATCCGCCCTTTCATCAATAACAATTGGCGCAAAGCAACCCGACCCCTTTGCACCATAGCAAAAAGGGGCAAAGCCACCTGCTGGCTTTGCCCCTTCCTTAGCTTGATTTACTCATCCATGAGATAGTAGTGGCCCAGCGCGTCGGCACCCAGGATGGCGTTTGCGACCATCTCGGGCGTCACCTCAAACGGCATGTTGCACATGGTGTCATCGGGCGCGCAGGCGGCTTCGGCAACAATCATGGCCTGCTCGCGCGTAAGCTCGGCAACGCCAAGTTCCTTCATCGTAACCGGCAGGCCCAGCTCAATGCAGAAGCCCAAGACTTCCTCGAGTTTCTCAGTCGGAGCGTCCTCGAGTACCAGCTGGACGATGGTGCCGAAGGCGACCTTCTCGCCGTGGTACATGCCGTGGCACTCGGGCAGCATCGTCAAGCCATTGTGGATGGCATGAGCAGCAGCAAGGCCCGAGCTCTCAAAGCCAATGCCCGAAAGCAGCGTATTGGCCTCAATGATGTGCTCGACGGCAGGAGTGAGCGCACCCTTCTCCAGCGCGACCTTGGCCTTGACGCCATCGGCCATAAGCGTCTCGTAGCAGAGCTTGGCAAGCGCCAGGCCGGCCATACCACCCTTGCCGCCAGCGCAGGTGCCACCGTCGGCATCATGCGTCGCCTGGGCCTCAAAGTAGGTTGCGAGCGCATCGCCCATACCGGAAACCGTCAGGCGCACCGGGCTCGCCGCGATAACCGTCGTATCCATCAGGACGATATTGGGATTTGCCTTAAGGAAGAGGTACTTGTCGAACTGGCCGTCATCGGTATAGAGCACCGAAAGCGCCGAACACGGGGCATCGGTCGAAGCAATGGTGGGGCAAATGATAACCGGGGATTCCAGGTAATAGGCAACGGCCTTCGCGGTGTCGAGAATCTTGCCGCCACCGACGCCGACGATGATGTCGCAACCGTTGTCGCGAGCGAGCGCAACCAGGCGATCGACCTCGCCCTTGGAGCACTCGCCGTTAAAGTCCTCAAACAGCAGCTCGGCCTTAGCCTCGGCAAAACCGCCCTCGATCTTGGCACCGACACGCTTCTTGCCCGAAGGCGTCACGATGACGAGGGCCTTAGCACCGAGCGGCTCGACATAGGAACCGAGCTTGGCCAGCTCGTCCGGGCCCTGGATGTACTTGCTGGGGCTATTGAAAATTGCAGCCATAACTATCCCATTCTCTAAAATAAAAAAGAAAGGGGCTCCGTACAGATACGTGCGGAGCCCCTCGTTACGATAACAAGAGTCGATTAGAAATCGATGTCGGTGTCGTAGTAGCAGGCCTTGAGAATCTTCTCGAAGTCGGCAGCCTTGGTCTCACGCGGGTTCTCGGGCGTGCAGGCGTCGGTCTCGGCGTTCGCGGCGATCTCGGGAAGCTTGGCGAGGAACTCCTCCTCGGAGACCATCTGCGGGTTCTCGGCGTCGACCTTCACGCCACCATTCGCGTAATCCTTGATGGACTGCGGAATGTTGAGCTGGTCGTTGAGGTCGCGAATCTTCTGGACGAGCGCGGCGATGAGCTCCTCGTTGGTCTCGCCGGGAAGGTGCAGGATCTCCTTGGCCACGTAAGCATAACGCTCGGCAGCACGGGGATCCTTGGAGTTCCACTGGATGACCTTGCCCAGGTACATGGCGTTAGCAGCACCGTGGATGATGTGGCCGTTCTCGAAGGCAGCACCGGTCTTGTGAGCCATGGAGTGAACGATGCCGAGCAGGCCCGAGGAGAAGGCGATACCGGCGATGCACTGAGCCTCGTGCATGTGCTGACGGGCCTCATGGTCGCCAGCATAGGACTTGGGCAGCCACTCGACGATCTCGCGGATGCCGTGCAGAGCGTTGGCGTCGGTGAACATGGAAGCGCAGGTGGAAACGTAGGCCTCCATGCAGTGGGTCAGAGCGTCCATGCCGGTGTGAGCGCACAGCTTGGCGGGCATGGTGTAGGTGAGCTCGGGGTCGACGATGGCGACATCAGGGGTGATGTTGAAGTCGGCCAGCGGGTACTTGATGCCCTTGGCGTAGTCGGTAATGACGGAGAAGGCAGTGACCTCGGTAGCGGTACCGGAGGTAGAGGAGATGGCGCAGAAGTGAGCCTTCTGACGCAGCTCGGGGAAGCTGAACGGCTGGATGATGTTATCGAAGGACTCCTCGGGATACTCGTAGAAGACCCACATGGCCTTAGCGGCATCGATGGGCGAGCCGCCGCCGATGGCGATAATCCAGTCGGGCTCGAACTCGCGCATGGCCTCGGCGCCCTTCATGACCGTCTCGATGGACGGATCGGACTCGACGCCCTCGAACAGCTTGACCTCCATGCCGGCCTCTTTGAGGTCGGCCTCAACGTCCTGCAGGAACCCGCCGCGGCGCATAGAGCTGCCGCCAGAAACGATGATGGCCTTCTTGCCCTTGAGGTTCTTCACCTCGTGGCGAGCGCCCTCACCAAAGTACAGATCGCGAGGATTGGTAAAACGTCCCATACTGTGCCTCCTAAACAAGCCCCTCTTAGACTTGCGTATATAACGGAGCACCCGATTGGCTCCGTTAGGACCGTTTTGCGCGTTGCCGGCGATGACAATGCGCGATGTCTAAACGTCTCAACGCTCAGACAAACACTATTCTACCGTTCTGGTTGGTCAGTTATTCACCTAAAGCCGACAATGATGAAACGTTTTTTCTATCCCTGAAGACCCTTGTGGGGCATTCATACTCCCAAGCTGGGCAAACGTTTTATCAAGGTTGACCACATATCCCGGGCAGGACTGTGGCCCTCCAAAATGTGCCCCGTTCGCCGCCAAAAATCGACCGTTTGCGGCACCGTGATACCACTCAGTCGTCCAAGGTGCCGACATTTGTGCGACATCCGTCTTCGTGGTGCAAAGGTGCATGTCCAAGTGCGGCACCCCCGGTGTGCCACATGCGGGTAAACTAGAACCTTATATAGAGACATTTGAACCCTAACCGCAGCAAAGGAGGCCCCATGGCATTCGATCCCATTCAAGAGGATTGCCATCGCCTCGTTCTTGAGGCCTTGCGCCGCGACAATATCCCGCTCACCGACGGTGCCGCCGTAGAGCGTCTGATGGAACAATTCACCCGCAACCCCGCGCCGCTCATCGTGCACGACCGCGACCGCGCCGGGCACCTCATTGCCAAGGTGGTCGAGGCTGTCGACTACCGCATTCCCTTTATCCCTGACGATACCCAGGCAGAGCAAGAAGAGGCCGCTGCCGAGAACATGCTTCGCGAGGCAGCCGCGCTCGACCCCACCAACTGGGATGCCCAGCGCATGCTGACCGCCCTCACCGCCAACTCCAACGAGGAGTACGTACAGTACTTGGTATCCAAGCGCGATGAAGTCGAGCACGACCTGGCACTCAAGATCGCCTCGGCGCAGGACCCCTACGAGCGTGAGGCCGCAGGCGACCTTATGCGCCGTCCCTACCTGCGCTGGCTTGCCGCCCTTGCGTCACGCGCCCTCATTAGCGGCCGCTATCGCATGTCGCTCGAAGCCGCAAACTGCAGCCTCGACTTTGCCCCCAACGATCCGGCCGGCGTCCGCCACACCGCAATGCTCGCCATGGCTAAGCTCGAATACCCCGCCGAGGAGCTCAAGCGCTTTCGCTCTGCCCACTCCGTCCCCTATCTCGCCAACACGCCGCTACGCCGTCGTCCCAAGGACGCGGAGCGCGACTTGGACCCATGGACGCTCATCGCGCTGATGAGCGCTGCCTGGCGCGAGCTGGACTACGAGGGTGCCGAGCACTACTTGCGCATCCTTGCACGCTCGTGCCCACACGCAGCCGAGGCGCTCTATTTCCAAACCGAGTTTCCCGATGGCGTCTATGCCCGCGTCAACGTGGGCGTGGGCTCCACCGACGAGCTTGTCCTTGCGCTGTCCGAGGCGACGCCGGTACTGCAAGAGGGCTTGGGCGCCCCCGACAACGCCAGCTTTGCCGCCTGGGTCGCCACCAACGATATCGTGCGTTCCCAGATTGACGAGCGCATCCTGCGGGCGGCCGAGCAGGGCCTGCCGTTTAAGGGAGGAGACCTCTAATGGATCCGAGCGTCTACATCCCCGCCTACCTGGAGCGCGCCTACCTTGCGTCGCACCCCGAACTCACCGATGCAGCACGCGAGCTTGTCCATAACGACGTGAGCGTCAACCCTCATAAGTATGCGCAGACCGAGCATGCCCAGGCACTGCTGTCCTATGCAGGCGTCCACCGCCACCTGCTCGACGAGCTCCATCGCATCGAGGACATGGGCAGCGACGAGGAGTTTGAACAGACGCGCAACCACCTGTTCGACGATACGCGCGATGAGCTGCTCAAGATCGTCCGCGTCGACGCGCTGGCCGTCGATGCCCAGCTGCTCGCCATCATTTTGGCGGACACGCCCGTCGACGCCTGTCTGGGCGACCTGATGAAACTCGAGGCGACCACGACCGATTACCTGCAGCAAAGCGTGCCCGGGTTCGACATGGAGGCCCCGCACTACTGGGCCAACAAGGTGCTGGCAGACGGCGTGACGGCGGCCGATCTCACCGTAAGCGAGCCGGCTCTTATCGGGTGGCTCCACACGCTCGAGGCCATCTCGCAGCTGTGCATGGCGAGCGCTCGCTACCGTGCTGCCGCCAACTACGCCCGCCGCGTCCTTAAGGCGGAAGGCTATCCCACCCGAGCTGCAGGCACCGTGCTACTCGCCCTCGCTCGCCTAGAAGACGAGGACGGCTTTTTTGCCCTGGCCCACCAGCTCGAGGAGCAGATGGGGGCCGATGCCCTCGAGAACTCCCCCTGGTACCTGCTCGCCCGCACGATCTTGCTGTTCAAAACGAACAAGATGCGCCCGGCGACACGCGCGCTGCGTGAGTTTGCCAACCGCTGCGAGGGCGGCGCGTTCTTTTTGCTGAACCCCATGTATCAGACGCCGTACCTTCCCTGCCGGCCCGAACCGCACGACCCCTGGGACCTTTCGCATCAGGCAGTTTGGGAGGCCGACGGCATCATCTCGGATACTCCCGACTTTGCCCCCTGGGCCAGCGCTTGCGAAGACGTATCGCAGCTTGCCCAGGAATTTGCGCGCCGTTACGGCTTTTAACGGCGCAAACGCCACGACCATGTCATTCACGTTAGGAACGGCTTCATGAACTTCCGCTCATCTCTCGCCTGCACCTCGAGCGATATCGCCCGCTGGGGGCTGCGCTCCGTCCTTAAGCGCCAGGGCGGCGTACTCCCCGGCCGCATCGCCATGAAGATCGACCCCGAGCTGCTAAGCGACCTCGCGGGCCTTGTCGACCGCAGCGTGGTAATCACCGGCACCAACGGTAAGACCACCACCTCCAACCTCATCGCCGATGCCGTTGCCGCCAGCGGCGCCACCGTGGTATGCAACCGCGCCGGAAACAACATGGAGCCGGGCGTGGTTGGTGCCCTGCTCGAGGCGCGTGGCAACCTTAAGCGAACCGCCAGCAGCAAGCGCGTAGGCGTCTTTGAGTGCGACGAGCTCTACACGGTGCGCGTCCTGCCCAAGCTCAAGCCGACCTACTTTGTGCTGCTCAACCTGTTCCGCGACCAGCTGGACCGCTACGGTGAGATCGACCACACCCAGGACGTCATCGCCCACGCGCTGGAGCTTTCGCCGACAACGACGCTCATCTATAACGCCGACGATCCGCTGTGCGCCTCGATCGCCGCGCGCGTCCCCAATATGAGCATCGCCTTTGGCATCGACGGCGCCACGGACACCGAGTCCGATCGCATTAGCGACTCGCGTTTTTGCTCGCAGTGCAACGCGCCGCTGGAGTATGACTATGTGCAATACGGCCAGCTCGGCGCCTACCATTGCCCCTCGTGCGGTTGGGCACGCCCTGCGCTTGTCCGTCGCGTGACGGGCGTGGAGCTCGGCTGCGACGGCTACGATTTTGACCTGGTCTTTGGATCTGCGTCCAACGCGGCTGCCGTACACATCGCCACGCGCTACAACGGTCTGTACATGGTCTACAACGTTGCCGCCGCATTCTTTGCCGCACATGAGTTGGGCGTGGATACGGCGCACCTGCAGCCCACGCTCGATGCCTACGTCCCCGCCGGCGGACGCATGGGCCGCTGGAACATTGCCGGCCGCACCGTCGAGGCAAACCTGGCCAAAAATCCCGTGGGCTTCGATCGCCAGATTCAGTCCATTAAAACGGCAGGCGGCAGGCTCTGCGCCTTCTTCCTGAACGACAACGACGCCGACGGCCACGATGTCTCGTGGATCTACGACGTCGACTTCGAGCGCATCGCCGATACCCCAGGGCTTATCGCCTTTGTCGGGGGTACGCGCGCGCACGATATGCAGGTACGCCTGAAGTACGCCGGCATCGACGCCGCCATCATCTCGAATATCGAGCAGGCGATCGGCGCCGTGGCAGACGAGGAGGCTGGCGATACTTTCTACGCCGTCGCCAACTACACGGCCTTCCCGCCGCTGGTCAAGGAGCTCGACGAGCTTAAGGGCGCCGATGCGAGCTCGGTTGCCTCCCACGCCGCAACGCGCGCCAATGGCAGCGCTGTCCCCACCGATATTGCGCCGGTCGAGCTCTCGCGCCCCCTGCGCATCGTCTACCTGTATCCCGATGCCCTCAACCTCTATGGTGACGGCGGCAACGTCATTGCCCTCGAGCGCCGCTGCGCCTGGCGCGGCATTCCCGTGCGTGTGGACGAGGTCCGCATGGGCGAGTCGCTCGATCTCGCCGACGCCGACATCGTTATGATGGGCGGTGGCTCTGACCGCGACCAGCTTGCCGTGGCACACGAGCTGCTCGCTCAAAAAGACAAGGTCGCGGCCTATGTTGAGGATGGCGGCTCGCTGCTCGCCATCTGCGGCAGCTATCAGCTGCTCGGCCGTTCGTACTATATGGGTGAGAATCGCATCGAGGGCCTGGGTGTCATTGCCGCCGAGACCGTGCGCGGCTCCGACCGCCTGATCGGCAACGTCGCCGTCAAGACCGACCTGGCACCCGAGCCCTTTGTGGGATTCGAGAACCACGGCGGCCGCACTCTGCTCGATGCGGAGGCCACGCCGTTCGGAACGTCCGTCGTCACGGGCACCGGCAACAACGGCGACGACGGCTTTGAGGGCCTCATCTACAAGGGCGTCATCGGCACGTACCTACACGGACCGGCACTACCCAAGAACCCCGAGCTCGCCGACTGGCTCATCGCCCACGCTCTCGAGCGCCGTGGCGATGCACAGACCACCGCTCTGCTGCCGCTCAAACCCCTCGACGACACTTACGAGCACGCCGCCCACGACGCCGCGATGACGCTCCTCCCCTAACGACCCAACCACCACAAAGGGGACAGGCACCTTTGTGGTGGTTTTGACCCGCCACGGCAGTTTGCCTCAATCTGTAACATCTAGACCGTTAAAAGTCGTCTTACTGTTACAGATTGAGATATTCGTCCCGACGCCCGCCGTCTGTCTCGATCTGTAACAGATAGAGCCGATTTGCCCGCCCAGATGTTACAGATTGAGATGTTTGAATATCGGGATAGAGAGTCAGCTCCTGTGTGGTGGTTTTCCAGTTTACCAACGATATACGCGCCGGCAAAAAAGTCTGCTATACTCTTTCCCGCTGTCCCCATCGTCTAGCGGCCAAGGACGCCACCCTTTCAAGGTGGATATCGCGGGTTCGAATCCCGCTGGGGGCACCACAGAATCTGAGAAGCCCGTTACCAATTCGGTAGCGGGCTTTTTGCTACCCATGCGCCGGGATTCGAACCCGACAGGGTGCGGAGCTGAGGAAACGCGCAAGCGTTTTCCAGCGCAGCACGCAAGGAGCGGAGCGACGCAGCGGAAGCGAGCGGCGGAAGCCGCACGCGGACATCCCGCTGGGGGCACCAACTTTAAAATGTTCGAACCCGCCGGATGTAAGGTCCGACGGGTTCGTTCTTTTTGCCGTTATAAGACGAAAAGTACTCAACGCCCTTGCGCTAGATGAACAGCTCGCATTCTTTTCGCTCAGAGCAGGCTTTGCTCAACATCTTGGTAGCCGCAGAGAGCATGACGGGATTTACCGCGCGAGCGCCCCGCGGACATACGGCGACACAGCGCATGCAAGAGATACAGGCCTTTTTGTCCACCCACTTGGGATCGTCTTTGTCGATAGCGCCAACGGGACACACTGCGACGCAAGCCCCGCAGGCGGTGCACTCCTTTGTGGCCCTAGGCACCATACCGGTACCCCCGGCTTTCTTATAGGGACGATTACCCGGAATAGCCGGCTCAGAAGCATCTCCTGCAGACATCTTTTGCTGAATCTGATCCGCAAACCCAGCGAGCTGCGCCGCGTCCTGCGCATCAGGCCGACCGGCGGCAAACTGGCGAACAATAGAATGCTCGGCGATGGCAGAAACCGCCGCGATCACCCGAAAGCCCGCATCTTTCGCCGCATCCTCAAGCTCGACCAGCGTGTCCTCATACGCGCGATTTCCGTAAACGCAAACCAGAACCGCCTGCGCACCGTTTCCCCGCATCATACCCAAGCGCTCCGCGGCCACAGCCGGGACTCGCCCGCCATACGAGGGCACCGCGACCACGGCTACATCCTCTTTTGTCATCGCAACTGTGCGAAAACCAAGCCCGCTATCGGTCAGATCTACAGCAACGGTTTCCCCTTCCAACGCATTGGCAATGTAGCCAGACGCCTTTTCCGTTCCGCCGGTCGGGCTAAACACGATATCGAATACCTTCATCGGACAATCCTCCCCTTTACGAACAAACGCCCGAAACGTCCGCATGCCAAAACAGGTTACAACTTTTAAGATGCCCCGCGCGAAACACCTGCTCGGCTGCAAGTTCAGAGCAGGTCCGAGCGACATAAAGAGAAGGGGCCTCGCACAGGCGAGACCCCTTCGCACACAAAATCAAACGTGTCTGTTACACATAGAACAGAATGTCGTCGTAGGTCGGAACCGGCCAGTAGTCGGCGGCCACGATCTCCTCCATGGCATCCACGGCGGCGCGCAGCGTATCCATAGCGGGAACGACCTCATGTGCATACACGTTGGCCTGCTCCTGGCCATCGAGGGCCTCGGCCTTCTGATGCACGGCGTCGAGCGCCTTGATGGAGTCGTTAATGGTGGTGATACCGTTGCAGAGCTTGTTGAGCGTGTTCTGCTCGCACTGCATGGCGGCCTCAGCACCGGCGGCACGAATAGTCTCAAGACCCTTAGCGACCTTGGTGGCATATGCGGTAATGACCGGGCGATAGGTACGACGCGCCTCGCGAACCATCGTGGTGGCCTCGATGTTCATGAGCTTGTTGTACTTCTCGAGCTTGCAGTCGTAGCGGCACTGGGCCTCGGCCTTGGTCAGGACACCCGTCTCCTCAAAGAGCGCAATGGCCTTATCGGAAACAAAGGCGGGCAGGGCGTCGGCCGTGGTCTTGTTGTTGGCAAGACCACGCTTCTCGGCCTCAACGGGCCACTCGTCGGAGTAGCCATCGCCGGAGAAGAGGATGCGCTGGTGGTCGGTCAGCACCTTCTTGCAGTACTCGAGCGCGGCGTCCTGGAACTCATCCTCGGGCGTACCCTCAAGCGCGTCGGCGAAGGACTTGAGCGACTTGGCCACGGCGGCATCGAGCACCAGGTTGGAGTCGGAGACGTTCTGCTCGGAGCCGCAGGCACGGAACTCGAACTTGTTGCCGGTGAAGGCAAACGGGGAGGTGCGGTTGCGGTCGGTGTTGTCCTGCATCAGCTTGGGCAGGGTATCGGCGCCCAGGTCGAGCACGCCGCGCGTGGCATGGACGGAAGCCTTGCCATCGATGATCTTCTCGACGACCTCGGTAAGCTGGTCGCCCAGGAAGATGGACATAATCGCCGGAGGAGCCTCGTTGGCGCCCAGACGATGATCGTTGCCGGCCGAGGCAACGGAGGCACGCAGGAGCTCCTGATAGTTATCGACGGCCTCGATCACCGCGGTGAGGAAGACGATGAACTGCAGGTTGTCGAGCGGGGTGTCGCCCGGATCGAGCAGATTCTCGGACTCGGTGCCAAGCGACCAGTTGTTGTGCTTGCCCGAACCGTTGATGCCCTCGAAGGGCTTCTCGTGCAGCAGGCAGACCAAGTCGTGGCGGGAGGCGATGAGCTTCATTTTCTCCATCATGACCAGATTCTGGTCGATGGCCTCGTTGACCTCGCCATAGACCGGGGCGAGCTCATGCTGGCAGGGAGCAACCTCGTTGTGCTTGGTCTTGGCGGGAATGCCAAGCGCCCACAGTTCATCGTCCAAATCCTTCATATAGGCCGAGACAGTGGGGCGGATAGCGCCAAAGTAGTGCTCCTCGAGCTCCTGACCCTTGCAGGGAGCAGCACCAAAGAGGGTGCGGCCGGTGATGACCAGGTCCTTGCGCTTGCGGTAGGCGTCCTTCTTGATCAGGAAGTACTCCTGCTCGTCGCCCACGGAAGGAACGACCTTCTTGGGGGTCTTGCCAAACAGTGCCAAAACGCGCTTGGACTCACGCGAGAGTGCGGTCATGGAGCGCAGCAGCGGGGTCTTCTTGTCCAGGGCCTCGCCCGTGTAGGAGCAGAAAGCCGTGGGGATGCACAGGACATCGTCCTTGATAAAGGCGGGGCTGGTGGGGTCCCAAGCGGTGTAGCCACGGGCCTCGAAGGTGGCGCGCAGGCCGCCGTTGGGGAAGCTCGAGGCATCGGGCTCGCCCTGGATGAGGTTCTTGCCCGTAAACTTGGTAATGGCGGTGCCGTCGTGGTTGGGCTCGAGGAAGCTGTCGTGCTTCTCGGAAGTAATGCCCGAAAGCGGCTGGAACCAGTGCGCGTAGTGCGTCGCGCCCTTGGAGATGGCCCAGACCTTCATGGCATGGGCAACGGCGTTGGCCACATCCAGGTCGAGCGGCTCACCGCCCTCGAGGGTTGCAGCAAGGCGCTTCCAAATGTCCTTGGGGAGGCAGTCCTTCATGACTTCCTCAGAGAACACCATGGTCCCGAAGCGGTCAGTAAGTTCGGCCATACGGAACTCCCTTCGTATCGGCACCGCGTGAGAAGCGGTGTTGATTACTAACGAACGAGTCATAGCTTAGACTCGCCGTGTTTCCGCGACATTACCGTTATGTTGCTGTCGCGAAACCAATCAATGAGGTTACCCTATCGAGGCGGCGTTGCCACCCTCAACAGCCAATCAACTGCATAAATTGCAGACCTCTCCCCATGGTTTAAGGGTAGTCAATTTGGGACGGGGCTTTATTAACTGGTATTTCGTATCAGATACCATTCGATATAGCCCCATCCTACATTGACCGCACTGTTATAGGAAATGCCGATAGCGAAGCATTTTCGATTGGTATCCCCAAATAGCGAGTGAAACTCCATCGTGGCACAGTGGTGCTGTAGAATCCTTACAACACATCGCACTATTACGTATCTAAAGGAGCACGATATGCGCGTCGACGAGCTTTTTAAGCAGGCAGCATCCCAGGGCACCGTACCCGTTTCGTTTGAGATGTTCCCACCCAAGGGCGAGCTGACCCTCGACACGGCTCGCAAAGTGGCAGGCAATCTGTGCAAGCTTTCGCCGAGCTTTGTCTCGGTCACCTGCTCGGCCGGCGGCTCGGGTAACGGTGCCACCACCGCCCCCATCGCGCATATGATTTCGAGCGAATTCGATACGCCCTCGGTAGCGCACCTCACCTGCGTGGGCCGCACCCACGCCGACATCGCCGCCAAGATCGACGAGTATCGCACCGCCGGCGTTGAAAACATCCTGGCCCTGCGCGGTGATCTTCCCGCTGGCGCGACCGAGGACGACAAGCCCGCCTCGGACTACGCCTACGCCCGCGACCTTATCCCCGAGCTCGTCGACGCCGGCTTTTGCGTGGGTGCCGCAGCCTACCCCGAGGGCCACATTGCCTGCGAGGATCTCAACCTCTCGGTCGAGCACCTCAAGCAAAAACAGGACGCCGGCGCGAGCTTCTTTGTGACGCAGCTCTTTTTTGATAACGAGTGCTTTTACCGTTTTCGCGAGCTTGCCGACAAGGCCGGCATCACCGTGCCCATTACCGCGGGCATCATGCCGTTTATGGGCAAGTCGCAGATCAGCCGCATGGTCTTTATGTGCGGTGCGTCGCTGCCCTCCCCCGTCATCAAGATTCTCGCCAAGTACGAGAACGACCCCGAGAGCCTGCAGGCGGCCGGTGTAGATTATGCTGCTCGTCAGCTTTGCGACCTTAAGGAGCACGGTGCCGACGGTCTGCACCTGTACACTATGAATCGTCCTGCGATCGCCGCAACCATTATGGAGCGCCTGGGGTAATGGAAAAACCGCACATCGATACAGCTTTTGGTGAAGTGCCGGCCGACCTTGCGTCGCCGGCGCTCTACCGTATCGATGCTGCCCATCGCCCCCGAGTCGACCGTGCCGAGATGCTGCGGTATCTGGGCTACGGCGGCCAGCAGATTGAGCCCGAGCTGTCGCAGCGTATTGAGCTTGTCGTTGAACGTTTGGAACTGGACATTGGGCCCCGTGGCGTGCGACGCGTGTTTGCCGTCGATGCCACGGGCGTCGACGAGCAGGGCGAGCCTTGCATCCGCCTGGTCGGCACCAACGTTGAGCTGCGCGGCCGCGATATCTATCGCCACCTCAAAGACGCCCGCTTTGCCGCACTCATGGCATGCACCCTCGGCATGGACGCCGAGCGTCGCCTGCGAACCACGGGAGCCCAGCAGCCCCTAGAGGGAGCCGTGCTCGACGCCGCATGCTCTGCCTATGTAGAAGCCGCCGTCGAGCAGATGGACCAACAGGTCAAGGCTGCGGCCGCCGCACACGGACTCGCCGGTAACTGGCGCTTCAGCCCCGGCTACGGCGACTGCCCGCTTACGGCCCAGCACTCAATCGTGGCTGCGCTCAACGCCACGCGGCTCATCGGGCTTACCGTCACACCTACCAGCCTGCTCATGCCCACCAAGAGTGTGACCGCAGTGATCGGTCTGTTTGACGGCGAGGTCCACGACGCCCAGAGCCGCCCTACCTGCAATATCTGCCGCATGCGCGAGCACTGCCGCTTCCGCGCCGCCCACACCACCTGCTATTCCAGCCATTAGGAGCCCTCGATGTTTACTCCGCTTATCACCCATGATCTGGACGGCGCCGCGCTGGCGGCGCCCGTTGATGCAGCACGCCGTAATGGCGCTGCATACAAGACGCGCACGATCGGCGACCTTCGCATTAAGGACAATCGCCTGCGCGCCGCCATCGAGGGCACGGGACATCTCCTGTTCGACGGCGGCATGGGCACCATGCTGCAGGCGGCCGGCATGAAGGCTGGCGCCCTGCCCGAGCTGCTCAACTTTGAGGAGCCCCAGGTCATTACCGATATTCAGCGTCAGTACGTCGAGGCCGGCTGCGACGTGATCACCGCCAACACCTTTGGCGCCAACGCCCACAAGCTCGACGGTGCCGCCACCGTGGCAGATGTCTTTGCCGCCGCTGTCGCCTGCGCTCGCGCGGCCGGTGCCCACTACGTCGCCGGCGATATCGGTCCCATCGGCGCGCTGCTTCGCCCCTTGGGCACCCTGAGCTTCGACGAGGCCTATGACCTCTTTGCCGAGGAAGTGCGTGTCGGCGTCGATGCGGGTGTGGACCTCTTTATTATCGAGACCATGACTGACCTTGCCGAGATCAAGGCGGCGGTCCTCGCCTGCCGCGAGAACTCCGACCTGCCCGTCTTTGCCACCATGACCTTTGAGGAAGACGGCCGTACCTTCCTGGGAACGAGCCCCGAGGTCGCCGCCATCACCCTCGACGCCATCGGCGCCGACGTCCTGGGCATCAACTGCAGCCAGGGCCCGGCCGAGCTCCGAGGACTCGCCGCGCGTATGCTCACCGTCACCGACAAGCCCGTTATGGTGCAGGCCAATGCGGGACTGCCCCGCGTGGACGATGACGGCAATACCGTCTTTGACATCCAGGCACCCGAATACGCCGAGGCCGTCGCCGGCATGATTGAGGACGGCGTGAGCGTCGTGGGTGGCTGCTGTGGCACCACGCCCACGCACATGGCGGCACTTCGCACCCTCATCGACAACCACACGCCCAGCCCGCGTCACCGCAAGCCCAGTATGTCGGTCACGAGCGCCCAGACGGTCGTGGACCTCCCCTGCGACGGCCACAAGATCGCCGTCATCGGCGAGCGCATCAATCCCACCGGCAAAAAGCGCCTGCAACAGGCCCTGCGCGACGGTGACCTGGACTACGTCGTGAGCCAGGGCATCAGCCAGCAGGAACAGGGCGCCGACATCCTGGACGTCAACGTAGGCCTGCCCGAGATCGACGAGGTCAAGATCATCCAGCAGGCGACCGAGCAGCTCCAGGGCTCCACGCTGCTGCCGCTGCAGATCGACTCCACCGACCCCGCAGCCGTCGAGGCAGCCGTGCGCCGCTACGCCGGCAAGCCCATCATCAACTCGGTCAATGGCAAACGGCAGATCATGGATGAGATCTTCCCGCTAGTCGCCCACTACGGCACCAACGTCGTCGGTCTCACACTCGACGAAGGCGGCATCCCCGATACCGCCGAGGCTCGCTTCGCCATCGCCGAGCGCATCGTGGCAGAGGCTGCCCGTTACGGCATCGGACCGAACCGCATCCTCATCGACTGCCTGGTCATGACCGCCTCGACCAACCAGCGCCAGGCCGAGCAGATCCTGCGCGCCATGTCCCTGTGCAAGGAGCGTCTGGGCGTCAAATGCGCACTCGGCGTGTCGAACATCAGCTTTGGTCTGCCCGCCCGCCCGCTGCTGGGCTCGGTCTTTTTGGCTGCCGCCTTCGGCGCGGGCCTGGACGCCCCCATCATGAACCCAGGTTCCAAGCGCTTTATGGATACCGTCTACAGCTATCGCGTCCTGAGCGTTGAGGACGAGGGCTCGAGCGGATACATCGAGCGCTACGCCGGCTGGACCGATCCGTACAAGATCGCCGCCAACCCGGCAGCGGCTCAGGCGGCATCGACCGACACTGCACCCACTGCTGGCACCTCCGGCACCGACGGCAACGACGACCCGATTCGTCGCATGGTTGTCTCGGGACGCAAAGGCGAGATCGCGGCCGAGACCGAGCGTCTGCTGGCAGACCACGACGCCATGGACCTCATCAACAACCACTTTATCCCCGCCCTCGACGAGGTTGGCGTCCTCTTTGACCAGGGCAAGTTCTTCTTGCCGCAGCTCATGGCCTCGGCCGAGGCCGCGCGTGTGGGCTTCGATACCATCAAACGCATGATGCCCGCCGGCGAGATTGCTGACAAGGGTAAGATTTGCGTGGCCACCGTCAAGGGCGACATCCACGATATTGGCAAGAACATCGTCAAGATGCTGCTCGACAACTACGGCTACACCGTCTTTGATCTGGGTCGCGACGTCGATCCGCAGGAGGTGCTCAAGACCGTCAAGGAGCGCGACATTAAGCTCGTCGGCCTCTCGGCGCTTATGACCACCACGGTCGTCGCCATGGAGGAGACCATCAAGCTGCTTCATGCCGAGGTGCCGGGCGTCAAGATCATCGTGGGCGGCGCCGTGCTCACCCCCGAATACGCCAAGCAGATCGGCGCGGACTACTACGCCAAGGACGCCGCCGAAAGTGCTCGTATCGCCGAAGAGGTCTTTGGGCAGTAACACAACGGAAACAACCGAGCACCAAAACGTGCCGCATGCGCCCCTTGGCACGTGCGGCACGTTAGAATAGATAAGACTATGCTCGTTTTGGCAGATAGGAGCGCAAGGATGGCGATTACGCCCGCAGAAATCGCGGAAACCCGCGGCATGGTTGAGGAGCAGAACCTCGACATCAGGACCATCACCATGGGTGTTTCGCTCATGGGTTGCGGTGACGAGAACCTCGACCGCATGTGCACGAAGATCTACGACCACGTGACGCACACGGCTGAGCATCTGGTCGAGACCGCCGAGAACCTCGAGCGCGAGTACGGTATCCCCATCGTCAACAAGCGCGTTTCCGTCACCCCGGTGGCACAGATCGCCGCATGCTGCAAGGATGAAGACCTCACCCCCATCGCGCATGCCCTCGACCGCGCGGCCGAAACACTCGGCATCGATTACCTGGGCGGCTTCTCCGCACTCGTCCAGAAGGGCATCGGTGACGCCGACCGCCGCGTCATCCAGTCCATCCCCCAGGCGCTCGCTACCACCAGCCGCGTCTGCTCCAGCGTCAACGTCGCCAGCCTGCGTGCTGGCATCAACATGGACGCCGTGCTTATGGCCGCCCAGACCATCATCGATGCCGCTAAACTCACGGCCGACCAGGATTCCGTCGGCGCTTCCAAGTTTGTCTGCTTTGCCAACATGGTCGAGGACTCCCCGTTTATGGCGGGCGCCGTCCACGGCGGTAGCGAGGCCGACGCCGTCATCAACGTAGGCGTCTCGGGCCCCGGCGTTATGGCCGCAGCCCTGGAGACGCTGCCCGATTCCGCATCGATGATGGAAGTCGCCGAGAAGATTAAGCAGACCGCCTTTAAGATCACCCGCGCCGGCGAGCTCATGAGCCGCGAGGCCGCCCATCGCCTGGGTGTCGAGAAGGGCATCGTCGACCTGTCGCTGGCCCCCACGCCTGCCATCGGCGACTCCGTTGCCCGCATTCTCGAGATCATCGGCGTGGGCACCTGCGGTGGCCCGGGCACGACCTGCGCGCTCGCCATGCTCAACGATGCCGTCAAGAAGGGCGGCGTCATGGCCAGTTCCAGCGTGGGCGGTCTTTCCGGCGCCTTTATCCCCGTGTCCGAGGACGCCGGCATGATCGCCGCCGTCGAAGCCGGCGCGCTTTCGCTCGAGAAGCTCGAGGCCATGACCTGCGTGTGCTCCGTCGGCCTGGACATGATCGCCATCCCCGGCGACACCCCGGTCGAGACCATCGCCGGCATCATCGCCGACGAGATGGCCATCGGCGTCATCAACAACAAGACCACGGCCGTCCGCGTGATTCCCGCCATCGGCAAGGGCGTGGGTGACTGCGTCGAGTACGGCGGCCTGTTCGGCCGTGCGCCCATCATGCCGGTGAACCCCAACGCCGGCACCGTGCTTGCCCATCGCGGTGGACGCTTCCCGGCACCGCTGAACTCGCTCAAGAACTAGCTGAGGGGTGCTGGCGAGGAGCCCCGGGGAGGGCAAATATATAAGGTCGCCTGCTCGGACAGTCCTGACTCGCACGGAGAGTACATTAAGTGCTCTCCGGCTCGTGCGGAACTCGCGATCGACCTTATATATTTGTCCTCCCCGGGGCTCCTCGCACAACGGGACCTCAGTTGGGTTCTATCCCGGTTGCAGTTGCTTCGCTCCTGCACCACTTGGCTGGTGCGGCGTTTTGGCGTTGGAACGGTTCTTTTTCTGATATATGCTTGTTGCGGCTCTTCTTTTGGGAGGGGCCGCTTTTTTTGTTGTGTGAGGAGGTTGGCCCGTGGTTGATGGGGAGATTCGTTCTGAGCTGCTTGCTGCGGATTGGAATGGCGAATGGATGCGTCTGCAGGCCGCTCGGCATCGGGCTGATGATTCTTTTGAATGGGATAAGCGAGCTCGACATTTTCGACCTCTTGAGACTGCCCCTTATGCTCGGGATTTTATAAAGCTGTTGGCACTTGAGCCCGGCGAGTCGGTGCTCGATATGGGGTGTGGAGCTGGGTCGATTGCTATTCCGCTTGCGCAAGACGGGCATCCCGTGATTGCAGCTGATTTTTCCCCTGCCATGTTGGGCACGCTTGATGCTGGTATTGAGTACTATGGGCTCGAGGATCGCATTACGCCGCTTGAGCTTGCTTGGGATGATGATTGGGATTTGGTTGGACCGGTCGCGAAAACGGTGGATGTTGCCTTTGCCAGTCGGTCGGTTACGACGACCGATCTAAAAGGTGCGCTTGCCAAGCTTGACCGTGCGGCTCGTCGGCGTTGTACTGTCACGATGGTCGCTAACTCCAGCCCGCGCTATGATCTGCACTTGATGAACGCTATCGGCGCCTCGGTTACCTGCAGCAATGGCTTTGTGTACGCCTTCAACATCCTCATTCAGATGGGTGCGTTGCCGCAGGTTACATACTTTGAATCGCCTCGTCGCGATACCTTCGATAGCCTTGAGGCAGGCGTGGCGGATTTTTCCCGTATGCTCGAGCATGGCAACGAGGATAAGATCGACCGCCTGCGCGACTATATCGCTCAGCACATGATCGAAAACCCCCATGCCGGCGAGCCGGGCTCCAAGGGCGTGCCGCAGGGGCGCTATATGCTCGACCATATCCGTAAGGTTCGCTGGGCGTTTATTGCATGGGAACCGGTCTCTGAATCCCGCTCGTAGCCCGTTCACAGCCCGCACTGCCCATCACCTCGGCATCCGCATTCTTTTTGAACTGGGCAAACGCGCTCCACACCGCGCCGTTCCTGCGCTATCGTGGGACAGCTCACGTAGATTAAGGCCCCGTCGCGGGGCGCCCCATACATAGAAAGCGAGAACCCATGGCACTGACAGGAGCCCAGGTCAAGCAGCTTCGCAGCATGGCCCATCACCTCAACCCCGCCATCATCATCGGTAAGTCCGATGTCAACGAGGGCACCGTCGAGCAGACGGTCGCCTACCTGGAGAAGCACGAGCTCGTTAAGTGCTCCGTGCTCGATGGCTCCAGCCTTTCTGCCCGTGAGGCCGCCGAGGAGCTCGCCGAGCGCTGCCACGCCGACGTCATTCAGGTTATCGGCCGCAAGTTCTCGCTGTATCGCGAGTCCTCGCGCAAGGACATCGAGAAGATCAAGCTCGTCTAAGAGCCAATGATCCGGCGAGCCGACACATAGCAAGCTTACGGGTGCCCAAGTACTTCGGGCGCCCGTTTTTTATCGCTCGACCAGCACGCGGTTGAGCCGACCCTCCACCAAGCGCTCATATAGATGCCGCGTCTCGGGCTCGGGTACGCCATTGACCTGCTCCCTCAGATGGTGCATATGCCCACTGTATAGCTCGACGATATCGCGCCTCCGCCCCGCCGCACTGTAGACACGCATGGCGCAGCGCACCATATCCTCACGCGCCGTTTCCTGTCGAAGACCCGACTCCGCCAGCCAAATCGCCGACTGCAGATCGTTTTCTTCTAGAGCGGCATTTGCTCCCTTAATCATGCAATCGATGTACTTTGACTGCATAATGCGTCGCATACGCAAAAAGTAGGTGGGATTACAGCCATTGGGAACATACAGCGGTCCGGCATAAAGCTGCTCAATCTTAAGGCACAGCTCAACTAAATGGGGCCCGCGCGCACCCGTGCGATTTCCCAAAACCTCGCGGCTTATCTGGTCAAACAGCCGTACATCGGTCTTGACGTAGTCGCCGTTGAGTCCGATGCATTCATTTTGGATGAGCACACACGACTTGCCATCCGGCGTCGGTCCCAAAGCCGACCGCAAGCGCGATATCGTCGAGTACAGGTTGTTGCGGGCGCTATTGAACTCGGCATGGGGCCACAACTCCATGGCCAGCGTCTCGCGGTCGACGAGCGCATCCATGCCCAGCGCAAGCCGCTCGGCAAGTGTCGCCGCCTTCTTGCGGCGCCACATTTTGTCCGTGATGGGAAACCCGTCGCGCTCGGCGCGGAACGCACCAAACATGCGAATCTCGATATGGTCGATGGTATCAACGGCTTCAACCTCGCCGGCCTGGAACAGGCGCTCGCCCTCCCCTTCCAGATCATCGCGCAGCGAGTACCGCGACAGCTCGCGCACGGGAAGCTTCTTGCGTATCCTGGCCGCCGGCTCGCCCAGACAATGCATGGCAAGGCGCGCAAAGAGCCGATACGATGGCTCTAGAATCCCCGCACGATTCATGGACATCCAGGCCGCAAGGTCGCTGTCTCGGCCCGCACAGGCCAAATGCAGCGCCACCATCCAGGCTTCTGCGCCACCAACCTGCGTCTGGCTTATATCGAGTAGCTCCGCTTCCTCGCGCACCGAAACCATCGAGGTGTTACGCAGATATGCCGCGCGCTCCAGCAGCAATGCGTTATCGCGCATATACGCAATCGACTCCTCGGCAAGTTTGAGCACTTGGACCGCACGGAACTTTGCATTAACCGGCCGTCCCTCTGCCAGCGACTGCCAGCCTTCTAGCAACAGGCCAAACAGCTGAATCTGGTTGTCGCGCATGCGCACGGCAAAACGATCGAGCTCGCTGAACGCCGCGTCGTCGGTTACCGGCAAGCCGGAAAGGAGCCGCCGTGCCGCCAACACCATGCGCACCCAGATAGCCATCGCCTTAAGCCCGCGTACGTCGAGCGCCTCCCGCACCACCGTCATCTCGTCGTCGCGCTCGTCGGTTCCCGCAAACGACCCGTCAAAGAGCTCCACCAGCATGCTATCGGCCCGTATAACAATCCCCGCGATGTCGAGCTCGCAATCGTAGGCCTTGCTCGTTTTGAGCTGCTGTAGAACGCCGCCGTCATCTCCCCGTTCGGTCAGGCATCGCTTGGCCTCGATATGCGCAGACAACATATCGAGTGCGGTATGGGATGTCTCGATTTCTGGCACGGCCAGGTTCGTAGGGAGCCCAAGCCCGTTGTCCCCATAGCAAACAGCCGTCAGTGTCTGGGCCACCCTCCATGAAACAGGGTCTATTTCGCAGGCCGCCCGTTCGCCCCCGCGCTCGATAACCGATGCCATATAGCGAGCGAGCTTTGTATTGGACACGCTGACCGCTGCCAGATATACGCCAAGCGCCTCGGCAGGCGTTGGCTCTGGAGCCGAATCGTCGGCATCGATCGTGCCCAGCGCCGCTCGGCAGATATCGGCCCCGTGCCCCGTCAGAGCCAGATCGACCCCATACTGCCCAGCAAGTTCAAGGACCGCATCACGGTCCAAAAAGGCGTCCGCCAGGCCCATCGCCGCATCGCATCTACCCGCCTTAAGCAAAATCCGGGCCGCCCTCGGAACAAGTTCGGGGCGAACCTCGGCCACCAACTTACGCAAACGCAAGCGTCCGTTATCCTCCGTGCCCAGACACGTAAAACTCCGCTCGGCGGGATCCAAGCCAAAGATCGGGTAGTCGCGTACAAAGTAGGACTGGTCGACCATCGACAGCCTCACCCCGCAAGCCTCGAGTTCCGCGATATTGCCCTCGCCCATCAAAACCATGAGACATGCCACGCAAAACAGCGCATTATTGTCGAGCGAAGCCAGATCGACAAGTGCCGCGCCATATACGTTGACAATCTCGTTTTCGAGCAGACCGGCTACGTCGCCTTGGCCATACAGACCCGTCTGCAATGCCGAAACGAGCTCGGGCACGCCCTGCGTGAGCTGATAAAAGTCGAGCGATGTGCTGATCGAAAACGCCGATGCCCACGCCGAATACTCATAGGCATGCACCTTGAGCATCTGCGCATTGATCTTAACCGAATCGCCCAGCCCATGAATCAGCTGACGATTTGAAGGACGACAGGAGATAAAGACCCCTATCCCCATAGCGCGCAGGCCGCGAATCCTGTCGATGAGGTCTTCGGTATCGTGCTGATCGAGGTTTGGCACATTATCAATCGCGATAAGGGAGTGCGGTTTGTCTTTGAGTTCTTCGGTAACCACCTCGAGCTGCATAAACACCTCGCGCCCAATGGCGCGATCGGCCTCGATAATCCGCACGGGGCCTCGCGTCGGGTCGCATTTAACCTCATGGGTGTACTGCAGCAGCACCGAGGTCTTCCCAAACCCGTCGGGCGCATAAAGAACCACGATGCCGGCCTTTCGGCCCTTGGCGAGAAGCTCATTCATCAAGCGTTCGCGTCGCACCATATAGCCACCGCCCAGCGGCATCAGCTCGAGGTCGTCCATACTGCCCAAATCGTTTACCATGCCCGCTCCTCAACTCGACCGTATGGACACTGTAACCGCAAGACCATACAAGCCGCGCTATGAATAGAGCGACCTTGTGTTCTAGGTTGTCTTTTGGTACGCAAGCGGCAAGTTTTTGTACAGCGAGGGCCGATTGTTATTAATCCCCCGACTAATCGGTCTTTAAGCAGGTAAATGAGCTTGTCAGCTTGTCCCATCTAAGCGGCAGTGTAACGCAAATGAACAAGGTTCAGCTATGTCATTCAACTCGCCTAGCACCCGCTACCGTCTACGACCTTTTAGTGGCATTTTTGCATAGAATCTGGTATGGAATGAATCAAGCTGTTGGGCATCCGGCATTCGTCAAGCTTGCGGCAAGATTTTGGTCAAGCGGGCGGAGAGGGATAACAAAAAGGCCCCCGCAAAGCGGAGGCCTTAGGCAAGGCTATGTCGAGGTGCAGGATTCGCGCTACTCACAGAGCGAAAGGGCAGCCTCGTCGGCAACGACAACGCAGTTGGTGTGCAGCTGCAGGATCGAAGCCGGGCACGCGGGCGTAACCGGGCCATAGCACATGTCATGCACGGCCTGAGCCTTGGCCTCGCCGTTGGCGACGACCAGGATCATGCGGGCATACATGATGGTCTGGGTACCCATGGTGTAGGCCTGACGGGGAACGTCGTCGATGCTGTCGAACAGGCGGCTGTTGGCCTGAATGGTGCTCTCGGTGAGGTCGACGCAGTGCGTGCCCTTGGAGAAGTGGTCATCGGGCTCGTTGAAACCGATGTGGCCGTTGTTGCCAATGCCGAGCAGCTGCAGATCCGGGTAACCGGCGGCGGCGACGATTTTGTCGTACTCAGAGCAGGCAGCGGCGGCATCGGGGTTGGAACCGTCAGGCACATGCGTGTTGTTCAGGTCGATGTTAATGTGATCGAAGAAGTTCTCACGCATAAAGTAGTGATAGCTCTGGGGATCGTCGTGCGAAAGGCCGCGATACTCGTCCAGGTTGTAGGTGCTGACCTCGGCAAAGTCGACGTCGCCCTTCTCGTACCAAGCAGCGAGCTGCTTGTAGGCACCGATCGGGGTGGAGCCAGTGGCAAGGCCCAGCACACAGTCGGGCTTGAGGATAACCTGCGCCGAGATAATATTGGCGGCCTTGCGGCTCATATCCTCGTAGTCTTTAGCTTTAATAATCTTCATTACGCGTCCTTTCTCGTACAAGAGAGGCAAGGCTCCCCTTACAAGCACTTGCCCGCGGCCCGCGTCGGCCGCAACCAACGTGTGCGGCCACCAGGGCGAGGTCGCGTAATGTATGTGTCTCGTGTCTAGCCGCGTCGAGGCCCCTGCCCGTCCACGGTGACCCGAAGCCGTTTAGCTTCGGACAAGTCCCATCTTGCCACGGAGGGCGCCCTCTTTCAAGGGCGCCCTCCGTAAACGTGTTTGAATTGTAGGCTAATGGCCACGTGCACTTGCTAGCGCTCGCGAGCAACGATGAGCTGGTCCATCTCTTCGACATGCACGCCAACGGAGCCCTTGATGCTCGAGAACTCAACAGAGTTGCACACCAAGATGGGAACCGTCACATCGTAGCCCTCGGCAGCAATTGCCTCGCGATCGAACTCAATGAGCACATCGCCCTTATGGACGACATCGCCCACCTGTGCATGCACGCTAAAATGCTTGCCCTCAAGCTGAACAGTGTCCAAGCCAACGTGGATGAGCACGTCTAGGCCATCGACCGTGTTGAGCGCAACGGCGTGACCCGTGGGAAAAATGGCCTCGACCTTGGCGTCTGCCGGCGCAATCACACGCGTGCCGGTAGGCTGAATCGCCACGCCCTGGCCCAAAAGGCCGGTGGCAAATGTCTGGTCATTGACCTCGGACAACGGAATGACGTCGCCCGAGATGGGAGCATCCAGCGTAAGAACTCGTCCACGCATACCAAAAGACCTTAGGACTTTAGTGAACATGCTCCCCCTCGGACATACCAATCAATCAAAATAGCTTTAACAGTTTACCACTTGGCACCCGTTTTTGACCATTAGGGAAGTTCGCGCTTGACAACCTCGACGATGTCGTCGACAACACGCTGAGTGAGCTCGTGCGTCTCCGCCTCGGCCATAACACGGACCAGCGGCTCGGTACCGCTCGGGCGCACCAGAATGCGGCCGCGGCCGTCAAGCTCCTTCTCGGCGGCAGCGACGGCGTCCCAAATGGGCTGGCAATCGTCCAGGCCGGCCTTGTTGTCGGAATGCACGTTGACGAGTACCTGCGGGTACTTCTTCATGATGCCGGCAAGATCGGTGAGGGTACGACCGGTGCGCTTGAGCACGGCCAGCAGCTGCAGAGCCGTCACCAGGCCGTCACCGGTGGTGTTGTGCTCCAGGAAGATGATGTGGCCGGACTGTTCGCCGCCGATGACGGCGCCATCCGCGAGCATGCGCTCCAAAACGTAGCGGTCACCCACGGCGGTCTGAACCATCTCGAAGCCCTGCTCCTTCATAGCGATGGAGAAGCCAAGGTTGCACATGACGGTCGAGACGATCTCGGAGTTGGCGAGCTTGCCGCGGGCGGCGAGGTCAGAACCGCAGATAGCCAGGATGTAGTCACCGTCGATCTCATTGCCCTCGCCGTCGACGAACAGCACGCGGTCGGCGTCGCCGTCGTGGGCCAGGCCGATATCGGCGTGGGTGCGCAGCACGAGCTCGCGCAGGGGCTCAAGGTGAGTGGAGCCGCACTCAACGTTAATGTCGGTGCCGCAGTAATCGGTGTTGATGGCATGGACCGTGGCGCCCAGGCGCTGCAGCGCAGCGGGCGTGGTCTGGCAGGAAGCACCGTGGCCGCAGTCGACGGCAACAACCAGGCCATCGAGCTTAAGGCCGTCGAGCGTGCTGATGGCATGATCGACATAGGCCTTGCGGGCGTCTTTCATCTTGATGATGTGACCCACACCGGCGCCGGTCGGCAGCGTGTCGGCAGCCATGGCCTCCTCGGACATGACCCAGGCGCTGATCTCTTCCTCGACAGCATCGGGAAGCTTCATGCCCTTGCGGCTAAAGAACTTGATGCCGTTGAACTCCGGCGGATTATGCGAAGCGGAGATGACGATGCCGCCGTCGAGCTCGTTTTGGACGGTGAGCAGCGCCACGGCCGGCGTAGGGATAACGCCGCAGCAATGCGGACGGCCGCCCTCTGCCATAATGCCAGCGGTCAGAGCACTCTCGAGCATGGTACCCGAAAGACGCGTGTCGCGGCCGATGCAGATGTCCGGGCCAAGGAACTTGGTCGCCGCGCGGCCCAGGCGAAACGCGAGGTCGCACGAGAGGTCGGCATTGGCGACGCCACGGACGCCGTCGGTACCGAAGATGTTCTGGGGCATAGGATCGCTCCTTCCCTAGCAGGCGATATACAACCGCCCACCCTAGTCGAAAAAGAAAAGCGGGACCCGCCGAGGAATCGGCAGGCCCCGCTTGTACATTGTATCTCGAAAGGAGATAAAACCTTAGCGCTTGGAGAACTGGGGAGCGCGGCGGGCCTTCTTGAGGCCGTACTTCTTGCGCTCGACCACGCGAGCATCGCGCGTAAGGAAACCGGCCTTCTTGAGGTCAGCACGGTAGTCGCCAGCGTTCAGAAGAGCGCGAGCGATGCCCAGACGCAGAGCGCCGGACTGACCGGAGATGCCGCCGCCATCGCACAGAGCGATAACGTCGAACTGACCGGCGGTGTCGGTCACCTTGAAGGGAGCAAGGGCGTTCTCAACGAGCTGATGACGGCCGAAATACTGCTCGGCGTCACGCTTGTTGATGGTCACCTTGCCGGTGCCGGGGACGAGACGGACGCGGGCGACGGCGTTCTTACGACGACCGGTACCCTGGTAGACAACGGTGTTCTCAGCCATCTTTAAGCCTCCAGCTCAATCTTCGTGGGGTTCTGGGCAGCATGCGGATGCTCGGCACCAGCGTAGACCTTAAGCTTGGTCATCTGGGCACGGCCGAGGGTGGTCTTGGGCAGCATACCGCGAACGGCGCGCTCGATGACCTTCTCCGGGTGCTTCTCCATAGCCTGGCGGAAGCTCTCAGCCTTGAGGCCGCCGTTGTAGCCGCTGTGGCGATAATAGGTCTTCGTGTCGGCCTTGTTACCGGTAAGCTGGACCTTATCGGCGTTGATGACGACAACGAAGTCGCCGCAGTCGCTGTTGGGCGTGAACTGGGGCTTGTTCTTACCGCGCAGGATCATTGCGATCTGGGTGGCAAGACGGCCCAGGACAGCACCATCGGCGTCGACGAGAACCCAGTTGCGCTGGACCTCGCCCTGCTTGGCGTAGTGAGTCGATTTCGAAATCACTTAGACTCCTCCATGTACAGTACGTGTTGTTACAGAGATTCACGGGGCTCTGCAAGTAACCCGTCCATATTACCCCGCTCGCCGTACGAGTCAACAGGTATTTTGGCTCCGACCAGAGTTTCTGCACATGTCATCCACGAGCCGTGATTTTTCCAACTCTTTAGCTGTTGTCATTTTTTGAGGGTTCGCCGTCGCTAGCGCTCAACGAACTCTTGGATTTCCGCGAGCAGGCGCTTTGCCTCCTGACGGCCCTGGATATACAGGTCCAAAAGCTTTGCCGGATCGTGCTCGACATGGCCGACCTCGACCGGCTTTTGCGGAGCAACGACCAGCGCGCGGCCCTCGCGCTCATACTTCCACAGATGCATGCGCTGGATGTTATAGCGGTCGTGGCGCGTCTCGATGGCCTCGAGCAGGTAGGGGTAGTCGGCATAGCGGGCGCGCGCGGCAGGCATAAACTCGTAGGGCTTTTTCTCGTACGAGCGGTCCTGCGTGACAATAACAACCGCGCGCTCGAAGCCGGCCTCCTCGAGCACATGCTCGATAGGAACCGAATCGGCCACGCCGCCGTCGACGTATTTGTGCCCGTCAATCTCGACCGGCGGCGTCACCAGCGGCAGCGAGGTCGAGGCGCGCACGGCGTCGAGATCGAGCACGGCGCTTTTGACCGGGAGGTACGTGGCGGTTCCAAAGAGCATGTCCGTCGCGACGGCGTACATCTCAATGGGGCTCGCGTCGAACGTCTCGTTATCAAAAGGATCCAGGCGGTCCTGGACGTCGTTGAAGATAAAGTCGTAGCCCACGATGGAACCCGTGGACGCAAACGACGCGGCGCCCATGTAGCGGCTGTCGTTGCAGAAGGTCAAATTGACTCGGTTGGTGCGGCCGATCTGGTGCGACTTGTAGTTGACGCCGTTGAGCGCACCGGCCGAGACGCCGTACACCGCCGGAATTTCGACACCGGCCTCCATGAGAACGTCGAGCACGCCGGCGGTAAACTGCCCACGAAAACTGCCACCCTCCAAGACGAGCGCGACCTTGCCGGCGTTCTTTGCCTTATCTTCTGCAGTCATATTGACCTCCTGCGATTGCGTTTTGGCTTTCTTCTACCCAGTTTTGGGATGGAGGGCGCATGGGTTTTGGAGCAGAGTTCGATTCTCCGCGGATGAAGGGGATCTGTCGGCGCGGGGCACAGCCAGCAGAAATGCCGTCGGCAGCACATCTGTTTTGGCTGGGGCTTTGCGCGAAGAATCCGCGTGTTTGCTTCGCGAACACGCACCGGCTTCGGCCGCCTGCCGGCGTCCTCGCCCGCGGGCTAAAAACGCTTACGCGTTTTCTTTACGCTCGCGCCCTGCACAGAGTTCGATTCTCCGCGGTACGGGCTAGAAATGAAAAGGCAGGTAGATACGAATATCTACCTGCCTGTAACTATTGGTGGAGGCGCGGAGAATCGAACTCCGGTCCACGAAAGCCCCCTGATTGGCATCTCCAAGCTCAGTCGCTGGTTTAGTCTCGGACGCTTTGCGCGCAGCGACACGCTCGCAGCATCCCAACCGGTTCGATCTTAGCCTGCGCCATACCGATTACGTGCGCAGGAGCATTCCCCTAACATGACGTCGCGCCGGTGTCGGGGAAATCACCGGGTTGACGCGCCGCTATAAACTAAGCAGCGAGAGCCATAGGCTCAAAAGAAGAGTTGTTGTCAATTCAATTTGACGGTACCCCTGTTTAACGAGGCGAGGAGACCTCGGCTTGCTTCCTCTCTCAGAGCTATCGTGTCGAAACCAGTCGCCCCCGGATGTCGGGAAAGTCTGGATGGTATCGGGCCTGCAAACACCCGATAACCGTCGACTTTTCAAGGAACATACGGGGCGAGCCCCGCTCGTGGAGTGTTATCTTACCACGTTCTGAAAGCGGACAGCTGTTCTATGCACGAGCTGTGAAGACCCCAATGTGCGCCGCACTTCGCACTTTTGCTACCGATCGCGTCACGTATATTTTCGCCAAGCAGAATTGACCCGTCGAAAGGACCGTTATGGATACCAAGCAGCAACTCGTCAATGCCCTCGCAGGCCTGGGCTCAACCATTACCGAAGCTATGGATGTCATCGAGGGCTTTGTCCCCTGCGGACATCCTGCCCTCACGGTATCGAACGCACTCGTCGCGCTGGACGCTGACGATGATGCAGCTCTCGCCCAGCAGCTTGAAACCGTCGAGGGCTTTATCGACCACGTGAGTGAGAACCGCGGCGTGGCCGCCTACCACGGCATCGAGGTCGAGCTCGCGGGTCCCAAAGCCGATCTGCTCGCAGCAATCCGCGAGGTAGGCGCCCTTATGCAGACCGCAGGCGTCAAGAACACCCAGGTCAACGAGTGGGTCTACCGCAGTCTGGCAGCACTCGACAGCTCCGACGAAAAGGCAGTCGAGCAGCTCGCAGAAAGTCCCGCCATTAAGGCCGAGCTTTTGTAAATAGCAGACGCGGGTCCCTTGGCGCATCGTCGTCCAAGAGGCCCGCAAACAGTTTGCGTCAACCGATAGCCGCGCCGCCGCGTTCGGCCAAAGCAAGAATCGGCATCATTTGGCGCGGGGTCTTTGCTGCAAGATCGGCATGTTCGAGCAGCTTGCGATCGTTGGTCACCAAGTAATCGACCTGCGCGCGTTTGCATGCGGCGAGTACCAAGTTGTCCTCGTAATCGCGATGGAGCGCTAAGTATTTGTCGGCCAGCCAAAGGTCCGACGCATCTGCACCCACGGCCGTGGCGTTTTCGGTCATGTTCCGAACAAACGCCAGCGCCGCATCGCCAATTGCACGGGCAGATGCCTCGTCGAGCGCTCCCCCACTGGCAAGAACGCTACGCTTCAGCTCGTGTTGGACAACGTACAGCACGTCCTTGGCGATATGCACCGGAAAGAACATCAATGCCCCTGCCTCCGCCGCCTGCCCAATAAACGCACGCGCGGCAAGCGACTCGGCATGGTCGACGCAAAACGAATCAACCCATACGTTGGCGTCCACCATTATTTTGAGGGGAGCCCCGCTCACAGGATCATCTCCTTTTGGCGATAGCGCTCGTCCATGGCTTCGGAATAGATTGTGTCCCAATCGCGATCGTCGGATACGGGCGACGTAGCGATGCCCAAATCTGCATAAAGCCGGTCTGCCGCTGCCCATGATGCGGCGAACGGAGTATCGGGCGCGACGGTCTGCCGCCGGCCGTCGACGGCCGCAAGCACTTCCTCGCACTGCCCGCCACCCTGCGCGACCTTGGCCACCACCTTTTTGATGAGCTCGGGCAGTGACCCGCCCGAAAGCCGCAACGCTTCCTCCGCATGGTCCTTGACCTGGCGATCCACGCGAACGTTCACCTGCGCCATGCCGCTAACAGCACCCACGTTGATCCCGCTCCCTTCAATTGCTAGCCCCGCTAGCAACACTATATAGAGAAGCTAGCAAATGGTCAAATGCAAAAGGCCTGCGCCCGGACGACACCGATGCCGTCTGGGCGCAGGCCAGATAACGTGGGCGAACACGTCTGCTAACGCAGGTAAGCCTTCGCGTTGCTCAGGCTGTAGGCAATCGTCGAGCCGTTGTGCAGCAGTGACGACGTCTGCGGGGTAATCGCGCCGGTAATACCCAATGCCAACAGCGCCGAGTTGGTGAGCATCACCTTAGAGTAGGAGCTCGTCAGACGATCAATGAGGCCCTGGCTCATGCGGCGCAAACGCACGATCGCGGCCAGATCCGTGTCGGTCAGGATGATATCGGCGACCTCCTTGGCGATGTCGCTTCCGCCACCCATTGCCAGCCCCACGTCGGCCAAACCGAGTGCCGGCGAATCGTTGACGCCGTCGCCCACCATGGCAACGTGGCGCCCCTCACCCTTAATGCGCTCCACATAGGCGTACTTGTCCTCGGGCAGCAGCTCGGCCTTAAACTCGTCGACACCCGCCTCGCGCGCAATGCGCTCGGCCGTGCGCTCCGAATCGCCCGTGAGCATAACGACATGCTTGACGCCCAGCGCATGTAGGTCGGCGATGGCCTCACGGACGCCGGGCTTGAGCGGATCCTCGATGCCGAGCACGCCGACGACCTTGCCGTCGACCGCCAGATACAGCGGCGACAGGCCTTGCATCTGGAGCTCGATTTGCTCCTTGATGTCGGACTCGAGCTGCGCACCCTCGTCCTCAAATATAAAGTGCGCCGAACCGATAATGGCGCGACGCCCCTCGATGGACGAAGCGATGCCGTGCGCCACGATGTACTCGACCGCGGCATGGCGCTCGCGGTGCTCGAGCCCGCGCTCGAGGGCGGCGTTGACCACGGCACGCGCCACCGGATGCGGGAAATGCTCCTCCAAGCAAGCGGAAAGGCGCAGGACCTCGTCCTCGCTCCAGCCGTCGGTCGTCAGCACGCAAGCCAGGCGCGGCTGCGCCTCGGTGAGCGTGCCAGTCTTATCAAACACAATGGTGTCGGCCTTGGCAAACGACTCAAAGTACTTTGCGCCCTTGACCATGACGCCCATCTTGGCAGCATCGCTCATAGCGGTCATGACGGCGACGGAACCCGTGAGCTTGAGTGCGCACGAGTAGTCGACCATCAGCGCCGCCGAGGTCTTGATAAGGCTGCGCGTGGTGAGCGCAACCAGGCCCGCGAGCAGGAAGTTCCACGGGACGATCTTGTTGGCGAGGTCCTCCATATGCGACTGGCCCTCGGATTTGAGCGAGTCGGCCGTCTGCACGAGCGAGACGATCGAGCGCAGTTTGGTCTGCGCCGTGTTGGCGCGCACGCGCACCAAGATGCTGCCGTCTTCCACGACGGTACCGGCGAACACGTCGTCGCCCACGCTGCGCTCAACGGCCAGCGGCTCGCCGGTCAGGGTCGCCTGGTTGACCATAGCGCTCCCCTGCCCGACGACACCGTCGATGCAAATGGACATGCCAGTGCGCACGGCGACCAGATCGCCGGGCTCGAGCTCGGTCGCAGCAACGCTTACCTCGGTATCGCCGACGACCTTTTGCGCCTTGTCGGGTACATCGAGCAGCGAGTTGATGAGCTCGTTTTCGCTCATGGCGCGGGTGTAGTCCTCGAGCAGCTCGCCCACGTTGAGCAGGAACATTGTCTGGCCCGCGGTGTCGACATCACGCTTGACGAACGAAATGCCGATGGCCGAAGCGTCGAGCACGGGAACGGTCAGGCGCGGCTGCGCCAGCTCATGAAGGGCAGCGCGCAAAAATGCCATGTAACCGGCCACGACAAACACCGCACGCAGAGGCGTCGGCAAGAACCAGCGGCGCGCGTAGTGGGCGCCGACGAGTGTCGCCAGGTCCATAACGAGTTTGTGCTTGCGCGGCTCAAGCTGCATCACATAGCCCGACTTGGCATCGGCGATAGCTTGAGCATCGAGTGCGCCCAAGGCGTCGAGCACGCTCGCGCGACGTGGCTCGTCGTATTCGAGTGCCATCTGGCCGATGCGGCCGTAGACGCGCACCTTGTGCACGCCGTCGATGTCGCCGCCAAGCTTAAGAAGTGCATCGAGATCGCTCTCTGGCACAGGACCCGCCAATTGAAGACGGGTCCTGCCGGGGATCTCGCTAATAATCGAGAATCTCATAGTTTGTGCCTGGGAGCGTTACTCGGCTGCCTCGTCAGCAGCGGCCTCGCTCTGGGTGATGTAAGCAGCCTCGGCAACCATGTCGTCGACATTAGCCTTGGCCTGCTCGACCATGTCCTGGTAGCCGTTCTTGATGCGCATACCGCACGCAATACCCTGCACGCAGACATTCTTGACCGGAGCGCTGGTAAGCAGCTTGATGCCGGCCGTGCCAAGCAGAAAACCGCCACCGACAAGCAGGGTATTGAACGTCGACTTCTTCATGTTGCTTCTCCCTTTTGCCGCATTGGACGCGGCATGGTGCCTCAGCACCCGAGTAAACAAGTTTGCTCGAGCACACTTTTGGAAAATAGTTTAGTTTATCTAACTATTGAGGTCAACAAAGGTTAACTTTTTGGAAATCTTAAGGTGCGGAACAGCCAGCTTCTGGCGATCCGCCCGCCGCGATGCACATCCGTGACGCCAAAGAGGAGGCCCTCTTCCCTCCAGCAAATTGAAGGTGAATGGTTTTCCGCGAAGTGAACGAGCAAAATTGGGCCCCCGAAGCATCCGCATTTTTTCGCAGCAAAACCGCAGGGAAAACTCGACAAAAACCGCAGGAAACCGAACCAGAAAAGTGTTGATGTTTCAGGGGTCCAAAATAGGTCGTTCACTTCGCGGAAAAGTATTCACCTTCGTTTTCAACATCCATAAAGAATGAGGGCGCCAACGGCGCCCTCATCACCAAATTCCATTCAGCCTACCTGACCCGAACGGCCGAGTCGTCACAGAACCCGGGAGCCCCGGCAGGGCGGGTGCTTGCTCAAAATGAGTTCCGCACGCAAAGAAGGCCACTTAATCTGGCCTTCGTCTTGCGCAGGACTGTTCGAAATTTTGAGGAAGCACCCGCTCTGCCGGGGCTCCCGGGTTCCCGTTTACGAGAGCGACGTTCTCAGCAACTCGTTGAAGAGCTTCGGGTTGCCCTTGCCGCGGCTCGCTTTCATGCACTGGCCCACCAAAAAGCCGATGACCTTCTGGTTGCCGTCACGATACTGCTGCGCCTGATCGGCACAGTTTGCCAGTACCTCGTCCACGATCGGCTGCAGCGCGGCGGCGTCGCTCACCTGACGCATACCACGCTCGTCGACAATCTTGTTGGGGTCGTCGCCAGTTTGGGCCATGGCCTCAAAGACCTCGTGCGCCTGGTTGGAGCTGATGGCATCGGTCGCCAGCAGCTTGGCAAGCGCCGCCACCTGAGCCGGCGCGATGCCGGACTCGGCCAGCGAGACGCCCGCGCCCTTAAGGTAGGCGATCATCTCGTTGACCAGCAGGTTTGCGACCGTCTGGGCCTCTTTGCCAGCCATACCGGCAGCGGCGGCCTCAAAGAAGTCGGCAAACTCGGGGTCGCCGGCAATCTGCTCGGCATCGGCCGTCTTAATGCCAAAGTCGGCCTCAAAACGGACGCGCTTGGCATCGGGCAGCTCGGGGATCTCGCCACGGCAGCGGTCGATGAACTCGTCGTCCAAATCGAACGGCGCCAGATCGGGATCGGGGAACAGACGATAGTCGTCGGCCGTCTCCTTCACACGCATGACCACGGTGCGCTTGCGACTGGGCTCCCAGTGGCGGGTCTCCTGATAGATGATTCCGCCCTCCTCGAGCACCTCTGCCTGACGGCAGATCTCATAGGCAAGGCCATCGTGCAGGCTCTTGAACGAGTTGAGGTTCTTAAGCTCGGTCTTGGTGCCCAGCTTGGTCTCGCCACGGCGGCGCAGCGACACGTTGCCGTCGCAGCGCATGGAACCCTTCTCCATGGAGCAGTCAGAAATGCCCAGCGTCACAAAGATGCGACGGAGCTTTTCCATAAACAGGCGAGCCTCCTCGGGCGTGCGCAGATCAGGCTCAGTCACGAGCTCAATCAAAGGCGTGCCGCAGCGGTTGTAGTCGACGAGCGACTCGGCCGCAGCGGTAATGCGGCCCTCGGCACCGCCCACGTGGACCATCTTGGCGGCGTCCTCCTCCATGTGGATGCGCAGGATGCGGATGGGCACCGTGTAGGAACCGTCCTCGCGACGCTCGGGCATCTGTAGGTTGGACGCGTCATAGCTGGCCAGATGGCCGGCGCGCTGGTTACCCTCGCGCATGGTCGATGTCATGGACGTGGACAGGCCCTCGGCGTTGGCCGAGGCGCTCGCCAGACTCTGGGCCTCGGCCTCGCCAAACGCGCAGTCGGGGCGCTCGGCGGCACCGCGACCGGTCACGTCCAGGTCCAGGTGGCCGTACATGGCAAAGGCGACCGGACCCTGTGTGGTCTGAAAGTTCTTGGCCATGTCGGGATAGAAGTAGTGCTTGCGGTAGAACATCGAGTGGCGCTGGATCTCGCAGTTGATGGCGAGACCGGCCTTGACGATGCTCTCGATGGCGCGCTTGTTAGGCACCGGCAGGGCGCCAGGTAGGCCCAGGCACACCGGGCACACGTTGGCGTTGGGCTCGTCATCGTGGCTGAGCCTGCAGTTGCAGAACATCTTGGTATCGAGTGCGGTGAGCTCGGTATGGATCTCCAGGCCGATCACGGCCTCCCAATCCTGCAGGACCTCGGAAAGCTCCTTCATTACAGCTCGCCTCCCTTCCCGGCAAAATCGGGCGCGACGGAAAGCGCGGGCGCACCCGTGGCGGCATCGGCAAAGCCGCGCTCCAGGGCGCGGGCAAACGTGAGCAACTGACGGTCCTTAAACGCCGGACCAACCAGCTGGGCAGAAACGGGCAGCTGAGTATCCTCGCCCAAGCCCAGCGGCACCGAGATGCCACCGTTGCCGCAAATGTTGAGCGAGATGGTGTACAGGTCGGAGAGGTACATCTGCGTGGGGTCGCTGATCTCGCCAAATTTAAAGGCCGTGCGCGGCGAGGCGGGCATGAGGATGGTGTCCACCTTGGCATACGCGGCATCGTAGTCCTGCGTGATGAGCGTGCGGGCCTTCTGCGCGGCGTAGTAATACTTGTCGTACACGCCCGAGCTCAGCAGGTAGGCGCCGAGCATCTGACGGCGCTTGGCCTCGGCGCCAAAGCCGTGGGCGCGCGAAAGCGAGCTCTGGTCGGACAGGTTGGCGCAGCCCTCCTCCTGATAGCCGTAGCGAATGCCATCGAAGCGGGCCAGGTTGGAGAACGCCTCGGCCGGACCGATGACATAGTAGGCGGCGATGGCGGCGTCCAGGTGCGGCAGGTCGACCTCGACCAGCTCGGCGCCCTGGTTCTGCAGCTCCTGGGCGGCGCGCTGAACAGCGGCCTTGACCTCGGGCGTCAGGCCCTCGGCCTCCATAAACGCGGGGATGATACCCACGCGCTTGCCCTCGATGCTGTCGTTGAGATGCTCGGTAAAGTCGACGGCACAATCCTGGCTGGTGCAGTCGTACGGATCGTGGCCCGCGCCGGTAAGCGCGTTCATGGCCAGCGCGACATCCTCGACCGTGCGGCCAAAGGGGCCCACCTGGTCGAGCGACGAGCCAAAGGCAACCACGCCGTAACGGCTCACGGCGCCATACGTGGGCTTAAATCCCACCACGCCGCACAGCGACGCCGGCTGACGAATGGAGCCGCCGGTGTCCGAGCCCAGCGAGAGCGCGACCTCGCCCGCGGCAACGGCGGCAGCGGAGCCGCCCGAGGAGCCGCCGGGCACGCGCTCGGTATCCCAGGGGTTGTTGGTGCGGTGGAACGCCGAGCTCTCGGTGGAGCTGCCAAAGGCGAACTCATCCATGTTGGCCTTGCCCATGGGCAGGCAGCCGGCGTCGAGCATGCGCTGGACGCAGGTGGCGGTGTAGACGCTCTGGTAGTCCTCGAGCATACGGGAAGCGCAAGTGGTGCGCGTGCCCGCAAGGTTCATGTTGTCCTTGATGGCCAGCGGCACGCCCGCGAGCGGGGGCAGAGCCTCGCCAGCGGCGCGGCGGGCGTCGATTTTGGCAGCAGCCTCAAGCGCAAGCTCGGGCGCTACCTGCAGGAATGCCTGGACCCCGCCCTCGCGCGCCTCGATGGCGGCAAGAGAGGCCTGGGCGACCTCGGTGGCGGTAAAGTCGCCGGCGGCAACGCCCGCGGCGATCTGGGCGGCGGTAAGGGAATCGAAGCTCTTCGCCATTACTCGCTCTCCCCCTCTCCCAAAATGGACGGCACGCGGAAGTAGCGGTCGCGCGCGCTGCCGGCGTTTTCGAGCGCGACGTCGAGCGGCAGGTCGCGCTCGGGCTCGCGCAGGTCGTCGCCCATCACGTTGGACAGGCTTCCGATGGGATGGAACGTGGGCTCCACGTCGGGCAAGTCATATTGCAAGACGGGCTCGAGCATCTGGACGGCGTCGTTCATGTAGGACGTCATCTGGGTGAGCTCGTCATCGGTCAGTGCGATCTTTGCGTACTCGGCGATACCGCGCACGTCTTTCTCGCTGAGTGCCATAGGCGCTCCCTTCCGCATAACAGATAAACCGTTCCAGTATACAAGGCAAGGCCGCTTGGAGCAGGCGCTTTACCCAAATGCAGCGAAAACGTAACGAGGGCGGCGGTTGGCAGGGCGTGGTCCGGCGGTTCCGCAACGAAACCGCACCGTCCATAGCGAAAACCGTCCCGCCCACAACGAAAACCGTCCCGCCCACAACGAAAACCATCGCAACATTCGACGCTTTTCGCCAAAATCGCGATTTTCATCGAATGTTGTGATGGTTTGGAAGTCCCGACCACCACAAAGGTGCCTGCCCCCATTGTGGTGGTTCTGGAGAATGCCCTATGCTGAGGCCTTGGCCTTGCGGCGCTTGCGGACCGCGTGGATCACGATGTCCAGCAGCAACAGCACAATGGCCACGACCACAATGAGCACGGCAAACTCGCGCTTGCCCCAGTGGCGACCGGCCAGCGACTTTTGCTTGTCGACGTCCTTCTTGTTGTACTTGGTGCGCACGCAATGCACCAGCAGGCGATGGTCGTTCACGCCGTAGGGCGTGCAGGTGACGAGCGTCACCTTGTCGGCGCCGGGCTCGATGGTCAGCGACTCCATCTCCTCGGGCAGCACCACCTCGGAGTCCACCATCTTGTAGGCGAGCGTCTTGTTCATGGTGTGCAGCAGCACCAGGTCGCCGGGCTCCAGCGAGTGAATGTCGTCGAACATGCTCAGGTTGCGCATGCCCGAGTGCGCGGTGAGCACGCAATGCGTCGAGGTGCCGCCCACCGGCAGGCTCGTGCCCTCCAGGTGGCCGACGCCCGCCATGAGGACTTCTTCGCTCGTGCCGTGGTAGATGGGCATGCTCACATCGATGGAGGGGATCTCGACCCAGCTCATCATGGGGTCGCGGTCAAAGATGAGCTGCTGAGCGTAGGGCTCGATCTGGTCGGCGGGAAGCTCGGTGGCCTCGCCGGCAAGCTGCTCGTTATAGGAGCGCGCCTGCAGCAAGATGCGCTCGCGCTCCTCGGCAGACAGCGCGTCCACGGTGCTGGACACGGTGCTGATCTGGTTGAACACGCCCGAGGCCTCGAGCCGGTCCAAGATCCACGGCCAGGTCATAAGGCCCACGCCGATAAGGATGATGACGATGGTGATGAGCCGGTCGGCCCAGCGCGGCAGCCGCTTGCGGCGGCGTTTGGGCTTTTGTTGAGGTTTGGGCTGAGGGCTTGAGCCGCCGTTGTCCGCGGCGTTATTGCTCTTCATATGTTTGGCGCCCTGCACCATCGCCGGTCACTCCTCTACAACTCAAGTTGTCTAAACAAATAATAGCCGATTAGCGAGCTTCCGCGCCGGGTAACGCAGCTAGACTGCACCGACCGGGCCACGTAACCCCACTCAACCAATCAAGCCATATATTGCTTTCATCGTCTCGAGCAACTGCGCCATCGTTACGCCCGCAACCCCAATCTGTTTCAGATTGACGTCGCCCACCTCGCAATCTTTAACAAACGCAAGCATATCGTCCTTCAGTTCTCCGCCCAGGTCGACACCTTCCGACTCGCCAAGCAGCTGAGCAAGCCTCAGCGCATCGCGTTTATGCTTTTTTACCTTCTTCGAATCAACGTTCTCCCCCGCTTCCCTTCTAGCTTTTAGGTCGAGATACGCCTTCGCTTTGAACGGGACAATGTATTCCGTGCCCAGGACCGAAACGCCGCCTACGGTCCGAATTCCCTGAAGGAACAAGCTGTAGTAAGCATCGTCTAACAAAATTGCCGAAAGACTGCTTATGTTTTCATCAACGTGAATTGGCGCCACATCAATCCCCTCACGACCCTTTAGAAAGTCGGGGCACTTCGCGAAGAGCTCGATCATATGGGGGTAACCCGGCCTCTTTGGCTCTGTAAACCGATAAAAACATGAGCCTTTACCTTCGCCCCAGCCGCAGCGGTAGCCGCCATCACGCACCAAAGTCCATATGGCTTCTGCCGTCTGAGGCAACCGATCATCGGCGACAATTACCACATCAAAATCGTGAGTCGCCCTGAATGAAAGCCCCGCCTCCGCGAGCAAAATGTCGCATGCCGTGCCGCCGATAAGGGCATACGATCCTTCAGCTTCTTGCATATGCTGCTGAAATTCTTGGAGACCTTCTACAGCGCTTCTTGCCATGGATATTCCTTTCCAAACATGCGATCGACTTCGAGCTGAATTCGCTCATCGTCGATTGCCGCCAAAGATAGCGCAAGCGAAATGTTGTCGACACGGGAGGAGTCGGCAAACACGGGTGCATAGCGCCACACTTGGATCATCGCCGTCTCGTTATCCGGCAACTCCCCGTCTGCGACTTCGAGGTCGCTCAGTTGACGCCATGCACTTCTTAAGACGGCCTTTTGTTCCATGCCCGGCGCAGCGAGCATCGAACGCGCAGCGAGCGCCGTCTCCCCGGCGTCAACAAGATAGTCGATCTGCTGCGTCTTCCTTGTAAAAAAGACCTTCGAGACAGGCGAGGAGAGCTCTGCCATGTGCTCGCTGAGCAGAAGATCAACGGCAACAGGGAACACGAAGACACGTCGCTCGCGACGCTCGCGTCTCGCGAGCCCCCTGTCAACAAGCTCGGTTATGGCCTCACTCGCGCGGCTTGCCGAGATCCCAAGCGCACGACAAAGGTCATAGGGACGATATGGCTCCTGGGCTGCTCCCCAGATTGCGGCAGCCTGCGCGTTGGGTGACATCTTGGTCGCGTGATTGCGAAACCGGACACTGCCCCTCTCCGTACAGGCCGTGCCCATAAATGGAAGAAAAGCCTGTCTGCCGGGGCAAACAAACGGAATCCCTTGTGCGACCAATGCTTTGCGCTGACGTGCATCGGCATCAGGAAACGAAACGACAACAGGAGTCTCCGCACGCAAGGCTAGCTGACTATAGACCCTCTTAGCCTCGGGAAGCCCGACGCCAGTAGGCAAACTTGCAAGCAAAAACGAAAACCCGTTTGCGTCAACAGCGCGGACCTCAATCGCCCGCAGATACAGCGGCAAGCGTGCGGATCCAGGCCAAGTTCTGGCCTTGGCGGAGAGGCCTAGTGCTTCTTGTAAGTAGATTAGCGCTTCGTTCATTTCCATTATTTTCGTTCGATTCCAGTTTATATTGGAATTATACATAATTTTCGGAATTAACGAGATTCCGTTCGCGCCTAAGCCCATATTTGAGTTTTCAAAATGTCCCAGATCGGCTGGGCGATTCGGGATACAATGTCAATAGAAAACGACGCATCCCGCGTAAATGTTTGGGAGCGCGGGTGGCCTAGTTTTCAGCTTTTGTTAAATGCCCGGGATCCGACCCCCGGGCATTCTTATTTGCGCTTGCGGCGCAACTGCCTTCTACCGTCCGCACCGCGCGTGCGCCTACGGACCTTAAACCGAACCTCATACGAGTCAAGAAACGCGATAACGAACGAGCCCACCGCCGCGAGGGCGGCGAGCGCGTTAAGGAATTTCAGCATATGGTGACCTCCGATCGAGTCGTCGGCCGCCCGCGCACGGAATGCGTCGCAAAGCCATTTTACTGCGAGTGCATGCACCCGCAGCTGGTAAACGCAATAATTGCAAACATTTGTTCGATAGTTATAAACACAATTCCTCATCCAGCGGAGCCTGGCCGCATTGTCCGGGTTTGCCCGACGTGTTTGCGTTTTCAGAATATCCCGGATCGGCTGGGCGATTCGGGATACAATTGCTACAGGAAACGACGCACCCCGCGTAAGTACTTAGGAGCGCGGGCGACCAGTTTCCGACGTTGTTAAATGCCCGGGCCTCTAACCCCGGGCATTTTAATTTGCACGCGCGGCGCAAATGTCTTCTACCGTCCGCACCGCGCGTGCGCCCACGGACCTTAAACCGAACCTCATACGAGTCAAGAAACGCGATGACGAACGTACCCGCATCGGACGATGGAGGCTGCCTGCGTTATCCAAAAAAACGGGGCAAACTCCAGCGTGGAGTCTGCCCCGAAAAGAGGATGGCAAAGCAAGAACGTGGATGAACGAGAAAAGTGTCCGCAAGTCTCATGGCCATCACATCCCACCTGCCAAAGGGATGGGTGAGTGAGCGTTACTCCTGCTCGGACTCCTCAGCCTGCTTACGGCTGCGGATGAGGTGCGCCACGCCGATGCACAGCACCGCGCCACCAGCGATCCAAGTGAAGGTCACGCCGTTGAGACCGGTCAGCGGGAGGCCGACGGACTTGGTGTTGCCGACGTTGATGGTGATCTCACCGGTGGCGGCGTTGGTGCCGGTGCCATCCGTACCGGTCAGCTTATTGTCTCCGTCATTGCCGTCGAGCTTACCGAAGGCGATGTCGGTGCGGCCCTCGTCGGCCTTGGAAACCGCCGCCGTGAGGCCCGTCACCTTCATGCTCGCGTCATCATACGTCGCGGTGATGGTGAAAGTGAAGGGGTTGGCCTTGGTGTAATTCTCATTGGGAGCCTGGACCTCGGTCACCTTGTAGGAGCCTTCATCGAGACCTTTCACGGCAATCTGGCCATTATCGCCAGACGTGAACTTCACGTAACCGGGAAGGCTGGTGGTGCCGGCAACGGTCACGAGCTGGCCCGCGACGACGCCCGCGGTGGGGTCGTCCTTCGAGGCGATATACTGGTCTTGAGTGTTCGCATCAGCGGACTGGATGGTGAAGACGGCGCCCGCAAGGCCCTTCTCGGTGCCCTGGTCGACCTTGTTGAGGTTGAGCCTGAAAGCGAAGTCGGCGACGGTATCCTCGATCGTCTCGCCCGTGTCCTCGGCATACGGGTTGTTGGAGTACTCGAGCTTGACGGTGTTGGGGTTGCCGCGCTTGTTGCCGTCGGCTGCGTTGCCGATCACGGCGTTGCCGTTGAGCTTTGCCTTGTAGAAGACAACGATCTTGGTGTCGGCGGTCACGCTCGCGACGTCCTTGAGGCCCTTCTTGCCGTCTCCGGTCTTGAACTCGACCGTCAGCGTGTTGTTGTTGCTAGCATCAGCATCCGTCACGGTATAATTGTTCGACTCAATCTCGCTGTAAGTCTCGCCGTTCAGCGCGTACACCTTAACCGAGCCTTTGACATAGTCAAGGCCATTGGAAAGCCCGTCGGTGAACTTGTAAGCATACGTGCCAAAGGTAGCGTAGTTGCTGGCGATCGTGCCGGTCAGCTTGTAGTTAACTTCCTGGCCGATCTGGGAATCGGCGACATCATTCCATTTGTTGGAGCCCTTGATGTCGGTGGCATCGGCGGCGTCGGCATCGTCGAGGACCTTCTTCTCGACAGTGGGCACGCCCTTCTTTGGCGTAACGGTCGTCGCGTCTACGCCGTCGATCACGGCGTAGACGGGAGAGGTGAACACATCGGTCGACTTGTCAGCAGGCTTACCGGGAGTAGCGGTGAGGAAGAGCCAGTAGCCGGCGCCGAGTCCGGAAAGGGATGCACTGCCCTCGCTCGTCACCTCCCAGGCGGTGCTGCTCTTCAGGCCATCGGCGATTAGACTGAGAACGTTGTCGCTAGCAACCTTCGAATCGGTCCCGGTAACTTCAGATTTGGTGCTAAGCCAATCGGCAGCATCCTGTGCGTTCTTGCTATCGTAGGATGCATCCTTTGTCTTGATGGCGTTTACGACAGCAGTTTGGGCTTCGGAGCTGGCCCATTCGATGCTACTCACCGTCGTATTCCCACCGGTCGTCGTGACCTTTGCCTTGAAGATCTGGATACCCTTATAGGTCGTGGACGCAGCGTAATCGGCGTCCTCGAACGTGACGGTCGACCCCGTTCCCTCGGCAAACGCCATGGTCACCGGGGCCATAACGCCGCCGAAGCTCAGGGCTGCGGTGAGGCCGGCGGTTACTGCCAGGCGTGCGATGTTCTTGGTTGTTTTCATGTTGGGACCTCTTTCTTGGAGGTTGCTTTAATTCTCGTCATCACCAAAAGTCAGCAGGCTCATTTCCCTGCGCTCTAATCGCTACGGAGGCAGTACGCCATTGAGCAGGGGGGGGGGACAATTATTTATCATGGCGACCTCCTCCCCGCTTGATGACGAGCGCGACGACAATAGCCACTACTCCGATGACGGCCAAAGCCGTTACCAACACCAACATTCTATCTCCCGTCGAGGGCATAAAGCCTCGACTCACTTCGTTACTTGGGGTGTTAAGCACCGACAACTCGACTAAACCCTTCCCGGCATCGGCGGCATCAACTCGCAGAGGGCTTTCGGCCGATACGGTCACCTTAGGCTTGGCGGCGGCCACCTGGTCGACGTCCAGGCCCTCGGCCTTGACCGTCACGGAGCGCGTGCCCTCAAAGGCAGTGTAGCCCTTGGGCGCCTTGAGCTCGCGGACCTCCAGCTTGCCCGAGTCCACGCCCGAGACGGTCACGCGGCCGTCCTCGCCCGTGGTGACGGTGGCCTTGCCTTGCGCATCCCACGTGCCGTCGGCCGCCAGCGCGCGACCGCGGTCGTCGGTGATGCTCAGGACCGCCCCGGGCAGCGGCTTGTCGCCGTCGCTGCCGCGCTTGGTGAGCGCGAGATCCCAGGCGTAGGCGCATGCATCGTCGCTCGGCGTGCTGGTGAAGCCGGCGTCGCCGGACTGGTCGGCAAAGGGAGAGCGCGGGTAGCGCAGGTAGGCCTCGTTGGGGTTGCCCTTCGCGATGCCGTGGTTGCATGCGCTGTTGAGCGGCGCGTTGTACACAGCGACCACGCGGGCGCCCGTGGCGAAGGCGTCGGCCCCGCCGAGCGCGGCGACCAGGTCGCCGGTGTGCACGATGAAGGTCCCGTCCGCGGCCACCTTGGTGGCGCACTGGGCCGTGATGTCGGTCCAGCCCTTCGCGGCCTTAGTGCCGGCGCGTCCGTCCTTGCCGGTGGCAACGGCGTCGAAGCCGCCGTCCGCTCCCGCCGCCACGTACACGTGTATGCTCGCGGCGACCTTGGAGAGGTCGAGCCCCGCGCTCATGGTGTCGACGAACTGCACCGTATAGGTGTCGTAGGCGGTGAGCCCGGCCGGGACCGTGGCAGAGAGGCGCCAGTACAGGTCGTCGGCGACCGTGGCGTCGGCGGCCTTCTGCCATGCGGCGGTGTTGTCCTCCAGCACGTGCTTGGCGACCTTGGGCGTCGCGGCCTTGGGCTTGACGGTGACGGCGTTGCCGCCCACCAGCGCCATGATCGGCGCGGTGCCGGCCTCGCCCTGGGCGATGGCGTCGTCTCTGGCGACGATGAGCCAGTAGCCGCAGGGCAGCTCGGCCGCCGTGCCCGCGTTAAGGGCCACGGGCACGGCGCCAGAGCTCTGGAGGGAACGAGCGAGCTGTGCGCTCAGCGCGCTCGTAAGGTGGGAATCGGTGTTGAGCCACTCGGCAGCTTCCTGCGCGGTGGTCTGGGAATCGGGCATGCCGGCGCTGTGCAGCACAGGCAGGACAGCGTCGCGCGCGGCGTCGCTTGCCCAAGCGAGGTCGGTAAAGGTCTTGGCGTCGCCGTCGCCGTCGACGACGTTGGCGCTAAAGATCTGGTAGGCGTCGTAGTTGCTCGCCACGGCGCCGCTCACCGTGATGGAACCGGTCGAGGTCGGCGCGGCCTGCGCGGATGCGGGGAACACAACCGCGCAGATGCCGATCAGGAGGGCAAGCAGCGCAAACAAGATCGGGAAGGAGCAAACTTTCTTATTCACGACGCTCACCTCCCCTCGCGCTCGCCTTGCGACGAACGTGCATCCAGGCCGCAGCGACGCAAAGCATCGCCGCGCCGGCAAGGTACGTCAGAGTGACGCCCGACATACCAGAAAGGGGCAAAGAGGTGGAGTAGGTGTTGGTGAAGGTGGGAGTGGACTTGCCGGTGAGGTCGTGGGGCGTGTCAGTGGTCACTTCATTGCCATCACGATCCTGAATCTGCTTGTAGGTCGCAGTGACGTCGATATGGTGGTTAGAGTCGTCAGTCGCGTTAACCGTAATCTGATAGACCGACTTGTCGTACGTATAGTGCGAGAACAGCGAACCGTCGTCTTTCTCGCGCACGTAGTACGTGAAGGTCTTGGAAGCACCACGGCCAGTGGGGCCAGACGCGAGCTGGTCGAGTTGATCGAGTTTGTAATCAATCTTGTCGAAGCTCAGGGTCTGGGACTTGTCGCCGTCGGCAGTGGTGGACTTGCTGCTAACGATATCCGTAAAATCTATGTCGGTCGCAAGCTGGAGCGTGAACTCCTTCATCTCGCCACCCTCAACGACCTTAGTCGCCATAGGCGTCCAGGAGCCCTTCGAGTCGTACGGAGTGAACTTGTTAGTGAAAGTCGTGGAGTCACCCTCACAGATAATTGGATAATAGTCTCCACTCTTCTGCACCTTGCTCCTCGCTTTTACGTTCTCCCACTTCCCAGACGACTCGCGGAATTCGTACTTGGTTACACCGACGTTTTTAATCGTGTAGTTATGGATGTAAAGATCCTTCAGTTGGCTTGAGTTTTCTTTACTCGGAACAGACATGAGCAAGGTCTTGGTATCTTCGGCCGTCACCACAATCTTATACACGCTGGAGTCGTACGTGATGCCAGAATCACCACCGGGATCTTCGACCAAGTAGTATGTGATTTCGTTACCCGCGCCACTCGATGCGAATTGTTCACCAAGGTCAAACGTAATGCTGCCTTCTGCATCATTTGCTGCTGTTCCAACCTCGGTGCAAACGTCGCGATTGAATGTCGTGCCAGCTGTCGTGCCAGCCAAAGGGTCGTCTGAATCCTTGCGATACACCGTAAAGGAGAACTCCCCATCATTGAGCTTGCGGCCTTCCAGCTTCTTGGTCGCCTTGAGCTTGAGGCTCGGATAGACATACGTGTCCTCAGGCGCGCCCATGTACAGGTCGCCGTTCGACATGATGCCGCCGCCATGGTTCCAGGAATAATTGCCCGTGATAAACGTCGCGCCCGCCTCTAGCGCAGCCTTTCGCGCATTGATCGCCTCGGGGTCTTGAGCCTTAACATCCGAACTCAGGCCGATGCTGTTATATACCTGCACGCCACCGTTAGCGGGGATAGTAATGGCTTTCTGAAGCTCTAAGCTTCCCCGATACTTAGCATCGCCGCCGCCAAGCATTTTGCCAATCACCGCCGCGATCGGAGTCGTATGACCCTCCGCCGCAAGGAAGAAGTCCGCGTGGCCGTTTTTGCGAAACACTTCGGCATTGTAGGCGTCGGAGTCCTGGTCCTTACCGTGACCACCGCCGGAAAGATGGGGGGTGCCGTTATTGCCTGTATTACTCACGGATTCGTAATCGTTCGCGTTTTGCTCATTTCCGGCAGAAGTATTACCGAAAATCGCCGTGCCGTCGGTGCCTGTCACCAAAGTCTTACCCGTCGGGCAAACCGCAACGCCGCCACCGTAGCCACCGGCCTCATTGCTGCTTATATAGGAGTTATAGACAAATAGCCTACCAGCATTAGACGCGACCTTAGAATCGCCCTGGACGAAGATGCCGCCTCCACCCCAGTCAAAGCGAGACATGCAGTGGTTATTAGTGATATAGACTGGATTTGAATTTGACGCTCCTTTTATCATCGCGTCAACCATCTGGCCCACGCGAATGCCGGCACCCTCAGAGCGAAAACTCACGTTAGAGGCAATAGTTCCCCCCGTAATGTTGAGCCATGCCATTGTCTTGCGCGAGCTCGCCCCTTGGTGTTCGATGTCGGTCACATAGACGCCGCCGCCGGCTTCCTCAGAATAGTTGCCCGTGATCTGGCCGCCCGAAATGGTGACATGAGTACCGTTTTTAGCGGCAAGTCCAGCACCGCCATGATCGCCATTACCATCGTTACCACAGTAATTGGCATATTTATTGTTAGTAATGTAGCCACCAGAAACAGTAACGCTGCCGCCTTCGGCCATGATGCCGCCGCCGAAACCAACACCAGTAGCAAGCGTGCTGTTGCCGGAGATTACGCCATTAGTTATGTTGACCGTGGAGTCTTTAGCATACACACCACCGCCACTAGGAGCACTGTTGCCGGCAATTACGCCACCGGAAACCTCGAGGGTCGAATTACCGTGTATTTCAATTCCGCCGCCCGCACCCGAGCCAGAAGCTCCACACACATAGCCGCCGCGCATGTTGACGGTAGAGCCGTTCTCGGCATAGACCAAGCTGCTAACACTGCTGCCTTGTTTTTGCGTGATCACGCCGCTCACAAGGTTAAACGTGCCACCCTTGCCGTTGTTGTTATACAGATTGATGAGCTTTAGATTTGCGTTGCCGTCGCACGCCACGATGGCGCCCTTAATATCGACGTTATGTCTGACAAGCGTCTCGATTGTCCCTGTACCACTCGGAGTCGATTTGGTCACGTAGTAGGTAAGATTAGACGGAATGCCACCAACGTAATTTAGCTCGACTTTCTTGCCATAATTATTGGGATCCAGCTTCTGCCCCTGATCAGTCAGCTGTTGGACATCGTTGACCGTCTCAGTCACCGGCGCGGAGTCCTTAATTTCGTCCTTAATTGTAAGTGTTGCGCCGTTAGCAACATCAAATAACGGCTTGTCGGTGTTCAAGCACTTGATCTTATGCCCGTTTAAGTTCAGCGTTATATTGCTGCCGCTCTTCTCAAGTTTGATTTCACCAGCATAGTCAATATCAGCTGTAAGCTCGAAGCAGGCAGTTTGGTTTTCCCCAACGCCTTGAAGCTTAGCCGACAAATCATCGGCGTTAGTAATGTTAGTAATAGCTGTGGTTGTCTCTTCGCTCTCTGCAGCCTCCTCGGCTGACGCGACAGCGTTAACATCCATCGCATCATTATCTTCCGCCTGCGACTCGTACTTGGACTGCTCCTCCGGCCGAGCATCGTCGTCGCTCGCAGCATCGTCGCTGTTCTGGTTACCGGCGTCTGTGCCGGCATCCCCGTTAGTACTGTTGTCTATACCAGTAGACTCACTTGAGGAACCCCCCCCCATCACAGTTTCCTCGGTAGAAACCGCCTCGGCATCGTTGGCGATGGCCTGCGAGATCGGAGGCATGACGAGCGACAGTACCAGGCTCAACACGGAGGCTCCGCACAAAACGCCTGCCAGTACACGGCGCGTCGCTTTATTACTCTGCTTAGATTTGTCCGAATTCGCTTTCATCGATGTCTCCTCCCCAAGAGACCGCGATCTTGCTCTTTCCCTATCAAACGTATCTGCGCAATCTGTAATTGCGCTCGCTAAGTGATGCAATTATAACGATTGTTTAAACATCTGAGCAGCAAAACCGACATTTTTGTGCAAGTTCTTAATTCCCTTGATTCTCATTTTCATTGCAACAGCCTCAGGACTCAGCGCAACGCGTTGCG
>CAUGTZ010000012.1 GCA_959602645.1 uncultured Collinsella sp. | reverse complement strand
AGCTTGTGTGTCCATCCTCGCAGTATCCGGTTCTCAAGGTGCACGCTTTGCGGCTCATCCGGTCCGACCGGGCCGCGCGGCAAGGAGATATATTGCCAGACCGCGAAGCCCTGTGGGTCGTCAATTCCACTCTTCACAAGTCCTACACAACATATAGCTTTCTATAGCTAATAGAAAGACTGGTGCGGATCTTCCGCACATATCAGATGATGACCCTTTGGTTCAGGAATATATAGAGATCGGTCACCTGTAAGTGTTTATCTACCCGCGCTTTTAGCAATGTAAACCGCACTTCAGATAAAAAGAGGGAGCGCCGCGCACAACGCGACACTCCCCTAGCGATTCAAGAGAATCTATTAGGCCTCGAGAGCCTTCTTGGCAATGGCAGCCAGCTCGTTGAAGGACTCGATGTCCTCGTAAGCCATCTGAGCCAGGACCTTGCGGTCGAGCTCGATGCCGGCAACCTTCAGGCCGTGCATGAACTGAGAGTAAGAGATGTCGTTCAGGCGAGCAGCAGCGTTGATACGGGTGATCCAGAGAGAACGGATCTCGCGCTTCTTGTTGCGGCGATCACGATACTGATACTGCAGGGAGTGCTGGACCTGCTCTTTAGCATGCTTGTAAGTACGCGAAGCGGCACCGTAGTAACCCTTCGCACGGTGCATAACGGTACGGCGCTTCTTCTTGGCGGCAACAGCGCGCTTAATACGTGCCATGTTCTATCAACTCCTAGACGGTAAAACGAAAAACGGGAACGCGAACTTAGGCGAGACGCGACTTGATGACCTTGCGGTCGGCAGCGGCGATCTCGGTCTCCTGACGGAAGCCACGCTTACGCTTGGTGGACTTCTTGCTCAGGATGTGGCTCTTGAAAGCCTTGGCGCGCATAAGCTTGCCGGTACCAGTCTTGCGGAAACGCTTCTTGGTGCCGCTGTGGGACTTCATCTTAGGCATGAAATACTCCTTAATCGGTTACAGAACACTAGTTACTTGCTATCGCTTGCCGCTTTATCCTCATCGAAGGCGCCCTTAATCGGGGCGAGCAGCATAAGCATGTTACGGCCTTCCATCTTAGGCTTGGACTCGACCGTAGCGTAAGGCTTGAGATCCTCGGCGAGACGCTCGAGAACGTTAAGGCCCTGCTCCGGGTGAGCCATCTCACGGCCGCGGAACATGATGGTGATCTTAACGCGTGCGCCCTTCTTGAGGAAACGCAGAACGTGGCCCTTCTTGGTCTCGTAGTCGCCAACGTCGATCTTGGGTCGGAACTTCATTTCCTTGACCTCGACCTTGGACTGGTTCTTACGAGCAGCCTTGGCCTTCATGGCCTGCTGGTACTTGAACTTACCGTAGTCCATGACCTTGCAGACCGGCGGCTCCGCGTTGGGAGCGATCTCGACCAGGTCGAGACCCTGATCGTCGGCGACGCGCTGGGCATCGCGGATGGCGAACAGGCCGAGCTGAGAGCCATCGACGCCAATCAAACGACACGAAGATGCAGTGATCTCGTCGTTGATGCGGGTGTCATCAGACTTAGCTATTTTCCCTACCTCCATTCATAAAAAAATAACCCGGCGCTTCTCAGCAACCAGGTCGTACACATAGACTTCCTCGATTTGAGGAAGGGAATCTAAGTTGTATGACCAGTCAGCTGCTCATTGGCGCCAAAAGGTGGGAACCCTCAGGTTCCTCTTTAGGGCATTGCGGGAACAACGCCTTGCGAATAATAACACGTACAGCGCGTTATCACATTACGTACACGAAAAAGGGACCTTGACCCCCTTGAACACTCGCTTGCATGTATGGTGCTCGAGACGAGACTCGAAGGGCCTTCGCTTCGCGAAGGCCCGGGCTTCGGGCGCGTGGCGCCCTCGCCACGCTCCGCTACAAACAGGCCACAGGCCTGTTTGCTTAACGCTTCGCGCGCTCACGCGAGTTCGGCACGAAAAAGGGGGCCGCAACCCCCTTGAACGCTCGCTTGCATGAATGGTGCCCGAGGCGAGACTCGAACTCGCACGTTGTTGCCAACGGTGGATTTTGAGTCCACTGCGTCTGCCAATTCCGCCACTCGGGCACGCAATGCGTGAGTTAGTTTATCACAGCTTTCTACCGATTAGTCCGAAAATGGAACTTCGAGCATTTCGATGAGTTCGACCGTGCGGAGCATCTCGCGCCAACGGCATCCGCGACCGTCGACCGAAGCCTCACCCATCTGGTTATCGTAAGGGTCCTCGCGCATGCCGTCGAAAGAGGGCTCAAACTCTGCCTGGAATCGATTGTTGGCCACCATACGCCACGGGTCGAGATTGCCAAAGTAGTGACGGCGGCGCCACTCCTCCCCCATCCTGCGAGCAGAAGATCCAAATGACACGTCGGCGTTGAGCCAACCGGTCTGCGGCGTATAGAACTCTGCCCAGTCGTGCGACCCCACCGAATCGGGCGCAACATACAGGCCGCTCTGCCAACGGGCAGGCACGCCCGCGATACGGCACATGGTGATAAACGTGAGCGCCATAACGCCGCAATCGCCGCGGAGCGAATGCGCGCAGTCATCGGCAATAGATCCCAAAAGCAAGTACGGCGGCTGATAGCGATAGTCGATATGCTGCGTCAGGTAATCATAGATAGCACGGGCGCGATCGAGCGGATCCTCGAGTCCGTCAACAACACTGGCCGTCAGCTGCTGCAGATACGGCGTAAATGCAATGTGCGGACGGTCCTCGGAAATATCCTCGGGCAGAGGCGCGTCCATACGCGGGTGAACCGGAAGTGTGCCACCGTAGACATCACAATAAGCAGCATCGATGTGATAACGATAGGTCACCGAAAATAAGTGCTCGCTCGAGGAAGACCACGAGGCGGTACGCGCCGAAGCATTCGCGGGAGCAACAGCGCCCTCCGGCGTCATGTCGAGAATCTCGACCCGAGACTGCTGACGGCAGGCAGCCGCGACGGGAAGCCAAGCGCAAACGGTCTCCCCTTCCAGAGCGCCGGGGACAGACACGGACGCTTTAAGCGTAATGACGCGAGCCAATCCGTTTTGCGACTCCATCTCCTTGAGCATCTCGTTGCGCAGTGCTACTCCGTCCGTAGAATCGGGCCGCATGCCGGGAACCTCTTTGGGATATACGCGAAGCGAATCGAGGAAGTTGTCGAGAACGAACAGTTCGCCATCGATAAAGCGCCAGTCAATACGCTTACGATTAATCAGGTCATCAAACTGCTCTTCGGTAAACTCTGGCCACTCCTCGCGAATCATCGCAATAGCCTGATCGCGCGACACCGAAAAATGAAGCGGCGTCTCGAGCATGCGATACCGCTCGGCACGAACACAAGCAGCCAGCGAAGGCTCGGGGTTCTGCTCCAAAAGGCGATCGCAGGCAGCAACAGTCTGCGTCAAATACCCCGCATCCTTAAGACGAAGAATCTCGGGCGGTAGCCCAATATCGAGATGGCGAAAATCATCACAGCAGACATCAACAGAGCAACCAACAGGACCTTCGTCAATAACCTTCCCATCCGAAGGCAGCACATTAATAACAGCCATACCAAAACTCCAAGTCACTAGAACGCTTGAAGCCCATTGTAGCGAGATAAAAAGAAAGCCCCAACAAGGGAGCCATCAACACCGCTGAACGGTAACCATATAACTAAAATCAGACCAGTAACCCTGTAGCAAGTTAACAAAGGAGGCCCCGTTTCCCCGGAGCTGTTTCCGTCGCGCGACTTCTGGCAAAGCCAGTAGCCATCTTAATTCAGCCTCGTAACCCTGCGGCGTTAAACGAAGGAAGCCCCGTCCCCCGGAGCTGTTTTCTTGGCGCGACTTCTGGCAAAGCCAGGTGAGCGCAAAGGAAACAGTGTAGGGGGACGGGGCTTCCGGCGGGAAGTTTAGCGACGCTTACGCCTTGTTGACGGAGCCAAACTCCTCCATGAGCTCCTTGGTGCGGGCAACGATGTTGTCGCGACCAGGCTTGAGGAGCTTGCGGGGGTCAAAGCCCTTGCCCTGCTGATCCTTGCCAGCCTCGATGTACTCGCGGACGCCCTTGGCGAAGACGAGCTGCAGGTCGGTGTTGACGTTGATCTTGGAGATGCCCAGGGAGATGGCCTTCTTGATCTGATCCTCGGGGATGCCGGTGCCACCGTGCAGAACGAGGGGCAGGTCACCGGTCTGGGCCTTAATCTCGCCCAGACGCTCGAAGGAAAGACCAGCCCAGTCGGCGGGGTACACGCCGTGGATGTTGCCGATGCCGCAGGCGAGGAAGTCGACACCCAGGTCAGCGATCTGCTTGCACTCAGCAGGATCAGCGAGCTCGCCGCTGGAGGTCACGCCGTCCTCGGTGCCGCCGATGCCGCCGACCTCGGCCTCGATGGACATGCCCTTGGAGTGGGCAAGCTCAACGAGCTCCTTGGTGCGGTCGAGGTTAAGCTGGAAGGTCTCCTCGTGAGAGCCGTCATACATGATGGACGTGAAGCCGGCCTCGATGCACTTGAAGCAGTCCTCGTAAGAACCGTGATCGAGGTGAAGGGCGACGGGAACGGTAACGCCCGTGGCCTCGACGGCAGCCTTGACCATGTCGGCGCAGACCTTGAAACCGCCCATCCACTTAGCGGCACCAGCGGTGCACTGAAGGATCAGCGGAGACTTGGCCTCCTCGGCGGCCTGGAGAATAGCCAGGGTCCACTCGAGGTTGTTGGTGTTGAAGGCACCAAGACCGTACTTGCCGGCCTCGGCCTTCTTGAGCATGTCTGCTGCGTTGACGAGCATAAAAGAAACCTCCTGTAAGGTTGCTCCGATAACGCCTGAGATTTTACCACGGCGCACCCGAGCATAAACGTTCGTTTGTTCACGAATATCGTCCAAACAGACTTTTTTGACCGTTTGCCCTACGAAATCGACCCGTTGGGGAAAAATAGCTTGACGTTTGGACGCTTCTCGTGCTTCAAAAGCCGACTAGTAAGCTAAATCTGCATGAAAGGGTTCTGCATGAGCTCGCGTGCCATGGTGGTCGAATCGCCATGACCGGTTAGGCAAACGGTATCGGGCGGGAGAAGCCGGGCGAGCTTGGAGAGCGAGCGCAGAATCGCCGCCTCGTCTCCTCCAGAAAGATCGGTGCGGCCGTGCCCACCCGGAAACATGGTGTCGCCCACAAAGGCAATGTTCCCCTGCTCGGTGGCGGCAAACAAGACGATCCCGCCCGGCGTATGCCCTGGCGTCTCGATCACCTGCAGGTAGATATCGCCCACCTTGATAGCATCTCCCTCGGCGAGCAGGTGCGTCGGCTCCCCGGGGTCAGGCGTCTCAATGCCCCACATAGCTCGCTGTTCCTCGATGTTCGCATGCGGCACCGCCACATCCTTAGCACACAGCTCATACTGGCAGCCCTCGCCAACGGTGGTTCGCACGCCTGCAACACCACCAACATGATCGGCATGGCCATGAGTGCATACGGCGCCAAACACGCGTACGCCGGGATGCTCGGCTCGAATATGCTCCACCAGGCGTTCGCCTTCCCATGCGGGGTCGATAATCACGCACTCATTGTCCGAAATGACAGCATAGCTATTGGTCTGAATGGGACCGTTTACGAGCGTCTCGATCTCGACCGATCCCTTGGGAGTTAAATCCAAGGACACAGCACTCATGTCCCTCTCCTCTCTATAGAACTCGAGGCATCAAACGATGCCTCGAGTGTAGCGAATATCGATAATGTGGCACGTTCGTCGTGACTAAACGCGGCGCTTAAGCTGGGCTCCACCCTCGCCGGGCATCAAGCGACGCGCGTCGTAGACCGAGTCAACGCTGCTGATAGAGGCCAGCAGCGGATCCAGACCACTCGCGTCCGAGATCTCGACCATAAAGCGCAGGGTTGCAATACCCTCGCGGTTGGTCGACGTGGCGGCAGAAAGGATATTGCCACCCGCATCGCCAATGGCAATGGTGACATCCTTGAGCAGGCCCATGCGGTCCAGGCACTCGACCACGATCTCGACCTGGAAGAGGGTGTCGGCAGCGCCGTCCCATTCCACATCGATCATGCGCTCGGGATGCTCCATAAGACCCTTGACGTTGGGGCAGTTGGCGCGATGCACCGAAACGCCACGACCGCGCGTGATGAAGCCGACGATGTCGTCGCCCGTCACGGGGTTGCAGCAATGGGCCAGACGGACCAGCAGGCCGCTGTTGCTCTCGCCCTTGACGATAATGCCGTTGCTGGCGCTCTTGCCGCGCTTTTGCGGCTTGCGGTTGGAGCCGCGGGCAGGCTGCTTGACGACCTCGGCGATAGCCTCGGCCTTGGTGAGCTGTTCCTCGGGTTTGGGGTCCAAGATTTGCTCGACCTTATTGCCAACGGCACGTGGGGCGACTTTGCCCGCACCAACGGCGGCAAACAGGTCCTCGAGCTGCTTATAGTTAAACTGCTCCGCCACGGCGTTGAGCGCACGCGTGGATCGTGGCGTAGAGATGCCATATCCGCGCTTGCGCAGGTCCTTAGCCAGTATATCGCGGCCGGCGGCAGCGTCGTCGTCCTTGGTCGCGGCGGCGAAGTAACGACGGATCTTTGACTTGGCGGAAGGTGTCTTAACGATCTTGAGCCAATCACGCGACGGCTTGGAACTCTTGTTGGTCAGAATCTCGACACGGTCGCCCGTCTTGATCTCGTGCGTGAGCGGGGCCACCGCACCGTTGATCTTAGCGCCGACGCAGTGGTTTCCCACCTCGGTGTGAACGGCGTAGGCAAAGTCGAGCGGCGTGGAGCCGGCACGAAGCGCCATGACCTCGCCCTTGGGCGTAAAGACAAAGATCTCCTGATCGAAGAGGTCGACCTTCAGCGAATGCAGGTATTCCTTGGCATCGGTGATCTCGTCGGAAGCCGCCCAATCGAGCGAATGCTTGAGCCAGTTGATCTGGTCGTCCAAACGTTGAGCGTCATTGGTCTTGGAAGCAGACGATCCGCCCGACTTCTTATAGAGCCAGTGGGCGGCAATGCCGTACTCGGCCTGCTCATGCATCTCATAGGTTCGAATCTGAATCTCGAGCGGGCGAGCCGTGGGGCCGATGACCGTCGTGTGGAGCGACTGGTAGTTATTGACCTTGGGCATGGCGATATAGTCTTTAAAGCGGCCGGGCATGGGGTGCCACAGCGTGTGCACCGCGCCGAGCGTGGAGTAGCAATCGCGCACCGAATGCGTGATGACGCGCAGTGCCACCAGGTCGTAGATCTCGGAGAATTCCTTGCCCTTGCGCTTCATCTTTTGGTAGATGGACCAATAGTGCTTGGAACGGCCGTTGATCTGGAAGTCTTCCAGGCCAATGCGGTTGAGCTCGTCGGTGAGCGTCTTGATGGTCTCGGCCAGATAGCGCTCACGGACCTCGCGCGACTCCGCCACCATGCGTGCGATGCGCTGGTAGGCATCGGGCTCCAGGTAGAAGAAGGACAGGTCCTCGAGCTCCCATTTAATGGAGCTCATGCCCAGACGGTCGGCCAGGGGCGCATACACGTCCATGGTCTCGCGAGCCTTAAACAGGCGACGGTCCTCACGCAGGGCTGCAAGGGTGCGCATGTTGTGCAGACGGTCGGCAAGCTTAACGATGATGACGCGGATGTCCTTGGACATGGCGAGGAACATCTTTCGCAGCGTGAGCGCCTGTTTCTCGTCCATACTGTCGACTTCGATGTTGGTGAGCTTGGTCACGCCATCGACGAGCTCGGCCACCGTATCGCCAAACAGGCCGGAAACATCGGCAAGCGAGGTCTCGGTATCCTCGACGGTATCGTGCAGCAGCGCGGCGCACACTACATCGCAGTCCATCTTGAGATCGGCCAAAATGATGGCCACCTCGACGGGATGGTTGATGTACATCTCACCCGAGCGGCGCTTTTGGTTGCAGTGCTTCTCGGCAGCAAAGCAATAGGCCTGCTCCACCTTAGAAAAGTCGTCCTCATTCATATATTTGAGGCACAGGCGCTCCAGTTTGTCGTAGCTGTCCGCCATAATCTCGGGCGGCAGCTCATCGGCATGCTTATAGTGCTCCATCTCCGAGAACGGCTGGAGGGTGGAATCATGGGCGGTACGGGCTGCGGCATCCATCGAGGTCCCCTTCCCCTAGGCCCGCGGTACGATCGGGCGGTTAACTTTGGCTAGCATATCAGAAGCGCACGAATCGAGCGCCCAACTCCGGAAAGCCGAGAACTCCATGCGCGAGCGCAAGCCCTCCAAATAGCGAATTGACCTGCTCAATTGCACACGGCCGGGGTTTTCGGCCATCGCGATGCGACGGGTGTCGTCAAACCCCGAAACGCGACAGAAACCAAGCTCTTCGAAGATTCCCAGGCCACTTTCCACCGAGCGCTCGTCGACCGGCGTGCGAGCATCGATGGCAAGGCACATCTGCGCGATGTCGATATCGCTTGCGCAGAATGAATCATCCCCGGTCTTACCGCGGTTGGAGCGCCACATGGTCTGCAACGCACGATAGAGTGTGACGAGTTCGTCGCGCTCGGGTGCGTAGCAGTCGAGCAGGCGCTCGTTGATGCGGGCGTCGCGCGACGAATAGAGCAGGTGGATCACGGCGGGCTGTCCGTCACGACCGGCACGCCCGCTCATCTGGTTGAACTCAATGGCGCCAAACGGCATGTGGTACAGCACGACATGGCGGATATCGGGCAGATTGACACCCTCGCCAAAGGCAGAGGTCGAGACGATGCAGCTGAGGCTTCCGTCTCGGAATGCTTCCTCCACGCGGCGGCGATCGGAGCGCGCAAGCCCCGCGTTATAGAACGCGATATGGGTTGCGCAATCGGGCACACGCTTGCGCAACGTCTTGGCGAGCGCCACGGACTGGTCGCGCGAATTGACGTAAATGACGGTCTTCTCCCCCGTCGCCACGATCGACACCAAACGGTTCTCGCGGCTCGCAAGGTCGCGGTCGTCCTCGAGCTGCAGGTTCTCGCGCACCGTCTCGTCGACCACCGTGCGAGTAATCGGCAGCATGCGGGCAAGCTCGGCCACGACCGGAGCCGTCGCGGTGGCCGTCGCAGCCATAACAACCGGGTCGCCCAGGGCTTTGAGGATATCGGGCATGTCGAGATAGGCGCTGCGGTCGCCGCCCTTGGCAAGGCCGGCGTGGTGCGCCTCATCGATAACGACAAAGCCGATGCGGCCCGAACGCGTGAAGCGGTCACGGTGGATAGATAGGAACTCGGGCGTCGTGAGCACGATACCGGTGCGGCCCGAAGCTAGGCCGGCGAACACATCATCGCGTGCGGCCTCCACGGTCTCGCCGGTCAGCACGCCAACGCCAATGCCAAGCGCTGCCATCGTCGACGAGAGGTGATAGGCCTGGTCGGCAACAAGCGCGCGCAGCGGATAGACAAAGATGCTCGCACGTCCGCGAAGGACAGCCTCGCGCGCAGCATGTACATGGAAGATGAGAGACTTGCCGCGGCCCGTTCCCATAACGGCCAAGACGCTCTGGTGGTCGGCCAAGGCATCGAGCGCCTCAACCTGCGCGCGGTGCGGCTGGTTCGATCCGATAAAGCTATGGATAAGCGAGCGCGTGAGCTCGGTATAGGAAAGCTGGGCGAGCGTCTCGCGCTTACGCGACTCCAGGCGCAGGCCGGAATCCGCCGGCTGCACGCCACGACGAAGCTCGCATGCCGGATCATCGACGCTGGGCAGCGTGGTATCGCGAACCAGAACATCCTTGATCATGAGCTTGGGCTTCACACGCCCCTGCCAATGCTCGGCAACGGCCTCGAACACCAAGTCGACAGCGCTATCGCAGTTGATGAGCTTATCGATTTGCGGCACGCGGAACATAATGGCCGGCACACTCGCGGCGCCATCGGTCGCCACAAAGCGCATGTGCTCGCCGGTTTTGCCCACCACGGCGCGGTCGCACATCGTCACGCCCTCGGCAGCCAGCAGCGGCACCTTGTTGCCCTGGCCAAACGGCTCAAGACGGGAGATCTGCTCGATGGTCTCGATATTCAGCTCGGAAAGGTCGACGGTGGCGGCGACCTCGTCGGTGTCTTCAAAGTCCTCGGCGGAAAGCTCCGATAGCACGGCGGAAAGGCGGCGGCGGAACTCATCGAGCTTGGATGCCTCGATGGTCACACCCACCGCACCGGCATGTCCGCCGCGACGAATCAGCAGGTCGGAACAACGCTCGACGGCGTCAAACAGGTTAACTTTGCCCACCGAGCGACCAGAGCCGCGCGCGATACCGTCCTCGATCGAGAACAGCAGCGCCGGCACGTGATAGCGATTGGTCAAGCGGCTCGCCACGATGCCTTTGACGCCCTCGTGCCAGCCCTCGCCGCCCACGACGATTGCGCGCCCGCCGTCATAAGTCTCCTCGACCTTCGCCATGGCATCGCGCGTGAGCTCCGCCTCGATCTCACGGCGTTGGCGATTGATTTCCTCGAGCTCAGCCGCCAGTGCGCTTGCTTCGATGGGATCGCGGGCAAGCAGCAGGTCGAGCGCCAGCTTGGGATCAGCCATGCGGCCGGCAGCATTCAGACGAGGGATGAGCGAAAACGACAGGCCGTCGGCCGTAATGGTAGAAAGGTCGGCCTTGGCAAGTGCGGCAAGCGCGATATAGCCGGGACGGGCCGTCACGCGCATCTGCTGGATACCCTCGGCGACCAGTGCGCGATTCTCGGGCGTGAGCGGCATCATGTCGGACACGGTGCCCAGCGCCGCGACCTCGATCAGCGAACGCCAATACGACGGCTTGCCCAAACGCTCGCCCAGGACCTGCACCAGCTTGAGTGCCACGCCGGCACCGGCAAGCTCGCGCGAGGGGCCCTCGTCCTCGAGCTTGGGGTCGGTCAGGGGCACGCCCTGCGGCACCTGGTCGGAGGGCTCGTGATGGTCCGTGACCACCAAATCGATCCCCAGGCTCTCCAGATAGGAGACTTCTTCCTTGGCAGCAATACCGTTATCGACGGTCACGATCAGCTGAGGGCGAGCGAGCTCGTTAACGCGGTCGAGCGCCGCGCGCGAAAGACCGTAGCCCTCGTCAAAGCGATGCGGAATAAACGGCGTGACATCGGCGCCAAACGTGCGCAGTGCCTCGGTCAACAGGCAGGTCGACGTAATACCGTCAACGTCAAAATCGCCAAAGACCGCAATGTGCTCGTGGTTGCAAATAGCACGCTCGACGCGGTCGGCAACGACCGACATGCCCGGGATAATGAGTGGGTCGGCCCAGTCGCGATCGAGCGAAGGCGTCAAAAACAGCTGACCTTCTTCGATGGATGTAATGCCGTGCGCGACCATAATACGCGCCACCAGCCCGGGAATGCCCAGGCCAGCCGAAAGCTCCTTTTCGAGCTCGGGGTTTTGCCGAGCGACCGCCCAGCGATGCGTCGTCTTAAGCGATGACATAGGCGCCCACCCCCGATAGGGGCAGGTCGCCGCGATACCTCTCACGGTTCATAGCGATGAGTCCTCTGTGTATGCCCGCTTCGGCAGGCAGATCTGTTGAACGGATTTATTATACCGTGCAGCGCGGACGCACAACGTCCAGCACGCCGCGGTTTCGATAAACGAGGGCGGTAATAGCCTCGAAATAATCGAGCGTTTCTGACGCACGGACGCATGCAAGCGTCTAGCATATCCATTCAAAACGGATTCACGAGCAAAGGGAGTCACAAGCGCATATGAAGCAATGGGTTGGACTGGGCAAGTTTCTCGCGGGGCACATGCAGGTCATCGTTCCGATTTGCGTGACGCTCGGCGTGCTCTTTCCCCAGCAGATCGGCGTGCTCAAACCCATCGTTCCCACCTTGTTTGCTTTTATGACGTTTCAAGGTGCGCTCAGCAACACCTTTCACCAGGTGGCTGAGGTATTCCGCCGTCCCCTGCATCTGATTTTGGCGTTATTTGTCTCGGCTGTGATCATCCCCATTGCGGCGTATGCCATGGGCTCACTGCTCTTTGGTTCCAACCCAAACCTTGTCTGCGGCATCGTGCTCGAATACAGCGTACCCGTGGCAGTCACCGCCTTTATGTGGATTAGCATGTTCGGCGGCAACGGCCCGCTCGCGCTCACCATCATCCTGACGTCCTCGGTCATCTCACCTGTGACGATTCCGCTTACGCTCAAGCTCCTGCTGGGCGCCACCGTCTCGATCGACGTGCCGAGCATGATGCAGAACATGGCCTTTATGATCGCCATCCCCGCTGTGCTCGGTATTGTCATCAATGAACTCACGCGCGGCTGGGGCCACGAGAAACTCTCTCCCGCGCTCTCGCCCGCCTGCAAGTTCATGATGATGGGCGTCATCGCATCCAACTCCACTGCCATGAGCGAGTACGTGCTGCACATGAACGCGGTGCGCTTGGAAGTCGCCCTCTTTATTCTGGTGTTCGCCATCAGCGGCTTTATCACCGGCGTCCTGATCGCCCGTGCCCTGCACCTGCCGTATAGCGAGACGACCACCATGTGCTTTACCTGCGGCATGCGCAACATCTCTTCGGGTGCCGTCATCGCCACGCAGTATTTTCCCGGCGAAGTGGTATTCCCCGTCATGTGCGGCACGCTGTTTCAGCAGGTGTTGGCCTCAATTATCGGACACCTCTTTGAGCGCCTGACCGGCGAGGAGCGCGCCGCCCAGCGCAAGCGGGTCGAGGCTGGCCGCGACGCCATGGCGCGCTAGGCTGTCCGCATTACGTGGGTGTTAGTCTTGCTATACGAGCGTTTCCAGATGCGCACGCAGACGCTCAGCATCGATATCGAGCGTCGTCTCGGCATTGACTTGGGCCAAACGATAGCCGACAAAGTAGGGCGAAACCACCCAACGCGGCAGCGCCTTGGCAATGGTCCGACCGCCCAGGTGATAGAAGAACAAGTTGTACGACTCTGCGCGACCACCGTGGTGCCCGTTTAGGATATAGCGCAGAGCTACCTGGATCGCATCGGCAAAGAGATCCGCCTCGGCTTGGTCTCGTGCGTCATCGCTGGCGGCGATTCCCTGCGGGGCTGAAACGTTGATCTCAAAGAACCCCATGATCGGTTCGGTTGAGATATTGACCGAGATTCTCCCCTGTTGCCAAACATTGATGCCTTCGAAATTGGCGGGGGCTAGTGCTGCATAACCGTCCTCCCGCTCCAGACCCACAATCTGCATGTGTGGATGGACGAGGCTGCCGCCCGAAAGCGGGCCTTTGTTCTTGTACATGAGCACACTGCGGTACTGTTGGGAATCGAGCATCTGCTGCCAACAGCCCAGGGCAAACCGCATCACATGATGCAGCTCATCCGGTTCATAGGTCGCCAGGTCGGCGTCGTGGTTGGCAGACTCGATCAATACGGTCTGACGGGTGGCCCGCAAGGTCTTGAACTTATTCTCGAGCCAGATGCAGTCACCATCGCGCTGGATGATATCGGCAAGTTCCTCGGTATCGCAAAAGGGGCACGCGGTGCCGGGACGACGGTTGTCGTCGGGCTTACCGTTCGCCTGCTGAACGTCAAATACCAGCGCCACGGGTTATACCTCCAGCGGCACGATCTTGGTGCCATGGAGTTCGGAGACGCCCAGTGCCGCCGCCACGGTATCGCGATTGGCCGTGGAAATGCCGCCACCGGGAAGAATGGTCAGGCGGTCGCCCGCATACTCGACAAGACACGACAGGTGCTCCAGGTTGTCCTCGATCGGCGTTCCGGCAGCACCACCATGCGTCAGGATGCGCGTGATGCCGCAGTCGGCGAGTGCGTCAATGGCATCGAGCTGAGCCTCGAGCGAGAGCTGGTCAAAGGCCATGTGGAAGGTGATATCGACGGCCCCGCGCTTGCACTCCTCGGTCGCGCAGCCCGTAGCCATCACGAGGGCGCCGAGGGTGAGCTCGTCGAGCGCCCAGCCGCCGGCACAGGGCTTGCAGCAGCCAAAGACCAGGCCGTCAACGCCGGCGCTCACGGCAAGACCCAAGTCCATCTCCATCATGCGCAGCTCGTCCTGGTTGTAGTGAAAGTCACCGCCACGCGGGCGAATCATGCACATCACTCGCGCGTCATGCTCGTGAGCATAGCTGACCGTAGTGCTGATAACGCCGGCCGAGGGCGTGGTACCACCGACGGCAAGGTTGTCGCACAGCTCGATACGCCTTGCACCGGCATCGATAGCCGCCGGCACACGCTCAAAGTTCTCGGCACAAAACTCGTACAGCATAGATAGCCCCCAGGAGACATTTCGATTTCCACACGGCATTGTCGCACGTTAAATAGCAACCCGCACGATGGAACAAAACCTTGACAAGGAGTGTCCCAAAGTGCCGGCACATAAGGAACGTCCCCAGGTGCCACCTTGAGCGATGGGTACTCATTTAAGTACGTCCCCAATGAGTACCCGCAGGGGACAGACAGACCGGACTCCCTATACGACAACTGTTGACATCATATACTATGTGTCATATAGTAGGTGTTACACAGTATACTACGAAAGGAGGTGTGCGGATGGAGGCACAGATGAAGCGCGGCTTCCTCGAGGCCTGCGTGCTCGCGGCCGTCTCGGGCGAGGAATCCTACGGCTATCAGATCGTGAAGGACGTGCCCGCGAGTATGGGGCTCACGGAATCCACGCTCTATCCGTTGCTCAAGCGCCTGGAGAAGGCGGGCTGCATCACCGCGCGCTCCGCCGAGCACAACGGGCGGCTGCGGAGGTACTACCGCATCACGGACGCCGGGCGCGAGCGTATCGCCGAGTTCCTCGCCGAATGGCCATCCGTGCAGGAGATCTACCGTTACGTGGAGGGGGCGCACCATGACGCGCGATGAGTTCTTGAACCGGCTGGGCGAGCTTCTGGCCTGCCTGCCGGCAGATCAGGTAAAGGAAACGCAGGAGTTCTACGCGGAGGCCATCGCCGACCGTATGGAGGACGGCATGACGGAGGCCGAGGCTGTGGCCGCCATGGGCACGCCCGGTGAGGTCGCCGAGGCAACGCTCGACGAACTGCCCGCCGTGCCGCGCGCGATCGCGAGGACCAAGCGCAAGAGCACGGCACTTCTATGGGCGCTCGCCATCGTGGGCTCTCCGGTATGGATTCCGCTGCTGCTCGCGTTCGTCGCCGTTGCCGCTGCAGTCTACATCTGTATTTGGGTTCTTGCGCTCTGCGTGTGGATCGTGGCCGCGGCATTCGGGGGCGCGGGCCTGGTAGGGCTCCTGTTCGCCGTGGACGGCATCATTATCGGGCATGTTCCGTACGTTTTGGCCTCGATGGGAATGGGATTCGCTTCCATCGGTGTGGCGCTCCTCACGGGAGCCGGCGCCTGGACGGCGTCCAAGCAGATCGCGCGCCTCTCTGCCCTTTGGGCGAAGAAAGCCGTTTCGCCCTTCTGGAAAGATCGAGGCAATAAGAGCCGCATGGGCGCCGAAGCGGCGCCGCTCACGGCATAGGAAGGAGTGCAAACATGTCCAGCGTAAAAAGGATTTACCTTGCCGTAGCGGGTGGGCTTGTTGCCACGGGGCTCGTCCTGGCTGCTATCGGATTTGTGGCCTCCGGCTTTAACCTCGCTGTGCTCAACACGCAGATCGACCTGCGCGATGACACCATCATTCTGGGTGGTGTTGAAATAGACGACCCGACAGGGCTTCCACTCATCGAGCAGCTTGCCGAGGTCGGCGAGATCCATATTGGATCTGCAACGACTGGTTCGTCTTCTCCTCGCAAATGATCGAGCTCGTAGCAGCCGTCCCCCCCTTCGGGCGCACCACGACGGGCATGAGCACGCCGCGCTCGGAGCCTTTTTGCGAGACCTTCCGTCACGCTCTTCCTGCGTGGTGAACCGGTCATCGACCGACGAGAGGCTGATGGGAATCTCTCGACTTCGGGCCAATCCCGCTCACCGATCTGGTCTTCCTTCGTGATGCGCACATAAGCGAGCAGACACCGCGCAGTGCTTCAGCGCGGCCGCACTTCCACGTCTATGACGGAGGTGCCCGGCGGCGTCTTGGCAATCCCCTTGTTTGCAGGCGTTAGCGCGTGGGGATCGCCCACTCGGGGGTCGAGGCCGCCGAGGACGGCGGCGAACCTCGCGGTGTCATTCGACATCGCGAGGTTCCCGGACCATGACCACCTGGCCTCGTACCGCGGCATAGCCCCAAGGGTGAGGAGCTTCGGCACGTCGATCAGGGCGCCCGCGCAGCGTCGGCCGGTCCGCCGTTCGGCAGAACGGCGGAAGTCCCTAGCCGCCCAGGTAAGCCTTGCGGACGTTGTCGTCGTGCAGGAGCTCTTGACCGGTGCCGGTCATGGTGATCTTGCCGGTCTCGAGCACGTAACCGCGTGTGGCGATGGAAAGTGCCATCTGCGCGTTCTGCTCGACCAGGAGCACCGTGGTGCCGGCCTTGTGCAGGTCCTCGACAATCTGGAAGATCTGCTCAATCAGAATCGGCGCCAGGCCCATGGAAGGCTCGTCGAGCATGAGCAGCTTGGGGTTGCTCATAAGGGCGCGGCCCATAACGAGCATCTGCTGCTCGCCGCCCGAAAGGGTGCCGGCGACTTGGCGACGGCGCTCCTTCAGGCGCGGGAACTGCTCGTAGACGCGCTCAAGGCCCGGAGCAACCGTGGACTTGGGCTGCGTGTAGGCGCCCATCTCCAGGTTCTCCTCGACCGTCATCTGCAAAAAGGCGCGACGGCCCTCGGGCACCTGGGCCAGGCCCTTACCAACCAGCTTATCGGCGGGCGTATGAGTAATGTCCTCGCCCATAAACTTGATGGAGCCGGTCTTGGAGCGCAGCAGGCCCGAGACGGTCTTGAGCGTTGTGGACTTGCCGGCACCGTTCGCACCGATCAGAGCCACGATCTCGCCCTCGTTGACGTTAAAGGAGATGTCCTTGATGGCGTGGATGGCGCCGTACCAGACGTTGATGTTGTAGACGGAAAGCATCGGCTCTGCCATTTAGTTCTCCCCCTTATCCTGCTTGCCCAGATATGCCTCGATAACGGCGTCGTTGTTCTGGATTTCCTCTGCCGTGCCCTTGGCGATGACCTTACCAAAGTTGAGTACGCAGATACCCTCGCAAATATTCATGACGAGCGACATGTCGTGCTCGATAAGCATGATGGCGATGCCAAAGGTGTCGCGAATCTTAACGATGTTCTCCATGAGCTCCGCGGTCTCGGACGGGTTCATGCCGGCGGCAGGCTCGTCGAGCAGCAGCAGCTTGGGGTTGGTGGCAAGCGCGCGGACGATCTCCAGGCGGCGCTGAGCGCCGTAAGGCAGCGAGCCGGCCTGTTCGTTTGCCAGATGCTCCATATCAAAGATGGAGAGCAGCTCCATGGCACGCTCATGGGCGGCCTTCTCGTGCTTCCAGTACGTCGGCAGGCGCAGCACGCCCTCAAAACCGGAATAGCGCTCCTGGTTGTGCAGACCGACCTTGACGTTGTCCTCCACCGTCATGGTGTTGAACAGGCGGATGTTCTGGAACGTACGGGCAATGCCCATGCGGTTGACCTGGTAGACCGACTTGCCCGAGGTGTCCTCACCGTCGAGCAGGATGGTGCCGTGCGTGGGCTGATACACCTTGGTGAGCAGGTTGAAGACCGTGGTCTTTCCGGCACCGTTGGGGCCGATCAGACCGGCGATCTCGGTCTTGCCGATAGTCAGGCTAAAGTCGTCGACTGCCTTAAGGCCACCGAACTCAATGCCCAGGTGGATGCACTCGAGTGCCGGGCGCTGGCCCAGATCGCGATCGGGAACGATGGCGCCAGAAGGATACGGGACCATCTTACCCTTGTTGAACTCAAATTTACTGGGCATCGGCTGCCACCTCCTTCTTGGAAGCAAAGCGGTCCTTAATGCGTGCGAAGAACGCCTTGAGCTGCGGGTTGTTGGTAAAGATCATGACCAGGATCAACACGATGGCGTAGATGAGCATGCGGTAGTCCGAGAACTGACGGAGCAGCTCGGGAAGCACCGTGAGCAACGCCGCCGCGATGACGGAACCGCGCATGTTGCCCAGGCCGCCCAGGACCACGAACACCAGAATGAGGATCGACGTGTTGAAGTCGAACTTGGTGGCGGAGAGCTGCGAGAAGTTACCGCCGAAGAGAGCTCCGGCAGCACCGGCGAGGGCAGCGGAAACCACGAAGGCGATCATGCGGTACTCGGTGACGGAGATGCCTACGGACTCGGCTGCAATCTTGTTATCGCGCACGGCCATGATGGCACGGCCGGTACGGCTGCGAACCAGGTTGAGTACAATCACGAGCGCGACCATAACCAGGATGGCGCCGGCAAGGAAGGTCGAATAGGTCGACACGCCCGATGCGCCCTGGGCACCCTTGATGATGGCGGTGCCGTCCTCAAGCAGGTGCAGGTCGTCGATCGTAGAGTTGCCCGTGATGTTAAAGATCACGTGCAGACCGCGGGAATCGACGCCCACAATGAGGCAGGTGACGATCTCTTTGATGATCTCGCCAAAGGCCAGCGTCACGATAGCCAGGTAATCGCCGCTCAGGCGAAGGACCGGGATGCCGATCAAGAAGCCCAGGATGGCGGCAGCGATAGCGCCGACCACAATGCTGATGATCAGGCGCATCGGATCGGACGGAACGGCGCTCTCCAGCGCGACGGCGGTAACGATGCCCGTATAGGCGCCGACACTCATAAAGCCCGCGTGGCCCAGCGACAAGTCGCCCGCAATACCGACGACGAGGTTGAGCGAGATGGCCATAACGATGTAGGCCGTGATGGGAACCAGCTGACCGGCGATCATGCGCGGGATCATATGGTTGGACTGCATAAAGAACACGATGGCGAATGCCACGATGCACATGGCGTACGTGACAAAGTCGTGACGCGTCTGCTTGTCTTTAAGGAACTTCATAACGCTCACCTACACCTTCTCGGGGACGTACTTGCCCAAGAGGCCGGCAGGCTTGACGAGCAGGACGATAATCAAAACACCAAAGACGATGGAGTTGGCAAGGCTCGTGGAAATGTAAGCCTGAGCCATCGCCTCGATGATGCCGATGAGAATACCGCCGACAAAGGCACCGGGGATGGAGCCGATGCCGCCGAAAACGGCAGCGTCGAAGGCCTTGATGCCAGGCATGGCGCCCGTGGTGGGCTGCAACACCGGCGAGTAGGAGCACAGGAGCACGCCGGCGATGGCGGCAAGGGCAGAGCCGATGGCAAACGTCATCGAGATGGTGCGGTTGACGTTGATGCCCATGAGCTGAGCGGCGGCCTTGTCCTCGGACACGGCGCGCATGGCCTTGCCCATCTTGGTCTTACCTGTAAAGAACATCAGGCCGGCCATGATAACCAGGCAGGCGACGATGGTGACGAGCGAGACGGCGCTTACGTTGAACTTGGCCAAGAACTCCGGCACCTGGAAGGTGACGAGCGAAGTGAAGTTCTTGGGCGTGGCGCCCCACAGAAGCTGCGCGGCATTCTGCAGGAAGTAAGACACGCCGATGGCCGTGATCAGAACGGCCAGAGGGCCTGCTTGGCGCAGCGGCTTGTATGCCAGACCCTCGATGAGAACACCGAGAACCGTGCAGACCACACAAGAGAGAATTACAGATGCCCAGCCCGGGAGGCCGAGATACGACGTGGCGCAGAACGAGACATAGGCACCGACCATGATGACGTCGCCGTGAGCGAAGTTGAGCATCTTGGCGATACCGTAGACCATGGTGTAGCCCAACGCGATGATGGCGTAGACGCTGCCCATGGACAGGCCGTTGACCAAGTATTGGATAAAGACCGTCATGTTCCACATCCCCCTTTCGAATAGGTTTCCAGTTGATGTATGAAACAGGGACGTTACATCGTCCCTAGATACCAAGCAAGCAGGGAAGGCCAAAACCTCCCCTGCTTGGGATCAAAACCGCTCTATATAAGGCGGCCTATTAGGCCTGTACGTACTTGCCGTCGGTAATGACGTACGCCGTCGGGTCCTTCTGGACCTGACCCTTGTCGTTCCAGGAGAGCTTGCCAGTCAGACCGTCAACGGTAATCTTGAGCATAGCCTCGGGAAGCTTCTCGGCAACCTCGGTGGGGTCGGCGTCGACGCCCAGGCCGGCCTCCTTGAGAGCCTCGACCACAGCATGCACGCCGTCGTAGGCGTCGGCGGCAAACTGGTCGGGGGTATCGCCGTACTTATCCTTGTAAGCGTTGACGAAGTCGGCGTTCTTCTCGTCGTCGGCGGAGAACGGGGTCATGAGCAGCAGACCCTCGGCAAGAGAGGTGTCGAAGCCCTCAACGCCCAGGATGCCGTCCATGCCGTCGCAGCCCATCATCTTGACGTCGTAGCCCATGTCCTTGGCGTTCTTGAGCAGGACGGACGCCGGCGTGTAGTAGATCGGCGCAAAGATCATGGTGGCGCCTGCCTGCTTGGCCTTGGTCAGCTGGTTGGTAAAGCTCGTGGCGGAGTCGTCCTTAAAGGTCTCCTCGTCGACAATCTCAAGCTTAGACTTAGCGGCCTGGGCCTTAAAGGAATCTGCGATGCCCGAAGAATAGGCATCGCCGGAGTTATAGAACAGCACGAACTTCTCGTTCGCATACTTCTGCGCCAGGAACTTGGCAGCGTTGACACCTTGGTTGGGGTCGGTAAAGCAAACCTGGAAGACGCAATCCTTGCCCTTGGTAACGTCCTCGGAGGACGCGGACGGGGTGATCATGAACGTCTCGGGGTCGTTGCCGCACTCGGCGGCAACGGCGACCGACGCACCCGTGGTGGTCGGACCGACGAGGGCCTGCATGCCCCAGTCGAGCAGGGTGTTGAAGGCGTTGACGGCCTTCTCGCCGTCAGCCTGGTCGTCCTCGGCCTTGCTGACAAGCGGCAGCTCCTTGGTCGAGAAATCCTTGCAGCCAAGCTCGACAGCCTGTGTAACGGACTTGCCGTAGGACGCGTTGGCGCCGGTCAGCGGGCCGATGGTGCCGATCTTAAACGAAGCGTCGCCCGACGCGGAACCGCTGTCGCCGCCGTTGGAGGAGCAGCCAGCTAGAATGGACATCGCCCCCAGACCTGCTGCGCTCGCGATAACGCTCCTGCGATTCATAACAGGGTTCAATGACTTACCGGTGAGGCTCGACATGCGGCTCTCCTCTCAAATCTCGTCGGGTTTTGGTTGCCCGACAGGCCATCCTTCGCCGTGTTCGGCGTTCGCAAAATAGTAGACGCTTTAGTTAGGAAAAGTGGCGAATATTTCAACTTTTCTTTGGGTTTGTTCATTTATCCATATTTCTGCGTATTTCTATTGGTTTATGCAGTTTAGCCACTTTATTGTGTGAAAGTAATGTTTCCATTCCGTTACAAGCGTCCCTGCCCTGAATAAAACGGCCTCACCGGTCGCACTTTTGCGCACTTAGGCGGCGATGTACTTGCCGTCCTGGATCACATAGGCTGTGGCGGGCTTCTCGACTTGGCCCTCGTCGTTCCACGTGAGCTCGCCCGTCAGGCCCTCGATCTTGATCTTGCGCATGGCCTTGGCAAGATCGCCGGCAATGTCGGCGCCGTCGGCCGTGATGTCGATGTCTGCCTTATCGATAGCCTCGACAATCGCATGGACGCAGTCATAGGCATCGGCGGCAAACTGGTTAGGCGTCTCGTCGTAGGCGTCCTTATATGCCTTGACGAAGTCGGCGTTCTTCTCATCGTCGGCAGAGAACGGGGTCATGAGCAGCACGCCCTCGGCAAGGGAGGTGTCGAAGCCCTCAACGGAGAGCAGGCCGTCCATGCCGTCGGTACCCATGAGGGTCATGTCGTATCCCATGTCCTTGGCGTTCTTGAGCAAAACGGACGCCGGCGTGTAGTAGATCGGCGCAAAGATGAGCGTGGCGCCGGCCTCCTTGGCCTTGGTGAGCTGGTTGGTAAAGCTCGTGGAGGAGTCGTCCTTAAAGGTCTCGGTATCGACGATATCAAGTTTGGACTCCTTGGCCTGCTCGGCAAAGGCATCGGCAACACCCGAGCTGTACGTATCGCCGGAGTTGTAGAACAGGGCGATCTTGGCGTCTGCATACTTCTCGGCCAAGAACTTCGCGGCGCTGGCACCCATGGTGGGATCGGTGAAGCAAACCTGAAAGACCGTTGTCTTATCCTTGGTCACGTCGAGCGACGAGGCCGAAGGCGTGACCATGAGCATATCGTCGGCGATCTCGCCCGAGACAGCGACGGCGGCACCAGTCGTGACGGGGCCGACGAGCGCCTGCATGCCCCAGTCGCACAGGGTATTGAAGGCGTTGATAGCCTTCTCGCCGTCGGCGACGTCATCCTCGGACTTAAGCGAGAGTTTGAGGTCCTTGGTCGAGAAATCCTTGGCGGCAAGCTTGGCACCCTTCTCGGCCGAAACGCCATAGGTTGCCGCGGCGCCGGTCAGAGGGCCGATGACACCGATCTTGAAGGTCTTGCCGTCATCGGCGGTGCCGCCGTCCGAGCCACCCGACGAGCAACCAGCGAGTGCTGCGGTGCTGCCGAGCGCCGCAGCGCCGGCGAGAAAGTTCCTACGGCTGAGCGTGCTGTTGATGTTGAACATGGTGTCCCCCTTTTTTCGCTGGCCGCGGTGCGGCCGTCTTGCGGTACAGGGCAAACCTTATGGCGCAAACGTTGACAGTTTGTTACGGAAGTCCGTTTGTAGCGAGCGTGTTTCCAATGTTTCCGCAGCGTTTCGGGGGTGCCGTTTTGTGCGGCTCCTGTTGCCTGGCGAGCACGCGCCCCCGGTTCACGCTAGAATGCACTCAACCTTTAAGCGGTTTATCCATCCATAAGATGCACGAAGGAGTTATCTATGAGCGAACCCCTGCGCACCGTGAACGTCGGTCTGATCGGTCTGGGAACCGTCGGCGGCGGCGTGGCCCGTCTGATCAAGAGCCACCACGATGAGTACCTGGCAGCCTACGGCATCGACCTTAAGCTGACCCGCGCCTGCGCGCTTGCTTGGGAGCAGGCCGAGGCGGCAGGCATTGAGCGCGAGGCCTTTACGAGCGACTGGCACGATGTCGTCACCGACCCCGCCGTCGACATCGTCGTCGAGCTGATTGGCGGCGAGCATCCCGCAACCGAGATCTTCACCACTGCCTTCGAGAACGGCAAGCATGTCGTCTCCGCCAACAAGGCCCTGCTGGGCCGCCATGTCGAGACGCTTGCCGAGAAGGCGCGTGCGTGCGGCGTGCAGATTAAGTGCGAGGCCAGCTGCGGTGGCGGCATCCCCATTGTCAGCACGCTCGAGCACGACCTGGTGGGTAACAAGATCCTGACCATCGCCGGCATCCTCAACGGCACCACCAACTACATCCTGTCGCGCATGGACGCCGAGGGCGCCGATTACGCTGACGTGCTCGCCGACGCCCAGGCTAAGGGCTATGCCGAGGCCGACCCGTCCGCCGACGTCGACGGCTTCGACGCCGCCAGCAAGACGGCAATCCTCGCTTCCATCGGCTTTGGCACCCGCGTGACCACCGACGATGTCTACCAGCAGGGTATCCGTACCATCGGCGCCGAGGACATCGCCCAGGCCCGCGAGCTCGGCTACACCATCAAGCTGCTGGGCATCGCACGCAACACCGACGCCGGCGTCGACGTCCGCGTGCATCCCACGCTGATCCCCGCCGACCACATGCTCGCCAAGGTCAACGGCGCCATGAACGCTGTCTACGTGGTAGGCGACGCCGTGGGCGAGACCATGTTCTACGGTGCCGGCGCAGGCTCCTTCCCCACCGCGAGTGCCGTCGTGGGCGACATCCTGTCGCTCTCCGAGCAGATCAGCCGCGGCGTTGCTCCGCTGCCCGAGATTGAGCCCTATGGTCACAACCTCGCCTTTAAGCCCATGGACGAGCTCCAGACCAAGTACTATGTGCGCCTGAAAGTCGCCGACCGCGTGGGCGCCCTGTCCGAGACGGTCGACATCTTTGCCAAGCACAACATCTCGATCTCGCTCATCAACCAGGTCGAGGACGGCAAATCGGGCGTCAGCGATGCCTGCTCGGTCATCTTCCTAACGCACCGCGCGCTCGAGAAGGACGTCCAGGCTGCCGCCGCCGAGCTTGCCAGCGTCGACTGCGTGGCCGAGGTCGCCAACGTCCTGCGCATCGAGGACGTTGAAGCTTGGACCGAAGGCGTCATGGCGAACTAGCCCAACGCTCGCCTAGCAATACGCGCCTTGAGGGCTCCCGTCCGATGTGGGACGGGAGCCCTTTTGTCACCTGCCCTAAGCACAACGGCAGAGCACATTTGCGCGAGCCGCTCATCGGTAACGCGGGCTACCGTTCACCGATATGCAAACACGGCCGATTCCGGTTACGGCTACGCTGTGTTGCGAATGTCCGCCCGCGATGAGAGGAAGCACCATGTTGCTCGAGGGCAAGAAAGCAATCATCACCGGAGGCACACGCGGTATCGGCTATGCCATCGCCTGCCGTTTTATCGAGGAAGGCGCTGCCGTCACCGTCTTTGGCTCGCGCCAAGAGACTGCCGACACGGCCGTTGAGAAGCTGACAGCCGCCTATCCCGACGCCAAGGTCTGGGGTCGCTCCTGCGATCTCACCTCGCTCGAGGCCGTGACTGAGGCCTTTACGCAGACTGCAGCCGACATGGGCGGCTTGGACACGGTCGTCAACAATGCCGGTATCTCCCAGCGTTCACCCCTCTTGGACTACACGGCCGAGGAGTTCGCAAAGGTCATGGACCTTAACGTCGTCGCCGTCTTTAATGGCCACCAGGCTGCCGCCAAGATCATGACCGAGGCCGGCCACGGCGGCACCATCACTACCACAAGCTCGATGGTCGCCAAGTACGGCCAGCCCTCCGGCGTCGGTTACCCCACGTCCAAGTTTGCCGTCAACGGTATGGTCCAGTCGCTCTCGCGCGAGCTCGCTCCCATGGGCATCCGCGTCAACGCCGTCGCCCCCGGCGTGACTAAGACCGACATGGTCGCCAACCTGCCCGAAGAGGTCATCAAGCCCATCATCGCCACCATTCCGCTGGGTCGCATGGGCGAGCCCGAGGATGTCGCCAACGCCTTTGTTTTCCTGGCGAGCGACATGTCCTCCTACGTCACGGGCGCCGTGCTCCCCGTCGACGGAGCCGCCCGCTCCTAAGGAGCCACAAGCTTTGGCTTCAAGCTTCAACATAGCTCAACCAAAAAGGCGCGCCGTCTGAATCAACTGCAGACAGCGCGCCTTCTCCTGTTATGAAAGGGAAACTATGTCCCAGTATTTCGGATCAGAACGGGGCACGGTTTCCCCCAGGACCTCCTTGCGGAAACTGCATCCCACTCTGAGCGCCCATTCCGGGACACAGCTTCCCAACGGCCCCCGTTTCGGAAACCACATCCCGTTCCGAGCCTTCAAAGCGGGACGCGGCTTCCCCGAGAAAGTATCGACTACTTACCGTCGTCGTCTTCGGCTTCTTCGCGCGCATAGAGCTCCAGCATGCGGCGGCGGTATTCGCGCACAGCGAGCTTGGCGCGCTCCAGGCGGCGGCGCTCACGCGGAGTCAGCTCGGACGGGTCGACCTCGTCTCCATAGGTCTTATCGGCAAGCAGGTGCGCCGCGTCCACGATGCGGGCATCGATGTGGCCGCTCGCTGCCTCGGCGGAAAGACGCTCGGCAATCGTATCGAGCGTAGGCAGGCCCTCGAATACGCGACCATGGCCATGCGAGGTCAGCAGCTCGTGCTCGCGCGCGAGCAAGCTCGCTAGGTCGTGGTGGGCGCGCAAGATGTCGAGCGCATCGGATGGATGCTCGGCAACCTCTGCCACGGCGGCGACCGGTGCGGCATCCACCACGCGGTAGAAGAGCTGCGCGAGCAATGGCATCAAGAACACCGTGATGGCACCGGCGGCAACCATGACCGACGCAATATCTTGCGACAGCGCGCCCGCGTTGACGGCAACGCTCGTAACGGCAACGATGATCGGCAGCGCCGTGGTGCAGTACAGGGCCACGGTAATGCGACCATACGCCGACACATCGCGCGTCGCAGGACAAATGCTCATGGAAATAAGAATGGGCACGGCACGAATAATCAACAACGCCACGATAAAGCCCGCGAGCAAGCCCGGGCGCGACGCCACGGCCGTCAGGTCGATCTTTGCGCCCGACACGGTAAAGAACACCGGAATCAAAAAACCGTAGGCCAGACCGTCGAGCTTGGTCTCGAGCGTATGGTTGCCCTCGGGGATGATATAGCGCAGGACAAAGCCAGCGGCAAAAGAACCCAACACGATGTCGAGATCAAAGACAGCCGAGAATGCCACGAGCGTGACCAGGATGAGCACCGTCAGGCGCACGAAGGTCTGCGACGTGGTATCGGCGCGCTCCTCAACAAATGCAAAGAAGCGGCTGCCGACGCGCTTGGAGCGGCTCGGGACCACGGCCAGCAACACGCAAACCACCGCAAACAAGCCAAGGATAACGAGCGTTTGGATGCCAGTGCGGGCAGACAACAGCACCGACATGGCGAGCACGGGACCGAGCTCGCCCCAAGTGCCATACGCGAGAATCGAGTCGCCCACGCGCGTGCCGGTGAGCGAGCGCTCACGCATGATGGGCACAAGCGTACCGAGCGCCGTCGAAGTGAGGGCAAACGTCACGGCGATACCGTCGAAATGACTGACTGAGAACCACGGGGTAAAGCGCACGGCAAGCCAGGCGATACCAAACGTGACGACCCACGTCGCCAAGCCGTAGCGCCCCTCGACGCCCGTGATGCTCTTGGGGTCGATCTCAAAGCCGGCAAGCAGGAACAAAAAGGCCAGGCCCAGCTCGGACACCAGCGAGACCTCAGCATCTACATGGATGACGCCGAGCATATGGGGTCCCAGTACCGCGCCGAGCACGAGCAAAAAGACCGTCTCGGGAACGGGTTTTCCGGGAATCGCCGAGGCGATAAAAGGACTCGCAAAGGCCACGAGTGCGATGATGGCGAGCGAAACGAATGCCATGTGATGCCTTTCTCTTGTTTGCGCTTCACTGTAGCACCCTCGCCGTCCTCAACGCGCCGCGAGCTGTCGTATCATAGTGAGGTTTACAAACATGTGGCTCAAGGCGACCGCAGGGCAGACCCCGCAAACCGACCGCTGCCGCATACCGTACCGTACGCCCAACCGATCAGGAAGGCAGGAACCAATGGTCTCTCGTATCTACGTGGAGAAGAAACCCGGGTTCGACGTCGAGGCTCAGCAGCTCAAGGGCGAGCTGACCGAAATTCTCGGCATCAAGGGCATCGAGGCCCTGAGGATTATCAACCGCTACGACGTCGAGGGCATCGACAAGGAGCTTTTCCGGTCCTGCGTGCCGACCGTCTTTAGCGAGCCCCAGGTCGATGTGACCTACGACGAGCTCCCCGCAAGCGATGGCGCCGTCTTTGCCGTCGAATTCCTGCCTGGCCAGTTTGACCAGCGCGCCGACTCCGCCAGCGAGTGCGTGCAGCTCATCAGCCAGGGCGAGCGCCCCGCCGTGCGCTCCGCCAAGGTCTATATGATCTCGGGCGCTCTGGACGAGGCCGCCATCGATGCCATCAAGCACTACGTGGTGAACCCCGTCGAGGCGCGCATCGCCTCGCTCGACCTGCCCGAGACGCTGTACATGGAGACCCCCGAGCCCCAGCCCGTCGAGGTGCTCGACGGTTTCCGCGAGCTCGACGAAGCCGGCCTTGCCGCCTTTATTTCCGAGCGCGGCCTTGCCATGGACGAGGCGGACATCGCCTTCTGCCAGCAGTACTTCCGCGATGAGGATCGCGACCCCACCATCACCGAGATCCGCGTGATCGACACCTACTGGTCCGATCACTGCCGCCACACCACCTTCGGCACCGTCCTGGACGACGTGACGATCGACGACGCCGTGGTGCAGCAGGCCTTCGACCGCTACATGGAGATGCGCCACGAACTCGGTCGCGACACCAAGCCCGTCTGCCTCATGGACATGGGCACCATCGGCGCCAAGTACCTCAAGAAGACCGGCGTCATGACCGATGTCGATGAGTCGGAGGAGATCAACGCCTGCACCGTCAAGGTGAAGGTCGATGTCGATGGCGAGGACCAGGACTGGCTGTTCCTCTTTAAGAACGAGACCCACAACCACCCCACCGAGATCGAGCCCTTCGGCGGTGCCGCCACCTGCGTGGGCGGCGCTATCCGCGACCCACTCTCGGGCCGCAGCTATGTGTATCAGGCCATGCGTGTCACCGGCGCCGGCGACCCCACCGTCCCGGTTTCCGAGACGCTCGAGGGCAAGCTGCCGCAGCGCAAGCTCGTGACCACTGCCGCCGCCGGCTACTCCAGCTACGGCAACCAGATCGGCCTTGCCACCGGTCAGGTCAACGAACTCTATCACCCCGGCTACGTGGCCAAGCGCATGGAGGTCGGCGCCGTCGTGGGCGCTACCCCGGCAAACCACGTGCGTCGCGAGTGCCCCGCCCCCACCGACAAGATCATCCTGCTGGGCGGCCGCACCGGCCGTGACGGCATCGGCGGCGCCACCGGCTCCTCCAAGACCCAGAACACCGAGTCCATCGAGACCTCGGGCGCCGAGGTCCAGAAGGGCAACGCCCCGGTCGAGCGCAAGCTGCAGCGCCTGTTCCGCCGCGGCGACGCCTGCCGTCTAATCAAGCGCTGCAACGACTTTGGCGCCGGCGGCGTCTCGGTTGCCGTGGGCGAGCTTGCCGACGGCCTGTATGTCGACCTCGATACCGTGACCAAGAAGTACGACGGCCTAGACGGCACCGAGCTCGCCATTTCCGAGTCCCAGGAGCGTATGGCCTGCGCCGTCGCTGACGGTGACGTCGAGGAGTTCATGGGGTACGCCGCCGAGGAGAACCTGGAGGCGACCGTTATCGCCGAGGTTACCGCCGAGCCGCGCATGCGCATGGCCTGGAACGGCGTCGCCATCGTCGACCTGTCCCGCGAGTTCCTCAACTCCAACGGCGCGCCCAAGCACCAGGTCGCTCACGTCTGCGCCCGCAGCGTGTGGCAGCCCAGCTGGGCCGGCACCACGCTCGCCGAGCGCATGACCTCGCTCGTCACCGATCTTAACGTCGCCTCCAACAAGGGCCTTTCCGAGCGCTTCGACTCCACCATCGGCGCCGCCACCGTGCTCATGCCCTTTGGCGGCAAGACGCAGCTCACCCCGAGCTCTGCCATGGTCGCCAAGTTCCCCGTGGACGGCGAGACCACCACGGCGAGCGCCATGGCATGGGGCTTCAACCCCTACCTGATGGAGGCCGACCAGTTTGCGGGCGCCTACCTGTCCGTAGTCGAGTCCATCGCCAAGCTCGTCGCCGCCGGCTTTGAGCACAAGCGCGCCTACCTCTCCTTCCAGGAATACTTCGAGCGCCTGCGCACCGAGGCCGAGCGTTGGGGCAAGCCCATGGCAGCCGTTCTGGGTGCCCTTATGGCCCAGGTCGACCTGGGTGCCGGCGCCATCGGCGGCAAGGACTCCATGAGCGGCTCCTTTGAGGACGAGGCCGGCGAGCTCAACGTTCCGCCGACCCTCATCAGCTTCGCCGTGGCCGTGGGCCGCGCCGCTCGTGCCGTCTCGCCCGAGTTCAAGGGCCTGACGCACCGCGTCGTCCGCATCGCCCCCGCCACCTATGGCGAGGATTACCGTCCCGATGCCCAGCAGCTGCTCGCCGCGTTTGACGCCGTCGAGGCGCTCACCGCCACCGGCGACGCCCTGGCCATCTCCACGCCCGGTTACGGCTGCGGCGCCGAGAGCCTCTTTAAGATGTGCGTCGGCAACCAGATCGGCATCGAGCTTGCCGAGGACGCGGACGTGGAGAGCCTCTTCACCCCGCTCTACGGCAGCTTTATCGTCGAGCTCGCAGAGGATGCCGAGCTGCCCGAGGTCGCCGACGGCGTTGTCGTCGAGCCCCTGGGCACCACCGTCGAGGGCTATGTCATCGATACTGGCTCCGAGGTCATCGAGCTCTCCGAGCTTCAGGAGGCCTGGGAGAGCGGCATCGAGAGCGTCTTCGCCTACCGCAGCGCCGGCGAGACCGCCGAGGTCGAGACCATCGACTATCGCACCAAGGATATCCACGTGTACGGCGGCGCCAAGATTGCCCGCCCGCGCGTGATTATCCCGGTGTTCCCCGGCAACAACTGCGAGTACGACAGCGCTCGCGCCTTCCGCGCCGCCGGTGCCGAGGCCGACACTTTCGTGATCAACAACCTCACGCCCGAGGCCGTCGCCGAGAGCACCCACGAGCTTGCCCGCCGCATCCGTGCAAGCCAGATCGTCATGATCCCCGGCGGCTTCTCGGGCGGTGACGAGCCCGACGGCTCCGCCAAGTTCATCACGGCGTTCTTCCGCGCTCCCGAGGTCACCGAGGCAGTCCGCGACCTGCTCAAGGCCCGCGACGGCCTGATGCTGGGCATCTGCAACGGCTTCCAGGCCCTGGTCAAGCTCGGTCTGGTGCCCTATGGCGACATCGTCGATGCCACGCCGGATGCGCCCACGCTGACCTTTAACACCATCGGTCGCCATCAGAGCCGCCTGGTGCGCACCCGCATCTCGTCCAACTTGTCCCCGTGGCTGTCGCAGTGCAGCCTGGACGACCCCTACACCGTCGCCATCAGCCACGGCGAGGGCCGCTTTGTCGCCAACGACGAGGTACTCGCCCAGCTGATCGCCAATGGCCAGGTCGCCACGCAGTACGTGGGCGAGGACGGCAAGCCCAGTATGGATCTTTCCGTCAACCCCAACGGCTCCGTACTCGCCATCGAGGGCATCACGAGCCCCGACGGCCGCGTCCTGGGCAAGATGGGCCATGCCGAGCGTCGCGGCGACAACCTGTACCGCAACGTGCCCGAGCATGTCCCCGGCGATAAGTTCATGCCGATCTTTGAGAGCGGCGTAGCCTACTTCGCTTAAAGCTTTCCCATCGGGTACAATCCCCTCGGGTAACAACACCCGCCACCGACACATCCGGTGGCGGGTTCTTTTTTGCTTCGCGCATGTAGGAAGGACATCATGGAAAGCCGCAAGCCGTATCTCGCCACCCTGCCCGGACTCATCCTGGGCTGTCTTGTTTGCTGTGCACTCTGGGGATCGGCCTTTCCCTGCATCAAGATCGGCTACGCACTCTTTGGGATCCCGGCGCACGATAGCGCCTCGCAGCTACTCTTTGCAGGTTTGCGCTTCACGCTTGCCGGCGCCCTGGTTATCGTTGGGATGAGTGCGGCCCAACGCCGCCCCCTCATTCCGCAGGCTCGCGACATCAAGCCCATCTTTGTCTTGTCGCTCTTCCAGACTATCGGGCAGTACTTCTTTTTCTATCTGGGCCTCTCGCGCGCCAGCGCCATGTCGAGCTCCATCATCGAGGCCAGCGCCAACTTCCTCGCAATCCTCTTTGCCGCCCTGGCATTTCACACCGAGAAGCTCAATACGGCCAAGGTGCTTGGCTGTGCGCTGGGCTTTGCCGGCGTCGCGCTCGTCAACCTCTCGGGCGCAGATGGCACCTTTGGCTTCAGGCTCGATGGCGAGGGCTTTATCCTAGCCTCCACTGTCGCGGGTGCTCTTTCGACCTGCCTGATCGGCATCTTCTCGCGCAAGCACGACGGCGTCTTGCTTGCCGGGTGGCAGTTCTTGGTCGGCGGCCTGGTCCTCACCGCCATCGGCTTTTTGATGGGTGGCGCGCTCTCCCCCACGGCGATTGTCCCCGCCATCGTGCTCATCATCTACATGGCGCTTATCTCCGCGGTCGCCTACTCGCTGTGGTCGCGCCTGCTTGCCGTCAACCCCGTCAGCCGCGTCTCGGTCTTTGGGTTTATGAACCCGGTCTTTGGCGTACTGCTGAGCGCACTGCTGCTTGGCGAGGGCGCCGGCACGAGCCCCGTTACCGTCATCGTTGCCCTGCTCTTGGTCTGCAGCGGCATCATCATCGTCAACAAACCCAAAAAAGCCTAGCGAACTGCCCTTATTTAGCAGAGAGATTCACATACTTTAGTTTAATGGAGTACATCGGTGAGCTGAAGGCCACCACGCACGCAAGCGTGCGCCCCTTTTTCTAGCGTATCTGGACGCCGGCCTTCTTCTTCTCGTGCTTTACGCGGTAGAGCTCCGCATCGGCAGCGCGAAGCAAGTCTTGCCAGGTATCGACGCCATCACCCATCCGTGCGTAGCCGATAGACATCCGCAACAGATACGGCACCTCGGCGCGCGCGAGCTCGTCGTTGATCGCCTCGCACAGATGTATGATGTCCTGCTCTGCTGTCGCCTTTTGGAGCACTACGAACTCATCGCCGCCATAACGTGCGATAAAGCCACCAGACGACGAGCAGACATCTTTGAGTGCGGCGGAGATAACCTGAAGGGCATGGTCGCCCTCCACATGTCCATGATGATCGTTAATCTGCTTAAAGCCATCGACGTCCATCATAAGCAGATACACATCGTCCGTATGATCCACATTTGAAAAGAGCGACAGCATATAGGTCTCAAAGCGGTTACGGTTGTTGAGGCCAGTCAACGGGTCGGTCGAGATCAGCTGCTCCTGGTAGATGATGTAGAGCAGCAGGATGCTAATCATTATGCCGACACAAAGGCCAGGCACCGAGTATACGACCTGAAAGGTACCGCCCACCAGAGCGGGAATAGCGAAGAATGCCAGAGTTCGATAAATGGCCTTCTTTTGTAGGCTTTCAACCCGTAGGGAATGCACAAAGGCATGCAAGGACGTATATATGACGTAGCAGTAGCTCACGATAGGCTGAATCATATAGGCGACACCGCGGCGGTACACGCCCTGCAAATCGATATAGAACAGGGCGTGCGTCCAGTAACTGGTAAACGCCAGCACGACCACCAGAACCGTAGGCAACGCTACAAGCACCACTCTATAACGTGAGGTCACAAGGCGAGAACCCTGCACCGTCTCGGAATAGATAAACCAAATGAGACACGCGATGGCAAAGAGCGAAAACGAAACCGCGTTGGAAATCCAGTTGGCAGCAATACCCAACGTGCCGTCCACACCGTCCGAAAGCGTCCAGATCATATCGAATAATATGTACGCGGCAGAGGTGTAGCCAAGCATGCTAAACAATAGCTGCTGGGTGCTCGAGAACAAGGAGCGACGGCTTCGCGCGGCAAGCCCGATAAGAACAATCATGCAGAGCAGGAATATCTCAATCTTGAGTGCCTTAACCACGAGACGCTATCCTTTCAATATCCAAGTGGTCAGAATCGCCCGAATCGTGCCTGGGCAATAAACACCCCCTATTCCGTAGGGGTAAAGGGAATCATAGCAGAGCGCCCGAACATAACTGCAAGGCAGCATTCGTTCGGGCGCTCAAGCGGCGCGAATTGTACGCCGGCATCATTGATGGATGACGATTGCTACTCGCCATCGATGTCGGTCGCGACGGCTTCCTCGATGGCCTCGACACCGGCAGGCGACAGATCCTCCTTGCCCTGACAGAACTTCTTGTCGACCCAGCCAGTCAGAATCGGAGCCATGATCGCCGTGATGATAACGGCGGTGGCGATCTGGGCGTACGCGGTGGGAGCAAGCTCGGCATAGCGCGGCGCCACCTCGACGAGGGCGACCGGCGTGGTCATAGCCGTGCCGGCGATGGTGGAGCAAGCCACGGCGGCCTTGCCGTTACCGCCGCACAGGCGCTCGAACGCAAAGGTGATGGGACCGACGACAAGCAGCGTGACAAGGCCCAGCAAGATGCCGGAAATGCCGCCGGTGACAAAGCTCGACAGGCTCATGGACGCGCCGAGTTGAAATCCGATGACGGCAATCGCGGGATTGGTGCCGGGAACCAGCAGGTTCTTTATGAACGGGAAGAGGTTGCCCAAAACCATACCGATGACAAGCGGCAGGATGGAGCCGACGATGGTGCCCAGCGGGATGTTAGCAAGACCCGAGACGCCCAGGATGATCATGGTAACGGCGGGGCCGGCCGTAAAGAACAGGATACCGACGGCGCCCTGCTCGGACTCATCGCCAAACTCGCCCATGATGCCCGTATAGAGCGCCATGTTGCAAAACGTGATGCCGCCGATAATGGAGACCGAGCTCAGGCCCAAAAAGTTGTCGTTAAAGAAATACGCAACGCCCAGGCCCAGCGCAGCTGCCACCACAAGCTTAGGGATCAGTACGACGACGCCGGTCTTGATGGCACCCGGCGTGGACTTAAAGCTGATGCCGGCACCCACGAAGAGTAGGATCGCGGCGACGATGGTATTGGAACCGCCGCGACAGGCGGCGGTAAAGAAGCCACCGATCTCAAAGACCTGCGGGCAGAAGGTATTGAGCAAAAGGCCGACGATCATCGGGTAGATCATGATGTCGCCCGGGATGCGCGGTACTTTGAATTTCTTTTGCTCGTTGACGGCTGCTTCCTGTGCCATGAAACCCCCATTTCCGTTGACGGGACATAAAAGCCCACGTCACACTTTGCTACAGTAAAGTTTGACCATGGTACCAGAAGAAATAGACCAGCTCGGTGAAAAATCCGACGAGTTGGGATGGGACGAGATTCGGCGCCCGCGACGCCACCCCTATATAAGGCTCAAGACAATATAGAGTACGATGCCCGAGACGCAGCACCACAGCATCGATTTTGTCTTGACCGCCACGACCACGACGCCGGCGGCCGCAATCCAGGGAACCAAGGCAGGCCAGAGTCCCGCGTCGAACGCGCCGGGGCTCACCAAGTCGTTGGCGACCAGCGCGGCAAAGGCGGCGGGCGGGATATAGCCCAGGGCCTCGGTAATGCGGGGCGACAGGGTCCGCCCGCGCAAGGCGAACGCCGGCGCGATGCGAAAGAACGCGATAGCAGCCCACGACGACAGCCACAGAACCAAGAACTCGTTAACGGGCATCGCGGGCACCTCTTCCGTCAAATACAGCATCGCACGCCAACGCAATGGCCATGCCGGCCACGACGCTTGCCGGCACGGCAATATTCGTGAGGCCCAAGAACTTGCATACGGCGACGGACACCGCGCCCGAAACCGCCGCGACAACGTTGCCGCGCGACAGCCGCTGCGAAAAGAGCAGGCAGATAAAGAGCGAGGTGCAGACAAAGGCTGCAATGGCGGTGGGAACATCGACAACGGCGCCGACGATGGCGCCCATCGTACACGAAGCGCCCCATGTCGCGATGAGAATCACGTTGAGCACAAAGGACTCGCGCGGGCCCCAATCCTCCCCTTCAACCAACTTGGCAAGCGAGATGCCATATGCCTCCTCGGTAAGTGTCGCGGCAACAGCCAGCGTCTGACGCTTCGAGGCACCCGTCAGATGCGGCGCGATCGATGCCGAGTAAAGCGCAAAGCGCGAGGAGATGGCAGCAACGCTCGCGACGATCGATGCTGCAGGCACGCCCGCCAGCCACAGGTTGCAGATCATAAACTGGCCGCTGCCCGTCACAAACGTGCTGCTCAGGGCAAAGACCATCCAGGGTTCCATTCCCGTCTGCCCCATGATCATTCCGCACGGCGCGCCTATTGCAACATAGGTAAGCATCACCGGCCAGACGGTTTTAAAGATCCTAAGGACCATGCCACTCCCATTCTGGTAAGTCGTCTGCAGCGCACCTCGCAACGCAGCAGAAATATCAACCGGTGGCAATAAAGTTCGCCTACAATTGCCACCGGATCGAAAGACACAACTTTTTAGGAAGTCATTATGACAGCTATCGATCGAGACCGGGCGCGCGCAGCCTTCAAAAGCTACACCGATGCCTACGACGCCACCAACCCACGCATCGCGCTCAAAATCGAGCATACGTACCACGTGGCCGAGGCATGCGATGCCGTAGCGCGCGAGCAGGGCTGGTCGTCAGATGATATTGACTTGGCATGGCTTTGCGGCCTGCTGCACGATATAGGCCGCTTTGAGCAGCTGCGACGCTGGGACACCTTTAAGGACGCCGAGAGCATGGGCCATGCAGCGCTGGGCATCGAGGTCCTCTTTGGCGAGAATCCCGCCGATGCACCCGCCGTGACGAGCGTCCGCGACTTTATCGATGACCCGGCAGAAGATGAGCTCATCCGAGCGAGCATTGCCTATCACAGCGATTTCCGTCTACCCGCGCAGCTCGACGAGCGCACGCGGCGCTTCTGCGATATCGTGCGCGATGGCGACAAGATCGACATTATGCGCACCATCGCCGACAGCACCGTCGACACCATCCTCAAGGTGGATGAGGACACGTTTCTCGCCAGCCACTTCTCGACACCGGCGCTTACCGCCTTTGACGAGCATCGCTGCGTCGCGCGTGACGAGCGCAACGAGCCGGCGGACTACCTGGTGGGGCTCATCTGCTTTATGTTTGAGCTCGTCCATCCGGCAAGCCGTGCACTGGCGCGCGAGCAAGGCGATATCTATCGCCTGCTCGACGCGCCCTTTGGCATTACGCGGCCCTTTACCGACCCCGCCGCGCAGGCAACCTGGAGCCGCCTTAAGGACGAGCTGCGCCGCTGGCTGGCAAGCGCTTAGCACTCGAGCTGAGCCAGCAGTTCCTCAACGATCTCAACGGCATCGCCGACGACCTTGTACCGGGCGGCACCGAAGATGGGGGCATCCGGGTCCTCATTGATGGCGACAATGCACTCCGCCCCACCGATGCCGGCGAGATGCTGGATAGCGCCCGAGACACCGATGCTCACGAGGAGCTTGGGCGAGACCGATACACCCGTCTGGCCAATTTGGTGGCGATACTCCAGCCAGCCGGCCTCCACCACGGGGCGCGTGCAGCCAAGCTCGGCACCCAGAGCCTCGGCAAGCTTTCGCATCAGCGGTAGGTTTTTCTTGGAGCCGATGCCGCGGCCCACCACGACTAGACGCTCGGCATCGGCAATTGAGGCCTGCTGTCCCCACTCCTCGGCGGGAATCGAGATCTCGACACGGGCCTTAACGTCATCCGCTAGCACTACCTGGGCAATCGTGCCGGAGCGGCTATAGTCAAACTCGGGCGCCTTAAAGATGCCGGGGCGCACCGTTGCCATCTGAGGACGGTGGTTGGGGCAGATAATGGTGGCCATCAGGTTGCCGCCAAACGCCGGGCGCGTCTGCTGCAGCAGACCCGTCTCCGTATCCATCGAAAGCACCGTGCAATCGGCCGTAAGGCCCGTCTGCAAGCGCACGGCCACACTGGGCGCCAGCTCGCGACCAAAGGCGGTCGCGCCGTACAGAATGGCCTCGGGCTTGCGCTCGGCTACCAAATCGCAGATCAAGCGGGCGTAGACCTCCGCGTCGTTCTGACGCAGGCGCTCGTCACGACAGACCAGAACTTCGTCCGCACCGGCGCAAATCAGATGCTCCAGGTCCCCGAGTGAGCCCTCGGGGCTCATGCCGACCAGTGCCACCAGACGGCAGCCGCGGGCATCGGCAAGCTCGCGCCCCTTGCCCATGAGCTCGAAGGCCACGGATGCAACGGCATCGTGCTCGTCAGTCTGCACGAAGATCCAGATGTCTCGATATGCGTCAAGGTCTGCCGCGCCGGCGGCCCCGTCGCGCTCAATCGAGATGGCGTTGACGGGGCAGGCGTCGACGCACCCACCGCACAGGATACAGCCGTCGGTTACGCGGGCACAGCGATTGGGGCGCTCACCCTCCACCACAATGCCGCCCGAGGCGCAGGCGCGAACGCAGCGACCGCAGCCGATACAGGCTTCGCTATCGATAATCAGCCCGCTCATCTATGCCATCCCCTCGATAATCTTGGCAAGTTTTACCGCCTGCTCGGACGCCGTTCCCTCGACGGCCTCGCACGTTTGGTCACGGTCGGGCACAAACGAGCGCACGACTTGCGTCGGTGATCCGGCAAGGCCGCAACGCGAGGGGTCGGCGTTTACGTCGGCAGCGCTGGCCACGCGCACGTCTGCATCCTCGGCCGCGCGAAAACCGGCAATACTCGGCATGCGCAGCTGGCCAATCTCCTTGGCAGTCGTCATCGCACACGGCATCTCCAGGTACACCGTCTCCTCGCCGGCATCGCAGCCGTGAACGAGCGCCAGCGAGCCACACGTCGTAAATCCCGCGCTCTGCACACAGCTCACGTCGGTCACGCAGGGGACCCCAAAGGCGCCGGCCAGCTCGGGGCCGATCTGGGCCGTATCGCCGTCCACCGCCATCTTGCCGCAGATGAGCAGGTCAAAGTCCTCATCGAGTGCCTCGATGCCGCATTTGAGGGCATAGGTGGTGGCTAGGGTATCGGCGCCCGCAAAGGCGCGATCGGTCAGCAGCAGCGCGTCGTCGGCACCGCGGGCGATGCAGTCGCGCAGCAGCGATTCGGTCGCGGGGATGCCCATCGACACCACCGTCACACGCACGTCCATGCCAAAGCCGATAAAGTCGTCCTTCAGCGCTAGCGCACATTCGAGGGCACTTGCATCGAAGGGATTAATGACCGCCTGCTTGCCATCACGCACGATAGTATTGGTCTTGGGGTCCATCTTGACCTCGGTGCTTCCGGGCACCGCCTTGACGCACACCACCATATGGAAATCACTCATCTTCACGCGCCCCCTTTCTGGACGAGTTCATCCAAGAGCTTCTCCGTAAACAGGTTGCCGCGACCCAACTGGCCGGCAGGATCGAGCTGGAGTTTGAGGCGCGCCGACTCGACCATGGCCTCGTGGCCGTACATCGTCTCCAAGAAGCCCGCCTTGATCTTGCCGACGCCGTGTTCGGCAGAAACGGCACCGCCCATGGCCGTGACCTCGGAAGCCCACTGGGCAAAGAGCTCTCCACCACGACGGTAGTCTTGCGCATCGCGCGGCAGGATGTTCACATGCAGATGGTTGTTCCCGATGTGTCCCCAGGCAGCAGACTCAAGCCCGCTTTCGGCCAGCGTGCGGCGATAGAGGGCCATGACATCGGCAAGGCGTGCATTGGGCACCGACATATCCGATCCCAGCTTGGTAATGGTGGGGTCGGTGCGGCGACGCTCGTCAATGAGCATGTTGACGCTCTCGGGCACCGCGCGGCGGAAGAACCGCTGGCACTCGCGATCGACTTCGGTGCGGGCGACCCATGTCGCATCGTCGCGGCCGCCCGCAAACTCCAGCACCCATCCAAGGTGGTACAGCTCCTCGGTCGCCTGCGCCTCGTCATCGCAGTCGAGCTCCACGTAGACACAGACCTTTGCCTCGTCGTCGAGCGCCGGCAGCGAGGCAAACGCTGTCGACTGCTCGCGCTGGCGACGCAGGATATCCAGGGCGCCAGCATCGAAATACTCAATAGCGGCGGCATGGGACAGCACGGGACGCACGGAATCGGTAAAGGACACGGCCTTGTCTTCGCTATCGAAAAAGCAACTCACACCCCATACGACCGAAGGTGCCGCCTGCAGGGCGATCTCGAGCTCGGTAATGACGCCGAGCGTGCCGCACGCACCGATAAAAAGATCGATGGCGTCCATATCGTCCGCAACAAAATACCCCGAGGCATTTTTGGTCTTGGGCATGGTGTAGTCAGGAAGATCAAGCTCGAATGTATGACCCTCTGCCGTCACGAGCGACAGGTGGCGGCCCTGGGCAAAAGCCTCGCCGCGCTGAAGCTCAAGCAAATCGCCATCAGCCAGCGCGACGTGGAGTCCCGTGATATGCGGGCGCATGGGGCCGTAAGCGTAGCTGCGGGCGCCGGAGGCGTTGCATGCCGCCATGCCACCCAGACAGGCAGATGCCTCGGTGGGATCGGTGGGAAAGAACTGCTCGGGGGACTCTTGGAACTCCTCGTAGGCCTCAAGCGATGCCTGGTCCCAACCAGCGGTCGGCAGTACCTTCTTGCTCAGCTGCTTACGCAGCTCCGAGAGCACAACGCCCGGCTCCACGCGCAGCAGAAATTGGCCTTGTTCATCGCGGCGAAGGCCCAAGTAGCGATTCATACGGGAAGTATTGAGGATATGCCCACCGTGGGGCACGGCACCGGCGGCAAGGCCGGTTCGGGCGCCCTGAACCGTTACCGGGACACGCTCGGCATGGAGCGTTTCCAAAATGGCACGGACCTCGTCTTCCGTTGTCGGAAACGAGATGCTCGATGCTTCGCCCGATGCACGAGATTCATCGCGGCCATACTCTTCGAACTCATCGGTGAAGGGTTTAATGGTTGCAGACACGCGAACTCCCCCTTTAGCTAACTACAGTGTTTGCAGGGAGATGTTACCGCATCGTTTCGTCGACGTGTTCGAGACCGTCTCCATAATTGGCGATTTTTACGTTTGTGCAATTCGGCGAACGGCAAGGCTTCCTCGGCAGACGATGCTTTTGACACATATCGCCCCGCCGTCGCCGACCGCTCGATTGTCGCTCGAAAAAAGTTGAAGTAATTTTTCCACCTTTTACCTGCGGAGATGTCAATCCGTCAAGCATTTGGTCAGAAATTGGTCAAGTAGCGGCTGATACGGTCGGCGTCGACAGCCAAAACCGATAGAAGTTTTGGCCCCAGAAGCAGGGAGGTTCCCATGGCATATTACTGGCCCCAGTACGGCGTCGCCATCGAGGTCGACGACGATCCCTATCTCCTGCCTTTCGACGAAGAGGCGTTCCCCGATACGGCGGTCTACCACGTCACCACCGATGTTATCTGCGACCCCGAGTCGTTCTCGGCGCTCGCCCACCACATCGCGCGTATCCACGACATCGAGCTCCCTCACGACTTTGACGAGCTCATCTACTCGCGCCGCCTGATGCTTCACATGCTCTTTGGAGCGGACCCGTCCACGTTCGCACGTGTCTACACCACCAAGGACGCCGCATGAGTGCGAAGAAGCCGCCCCGCCTCGCAGGACTGGGGCGTCGCAAGAAACTCGTCGTTGTCTGCCTGGCTATCGCCTGCGCCCTCATCGCCGTAGGGCTATACGCCTGGCAGTCGCAGCCCGTGCCCGAAGCGGGCGCCTCAGTCACGACGGCAGAGGGTAAATCGCGACAAGAAATCCAAGATGAGCTCGATGCCATCGTCCGCGACAACATGATGACGATTTCGGTCGCGCCGGTCGCTCAGCTACAGGAGGACGGCAAGCTGCGCGTCAACGTGCAAAACGTCCAAGACAATAAATTTCCCCAGCGATTCCGCGTCATCCAAAACGACGAGACCATGTACGAATCCGGTGTGGTCGAGACCGGCAAGACAATCGAGACGTGCCCCGCCGGCGACATCAAAGAAGGAGAGGCATACATCGAGATCCAGGCACTCGATGCCAAGACCCTCGACAGCCACGGCAATCCGACACGTGTCAAGGTACGGGTTGAGCAAGCCGAGAACTAGCTTTTTCGGCCGACGCGACACCGCACGCAATTCACCAGCATTCGTCCAATCATCGCGGGGACGGCCCGCGGCGAATAGAAAGGAACGACCATGGACATCACCAGGAACATGAACGGAGCCAGAGCGCTCGTCGTGGGCGCAGGGCTCGCGCTCGCGCTCGCAATGGGCGCCGCCCCGACGCCAGCTCTGGCAGCCGGGCGCGTTGGAACCACGAAAGTAATGGTCAGGACCGAGATCGACAACGTAGAGTTCAAAGTTCCGACGGTTATTCCCTTCGTCGCCAAGGCCGACGGCACGCTTCAGGGCCCCTCAGAAGACGCGACCACCATCGACAATCATTCGGCCTACGGCATCCATGTCACCAACATGAAGATCGACGCCATGAACACCTGGACCATTGCCGCCGACGCCAAGGCCGGAACCGCGCAGAATTCCATCGACTTTAAGGTCGGCCCCGACGGCGCACTCCAGAACGCCAGCGCCGCAATGCAGGAGACGGGCCTCGATCTTTCCAAGAATGCAGCCTTCGACATGGGCTACCAGGGCATTGCCGGCGGCACGGACAAAATTAAGCTCAAGACAAGCGGAAACGTCGCCCGCGTCACGCGCGACATCTTCCGCGTAACCGGCGAAGGCGATCAGGTTGCAACGATCACCTGGACGGTCGAGCCCGGTGCGCACACGGCATAAGGCCGTCGCCCTGGCCGCCGTCAGTATCCTAGCGTTTGGGCCAGCCATGGCCTTTGCCCAGCAAGAACAGGCGCAGGCCGCCACGCAAGTGACGGTCGACCTCTCGGAGCTCGACCGCGGCAACTGCAAGGAACCGTTGGCACAGACAGACGACAGACGATGGCTCTTGGCAGCAGGCGCCACGGCAGCAGGTGCGGGAACCGCCGGCCTCGGTCTGCACATCAAACGCAGCCAGAAACGAAACACGGACAGGCCGCACTAAATTAGCTAAGGAGACCCCATGGCATCGAAGAACCTTTTGCCCGTCGTCGCACTCTGCGGCGCGCTCGCAACCGGAACGCCTGTCGCCGCTTGGGCGACTCCCGTCATGGCAGACTCCTTACCAGCAGCCCTAAGCTCCGCACCAAATCCGTCGAGCGCCATTGCGTGCAAGCGTTTTTCGTTCGCACAGGCCGCAATCTCAACCTCGGGATGCCTTCGTCGTAATACGGACGGCTCGATAGTCGTGGATATCAATCGTTCGAACAAGGCAAACGGCTCCCAGGCGGGGTGCGCCGTCTGCACATGGCGCTCGATTGTGCTCGATGCAGATGGCGATCCGTGCGATTTGGGGTTGCGCATCGATATCGCTTCGGTCGATGACTCGGCGAACGGAGCGAAGGTCGCCTTCGACGGTGCGTTTTTCGAGAAAGGAGGCGGTATATGTCTGGGCTGCGCCGCCGCGAATGCAGACGATGTGCAGCCCACCCTCTCATTCACGGCATCGCTGCGGCTGACCAAGGCGGGCACCGATGCCATCGCGGCGGGAGAAGCATCCCTGCTGTTCTACGCCGCCAGTACCGAAGACACAGACATTCATTTCGAGAAGCCGGCCGGATCGCTCAGCCTTACGCGCGGGACGGAGGCAGGCCCTATTGCGATCGATACCCACACGCTAGGCAGGCAACGCATTCTTGCCGACCCGGCGCTTCTCGAGATGGAGTGGAACGGATCCGGAGCCATCGGGATTGTCCCCTCCGCGCTTGACGCCAAGACGCTCCCCTCAAACGACGAACCCATCAACGCAACCATACAAGAAGAGAGCACGGACAAAGAAGCAGGTGCGGGCGACACGCCGTCGCCGACAAACAGCGTCCCAGCTTCTTTCGAAGCACCGAATGAGCCTGCTACCGGTCCAAACGATCCCGAGCTCGCGGACAGTCTGGGACTTGCTGATCCTCAGGAGATCGATGAAGGTAACTGCTGCGTGCTTGCCGCCCTCGACCACACAGAGGTCATCGATGCTGCAAACATCGAAGTTGCCGCCGCCAATCAGCCCGTCCGCAAGTCGGCCATCATCGCATTTCCCGAATCCATCGAAGTCGTCTTTTTGCCATCGGGCGAGGTCGTGGCCCCAACACTGCTCACCTTGTTGGGCGCCAAGAATACTCGAAACGAAATTAAAAAGGTCACGGTTGTCGACCCTGCAACCACCGCTAAACTGCGTCTATACGCCGTTGCCCCAGACGGAGGCAAGACCTTGGAATTCGATGGCGACACACTTCTAGCCTGGCGACGTCTGGACATTATGCAAGACGTCTCGTATCAGATCGAACTCGAAGGGTTTGATCGTGCCCGCGATGCCAATATCATCGCCGCGGCTATTGAATCCCCGCAGCGGCTTATGACACTGCGCTTTGACTACTACCCCTATGTCCCGACAACCACCTGAGGCTTAAATGCTGCGCATCATTCCTAATACCACTTATATAACGTATTAGATGAGTCGCGATGTGCCTCGCATTTCGTTCTGCTACGATTGCCACGTTGGCATCAATACAGGAGGGCTCATGCCGGGCTTGGGAACAATCATCAACGTTGCGCTTTTAGTTGCGGGCGGTCTTTTGGGATTAGCGGGCGGCCGCTTCATTACACCGCGCATCCAAGACACGCTCATGAAAGCATCGGGGCTGTGCGTCCTGTTTATCGGCCTGGGCGGCACCATGCAAAAGATGCTCATCATCGATGGAAAGGCGCTAGCGACCACCGGTACCACCATGCTCATCGTCTCATTTGCGCTCGGTTCGCTCATCGGCGAGGCCATCAACTTGGAGGCCGCCATCGAGAACCTTGGCGAATGGCTCAAGCGCAAGACTGGCAGTGAGGGCGATAACGAGTTCACCAACGCTTTTGTCTCGACTTCACTCACCGTGTGCATCGGCGCCATGGCCATTGTGGGATCGATCCAGGACGGCCTGCTCGGCGACTGGTCAACGCTTGCCCTCAAGGGCGCACTGGACTGCATCATCGTCTGCACCATGACGGCCTCGCTTGGCCGCGGCTGCATCTTCTCCGCCCTGCCCGTCGCCGTGTTCCAGGGGACGATCACGTTGTTTGCCGGCGCGCTCTCCCCCATCATGACCACAGCAGCCCTCAACAGCCTTTCGCTCGTAGGCTCCATGCTCATCTTCTGCGTCGGCGTCAACCTCATCCGTCCTCAGACCTTCCGCACGGCCAATATGCTTCCCTCCGTCGTCATCGCCGTCATATACGCCCTCCTGTTCTAAATCTAGCAACGCAGCGGTATCTCGAACATCTGTTTGATGCTGTGCTATGATATGAGGTCACCGTAGCTGCGTTCGAGAGGAGGAGCGGTGGCCGACCAGGACATCAAGATGCTCATCGAGCGCATTATGGCCGAGGCCCGGACCCATCAGTCCGCCCGCTTCTCAAACGAAACCTACGCAGACGAGCCGATTCTCAAAACCGGCCGACAGATGCAGAATTTCCTCCCCGACCAGTACCGTAAAATGCGCGAGATATCGCGCTGGCAGGATGACCCCAAGGGCGGTGCGGGCCGCTGGCTTTCGGAAGCCGAGCTTTTTTACCGCCAGGGCCTGCTGATGGCCGACTTTGAGGACGACTGTCCCTACAACGGCACCTTTAAGTCGTACTTTCCCACCTACAACGCCATGAGCGACCGGCAACTGCGCGGCTACTTTACCTGGCGTGCCCAAGTGCGCCGCGGAACCGTCGAGGAAACGTCTACGTCCTTTGCCTTTCTGTATCTCTATGAGCTGATCTGCGGCATTGGCGTAGATAATCCACTCGATGGTTTTAACAAGATCAAGGCTTTTTGGGATGTCTATCGCGCCTTCGAGCCCGGCATCGACCGGTTTGCGCGCGTGTGGCTGCAAGATTACGCCGTGTTCCACGGGCTCGACCCCAAGCTGCTTCGCGACTCTAAAACCGTCATGTTCGATAACGCCCTTATCGAACTGCGGCGCGCGGCACGAGACCTTGTACCGGCACCGTCCGGCCAGACCCCTAAGCGTCGCAAAACCTCCGAGCCCACGCTCCCCCTTCCGCCCGATGAGGTGCGCGAGGAGCGACTCATGGCCGCCATCAACGCCCTCTCCACGTACAACCTAAGTAGCTCGCGGCTCGACCGCAGCCACCACCGTGATCTGCGCCACGTGGCGTGCGCCGTGTATGTCCGCATGGCGCGCTACTATGACACGCACCGAAAGACCGGCATCGTGGCAAGTTTATTTGGGGAGGAGACGGCCATGCCCTACACCATGTTTGCCTCGGCCGTATTCTTTGCGCCCGAGCGCCACGAGGACTGCGAATACCGTCTGGACCCCATCCATATCTACCGTTGCCAAAACGGTTTTTGGGAATGCATGCGGATTCACGGTAGCAGGCAAAAGAGCAGCAAGCTCGGTGAAATGATGCGCGCCTGCGACCAACGCCTGCGCCTGGCGCTGGACCCCGCCCATCCCCTTAAGGAAGAAAAGGTCCCCAAATATCTGGCCAAGATTATCGATGACGAGATTGTGGCATGGCTTTCGTGGGACGCCGCACACCAGCCCGTCAAGATCGATATCGATTTGAGCCAGCTGGGGCACATTCGGAGCGCTGCCGCACAAACGCGCGAAGCGCTTTTGATCGACGAGGAACGCGAGGACGGCACGCTTGCGGATGCCGAGGTGACAGTTGCCGAACGACGGGAAGCCAAGCCCGTGGCCGGCACGATCGCCGAACCAGTCGCGACGACCATGCAGCAGGACGAGGCTAGCGAGCCGACCATCTCCACCGAGCAGTTTGGCGTCGTGGCCCCGCTCCTCGCACCAGCACCCACGTCCGCTGACACCGCGTCCGCACTCGATCCCGCCGCAGACGCCTATCTTCGAGCACTACTCGAGCAAAACGCAGCGCAGACGGCATCGGCGGTGGCGCAGTCGGGCAAGAGTGAGGACATGCTTGTCGATACCATCAACGAGGCGCTCTTTGACCTGGTGGGAGACACCGTTATCGAATTCGGCGCGGCAGGGCCGCAGATTATCGAGGACTACGAAGCAGACGTGAGAGGATACCTAGACCATGAGTGATACCGCATCCGCAGCACCCCGCGTGCCCAAGCGCGTCGCTGCCGTCATTCTCAACTCGCTCAAGGGCGGCGTGGTCCCGCGCATCGGCCTTCCTTACATCACCGTAGGGCGCGAGGTCGAGATCCGCGCCCTGCTCACCGATTTAAGTCTCATCGCCGATGGCGGCGCGAGCTTCCGCTTTTTAGTCGGTCGCTACGGCGCCGGTAAGAGCTTTTTGCTCCAGACCATCCGCACGCACGCCATGGGCGAGGGATTCGTCGTCGCCGATGCCGACTTGTCGCCCGAGCGACGCCTGCAGGGCGGTCAGGGGCAGGGCCTTGCCACCTACCGCGAGCTCATCCGCAATATATCGACCAAGACGCGCCCCGAGGGCGGTGCGCTCAACCTTATTCTGGATCGCTGGGTCGCCTCGTGTGCCAACGTCGACGAGTCGGTCGTCAATGCCCAACTGACCCCGCTCGAGGAGATGGTCCACGGCTTCGACTTCACCCGCATGCTTCGCCGCTATCGCACGGCCGTATCCGAGGGCGACGAAGAGGCCATGAGCCGCGTGACCAAATGGATCCGCGGCGAATACCGCACCAAGAGCGAGGCTCGCGCCGAACTGGGGTCCTCAACCATCATCAGCGACGATGACTGGTACGACTACGTCAAACTCATCGCGCGTTTTTTGGTTTGCAGCGGCTACAAGGGCATGCTGGTGCTCATCGACGAGCTCGTGAATCTGTATAAGATTCCCAACGCCATCACGCGCCAGTACAACTACGAGAAGATCCTGACCATGTACAACGACACACTTCAGGGCAAGGCGCAGTACCTGGGCATGATCATGGGTGGCACGCCGACCTCCATCGAGGACCGCCGCCGCGGTGTGTTTTCCTACGAGGCCCTACGCAGCCGACTCGCCCAGGGCCGCTTTGCGCGCGAGGACCTTAAGGACATGCTTGCGCCCATCATCCGCCTGCAACCACTCACCTACGAGGAGTTGCTGGTGCTGATCGAAAAACTCATGCAAATTCACGCCGGCTACTTTGGCTGGACGCCCACGCTGACCGAAAACGACTTGGTTGACTTCCTCAAGATTGAGTTCGGTCGTGTGGGAGCCGACACGCACCTGACGCCGCGCGAGGTCATTCGTGACTTTATCGAGTTGCTCGACATCCTATGCCAAAACCCCGACGCCAACGTGGCCGAGCTGCTGCAAAGCGTCGGCGGCGACGCGCTGGCGCCGGCAGCCGCAACAGGCGACACCGGCACCGCAGGCGGCGACCGCAACTTCGCCGAGTTCACCATCTAACCTACCAAAAAGGGACAGGTTTATTTTGGCAGGTTTTATCTGGGCAAACGTTGAAGCAGTAATGCAGCAAGCCGTTGCCAGCCGCGTTGAGAAATTCGTTGTTGAAAGGAGGCCCCGTGAACGCCTTTGACCGCTACGCCCCGTTTATCCAAGGCTTCATCTACTCCCACGATTGGGAGAGCTTGCGCTCTATCCAGGTTGCGGCGGCAGATGCCATCTTCAACACACAGGACAATGTGCTCCTGACGGCGTCAACGGCTTCCGGCAAAACCGAGGCAGCCTTCTTTCCCATCCTGACCGAGTTTTGGGAGAACCCGCCCGCAAGCGTGGGCGCCCTCTACATTGGCCCCCTCAAGGCGCTCATCAACGACCAATTCGTCCGCCTCAACGACCTGTGCGAAGAAGCCGATATCCCCGTCTGGCACTGGCATGGCGATGTCTCACAATCACACAAGGCCAAACTCATCAAAAAGCCGAGCGGTATCCTACAGATTACGCCCGAATCGCTCGAGGCGCTCCTGATCCATAAGCACATGGCAATCCCGCGCATGTTTTGCGACCTGCGCTATGTGGTTATCGACGAGGTTCATTCGCTCATGCGCGGCGACCGCGGCGGTCAGACGCTCTGTCTTATCGAGCGACTCTCGCGCATGGCCGGCGTGCAGCCTCGCCGCATTGGCCTTTCTGCCACCATCGGCGACCCCGAGCGCACGGGCGCCTTTCTCTCACAGGGAACGGGACGCGGTTGCATCATCCCCCGCTTTGAGGAACCGCGCCGCGTGTGGCGCATCTCCATGGAGCACTTCTACAACTCGGGCCCCCAGGCTCAGCAGCGAGGATTCGTAGGCACAGGTCCACAAGAAGCCGAGGTGCTTGCTTGCGAGCGTATTGAGACGGCGGCGCCCGCGGCGCTGCCCGCATCCGGACAAGACATGTGCCACAGCGGACAGCTTACACAGGAAGAACACCGTCAACGTCGTGAGCAGGCGCGGGGCAAGGCCGCTCCCAAAGACCGTCGCACTTCCTCGGCCCCCGAGGGCGAAGTCGACATCCCACGTGCGACCGAGCAGGCGCTTCTCAACCCCACCGACACGGCGCCCGACAACGCCGACCCCGGCATGGGTTATATCTTTGAGCATACGCGCGGCCGCAAATGCCTGGTCTTTGCCAACTCGCGCGAGGAGGCAGAGGCCGTGTGCTCCATGCTGCGCAGCTACTGCGAGAGCCGGCACGAGCCCGACCGTTTCCTCATCCACCATGGCAATCTTTCGGCATCGCTGCGCGAGACGGCCGAGGAACTCATGCGCGATGAGGAGCAGGCACAGACAACCGTCACCACCTCTACGCTGGAACTCGGCATCGATATCGGCCGTCTGGAGCGCGCGTTCCAGATCGATGCGCCGTTTACCGTCAGCTCCTTTTTGCAGCGTATGGGCCGCACGGGACGCCGCGATCTTCCGCCCGAGATGTGGTTCGTCATGCGCGAGGAAGAACCCGAGCCGCGCACGATGATGCCCGAGACCATTCCCTGGAAGCTCCTCCAGGGCATCGCACTCGTACAACTCTATCGCGAGGAAAAGTGGGTCGAGCCGCCCGAGCTCGATCGACTCCCCTACAGTCTGCTCTATCACCAGACTATGTCGACGCTTGCCAGCACCGGCGAACTCACGCCGGCAGAGCTTGCCCAGCGCGTGCTCACACTCAGCTATTTCCATCGCATCTCGGCCGATGACTATCGCGTGTTGCTGCGTCACCTCATTACCATCGACCATATCCAAGTCACCGAGGGTGGCGGGCTCATCGTGGGTCTCGCGGGCGAGCGCATCATTAACAACTTTAAGTTCTACGCCGTATTCCAGGAAAACGAAGAGTTCACCGTTCGCAGCGAGTCGGCCGAGTTGGGCACGATCGTCAATCCGCCACCGCCCGGTGAGCGCATCGCCATCGCCGGACACTGCTGGATTGTCGAGGAAGTGGACTGGAAGCGTCATACCGTCTTTGCCACGCAGGTCAAGGGCCGGGTGCCGGCCTACTTTGGCGACTGCCCCGGTGACATCAATACACACGTACTCGAGCGCATGCGCAAGGCGCTCAACGAGCACGCGACATATCCGTACCTTATGGGCAACGCGAGAGCCCGCTTGGCGCAGGCTCGTCATACGGCCGATATTTCGGGTGCGGGAACTAAGCCGCTCATCAACCTGGGCGGCGATACCTGGGCACTTTTCCCCTGGCTGGGCAGCTACGCCTTTTTGGCGCTCGAGCGCATGCTCAAAATTAAGTGTGCCGCGGAACTGGGCCTTCGCGGACTTGACCCGTCACGCCCGTACTTTATGCAGTTTAAGATGAAGGCCGACGAGGAGACGTTCTTTGAGGTGCTCGCCGCCGAGGCCGAGAAGGACTTCGATCCCATCGAGCTCGTCTATCCCGGCGAAGTGCCTTACTTTGATCGTTACGATGAGTTCGTTCCCGAAGAGCTCGTGCGTAAGGGCTTTGCCGAAGGCGTGCTCGACATCGAAGGCATGAAGCAGCGCGTTCTCGGCTGGTTCGACCACACATAAAACCAGTCTTTTTGGTACGGGGAGACTTACTTGTCGTGAAGGACGGTGCCGAGGAAGTCGGCGTTAAAAGGCACGGCTTCGGCGAAGACATAGTCGCCGTCGCTGGCGATGAGCAGGTAGTTCTCCTCGCCGCCAAATTCCGCGTCGCCGCAGGGAACCACCCAGGCATGCGCAAACACCTCGAGCGCCGTGGCAACGCAACCGCGCAGGAACGTCACATCGCTCCCCTCGTTCGCACTCACGATATTGGCCGCATAGATACCGCCGGGGTTCAGGCTGCCCCGCACCAAACGCAGCGCCTCAATCGTCGCCAGCTCGCGCACGGGCTCGGCACCGCCAAAGCAATCGCTCACGACCGCATCGTAGCGACGATGCCCCACACTCGTCACGCCCAGATACGAGCGAGCCTCAGCGGTAATCACCCGCAGGCGATCGCCCACCGCGTGCTCCAGCTCGTCTAGGTAGAACCAACGACGCGCCAGACGTGTAATCTCGGCGTCGTACTCAATGACGTCCATGCGCAAACTCTCGTGCGACATCAGCGCGAACTTGGGATAGGCAAACCCTCCGCCGCCCAGCATAAGCATGCGGTCGATGCCATGACCATAAGCATCGCGCATGGCATCCTCGGCCTCAAACACATCGTCAAACGCACGATAGTACGCAAAGACGGGCTCTGCCCAACGCTCGCCAACGTAGGTCGCGCTTTGGTAGACGCTGCCTTGCACCAACACGCGGACTTCCTCACCGCTCTCATCGTGCACGCGCTTCACACGCGCCAACCCATTGCGGGTCCTCGCGACCTGCAGGCAGGCGGCGCGAACAGCGACGGCGGCCGCACCAAGCGCCGCGGCTCCCAGAGCAACGCCGGCAACGACGCCGGCAGAAACACTCGGCTTGTTCATCTAGAGCTCCTTTTGCAGATAGAGTCCATGGTCGTAAAAACCCAAATGGCGATAGTACTCACGCGTGCCGATCGCACTGATCACGTTGATGCGTGCATAACCCGCATCCCGGGCAATCTCGCACGCACGCTCTACGAGCAAACGCCCCAATCCATGGTGCTGGGCTGCCTGGCCTTGATCCCCCACGCGCGCCGCCATGCCATACACGTGTACCTCGCGAATCATCGCCTCGTCCGGCGTCGTCGGCAACTCGTCCGCATGCGCGGCAACAAATGCGCGATCGGGCAGCGACAGCCGCAAAAAGCCCGCAATCTTGCCCTGCGGCGTCACCCACTGCAAAAAGCGCTCGTGCGTCACCGGCGTCTCGTACGTCACTTCTTCGTCAAGGGCCAACTCGTTCAGGTCGGCACCCGCCGTGCTGATCTCGCGATAGCGAATCTCACGCACCGTCGCACCGTCACCCCGAGCAGCCAGGCGGTTCTCAACGAGCTGACGCAGGTTGGGCTTCTTGTTGCCCACCATAATGTCGTTGGAGCTAAAGTCGCGAATCATGCGGCTGATGCGGCAGAACGCCGGCGTCACCACGATGTCATCGGCCAGTACGTCGAGCAGCTCTTCCTCGGTATAGGGGCGCCACTCGCCACGCTCGTAACAGCCCACCAGGCGCGAACCCTCGATGAGCGCACACGGGTAGACCTTGACCTCGTCGGGCATAAAGGCGCCCTCGGTCATAAAGCGCTCGTAGTCGCGCTTGTCACCCTCGGGCGTGGCGCCCAGCAAGTTGAGCATAAAGTGCGCGTGAATCTTAAAGCCAAACAGGCGCGCAAGCGAAAACGCTCGCTCGATCTGTGCCACCGTAATACGGCGCTCGTTGATATCGAGCAGGTGCTGGTCGAGGCTCTGGATACCCATCTGAATCTTGGTGCAGCCCAGGCGGCGGATAAGCGTAAGCGCCTGCGGCGTTACGGCATCGGGGCGCGTCTCGATAACGAGTCCCACCACGCGATGCTTCGCCGTCTCGTTGATGCGCTGCTGTTGCTCAAGCTCCTCCATCGTTGCCGTCTGCCACTCGGCGACTGCGCCCCAAGGCGTGCCGGGGCCGTACAGACGACGCACCGCGCGGTTATAGCCACCCTCGGCAGCATCCACACGCCCTTGCACGCCGGCAACGCCGGCGGCAAGCTCGGCCTCATCGGTCGCAATACCGGCAGCCCTATAGCGCTCGCGACGCTCCGCCACCACCGGCGGCAGGGCATCGGCGGGAGCGTCATCGAGCAGGCGCCCCGCCTCGGCACGGCTGATGCCCGGACGTGCCAGCATGGGGTTAGCCGCCACGCCCGCCACGGCGTCTTCATTGAGCGCACGGAAGAGCTCCGACATAAACCATGCCTGATACCCCTGCGGATAGTCGCTCCAGGTACCACCGAGCACAATGAGCTCGATCTTATCGGTCGCATGCCCCATCTGCGAAAGCGCGGTCAAACGAGCGCTCACCTGCAAATACGGGTCGAAGCAGTTTTGCTCCGCACGGGCGCATGCCGGCTCGGCGTGCAGATAGCTCTTGGGCATGCGCAGGTCGTTGGGGCAAAACAGGCAATCGCCCGAACAGGGCCACGGCTTGGTAATGACGGTAATGGTCGCCACGCCCGAGGCCGTTCGGCGCGGCTTCATACGCAGCACCTGCAGCAGTCGACGTTCCAGCTCGGCATCGACATTCCACCCAGCCCAACGAGCCGGCTCCTCACGCTTCACCCGCTGGTAGAACGGCAGCAGACGGCGCTTGGCCAAATCGCGTTTGTCGGCACCCTCGCGGCGCGCCTCGGCATGTATCAACTTGACGAGCGCCTTGTCGTCCACGGTCTCACCGCGACGCAGAGCCTCGAGTATGTTCAAAATAATCTGTTCCATGCCCCCATTGTAAAGGCAAAGGCGCCGGAGCCCGTCACGGCCCCGGCGCCTCCATCAAAGAGCATGCCTATATGCACCGATCTCCGAAAACCGCATGTCACTCCGGATCAAACGACATGTCGCCCGAACCGACCTCAAAACGATACGTAGCAGACTTATCGCCGTTATCGAATTCAAGATTCAAAATGGTCTCGCCGTCGTAGTCAAGCGGAAGGAAATCGCTCTCGAAGTCGCCGCTGCCCAAGGTGAGGCTCGCCTTAAAGCCCGTCGAGTTCGGAACCGTCATCTCCACATCGCCCGAGCCCACACTCACGTCCATCGACTTCGCGGGGGCCTGGTAAAGCTCGAACGTCACATCGCCCGAACCGACCTCAGCGCTGAGCGCATCAGTCACGCTGCCCGTAAACTCTACATCTCCCGCACCCAGGAAAAGGTCGAAACCATCACAGATGACACCGGCAATCTGCAGATCGCCCGAGCCCACGTGCGCGTTGACTCCCTTCAGATGTTCGGCAACACGGCGCGGCAGCTCGACCGTAACTGAGCGATCGATTGCCTTACCGTCGTCACTTCCAAACTGGGAAACCTTGAGCGTCGAGTCCTCGACGGATGCGATGTTTTGCGTCGCGGCCTTGGAGGCATCCATACCCTCGGCAACGCGCCCCCGCTCGATAACGCGAGCCTTGTTGCCATCAACAACCTTGACGTCCACCGAAGCCGCATTGATATCGAAATCGAGGTAGCGGAACTCATCGGCATCAAAAGTCGTGCTCGAAAGCTGCTGAGGCTGAGCGGAATACTTACCGCCATCGTTCAAAACATCGGCGTCAACCGCATCGTCCCTACCGGACAAGCCGGATGCAATAGTGCCGAGATCCCACGGACCATCAAAATGAATCCATGTCCGCGAAGCGCCAAAGACAAGCCCAACAATAAGCACAAACGCTCCGATGCCAACGCCCAGACGCACCTTCGATTCATGCGAGAGTTTCATTATTCATCACCTTCTTTGGCGCTCGGATCAACGGGGGTCGCGGTAGCCACGTCGGTATCAACCGCAGGGGAATCATCCTGAGCCCTGGATGCCACCGGCGCCGGACCAACCTGAATATTCCCGCGCGCCCAATCGCCGTCGAGCGCACGCGCCACCCAGTGATAGATGGGGATCGTAAAGAAGATCAGTGCGGCAAAGGGGGCACCACCAAACAGGAACATCAGTAAAAAGAACAGCAGCCAGCACACGGCCCAATACGGAAACGACTGGAACGGACCTTTCACTGGAGTCGGATTGACCGCGCCAGCGCTCGTCGCTTGCGCCGTCGCGGCGTTAGCCGCCTGTGCGCTCCAACTTGCAGCTTGCGCCGCCTTGGCCGCAGCATCACTCGCCTGTGTTGCCGCCTCGGTAGCGCGCGCTGCCGCCTCGTGGGTACGGGCGCGCTCGGCCGCCTCGGCCTCGCGCTGGCGAGCACGGTCCTCGTTCTCAAACTCGATATCGTCCTCGATCTCGTCGCTCGGATTGAGTAGCTCGTCCAGACTCACACCATAGAGCTTGGCAAGCGAGATCAGGTTCTCGGTATCAGGCGAGCTCTCCGCGCGCTCCCATTTACTGACCGCCTGGCGCGACAGTCCCAGCTTTCGCGCCAATCCTTCTTGGCTAAAGCCCTTGCTGCGGCGAAGGTCGGCGAGCCGCTGAGCAGTTTCTACATTCATGGTTCCTCCTATGCGATGCCAGCCGTGCCGCCGGACCGTTTTTGTTCTTAAGGCGCCTTGCACAGTTAAAAATCTATCCGCCACCGCCAAAAGCATGCCACCTATTCTAGTGAGATTTTTGACAACCGGAGGTTGCGGGCGCATATGAGCTGCGGAAATGTGTCCAAACAAAGCAATGACCCGCAGCTCGGTTGTCCCCGTTGCGGCGTTAACGGTAGTATGGTCGTACTGTTTATTCCGCACCGCCAACGGAGGGAGTTCCGCGCCGTGAACCGCGATTTCGCATCATCGCTCATCCAGCTCAACAATACGTTCTATCGCGAGCACTCCGCTTCCTTTTCCGATACGCGCCAGGCCCCGTGGCCCGGCTGGGTGCGCACCATGGACATCGCGCTTGATCAGCTCGATGTGGCCACGATCGAGCATCCCGTCCGCGTCTTCGACCTTGCCTGCGGCAATATGCGATTCGAGAACTTTGCCGCCGGCGGGGCACTTGCCGCCAAGGGCGTCGACGGCGCAAACCCCTCGGCAGATGCCAGCTGCCCGTTTGAGTTCTATGGTGTCGACTCGTGCCAAGATCTGGCAATAGACGCCCACGGCCACGCCCTGCGCATTCCCAACCTGCACTTCCAGGAACTCGACGTGCTCGACGCCCTCATGAAGCTCAACCCCGCCGAGACACCCGACGTGCTTTTCGACGCCCCGCTCGCCGACATCTCGGTCTGCTTTGGCTTTATGCACCACGTGCCGTCATGCGAGTACCGCGTACGCGTGCTCGACGCCCTGGTGCGCCAGACGCACCCGGGCGGCATCATCGCCATCAGCTTTTGGGAGTTTATGAATGACGAGCGCATGGCGCGCAAGGCCGTTCGAGCCGAAGCCCGCGCCGAGCTCACCCCGCCGTTTGAGGGTTACGATTCCGCGCAGTTTGAAGCCGGCGACCACCTCATTGGCTGGCAAAACGACCGCCACGCCTACCGCTATTGCCATCACTTTGACGATCAGCAGATCACCGACTTGGTGCGCGGCGTCCGTACGTTCTACAAGAGCGGCGAGGTTCCCGTACGCGAGCTCGAGCGTTTCCACGCCGACGGTCGCAGCGGCGAGCTCAACCGCTATGTGATTCTCAAGCGTCTGTAGGCACCGACGACTCGCCGCCGAGCCGCACCGCAGCGTTCGGGCAAATCGCCCCCTTCTAACCCATCGCCGGAACGCGCAGCCATGCGTTCCATACTTATGACCAAGGAGCCTCATGGGAGCCGTCCACGCTCGCACCCCTAAGAACTTTGTGCTCGAGGAGCGCTTGGAGCGCTATGCCGATGCGATTGAGACGAACCCCGAGGCCTATGCCGGAGATTGGCGCAAGGCCTGTGCGCCCGCAGGCAGCAAGCCTTTCGAACACCTTCACCTGGACCTTGGCTGTGGCAAGGGAACGTACCTTGTAGAGCGCGCGGCCCACGAGCCCGACACGCTCTTTATCGGTATGGACCAGGAGCCCATCTGCATCGCCTATGCCGCACAGAAAATCTGCGAGCAGGGGCTGTCCAACGCACTCGTCCTGCCCCGAGGTGCCGCATCGCTGTCGCAGCTATTTGCCGCAGGCGAGCTCGATGCCATCACCATCAACTTTCCCACGCCGCAGCCCAAGGCCAAGTACGCCAAAAAGCGACTCGTCCATGTCGACCACCTAATGCTGTACCGTCCGCTCTTTTCAGCCGGTGCCACCGTCACACTGCGAACCGACAGTAAGCCATTGCGCGACTACGCCTTGGGGCAGTTTGCTGCGGCAGGCTACGACACGCTTTGGGTAAGCGACGACGTCCGCCGCGACCATCCCGAGCACCCCGAGACCGAATACGAGCGCCGCACGCGCGAGATGGGTGCCGTCGTCTATGGCATTTGCGCCGCACCCGGCGCGGAGCCCACCGAAGAACAGCTCGCAACAGGCCGAGCACAGGAGCAAAGCCTTGCCTGTTACCTACCCGACGACCTCGATGAGCTCACCTATGTACCTCTGGGCATGGAAGAGGCCGTTGAGAACTTTAAAAACCGCGCCCGCAAGGGCAAAAAGCGCCTGCCGCAAGAATCCCAGGGGCCTCTGATGGTCGCGGCGTCGGTAAACAAGCGCAAGTAGGCGCCGGCGAACGACCCTCAAACCTAAGTGAGTGGACTTTTTAGCAATAGCCAAGCACAACCCGCATAGGAGAAAATAAAACCGCAGGTAGAGCCCTTGCGAAAAAGCCATATGCTCGCACTATTGCAAAAAGTCTACTCACTTAGCTAGCGCCTGCACCAAACGGCTGAGCGGAACGCCCATTTCCTGCATTTTCTCGCGCGCTGGCATCCCGCGCCGCCGCTACGCCATAATGGATGGCGGACAAACGCGAGAGAAAGTTACCCGCATGACGCAAAGCACGACAGATACCGCCGCCAGCACCGTCTCAGGCTCGGGCGCCGCTAGCTCATTCTCGGGCGGCACGGGAACCGAGGCCGAGTTCGGCTCGCTCGGCGCGCTCTCCCCCACCTGGTGGGAGCCCGAGGACGGCAGCGAGCCCGAACCGTGGCTCACGCCCGATCAGGCCTTCGAATGCTTCTTTGAATGGACGAGCGATCGCGGTATTGAGCTGTGGGACCACCAGGAAGAGGCCCTCATGGACCTGGCTGCCGGCGATCACGTCATTTTGGGAACACCGACCGGATCGGGCAAGTCGCTTGTCGCACTGGGCATGCTCTTTATGGGCATGGCACAGGGCAAGCGCTGCTATTACACGGCCCCCATCAAGGCCTTGGTCAGCGAAAAGTTCTTTGACCTGGTGCAGGTGCTCGGCCGCGATAACGTCGGCATGATCACCGGCGACACGCATATCAATACCAAGGCGCCCGTCATCTGCTGCACGGCCGAGATCCTTGCCAACGACGCACTGCGCGAGGGCGAAGACGCCGACGTGGGCTGCGTGGCCATGGACGAGTTCCACTACTTTGCCGACCCCGACCGCGGCTGGGCCTGGCAGGTGCCGCTGCTCACCCTGCCCCACACGCAGTTTATGCTCATGAGCGCCACGCTCGGCGATGTCACCGCCATCGCCGCCTCGCTCGAGGAGCACACCGGTGCTGCCTGCGACCTGGTCGTCGACGCCCCGCGCCCTGTTCCGCTGAGCTACGACTATGTAACGACCTCCCTCGAGGGCACCGTCGAGCTCGCCATGCGCCGTGGCGAGGCCCCGCTCTATATCGTGCACTTTAGCCAGGATGCCGCCCTTGCGACGGCGCAGTCGCTCGCCAACTTTGGCATCGCCAGCAAGGAACAGCGCGAGGCTATTAAGGACGCCGCCAAGGGCACGAGCTTCTTCACGGCCTTTGGCAAGATTCTCAAGCGCCTGCTCGGATGCGGCGTCGGCGTGCACCATGCCGGCATGTTGCCGCGCTACCGCCTGCTGGTCGAGCGCTTGGCGCAGCAGGGCCTGCTGCCCGTCATCTGCGGCACCGATACGCTCGGCGTCGGCATCAACGTACCCATCCATACCGTGGTGCTCACCGCGCTCACCAAGTTCGACGGCTACAAGATGCGTCGCCTGCGCGCCCGCGAGTTCCACCAGATTGCCGGTCGTGCTGGCCGCTCGGGCTTCGATACCGAAGGCATGGTGATTGCCGAGGCACCCGAGCACGAGATCGAGAATGCCAAGCTTATGGCCAAGGCGGGCGACGACCCCAAAAAGCTCCGCAAGATTAAAAAGAAGAAGGCCCCCGAGGGCTTTGTCACCTGGAACAAGCAAACCTTTGAGCGCCTGATCGAGACGCAGCCCGAGACACTCAAGCCGCGCCTGCGCATCACGCACTCCATGGTGATTAGCGTGGTCGAGCAGGGCGGCGATGCCCGAGCCCGCGTACACGACCTCATCGAGACGAGTCTGCAGACCCCTGAGGAAAAGGCAAAGCTCGAGGTTCGTGCCGACGAGATCTTCGCCACGCTCATCGATTCCGGCGTCGTCGTTCGCACCGAAGTTCCGCCCGCACCCGACGCTCCGGCTGACGCCGCGCCGGACATCGACTACGCGCTGACGGTCGACCTGCCCGAGGACTTTGCGCTCGACCAGCCGCTCTCGCCGTTTTTGCTTGCCGCGCTGGAGCTGCTCGATCCCGAGAGCGAGACCTATACCATGGACCTGATCTCGATGGTCGAGGCAACGCTCGAGGATCCCAAGCAGGTGCTGCGCGCTCAGGAGCGCGCAGCGCGCGACCGCGCGATGGCCGAAATGAAGGCTGACGGCGTCGAATATGAGGAACGCCTGGAGCGCATCCAGGATGTCACCTACGAAAAACCGCTCGAGGACTTGCTCGACGCCGCCTTCGACAAGTACTGCCAGGAAGTGCCCTGGGCAAACGACTACCAGCTCTCTCCCAAAAGCGTCCTGCGCGATATGCTGGAAAGCGCGAGCGATTTTAAGGGTTACATTCAAAAGCTCGGCATCGCCCGCTCCGAGGGCATTTTGCTGCGTTACCTGGCAGAGGCCTACCGTTCGCTCGACCGCACCGTGCCCATCGAGAAGCGCGACGAGCGTCTGCGCGACATTATCTCGTGGCTCGACTTTGTGGTGCGCTCGGTGGACTCGAGCCTGGTGGACGAGTGGGAGAACGCCGGCAACCCGGCAGCCCTCGATGCTGCGCCGCCGCAGGGCATCGACGAGGTCGTGGCGGACCGCCGCGGCTGCACGCTGTTGGTGCGCAACGCGCTCTTCCGCCGCGTGACCCTTGCCGCCCGCGAGCACGTTCGCGACCTGGGCGAGCTCGACGACGACTGGGGCATGAGCGAGATCCGCTGGCAAAAGGCCCTCGATGCCTACCATGAGCAGCACGAGGAAATCCTCACCGACGGAGATGCCCGCAGCGCCGCGATGTTCTCCATCGACGAGTCCGACGAGAAGACCGCGCACGTATGGCACGTGCACCAGATCTTTGCTGACGAGGATGGCGACCACGATTTTGGCATCATGGGCGATGTCGATCTGGACGCCACGCAAGACGGCGGCGAGGTAATCTTCAAGAACTACCGTGTCGGCTTTATCGAGAACCTGCTCGAGGACTAGCCGGGCGCAATGGGACGAAACAAAGCGGGGCCGCTGGCAACATCGCCAGCGGCCCCGCTTTTTGCGCGATACGCTATCCCCTACTCGGCATCCTCGACCTCATACGAATCCGCCTCGGCTGGCTCATCGTTCGTCTCTGTCGCGGCCCCGCGCGCCTCGTCAAACGCTGCTTTCATGGTCTTGTTGCCCCACGTGAGCTTGCGAATGGTAAGATCGTCGGCTTTCTTGTTGGCAAGGCGCAGGTTGTTCTCGGAGGACAGCAACGCCTCCTTGGTTTTCTGCAGATGGCTAATCGTCTTGTCGATCTCATCGATCGCCGTTTGGAACTTACGGCTCGCGATCTCGTAGTTGCGGCCGAAGTCGTTCTTGAACTTTTCCATCTTGGCTTCGAAGTTCGTGACATCGATATTCTGCTGTTTGTACTCCGCCAGTTCCTGCTTATAGCGAAGCGAACCCATAGCGGCGTTGCGAAGGAGCGTAATCATGGGGATGAAGAACTGCGGGCGGATCACGTACATCTTCTCATAGCGGTAACTCACGTCGACGATACCCGCGTTATAGAGGTCACTCTCGGGCTCCAGCAGGGTGCAGAGCACCGCATACTCGCAGCCTTTCTGGCGGCGATCGTGATCGAGTTTCTTAAAGAAATCCTCGTTCTTGTGTTTGGTCGCGGTCTCGTCGTTCTCGTTTTTCATCTCGAACATGATCGAAATGATCTCGTTGCCGCTCGCGTCGCACTCGCGGAAGATAAAGTCGCCCTTGGTGCCCTCGGACGCATCGTTATCTTTCTCGAAGTACGCGTTGGGAAACGCCGTCATGCGCAGACGATTAAACTCGGTCTCGCAGTGCTGCTCGAGCGACTCGCCCACCATCTTGGTGGACAGGCGGACCTTCATGTCCTTAAGGCGCTCAATCTCTTCATCCTTGTAGCGAATCAGTTCCTCGTTCGCGCGCTTGGTCTGCGCAAGTTCGAGCTCGTGTGCCGCCTTGGCCTGCTCCTCGCGTGAATCGCGCACCGCCAGCTCACTCGTGAGCTTGGCGCGGGCCTCGTCACGCTCACGCTCCGCCGCGGCGACCGCCTCCGATAGGTTCATCTTGGCCGTCAGTTCCTGTTCGCGCAGCTGAGCACGCAGACCCTCGGCCTCCTGCTCGGACTGAGCCTTTGCGACGGAAAACTTCTCCTGAACCTTCGCGCGATAGTCAGCAAGCGTACGTTCGGCCTCGCTGCGAGCGGCCTCGAGCTCACGCTGCGATTCGGCCGCAGCAGCAGCAAGCGCCATCTCCTGGGCCTTGTCCGCCGCGGCGAGCCTGGCTTGCAGCTCGGCAATCTGGGCATCACGTGCGGACAGGTCGTTTTGAGCAGCATTGCGTGCCGCTGCCTCGGCAAGCTTGGCTTCATCATCTTTGCGCCCCAACTGCGCACGCAGGTTGTCGATCTCGCGCTGCAGTTCGGCATTCTCCTTTTGAGCATCGGCGCGGGCCTCAACCGCCGCGCGCTGGCTTGCACTCTCGCGCTCTGCAGTAGCGCCTTCGAGCTTGGCGCGCAGCTCGGCAAGCTCGGCATCGCGCTTGGCGACTTCTTGCGCCAGCTGTTGAGCCGCAGCGTTCTTCTGCTCTACGAGCTCAGCGTCGCGCTGAGACTCTGCCTTTTGCAAGGCAGCCGTCGAACGCGAACGCTCAAGCTCCAGCGCCTGCTCGCCCTCGCGCTGGACCGCCTTCACACGCTCATCAAGATCGCGCGAGAACTCGGCATCGCGCACCTGTTTGACGATATCTGCATAGCCGGACGCATCGCCCTTAAACACTTCGCCGCAATGCGGGCACTTGATCTCGTTCATGGCAGCTCCTCGATGGACGCAAATTTCAACCGCCTACACTCTACCGCGCCGCACGGACAAAAAAGACGCCGCCGCCATAATGGCAACGGCGCCAGAACCACCACAAAGGCGACTGTCCCCTTTGTGGTGACTTGGGTCCTTACAGGTCGCGGTAGTCGATCAGGCGAAGATCAGGTTGAGACTCAAGCCAAGTGCGAAGCTCGGGGTCGATCAGCGCATCGACTTCCTTGGTGCGGTCGGTCGTGAGCGAGCTGTTCTCCAGGATAAAACGATCGAGATAGCCCGGATGGCACACAAAGACGACCGTCTCGCCGTCCACCATCTCGCGAACCGTCTGCATGATTGCCTCTTTGGGCTCGTAGCCCGGCTCCATCGAGCGCATCACCATGCGCAGATCAGTATCTCCGCAATGCACCACAGCCGCGGGGTCGAAGCTCGCCTTTTGCTCCTTAAGGCCCAGCTCCTGAGCAACCGCCGAGATCGCTCGGTTAAGGTTTTTGCTCATGACGGCATGGGCCTCAAAGTAATCGGGCTCGCGGCCCACGATCTCGACAAAGCGGTCATGCTGCGCGCGGATCTCGATGCAGGCCTCGTCGAAGTCTATCAACTCCTCGCCGCGCTTAAAATGATCGCGGAAGGTACGGCTGCTATGGAACTCGCCGTTCTCGTTGAGCATGCTCGGAATGAGCGCCGGGTCGGCACACGGCTTGCCCAGGCACACGTTGGTGTGCTGACCCACCGCAATGCCGACATCCGCCACGAGCGACCAGCCACGCTCGGCCTCGGGCATATTGGGCATAAGTCCCGCCGAGCGCACCAGGCCCTCATTGATACTGCGGGCAATCCCCAGGTTAACGGCATACGAATAACCGATATCGTCGGCACGAATGAGCAATTGCTTCATATTGACCCCCATCTACGGAAAGGGACACTTGAAGCGCAGCCAAGTGCCCCAGATAATTGTCCTACCGAACGGATGCTTTAGGCTTTGGCGGCAGCAGCGTCTTCGTCGAGCTGCTCCTTGGTAAAGCCAAAGAAGTAGGCGATGGCAGCGGCGGCAACAAATGCAGTGCCCGATGCAACGCAGCCCCATACGAGATTAGCAGTTCCGCCTGCAACATAACCTGTAATACCAAGGATATTAGTTGCGCCCAAAACATACGTGGTCACATTAGTGAGAGCCGCGATCAGGCCGCCGATAGCGCCGCCCGCGACCATGGCACCCAGGCAGCGAGTATACTTAAAGCCGCAGCCATACAGCGCGGGCTCCGTCACGCCACCGACAATGCCGGAGAGCGAGAAACCAAGCATAGCGCCCTTTTCGTCGACCTCCTTAAGGCGCAGGAAGGCACCGAAGGCCATGCCCCACGTGGCGAACTGAGCGATAGCACCCGCGACCATAACGCAGGAGTCAGACCCTGAGGTGAGCACCTGCACAATGCCGAGGGCAATCAGAACCTGGTGCATACCGGTCATAACCAGGAACTCCCAAAGCGCAGCAATGGCGACGAGGGAGAGGATCGTGACGATGCCGCCAGCGTTTCCGAGGCCGAACATAAAGTTGCCGACCAGGTCGCCCAGAATGGAACCAATCGGAGCTAGGGCGCACAGGGAAACGGGGGTCATCACAGCCATGGTGCACACGGGCACAAACACCGTGGAGAGCATGTCGGGGATGATCTTCTTCATGAACTTCTCGACGACCATCAGCACCGGCATAGACAGCAGCATGGGGAGCACGGTCGCAGAATAGTTGTTCAGCTGAGCCGGGAGCGCGCCGTAAACCATCGTGGTCGTAGCACCCGAATCCGCCGCAGCGTTGACCAGCGTCATGAACTCAGGGGCAATGAGCACGCCGCCGAGCATCATGCCGAGCGGCTGGCTGCAGCCGAGCTGCTTTGCGGCAGCCCAACCCAGATAAACAGGGAGGAAATAATAGCCTGCGTTGTAAATCCAGTTGTAGAAGAAGTTGTAGATGTCGGAATCAGCAGACCAGATACCGAGCATGCCGTCGCCGCAAAGTACGGCAAGTGTGCGGAACATGGCGGCGCCCATGATAATGGGGATCGTCATGCACATTGTCTTGGACAGGTAGTTAAGGGCCTTCTTGCCCGCAGTCTTGACCGTCAGTGGCTCCTTGATGCCGTCATCGAGGTTCTCGTCAATGGAGCCTTCGCCCTTGACGCCCAGCGCAATGGCGGCGTCATAGACCTTCGGCACGTTCTGGCCAATGATGACCTGATACTGGCCGCCAGACCACTGTGCACCCAGCACGCCCTTGATCTTCTTTACTTCATCGTCATTGGGAATGGACTGATCCTTGAGGTTCAGACGCAGGCGGGTCATGCAGTGCGTCGCGTTCGTCACATTGGAGGCGCCGCCGACGGCAGCAAGCACGTCCTCGGCAATCTTCTTGTTATCGACAGCCATGTCGAATCCCTTCTCTTCCAACTAAAGGCCGTGGGACTTCACGGCACCAAGACGCACAATTCCGCTCGCGCCTGCGCAGCGCGCGACATCAGTTGGCAAGAGATTGATTTGCATGTGATTCCCGGGTGGATCGACATGAAAAAGCCCCGCGCACAACCGACAGAGACCCAATTATGGCCTCGGCAGAATCGGTAGTGCCTCTCGGAGCTGCGCCGTGAGTAACACCCAACACACGGCGAGTATATGCGGCAGATGCGTTCGTTGCGGCTCAGATTACCGACGAACGGTAGCAAACGACCCGCGAACGGTCGCCATGACGGAAAGGAAATACCAGAGAGCCTATTTATCCGAGTGGACAGAAGCCACGCGATTCACATGCATGATCAGATAGACGAGCTCCTCTTGGGCCAATGGCTCGCCAAAGGTCTCTTGAATCAGATCGTCGACACGGTGAGCGCAACGCGATGCCGCCGGATACTGCTCCACGAGCACGTCGTAAAGACCGGAGTTCTCGGTATCGATCGGCTCTTTCTTTGCCACGCGGTCGAGCAGATAGCGCACATGAGTGGCAAAGCGGGCAAAGGCGAACGACGAGCGATCGACCGTCACACCCAACTCTTCTTGAATAATCGCGACCGTCATATCGAGCAGTCGCTCCTCGTGCTGCTCGGCAAGCACGCGCCGCTCGCTCGGCTTAACCGATGCGTTGACAATCGACATGGCAATGCCCGCGGCCTCGCTTCGGGGCATGCGCACATGAAAGCTCTTCTGGATACCGCGAACAGCCAGCTCGCCCAAGCGGTATTCGATGGGATGCAGCTGCTCAAGATCGCGCTCAAGCGGCAACGACACCACCATGTGTTCGCGGGCACGCTTAATGGCAAACTGAATATGGTCTGCCAATGTAATGGGAAGGTTAGGACTCAATTCGTACGAAAGCTGTCCGGTCGCGATATCGGCCAGCTGAGCAGAAAACTCCAGCACCTCGGGATCGACCTCATCGATAAACGCCAGGTACTTTGAATCAATGCCGTAAAAGGTACGCGTGATGACATCCAGGTCGACCTCATGCGGCATATCGCCAAAGCCGATACCACGACCCAGCGCGATAAGCTGACGCCCCGCGCCGTCTTCGCAGATGGCAGCGTTATGGTTAATGCGCTGGATAGCCCTCATGGATTCATCGCTCCTACTGAAACGCGCCGCACAGACCATCCGCGCGGCGCGTTCATTCTACCTGCACTTACAGCTACAGTCCAAAGAAGCCTAGGATTTGGTCACGGCTTACGGGCTTGTACTCGTTGGCATCGAGGCCGACATCATAGCGAAAGATGGGGCGCTCGCGATCGCGGTTGCGCGCGTTGGTGCGGTCTCCCCTGCTGTGGATATGCCCGTGCAACATGATGGCGCCACGCGCCTTGCCGTTCCAGCTGAGCATGGGGTAATGGCTCATTACCAGGCGATGGCCCTTAGCGTAACCGGGGGCGACCTCCAGATAATCGCGCACCTCATCCCAAATGTGCGGCGCGTCTGGATCTTCCCAGTCGCCGTCATGGTTACCGCAGATGAGCGTTACGTTCTGACATTCGATGCGCTCGCGCAGGCGCACCGCCTCCACCATGGGCAATCGATACGTAAAGTCTCCCAGGACATAAAGGCGGTCGTCCACAGCCACGCACTCGTTGATGGCATCGATGACACGGCGGTTCATCTCCTCGACCGAGTCAAACGGTCGATCCATGTCGTGCAGGATATTCGTATCGCCCAGGTGCAGGTCGGCGGTAAACCACATCATCGTCTCTGTCCTCATTTCGCAACGCGTATAAGACCTGTCTAGTATACAGACGCAGCGATGCGACAATTACCCAAAGAGCCCACCGAACAGACCTCGGCGGCGCTTGTCCTTTTTATTCGAACCTTTACCCCGGGCGTTCTTATCCTTTTGCTTTTTGCGGTCCTGCTCCAACTCATCGTCATCGAGCAGCGAATCCCACTCAAACGGATCGTCTACCAGATTGAACAGGTCATCGTCATCAAACATGACCGCCTCCATCACCGATTAGCGAGTATCCACCACATAGTTGAGAAGTCTACGGGTTCGTGCGGACACAAATTCACCCCGTCCGTGTCTTTCAATCGTTTGCCGCAACGCTTGCGCAACGGAACGCTTGCAGATAAGATAGGAACACGGATGGCACCCGTGACAGCGGGTCTTGCCAACTCCGATACACGTTTTCATCGTGAGAAATGGCCGTCTTCGCTTACGCGGGGACGGCCACTTTGTTTATCCCTATGTCATCTGATTCTAATGCACAAACATGCGCACGAACTTGTGCTTCCAGCTTGCGTAAGGAGCATAGCGGAATGGCACGTCGAGCCAGGTTGCCTTGTTCACGATGCTCTTCTTGTGACTAAACGTATCGAAGCTCTCGCGGCCATGGTACTGCCCCATACCGCTCGCGCCCATGCCGCCAAAGCCCATATGGCTCGTAGCCAGATGCATGATCGTGTCGTTGACGCAGCCGCCGCCAAAGGGCACGTAACGCACAAAGCGTTGCTGAGCCGCATGGTCCTGGCTAAAGATATACAGAGCTAGCGGCGTCGGACGATCCGCAATAAACGTCTCTGCCTCGTCTAGGCTCTCAAACGTCAGCACCGGCAAGATGGGGCCGAAAATCTCCTCCTGCATTACGGCGTCATCGGGGGTCACGCCGTCTAGAATCGTCGGCTCAATCTTGAGCGACGACTCGCGCGCGGTACCTCCAAGCACAACCTTATAGGGATCGATCAGCCCGCGCACGCGCGCAAAATGCTTGGCGTTGACGATATGACCGTAATCCTCGTTGTCGAGCGGATGCTCGCCAAACATGCGACGGGTCTCCTCCCTGATGAGGCCCAACAGCTCATCGTGTACGCGCGTATCGACCAGCAGGTAGTCGGGCGCCACGCAGGTCTGCCCCACGTTGAGCCATTTACCAAAGGCGATGCGCCGTGCCGCGACTTTTAAGTTTGCCGTGGCATCCACAATGCAGGGGCTCTTTCCGCCCAGCTCAAGCGTCACGGGCGTCAGGTTTTTACTTGCGCGCTCCATGACGAGCTTGCCGACCGGAACGCTACCGGTAAAGAAAATCTTGTCCCAGCACTCATCGAGCAGTGCTTCGTTCTCGGCACGGCCGCCTTCTACAACCGTCACCAGGCGCGGATCAAATGCTTCCTCGCAAATCTGCCTGAGCACCGCGCTCGATGCCGGAGCATAGGCACTCGGCTTGATGACCACGGTATTGCCCGCGGCAAGGGCGCCGGCAAGCGGCTCGAGCGTTAGCAAAAACGGGTAGTTCCACGGAGCCATGATGAGTGTGACGCCATAGGGCACGGACTGCGTCTTGCACACACTCACGGCGTTGGCGAGGTCACACGGACGCAGGCGCGAGCGACTCCATCGAGCCACATGCGCAATCTGATAACGAATCTCGGAAAGCGAGGTGCCGATCTCGCACATATACGCCTCGTCATGCGACTTTCCCAAATCGGTCTTGAGCGCATGGGCAATATCGGCCTCGTGGGCCCGCACCGCATCGCGTAAACTCACGAGCGCACGACGTCGAGCATCGACATCAAACGTGGCGTGTGTCTTAAAGTAGGCGCGCTGATCGCCGACGATGCGCGCAATTTCCTCGGTGTTCATGGACCCTCCTAATTCTCGCCCTCAAACATACCACCCGCGACGACCTCGTACATACGCTCGAGCTCCAAACGGTCCATTAGAAGCGGAACGGGGTATAGCGGATTGGCCTCGGCATCGGCATGGGCCGCCATTTGTGGAATATCGGAGCGGCGAATGCCCGTCACATATTTGGGTATGCCCAAGGCGGCGTTCATGCGGTCGACCCAATCGATAAAGGCCTCAGCAGCCACGTTGTCCAGCGCATTAGCCGGCGCAATGCCGGCCATGCGGGCGAGATCGGCGAGCTTGGGAGCAGCAGCTTCGCCATAGGCGCGAAGCATGTGTGGCAGGATGATGGCGTTGGCCAAGCCGTGGGGAATCCCGTAACGCCCGCCCAGGCTGTGCGCGATGGCATGGACGTATCCAACATAAGAGCGCGTAAAGGCAACGCCCGCTTTATACGCCGCCGAAAGCATATTGCGGCGCGCACGCATGTTGCCACCGCACTCATAGGCCTCGAGCAAATTGTCGTGGATGAGCTGCACCGCCTGGCGCGCCATCTTGCGCGTATAGGGCGTGGTGCTGCGCCCGATAAAGGCCTCGACGGCATGCGTCAGGGCGTCCATGCCCGTTTGCCCCGTAATGGAGGCGGGCAGGCCGCGCGTAAACTCGGGGTCGTGCACCGTAAAGCGCGGGATCAGCACAAAGTCGTTAATGGGATACTTGTAGTGCGTCTCGTCGTCGGTAATTACCGCTGCAAGCGTGACCTCGCTTCCCGTGCCCGCCGTGGTGGGAACGGCGATGAGCAGCGGCAGGCGACGATGGATACGCAACAGGCCGCGCATCTTGTTGATGGGCTTCTTTGGCTGCGCGATGCGCGCGCCCACGCCCTTGGCGCAGTCCATGGCCGAACCGCCGCCAAAGCCGATAATGGCCTGGCAGGTGCTCTCTCGATACAGAGATGCCGCTTCCTCCACGTTTGAGACCGTGGGGTTCGCACGTGTTTCGGCATAGACCGCAGCGCTAATTCCCTTGGACGCGAGCGCTGTCTCGAGCGGTGCCGTGAGCCCCAGACGGGCAATGCCGGGATCTGTCACGATAAGAACATGGTGTATTGAACGCTTTTGAAGCACTGCGGGCACTTCCTCAGCGTGCTCTAAAATGCGTGGCTCGGTATAGGGCAGCACCGGCAATGCGATGCGAAAAACCGTTTGATACGTTCGGCACCAGGCGCGGCGGGCTAGATGCATAAAGGAAGCTCCTTCATTTGTTGATTGGTCAACATTTGCTCGACCGATTGTACTCATCGGAGGTCGCACGAGGTCTAGCAATCGTTAATCAATCAACATCTACACATGCTTAAATTGTTTTATTAAAAATCATTCCTAATAGGCTTCACATTCGGTCTCATTTATGGATAATAGAACTCGTCAAGACGCACGTCCGGAGAGGGCCCTTACGGGACCGGACGAGCGCACCATCGCCATCGATCGAAAGGATCGAATCATGAAGTTTGTTTGCCCCGTTTGCGGTTATGTGGAAGAGTTCGACGGCGACCAGCTGCCCGAGGATTTCAAGTGCCCCCAGTGCGGCGTTCCCGGCTCTCGCTTCCTGAAGCAGGAGGAGGGCCAGCTCGAGTGGGCTGCCGAGCACGTCGTGGGCGTCGCCAAGATGGAGGGCGTCTCCGAGGACATCGTTGCCGACCTGCGCGCCAACTTTGAGGGCGAGTGCTCTGAGGTCGGCATGTACCTGGCCATGGCTCGCGTCGCCCATCGCGAGGGCTATCCCGAGATCGGCCTGTACTGGGAGAAGGCTGCCCACGAGGAGGCCGAGCACGCCGCCAAGTTCGCCGAGCTTCTGGGCGAGGTCGTGACCGACTCCACCAAGAAGAACCTCGAGATGCGCGTTGAGGCCGAGAACGGCGCCACCGCCGGCAAGACCGATCTTGCCAAGCGCGCCAAGGCCGCCGGCCTCGATGCCATCCACGACACCGTGCACGAGATGGCTCGCGACGAGGCCCGCCACGGCAAGGCTTTCGCCGGCCTGCTCAAGCGCTACTTTGGCTAAGCCAGCCGCCTGAGAGACAATCTCTAGCTCGATAAGGCCCGGACCGCACGGTTCGGGCCTTTTTCGTGCCTCACGAACTTGTTAACTCCCTGAAATAAGACCACCTTAGGCATCGGTTTCTCGTCAAAAACTAAGTGAGTAGACTTTTTGAAACTTGCCGAGCACACCATCCATATTGCTTTATAAAGCCGCAGGTAAATGACTTGTTGCAAAACGGCCTGGTCGCCATCACGCCAAAAGTCTACTCACTTAGAACCGCAACCGTCCACGATCGAGCAGTTTTGCGTCTAACGGGCATCTTTCCGTCGATTACTCCCAATTTTGTCCAGTCAACGAATAGTTCAGACCGGAGTAATGTCTCAACCCTTTGCTCATCTGAGCTTTTATCACGATATTCAGCATCGAGCATCCTGTATACGGCCTTAACGATCGCTCGGAATCTACCCTCATCGGATATCTGCCTATGTGTCAGGAGAAGTACATCGTAGCCCATGGCCTGAAGGGCCGTCATGCGGTCGGCGTCACGCAAGCCATCCCCTGCGCGTCCGTGCGAGGCCTTTCCCTGACATTCAATGGCCACCTGTCGCCTGCCGTCCGGCGAAGAAAGTAGTAGGTCGATATATACACGGGACTTTCCCACAATCGCTCGAGCACTTGTGCTTAGCGTCACTTCGACATTGAGCTCTATGTCGCAAAACCCTTCGCCTCCCAGGGCTCGCGGCAGTGCAAGCAACAAATACGCCTCGACCTCAAAAGGCGATGCGGCACCCAATGGAACAAGTTGCGATACCGCCATAAATCTATTGCCGTAACGCATCCCGCAAACATCTGAACAAAAACGGTCAAGGTCTCTGCCCAAAACCAAAGCGTCTCGACGCCATAAATTTGAGGCGGTGCCGTCCTCGGACGGACAGCGCACCCAACCGAACGTTGTCGAAATCGCGCCCGAATCAATTGCACGCGTAAGCTCCGCCTCAAGTGCCACCGGCAGAGCGCACACCGCAAACAAGCCACACATCTCCGCCAATACCAAAAGAAGCTGAAGATCCGTCAGATGCCGCGACATGATGAATGCCGTCAGCAGAGGAGACGTAATCAAAAATCCATGCTCCGTTTCCAGCACGGATTCCCTGGGGAGCTCACCAAGGAACAGCCGCTGCCTAATGCTGGCAGGGCAAGTCCGCTTGTTTCTCGTCCGAACCAATGTATGCAACGGAAAACCGAGCACAACCGCAGCCGTCGGGTTACGGACGAGGCCATATCGCTGCCGGTCTTCTTCCGGCCGTGGAAGCGGCGGACACAGAGCGCGGACCTGAGGGGGCAAGCGCCAGTACCTAAAAGCCGATATGTCACAAAGTAGATCCTTCATAGGCACAGGAGAACACGGATTTCAACCCTGGTACTCACACATTGGCGCGAACGCACCGAAAAGGGCGTCGAACGGACTGTTAAGTTTTCAACAGCCCTCCCCAACTGGCCAAAAGCTTGCCAAGAACTGGACGGAGCGTTGTTGAAAACCCCGCTTCTTTTCTCATGCGGAAGCCTTGCGCGGCAAGTGAGTAGACTATTTAGGACCCGCCGAGCAGACCGACTAAACTGCTTCACAAAATCGCAGGTAGATAGCTTGCTACAAAACGGCCTGGTCCTCCTCACGCTAAAAGCCTACTCACTTAGGTTAGAGGGTGCGCCCATTAGCTGCGATTCCAGGGTATTTAGCTCATTTGGACTCAAATCGTCGTACTGGACAAGGATTCGAGTCGGGTTTGAAGATCCATGTGCGCCATCGGGACACCAAAAACAGTCATTGATATCGATGTAAGGGATGCTCGAGCGCGCGAGGGCGCGTGTAAAAGAGTTTCCGCCCGTATCGCACTCCGCAACTACGACGCAGTAGAGGCCGGCATCCGCGTGCTCAACCAAAAACTCCCCCGCCGGAAACGCCTTTCGCACAAGCGCCGCCAGGCCATCACGCGCCCCACGAGCACGAACGCGCACGCGGTTCACATGTCGCTCGTAATCACCCGATTCCAGCAAACGCGCCAAGGCAACCTGATCAACAGAACTTACCGACGAGGCGTAGAAACCAAGGTTGCGTTTAAACCTCTCCATTAGTTCATCGGGCAGCACCATGTACGCCAAACGTAACGCCGATGAAAGGCTCTTCGAAAACGTGTTGGTGTAGATAACCGACTGGGCGGCATCGATCGACGCGAGCGCGGGAATCGGCTTGCCGGCAAGGCGAAACTCACAATCAAAGTCGTCTTCGATGAGATACCGACCTGGCCGCTCGGCGGCCCAGCTCAGCAACGCATAGCGACGTGCAATGCTCGTCACAAGACCAGTCGGATACTGATGAGACGGCATCAGGTGAAGGACATCGGTCCCGGTTTTCTGCAGCGCGCTCAAGTCCACGCCCTCAGCATCCAACGGGACATGCCGCACTTCGCAACCCATGGCCTGATAGATGCGCGTCAAGCGCAAATAGCCTGGATCCTCGACGGCATACACCTTGTCCGCGCCAAGCAACTGAACCAACATGGTATCGAGCAGCTGGGCGCCCGCACCGATAACGATATTGTCGGGATTGACATTCATGCCCCTTGTCCCGCGCAGATGGTGCGCAATCGCACGTCGCAGTCGAGCGGTGCCATGCGCCGGTGCGGGCGAAAAGATTTCACGTTCGTCTTCGGACGTCAGCGTCGCCCGTAGCGCACTTTGCCAAAGCCGCGCCGCCTCCAAAGCGGAAGGAGAAAGTGCGTCGAATCGCTCTGCCTGCCCCATGGCATCATGCGCGCTGGGACCAACAGGGACAGCATCTCGGTCGATGTCCTCCGCAGCCGAAGCCAAAACCGGTGCATCCGGAAGTTCGCAAGCGTAGTAGCCACGACGCGGCATTGAGCAAATATAGCCCTCGGCAAGCAACTGGCTATATGCATTCTCGATAGTAATGACACTGATTCCCAGATGACTGGCAAAGGCGCGCTTAGACGGAAGATGCTCCCCCGCCGCAATGCGTCCAGCAACGATATCATCTCGAATTTGCTGGTAAACATACTCATAGAGCGATGCTTCGCCGCGGTTTTCCAAATTATAGTCAAGCATGAGTTTGTCACCTGACCTTATCGAGTCATTCAATCTGATATTACTCTGACCTTGTTATTATCTCGAAAACTGAGTATTTCGCCATACCCAGCTCCCCGATAGGATGTTCCGTCAAGCAATGCACATGCCAACCAAGGGAGCAACCATGGCAGAACAGACCAGCAAAGCCGATCGCGTCAAACTCAATCGCGAGCTCGCGCAGATGCTCAAGGGCGGCGTCATCATGGACGTCACCACGCCCGAGCAGGCACGCATCGCCGAGGAGGCGGGCGCCTGCGCCGTCATGGCGCTCGAGCGCATCCCGGCCGACATCCGCGCCGCAGGCGGCGTCTCGCGCATGAGTGATCCCAAGATGATCAAGGGCATCCAAAAAGCTGTCTCCATCCCCGTTATGGCCAAGTGCCGCATCGGCCACATTGTCGAGGCGCAGATCCTGCAGGCCATCGAAATCGACTACATCGACGAATCCGAGGTCCTCTCCCCCGCCGATGATGTCTATCACATCGACAAGACCCAGTTTGACGTGCCGTTTGTCTGCGGCGCCCGCGATCTGGGCGAGGCACTGCGCCGTGTTGCCGAGGGCGCCACGATGATTCGCACCAAGGGCGAGCCGGGTACGGGCGACGTCGTTCAGGCCGTGCGTCACATGCGCAAGATCCAAAAGCAGATCCGTGACGTTGTTGCCCTGCGCAACGACGAGCTCTTTGAGGCAGCCAAGCAACTGCAGGTTCCGGTCGAGCTGGTGCGCGAGGTCCATGCCACGGGCAAGCTTCCCGTTGTGAACTTTGCCGCCGGCGGCGTAGCGACCCCCGCCGACGCCGCGCTGATGATGCAGCTGGGCGCCGAAGGCGTCTTTGTCGGCTCGGGCATCTTTAAGAGCGGCGACCCCGCCAAGCGCGCAGCCGCCATCGTCAAGGCCGTGGCAAACTTCACCGATGCCAAGCTCATCGCCGAGCTTTCGGAGGACCTGGGCGAGGCCATGGTGGGCATCAACGCCGACGAGATCGAGATTATCATGGAAGAGCGCGGGCGCTAGTCCAGCAGAAAGGATCGCACATGAGCGATTATGCAGACCAGACGGTCGCCGTGCTGGCGGTCCAAGGCGCTTTTGTCGAGCACGAGACAAGACTATCCGAGCTGGGCGTACACTGTATTGAGCTGAGGCAGGCGGCTGATTTGAAGCAGGACTTTGACCGTCTGGTACTTCCCGGCGGCGAGTCTACCGTTCAAGGGAAGCTGCTTGATGAGTTGGGCATGCTCGAGGAGCTTCGTGCCCGCATCTCTGAAGGCATGCCCGTCCTGGGCACCTGTGCCGGCCTAATTCTGCTGGCTCACGACCTTGCCGCCCATGACGATAAGGGCACGCCGCTTTTGGCAACCATGGATGTACTTGTCGAGCGCAATGCCTACGGCAGGCAGCTCGGCAGCTTTCGAACCAAGGGGCAGCTAGCCGGCATCGACGGTGAAGTGCCACTGACGTTTATCCGCGCGCCCCGCATCGTCGAGGTCCACGGCGACGCAAAGGCCTTAGCGAAAGTCGACGGCCGTATCGTCGCCGCGCGCCAGGGCAACCAGCTCGGCGTAACCTTCCACCCCGAACTCGACGAAGACACCCGCCTCCACGAACTGTTCCTACAAATGTAGGCATCGAAATCAACAAACGAAACGAGAGTGGATAATCTCCCACCTTGAGCATGAATATGGGCTCATACCGGGAGATTATCCACTCTCATGCTACGTAGTCGTTGGGGACGTTCTTAAACGACCAGTCAAACAAGAACGTCCCCAACGACTATCTTTTAGCAGGTCTGGATCATGGCAATGTCGATGTTTTGGCACCGACAGCGAGCGCCCACCAGAGCGAACAAATTGGCATGAAAAGAGGACGGCATAGACCTTCTGGTCATG
>CAUGTZ010000011.1 GCA_959602645.1 uncultured Collinsella sp. | reverse complement strand
GGGAGGCCGAGCTCGACGCGCTGTTCGCCTCCGCGCCCGCCGGCACGCTCGTCGTGGTCGACCAGTTCCGCAACATAGGGTCCCTCGCCGTGCGGCGCGCCCGCGCCGCGGGGCTGGCGGTCGCCTACCTGCCCGGCCTCGCCGCCAGCCGCGCCGCCGGCCTGTTCGCCGGCGAGGCCAAGACCGACGAGCGCGACGCCGCGGTGATCGCGCGGACCGCCCTGGGCGTGCCGGACTCCCTGTCGGGGGTCCCGGGCCGCGGCGAGGCCCTCGAGGCCGCCCGCGCCCTCTCGTCGCAGCGCGACCACGTCGTCGCCTGCGCGACCAGGGACAAGAACCGCCTGCGCGCGGTGCTGCTCGAGTCCTGCCCGGCCCTCGAGGCCGCGGTCGACCTGTCGGACCGGCGGTGGCTGGAGCTGCTCGCCGGGTTCGGCGGGGCGTGGGGGATCGCCCGCTCCGGGGCCGGGGGCCCGCGGGCCGAGGCCGCCGGGGAGGCCGCGGCCGCCTCCACCGCGCCCCCGCCGGCGCTCGTCGAGGCCGAGAACAGGCAGGTCAGGTTCCTGGCCGCCCGGATATCGGAGGCCCTCGACGAGGCCGGGGCCCTCGAGGCCGAGACGGCGGCGCTGCTCGAGGGCGACGAGACCTACGCGTGCCTGCTCACCGTGCCCGGCATCGGCCCGAGGACCGCGGCGCAGCTCGCGGTGTCGGTCGACATCGCGAGGTTCCCGGACCACGACCACCTGGCCTCGTACTGCGGCATAGCCCCGAGGGTGAGGAGCTCCGGCACGTCGGTGAGGTCGGTCAGGGCGTCCAGGCGCGGCGACGCGAGGCTCAAGTCTCTTCTGATCTTCTCGTGCAACAGCCTGGTGAGGTCGTCGGGGCGCTACGGCGAGTACTACCGGGCCTGCAGGGCGCGGGGCATGGGGCACGGGCGGGCGCTCAAGGCCGTCGCGAGGAGGCGGCTCAGGGCGATATACGCCGTGATGCGCGACCGGGTGCCCTACCGGGAGTAGCGTCGAAGGTTGACAAAACTATAGGAACACCCAACGACTACTTGCGCTAGAGCATAAGTTATACAATTAGTCAAGTTATGTCTGTTTAAACAAAATAGCGGCACGCAGGCGCATTGGGATTAACCTTAAAACGGCGTTAATGAACAGAGTGTCTGTATATATCTGTGAAAGTAATTGGGAAATCACGTTTTAGTAGGCAATGAGCTGTAAATCAGCAACGTAATCAATTTGTAACAAACTTAGACGTTTAAACAAATAATGCAACCGTTTGCGAATTTAGCTATAAATCCACAAGGCGAACAGGTATACTCCTTTATTGTCGTGTAGGAAATACGTAGACAAAAAGGAGGTTATGTGATGGTAAGTATTGTTCTTGCTAGCCATGGTGACTTGGCGGCTGGAATCAAGCAGACGGGCTCGATGGTCTTTGGCGATCAGCCGTCTGTTGCCGTGGTCTCGCTCGAGCCGAGCATGGGCCCCGACGACTTCCGTGCCAAGGTCGAGGAAGCAATCGCTTCCTTCGAGGACCAGGAGCAGGTGCTCTTCCTCGTTGATCTGTGGGGCGGCACGCCCTTCAACCAGATCAGCGGTCTCATCGAGGGCCATGATTCCTGGGCTATCGTCACCGGTGTCAACCTGCCTATGCTCATCGAGGCATATTCGCAGCGCTTTGACGCAAAGAACACTGCACATGCGATCGCAAAACATCTCGTGACTGAGGCTAAGGCTGGCGTGCGCGTCAAGCCCGAGTCTCTGGAGCCCGAGGAGAAGAAGCCGGCTGCGGCCGCCGCTGCTCCTGCAGGCGCCATCCCTCCGGGAACGGTCATCGGCGACGGGCACATCAAGATCGCCCACGTCCGTATCGACACCCGTCTGCTTCATGGTCAGGTGGCCACCACGTGGACCAAGCAGATCAACCCCAACCGCATCATCGTGGTTTCCGACGGCGTTGCTCACGACGAGCTCCGCAAGACCATGATCGAGCAGGCTGCCCCTCCGGGAGTCCACGCCAACGTCGTGCCTATCAAGAAGATGGCCGAGGTCGTCAAGGACACGCGCTTTGGCGACACCAAGGCGATGCTGCTGTTCGAGAACCCGCAGGATCTGCTCAGGGCCATCGAGGCCGGCGTCGACATCAAGGAAGCCAACATTGGTTCCATGGCCCACTCCAAGGGCAAGGTCGTCGTCACCAACGCTGTCGCTATGGGCGATGACGATGTCAAGACCATCGAGGCTCTCAAGGCCAAGGGCGTCAAGTTCGAGGTCCGCAAGGTTCCTTCGGATTCCTCCGAGGATCTCGACGCCATGTTGAAGAAAGCTAAGGCCGAACTGGCCGCTCAAGCATAGTAAAGGAGGGTCCGATACATGTCTGCAATCACTATTCTGCTTGTTGCGATTGTCGCGTTGCTTGCCGGTATGGAAGGCATTCTGGATGAGTTCCAGTTCCATCAGCCGCTCGTGGCATGCACGCTTATCGGTCTCGTAACCGGTCACCTTCAGGAGGGCATCCTCCTGGGCGGTTCGCTCCAGATGATGGCCCTTGGCTGGGCTAACGTCGGCGCCGCCGTCGCGCCTGACGCCGCTCTGGCCTCGGTCGCTTCTTCGATCATCATGGTGCTCGCCCTCAACGGTGGCGCCACCGATTCGGCCAAGGCCGTTACCGCCGCCATCGCCGTCGCCGTCCCGCTGTCGGTCGCTGGTCTGTTCCTGACCATGATCTGCCGTACCCTGGCTACCGCTATGGTTCACGGCATGGACGCCTGCGCCGAGAAGGGCGACTTCGCCGGCATCGAGCGTTGGCAGTACGCCGGCATCCTCATGCAGGGTGTTCGTATCGCCATCCCGGCAGTACTTCTGTGCATCATCCCGGCCGAGGCCGTTACCAACGCGCTTAACGCTATGCCCGATTGGCTGTCCGGCGGCATGGCTGTCGGCGGCGGCATGGTCGCTTCCGTCGGTTACGCCATGGTCATCAACATGATGGCCACCAAGGAGACCTGGCCGTTCTTCATCCTCGGCTTTGTTCTTGCTGCCATCCCTCAGCTCACGCTGATCGCCCTTGGCCTCATCGGCATCTCCCTTGCCCTCATCTACCTTGGCCTTAAGGATCTGGCCAAGCAGGGTGGCGGCATGGGCGGTGGCTCCGGTGACCCGCTCGGCGACATTCTGAACGATTACGAGTAGGAGGGGAGTGATACATATGGCAGAGAACAAGATTCAGCTCACCAAGGCTGACCGTAAGAAGGTTTGCTTCCGTCATCAGTTCCTTCAGGGCTCGTGGAACTACGAGCGTATGCAGAACGGCGGCTGGTGCTTCGCAATGATCCCTGCGATCAAGAAGCTCTACACCAGCAAGGATGACCAGATTGCCGCTCTTAAGCGCCACCTGGAGTTCTATAACACCCACCCCTATGTTTCCGCCCCCGTCATTGGCGTTACCCTCGCCCTCGAGGAGGAGCGCGCCAACGGTGCTCCGATTGACGACGTCGCCATTCAGGGCGTCAAGGTCGGTATGATGGGCCCGCTCGCCGGCGTCGGCGACCCCGCCTTCTGGTTCACCCTTCGCCCGATTCTGGGCGCACTGGGCGCTTCCCTGGCCCTGTCCGGCAGCATCGCCGGCCCGCTGCTGTTCTTCTTCGCGTGGAACATCATCCGTTACGCTTTCCTGTGGTACACGCAGGAGTTTGGCTACAAGGTCGGCTCCTCCATCGCCAAGGACCTCTCCGGCGGTCTGATGGGCAAGGTCACCGAGGGTGCTTCCATCCTGGGTATGTTCATCATCGGCGCCCTGGTCGAGCGCTGGGTGTCCATCTCCTTCACCCCGGTCGTCTCCAAGGTCACGCAGTCTGCTGGCGCCTATATCGACTGGGCCAACCTACCCGCCGGTTCTGAGGGCATCAAGCAGGCGCTGTCGATGTACAGCTCTGTCGGTGCCACCGCACTCGACCCGGTGAAGGTCACCACGCTTCAGGCCAACCTCGATCAGCTCATCCCCGGCCTTGCCGCCGTGTGCCTGACCCTTCTGGTCTGCAAGCTCCTCAAGAAGAAGGTCAGCCCGATTGTCATCATCCTGGCTCTCTTCGCCGTCGGCATCATCGGTCGCGTCTGCGGCTTCATGTAAGCACGCTTCGGCTTAAGACCGAGAGTTGCTAGGCAAGGGCTTTTGAGCCATTGAAACGGACCGCACCCGGTGGGTACACTGGGTGCGGTCCGATTGTTTTTATTGGAGGGCGAGGCGCGTATGGCGCAATCTCAGAACAGCACGGTCGATCTGGCAACGCCGGCAACCTGCCTGATGGGGCTTACCAGTCACGGTAACGTGATGGTGGGCAATAAGGCGTTTGAGTACTATAACGAGCGTAATCCCGAGGATTATATCCAAATCCCGTGGGACGAGGTCGACTATATTGCCGCCGAGGTTTTGCGCGGCACCAAGAAGATTACGCGTTTTGCCATCTTTACCAAAGAGAATGGCCACTTTACGTTTTCGACGCGCAATGACAAGGAAACGCTTCGCGCGGTGCGTAAGTACATTGACGAGGACAAGCTCGTTCGTTCGCCCGACTTTATCGATGTGACGGCCAAGGGCGCCAAGAGCATCCCCTCCGTCATCAAGAACCTTTTCCACAAAGGCAACTAGTCGTTGGGTAGTCGCCTGCGACGCTCTTAAACGACTAGTCATTAAAGAACGTCGCAGACGACTATCTCGAAGAGTGGCTATGCGCTGCATGGTGGTGGCGCAAATCTGCTACACTAGTACAACATGCCTCCGTAGCTCAGGGGATAGAGCACCGCTCTCCTAAAGCGGGTGTCGACGGTTCGAATCCGCCCGGGGGCACCAGAAAAATCGCAGGTCAGGAGTTAATTTTGCTTCTGACCTGTTCTGGTTTTAGGGTTAAGAACTGCTTTTGTTTGTAAATCTGGTAAGTAAATAATTTAACTTACCGAGTTTTCCACTGAAAACAGGAAATCACCATTTTGGGGATAAAAAGTTTTCAACAGCCGTTAGTCGGTTCCATTTTGGTGAAGCGCTTCCTCAATTTGGGTAGAAAAATTCACCATTTTGATGATTCGGCTGCTTTGAGTTTTTGATAAAAACGCCTGTTCAGAAGCTTGCGCAATACCCATTTTGGTGAAACCAATTAATAGAGAAATATACTATAAAGATATAGGGACGGCGATGCCGTCCTCTTCGCTCGCGAAGCTCGCTGCGCGGCCACGTACCGTGTCCTTGCCGCCGGCTACGCCGCCGATAAAGAATAGGGACAGCGATGCTGTCCCCCTTCGCTCGCGAAGCTCGCTGCGCGGTCACGTGCCGTGACCTTGCCGCCGGCTGTGCCGTCGATTGATTCGCTCACTGCGTTCGCTGATTGATTGATGGACTAATCCGTTTTCTCAGTCACACCAGTCATGAGTGCAGCGATTGTCATGTCGAATCCGTTAGCAATTTTACAGAGGTTAGAAAGACTGACATTTCTTCGTCCTACCTCTATCGAGGCGTAGTAAGACCTGTCCATGCCGATGCGATTCGCAAATTGTACTTGAGAGTAACCAGACTTTGATCTTAATTCTTTGCAGCGTAGACCAAAGGATCGTTGTAGCGGCGAGATATCCATGACAAAAAGAGTCATGGATTGTTGTATAAAAGCCAACGGACTATATACAACAATCCCTGTTAAGGCGCATAATTATCTCTATTGGAAAGCACTCTGATGCCCAGTCGGATAGGGCACGGAAAAGGAATGGAACAGCACAATGACTCAGGGAAAGCATTTCGCTGCCGGCGGCGATCACTTCGCCACACTGCCAAACAAAAAGATTCATGCCCCGAAGGGGATCGCGCGTCTGACCGTCACCGCGGCGACCATGGCCGCCATGACCGGATCGAGCCTCATCTCACCGTTCACGGCATTCGCCCAGACCGGTGACGGGGGCACGCAGCACCCCGCCGTGATGTCGCCGATCGCCGCCCACGCCGGCGCGGCATCCGGTGTCGGCGCGAAATCCGCCGCACAGACCATCGCGGACCTGCAGAAGGCGGTCGACGAGGCGAAGGCGAAGGAGGACGCCGCCAAGGCATCCTACGATGAGGCCGCCGGTCCCTACAACGAGGCGGCTTCCGCCCGCGACCAGGCCAAGGCATCCTACGATTCGGCAGTCAGCGCCGGCACGGCAGCCGACCGAGCGGCAATGGACGAGTACGCCCGTCAGGTCGCGGAGGGCAAGGACGCCGCCGATGCCGCCGGCAAGGACCTCGAGCAGGCGAAGGCGGGTCTCGCAGACGCCAAGGCGGATGCATCCGAGAAGGACGAAGCGTACCAGTCCGCCCTCAAGGCGGCCCAGGATGCCAGGGACGCCCTCGATAAAGCCAAGGCCGATGCCGTAGGCGCCACCCCGGAGGCAATCAGTGCCGCCGAGCAGGCCGTGCGCGACGCCCAGGCTGCCGTGAGCAGGGCACAGGCCGAACTCGCCAACGCCAACGCGACGCTTGCCGATGCCCAGTCCAAGCTGGTTGCGGCCCAGTCTGCAAAGGATTCCGCCGATTCTGTCCTCGCTGCAGCCAGGCAGAACAAGGACGCGGCGGATGCGAAGGCCGCAGCCGCCAGCGCCGCCTACGAGAAGGCGAAAGCCGACCTCGCCGTAGCGGAGGCAGGCGCCAGCGGTCCGGAGTACGATGCCGCGAAGCAGAAGGTCACGGACGCAGAGGCAGCCCTCGCCGCCGCACGAGCGGCACAGTCCCAGTGCGAGTCCGAGCTCGAGCAGGCACAGTCCGCTGCGGCAACGGCACAAGCCGACCTGAATGATGCCCAGGTGGCTCTCTCCGCGAAGCAGCAGACTGCCCTCGATGCCACGTCCGGTGTGAACGCCGCCCAGTCCGCACTCGATGCCGCGAACGCCGGCCTCGATGCGGCCAAGCAGGCGAATGCCGACGCCGTCGCCAAGCTGGATGCCGCGAAGCAGGCTGTCAAGGACGCCGAGTCCGCCAAGGCAGCCGCCGACGTAGAGTTCGCGAACGCCAAGGCCGCAAAGGATACCGCAGACGCCGCCGTGACCGCCGCGCAGCAGAAGGTCGACGAGGCCCAGGCGAAACTCGATTCTGCCGGCGCGCAGCTCAAGCAGGGAGCCATCGGCTTCTTCCGTGCCATGGGTGCCGATTCAGCCATCGAGATCATCCAGAACTGCACATACAAGGACTACACCGAAGTGGGGAACAGCCTCGACGCGACCAGTCTCGACAACATGCTCGCGGCAATCCCGTACATGAAGTCCATCAACGAGTATCGCAAGTCCGTCGGTCTCCCTGAGCTCCAGGTCACGTACAAGCTCATTGCGGCGGCGATTGCCAACGCGAACTATTCCGATGTCAAGTTTGGGCATTCCATGCAGTTTGATACGAGCGAAAACCTCGCGTGGAACTATGGAACCGATCCGAAACCGCAGTGGGTGGACCAAGAAAAGGCTTTCTTCGATCAGGCGGTTCAGGAGCTCTATGGCGTCACCGGGCTAATCGGTAAGGATGCCGTAGATTTCTACAAGTCGCATAGCGGGATTGAATCCTATGTCAACCAGCATTTTAAGGTTGCAGGATATCCCGCAACCGTCGGTCACTACCTGCATGTCATCAGCCCTGCAATCGGCTATATGGGCATGGCGGTCTGCAGCAAGGGAACCATGAACGGCTGGCAGACCGACAGCTTCGATACCGCAAACCTGGGCTGGGCAGGCTCCGGTTGGAACATGAACCCCATGTCCGTCGACGAGTACGAGCAGAAGCTGACCTCCTATATCAACGGCCTCAAGAACGCCAAGAGCGCGCTCGACGCAGCCAAGGCCGATCTCGCCGCCAAGCAGCAGGCAGCCGCCGGCGCCGCCACAACCGTCCAGCAGAAGCAGGTCGCGGTGGATTCCGCACAGGCAGGTGTCGATGCCGCGAAGCAGGACGTCACCGATGCCCAGCGTGCCGTCGATGCCGCAAAGGCCGATCTCGCCGCCAAGCAGCAGGGCGTCACGGATGCCCGAGCTGGGTTGGATGCGGCGAAATCGAACCTCGATGCCGCCAACGCGGCAGTCGTTACGACAAAGTCGACCGTCCAGCAGAAGCAGGTCGCCTTTGATGCCGCCAACGCAGCCGTAACGACTGCACAGTCCAAGCTGGACTCCGCCAAGGCGGACACCGAGGCCAAGCAGCAGGACGTCATGGATGCGAACGCCGACCTCGCGAAGTTCTTCCAGGACGTCGCCGACGCCAAGAAGGCGGTCGATACCGCAAAGAGCGCCCACGACGCGGCGGTAGCCGACCAGGCCGAGAAGGCGACCGTCCTCGCCACCGCCAGGCAAAAGGCGGACGACACCGCACGCGCCCTCGCGGATGCCCAGCGTGCCGTCGATGCCGCAAAGGCCGACGCCGGCGTTGCCGCCGACAAGCTTACCGGCTCCCAGACCGATCTCGAGGACGCACAGTCGAACCTCGACATCCTCACCGGTCTTGCCGCGAAGCTCGCAGAGGCACAGCAGCGCGAGCAGGATGCAGTAAGGGCCGTCAATGACACCAAGGCCGCGCTCGATGCCGCGAAGGCAGCCGCCGGCGCCGCCGAGTCCCTGGTCTCTGCCGCCGAACAGGCGAAGGCGCAGGCAGACGCCAAGCTGGCGAAGCTGGACTCCATCGATGCCGGCGCGGCGATCGCTTCCGGCCATGATGTGAACGCGGATGACGCCCTCAACGCGCTTTTCGCCGCAGCAGTCGAGGCACGTGCCAAGGTCGCGCCCGCCAAAGTCATCCTGGACGAGAAGCAGGCTGTGGTGGACGGGCTCAAGCCCGGCTATGATACGGCGCTCGCCGCCTACGAGCAGGCGAAGTCCGACCGCATCGCGGCGGAGCAGAAGCTTTCCGATGAGATCGCACGACAGGAGGCAGAGGAGGCCGCAAAGCAGCAGGCGGCATACACCCCGAAGCACCTCGCCGGCACGGATACCGCCCAGACCGGCAGCCTCGCCCAGACCGGTGACCGCGCGGGCCTCATCGGCGAGACGTTCGTCATCGGCGGTACCGTCCTCGTGGCAGCCGGCGTCTTCCTCGATCAAAAGAAGCGCCGCGAGCAGATGTAAAAGCGAGTCGGGCGTTGGATATCGGCTGGTGTCCAACGCCCGGTTTCACGGACGGGGAGATCGGTGTGAGAACAAGGGCTATTATCGTTGCGCTTCTGGTGTGCCTTTCGGCACCTCAACTTGGATGTGCCAGCGTTGCAAAGCAAGGAAGCGGCTCTACGGAAAGGGCCGCCACGGCGGTGAAGAATAAAGACAAAAAGAAGCCAAGCGAAGAAAAGGCGACGCAAACCTCTGGAGCCAAGACCGAGGAGAAGAGAGAATCCGACGGCAAGGACCAGAAGTCCGATGACTCCAAGAAGGAGGATAACAAGTCTTCCGATTCCTCGAAGTCGGACAACAAGGGCGATTCTTCCCAGTCCAAGCAGAATTCCGGCAATTCGCAGAGTTCCGGCAGCAACAATTCCTCTTCCAACGGCGGCAGCCAGAAGAAGTGGGTTGCCGAGCAGGGCCACTGGGAGACAGACTATGGACAGGTTTGGGTGCCGAATGTGGTATACACTCGTCATCCTCGTTTCTGGGTCAATCATGGTGGCACTATGGTAGGGCCCTTCGATTCATCCGATGCCGCCTATGCTTGGATTATTAACGATGGCGAAAACGGCGGCATCGGCGGATCTGTCGTAAACGACTCCTATGAAACGAAAGAGGATCAGGGACATTATGAACAGCAGGCTACGGGACAGCATTGGGTTGTCGACGTCGCCGGCCACTGGGAGTAATGTGCATCGTTCCTCTCCTCTTCCGTTCGGTGAATATTTATTTGTGGGCGGCCGGTTCGGCCGCCTTTTTTAGACGCCCAATCTGGGAGCAAACGATAGGAAAGCAATCAAACGAGAGGCCGTTCCAAAAGAATCCGGCGGTGCCGGATGCTTCGGGCAAAACCTTCCGCAAATCGGTAAGGTCTTCCATCAACTTGTTCCAGCCCTCGCCCGGAGTCCGCTGCGCGGTAATGCAAACACTCTGCATCCCTCGCATTCGCATTACCGCTCCGCTCTCGCTACAGCGAATCTCTAACACTCAGCATCCTTCGCGTTAAAAATTCGCTTCCGCTCACGGTCTTCGCTGACACTACGACACCGCGAAGCCTTTCGCTCGAAACGAGGCCTCTCATTTCGTGTCTACGCTGCGCTCCGCCCAATCGCCGTAGCAGGCGATTGCAAGATGACTGTGGGTGGTGTTTTTGTGGGTCCATCCGGACCCCAAAAACACCACGCCACAGACCTTGCTTATCGCCTGCTACGGCGATAAGGTTGTTGTGAAGTTGAAACTTCGCGATAAAGAATCGCGAAGTCGATTCTTCATTTTTGGAACGACGCCAGCCGTTCCTCATCAAAAGGAAAGCGAATCGCATAGCAGGTTTTGATCGGAGGCCTCTCCGATCGCTGATTCGTTTTCCGAGGAGGAATCATGAGCAGGCTCCGCCCACACACCGTCAAGGCGTCTCTTTCAAATGACGAGAAGAAAGCCATCACTGCAATCGCAAAGCGACATGAGATGAGCGAGGCGGAACTCATCCGCTTCGTTTTGTGCAATGCCGACGATCTCGATATCGATTTTGGTTTTTCGGAAATCGCTGACCAGAAATTCCGAACCGATGACATTCACGTCCGGGTCTCGCCGGAAGAAAAAAAGATAATTGAAAGCAATGCTGATTCCCTCGATATGACTGTCAGTGCGTATGCACGTCGCGTACTGCTCAAAGGGAATGTCGAGAAAATTGATGTCGATCGGGCGTCGATCGACAAGATCTATCACGAGCTCTTGAAGGAAGGAACGAATCTCAATCAGCTGATGTATTTTGTGAACGCCCAGGGGCTTCCCGCGTACAACGAGAAAGCTGTTTTCCGCACACTCGAAAAGGTTTACCAAGTTGGGCGTAAGCTGGACCGTTTCATCGACGAGCTCGAGAAGCGATATTTCGTCGGCGGTGACCAAAATGACCGTCATTAAGCAGAAGAGCGTTTCGAGTGAACGGTATGCGAAGAACGTCCGTAAATACATCAACGGAAAACATGCGCTTGTGCGCGGTGGCTGGAACATCGAATACAGCGATCGCTGGTTTTCGAAAATGGATAGAACCAGAAAGGTTTTCCACCACGACAAGCCGTCGAGAGCCGGAGCCAAAAACGTAATCCTGCTACACCAGATCCTCGCGTTCCTTCCGGAAGAATGCTCATGCAACGGAGGCAAGATGACCCCCGATGCATGTTTGGCCTACGCGGAGCAATGGCTTGCGAGGCACTATCCGCATCAACAAGTGATTCTCGCGTTGCATGAGGAAAGCGATAAGGCGGGAAAACGGTTCGCGGTCCATATGGCAATCAACCGGACAAACCTTGATACCGGCAAGCGTTGCGACATCGGCGGTCGCAAGGGAAAGTACGAACGCGCCTCATGGGTCCGCGAACTCGATAAGGACTGGAATCTCGCCCAGCTCGAAAAGGGAAAGAAGAATTCGAAGATTCGAGATCGACAGCCGCGCGATATTGAAAAGGTGATTGTCGATCGGGGAGAGTACAGTTATAAAAACAATCTGCGCGAGCTGATCCATATTGCAATCAACGACTACCACCCGAAGAATATGGAGCAGTTCAAAAAATTACTTGCCTCATGGGGCGTAGACATTTTCATCAAGAACAACCGAGTCTATGCGACGGATCTCGATATCAAGGAGGCCGGCAACCCGAAGTGCACTTTCAACCTGACCCGTCTTGACGGGCGGTTCGCGATCAAGCAGCTCGAGGCGGCCTTCAAAAATAACGTGCTGGAAGCAGAGCGAGCCCTTCCATACGAGAAGCGCTGTGAGATTTACATCCAACGGCTTAAGAAGGCGTATTCGGCGTGGGTCGAGCAGGCGAAGGCGAGCAAGGGCGTCGCCTACAACTCGTTCCCGAAGTTCATCGCACCGAAGTGTGATGACGATCTGCTCGAAGATCCGGCGGTTCGCGATGAGCTTCTTGCGCGTCGCGGTTACGCAAGGGAGATTCGCAACCGCTACGCCGGCGCCGTTCCCGATGCCGGTGACGACCGCGTTCGCGCCGCGGGCCAGGCGCACGGCGGCGGCGCTGTGTCGAGGCAGCTGGACGACCGCGTCGTCGACCGCGCTGACTACTCGCGCGGAGACACGCCTCGCTAGTTTTGGAAAGCCTATCGTCGGTGCCCTAGCGCGCTGCCATCCAGTGCCGATTCTTTCATGCTCGCAATTCGGCGAGGGTGAGGAGTATGAATTGATCGGCGGGAGTCAGCCGCTCTGATAGAATCGTCCTTGCTGTCGGCAGCACTCGTGCCGGGCAGAGCCCTCCATTTGATGGGAGGTGATGCCCATGACCGATTTCACCGAGCTCGTGAAGCTCCTGACCGCTATGGTCTCGCTCCTCACGGCCCTTGTCGGCCTTTCCAAGGCACTCAAGCAGGGTTCGAAGCCCAAAAAGAAAGGCCACCGTCGCTAAGACGATGACCCAACTTCATTAAGCAACGGCTCTGCCCAGCTCTCTACAACTTGGGCTGCCGTCGGCACCATTTTACCCTCCTGACGAGGAATTCGTCCATATTTCAAAAATCAAATCCTGTTCGCGCGTGGGCCTTGATTATCGACCGTTCGCGCGTGGGCGCGTGGGCGTAAACTTTTAGTTGGGCAAATCCGGCAGATTGGAGCTTGAAACATGAGGGATATGCACCTCATGTCGCTCATAAAACGTCTCCTGACCTCGAAGGAGAACGTTTTTTAGCGATAAAAGGAGACATAAATATGATCTGGTTTACCAGCGACACCCACTTCGGGCATGAGAACGTGCTGAAGTTCACCGACCGCCCGTGGGAGACGATTTGGCAGATGAACGACGCCATCGTCGACAACATCAACGGCAAGGTTGCCGTGGACGACGAGCTCTACATCTTGGGGGATTTCTCATTCAAGATGACCGCCCAGGACGCCTACGGGCTGCGCAAGCGGATCGCCTGCAGGCGCATCCACCTCGTCCCGGGAAACCACGACAAGGACTGGACCCAGCCGGCGGTCGCGGGCGCCTTCACCGTGGAGCCGCCGATCTGCGTGCTCAAGATCGACGGGCAGAAGATCGTCCTGAGCCATTACCCCATGGCCGACTGGCAGGGCATGAGCCATGGATCGTGGCACCTCCACGGGCACATCCACAGCAGCGGCGGCGCGTACAACGAGTTCAACCGCAAGCAGGGCCTTCTGCGCTACGACGTCGGTTGCGATGCCAACGGGCACTCCCCGGTGAGCCTCGATGAGCTGAGGGAATGGTTCGCCGGAGTCGACGAGCCGTGCGGCCGGGTGAAATGGCCCTGGTGGGTCAACGAGACCGGCGACAGGCAGGTCGAGCGCGAGCTGGCGGCGTACAAGAGGGAAGAGGCGATCCGATGACGGTCTATGTGACGGGCGACATCCACGGTGGGCTCGACATGCAAAAGCTCCGCGACTGGGAGCTTGGCGACAGTCTTACCAGCGACGACTATCTCATCGTTGCCGGTGACTTTGGCTTTCCGTGGGGCTTTTCTGCCGAGGAATGCGCCGACATCGCTTGGCTGGAATCGCGCCCCTACACGGTACTGTTCGTCGACGGCAACCACGAGCGCTTCGATCACTGGGAGGAGCGCCCCATGGAGCCGTGGCATGGCGGGCTGACGCAGCGCCTGTCGGACACCTCGCCCATTCGGCGCCTGACGCGCGGCGAGGTCTTCGAGCTCGACGGTTCGACAATCTTCACCATGGGCGGTGCCACGAGCGTGGACAGGGAATACCGCGTGCCGTATTCCAGCTGGTGGCCTCAGGAGCTCCCGGATGAGCGCGAATTCGATGCCGCGCGGGCAAAGCTCGACGAGGTCGGCTGGAAGGTCGACTGCGTCATCACCCATACCTGCGCCGCGCGCATGCTCTCGCCGACGCTCTACCCGGACCCAGGCTGGGAACGCCCCGATGTGGACCGGCTGACCGGATTCCTCGACGAGCTCGAGGACCGCCTGGACTACAAGCGCTGGTATTACGGCCATTTTCACCGAGACGGCAATCCGGACGAACGGCACACGGTGCTGTATGACCGGATCGTGAGGCTCGGGGACAAACTCCTGCCGTGGGGTGCGTACTGATGACGGTCTATGTGACAGGCGACGTGCACGGCAGGGCCGAGTACGGGTCCAGCCGGTTTGCATTCAAAAATTGGCCGCTGGGCCGGACCCTGACGCGCGATGACGCGGTGATCGTGGCCGGCGACTTCGGCTTTGTCTGGGACGGCTCGAATGCTGAGAGGTATTGGCTCGACTGGTTCGAGTCGAAGCCCTGGACCACGTGTTTCGTAGACGGCAACCATGAGAACCACCACGCCCTGGCCGGGCTGCCGGTGCGGGAGTGGAACGGCGGGCTCGTCCATGAGGCACGACCGCACGTGCTGCACCTGATGCGCGGAGAGGTGTTCGATATCGACGGGCTCACAGTCCTTGCCATGGGCGGCGCCGCGAGCAACGACAGGCAGTATCGCAAGGAGGGGAGGAGCTGGTGGCCTGAGGAGATGCCGAGCGAGAAAGAGACGGAACACTGCCGTTCCTCGCTCGACCGCGTGGGCTGGAAGGTCGACTACGTTGTGACTCACGAGGCTCCGGCTGCCCTTGCTGAGGGGCTGTGTCGCGAACGCGGACGTGAGTACCGCGGGGATCCGCTGCAAACCTTCCTGGGTGAGCTCGACGGACGGCTCGGCTACCGCGTCTGGTTCTTCGGTCACTACCATCGCGATAAATGGTGCGACACCAGGCATCGCCTTATCTACCGAGACATCGTGCCGATCGAAGATGCTGCGCCCGGTTCTAGAAACCTTCTAAAAGCGCTCTAGAAGGTTTCTAGAAATCAGTTACCTGACAGGAAGGGCGCGGGACTACTCGCCCCTCATCTTGGTCATGACCTCGACCTTGGCCTCGGCCACGGTCGCCCGCCGCTCGGAGGCGGCGAGGCGGTCCTTGAGGGCGGCGACTTCGGCCATCAGGTCGCGCTGGGCCAGTAGCGCATCGCTCAGCTCGGCCTGGGCTTTCAACGCAGCGTCACGCTCGCCGCGCAGTCGCTCGATCTCATCGGCCATGGCCTCAGCCTCGGCGTGGAGCTGGGCGACCTGCCTGCCGAGCCCCTTAGCACGGGAAAGGTGCCTGACGCCCGCGGCGTGGAGCTCGTTGTTCTCGAGTTCGAGACTCGCGGTATCGAGTTCGAACTTCTCCTCTATAAAGGCAATCCGCTCATTGCAGTCGGCCTCAATTTTTTCATTCCGATCCGTCGCCTCGGCGAGCTTGCGGTTGAATTTGTCGAGCTGGGCCCTGAGCAGCGCGTTCTCGGTCTTGAGATCGGCGGTCTCGCGCAGCAGCTTCTCTCGCCAAGCCTTTTCAATCTGCTCGGCGGCCTCATCGAGGACGTCCTTCACGCCGGGCGTCTCGCTGATTTTTCTGTCGTTCGGGTTGTCTGTCATCGTGCGGCACTCCAATCAACAATGGGCATGGCTCCGCCATGCCGTACGGCTGGGAACAAATACGCGGCCGCTGTTGAGTTGTGTTTGTCCTGCGCTTGGTGAGTTCTAAAAGCGTCTCAAGTCATACGTTCACGCAGGTTTTCGATTGGAGAAATACCGCACGTTTTCATGGTATCACGTGCCTTAAAGAACATGAATGGGCGGTCATATCGATTCGTTGAAAATAGCACCTACGACGTGCTGGTGGCGGGAGAGTGATGGCGTTATAGATGTCGAGAATGATTATGGGAGTATTTTAGATGCAGGTATGAGAAAGGGTCGAATCGAAGTGTCTGGCCGGACGCCAATTGTCCGGGAACTGTTTCGGTTCGACCCTGCTTCATTTTACATCCGCGGCATGTTTTTGTAGACGCCTGGCGATTACCGACCTTCACGACCTCGATGACGGTTTCCCCGTCCTCGATTCTTGCCAGATTGCGGTAGACATGCTGCGTGAATGGTCGGATATCATTTGAGCCAGAATCCTCTTCTATTGAAGCGGATTCTGGCTCAGTGGTTTTTAACTCGGTTGTTTGACAGAAGCCCACGTCGATAGTCGGGCTGTGGACTTAAGATTTCGGGGGCTCCCAAGCGTTTTCGATCGCGGCGCGGTAGATTGCAGCGTAATTAAGCATCCAGCTGCCATCACCAGTTTTTTGAATATACCCCTTATCCTTTAGAGAAGTATAGGCTCGGGATATCGTGTTCTTGCTCAAGTGGTAGTGATCCTCAATCCATTTGCTTCTAGCGCAAAAGCCCATGGGCCGTTTGTTTTTGGAAGGTTTTCCAAACTTCCATACGAGGCCGAGGATGAGACGCTCGGCGGCAACGGTGGTGACGCAGCACGCCCACTCGGGCACTGAAATAAAAATAGCTTTATCCATTTTCTCTATAATCTTTCGTTGCTCGGTAACATCATCGTTGAATATGTCGGAAATTGACGGTAGCTCGCTCATGTTTACCACCTAGTCAAGGTGGGCGGTACGACCTTCAAGCTGCTTGAAAAGCTCATAAAACGAGCTTTCAAACATGTAATTCGAGCGATGGATTTGGATGAGCTTGCCGGACTCGCGCATGAATTTGCGTGCGGTGTTTTCGCTCCAGCCAGTGAGTTCGCGGATATCGTTAACGCGGAGCAACCGATCGCACTGAGCGGCACCAGTGGGGAAAGTCGGTGTGGACGCCTGAGTGCTAATCTTTGGAGTAGCCATGATGAGCTATCCTTTCAATGAGGGCCCTCCCTGTGCTTGTAAGACTTACCAGGTTCATAAGCACTTGGGGGGGCCGGTTTCTATGACTACATGCGTAGCCATCTGACAGCTTTAGCATGTATTAAAACTCATTAGTTGTCAATCAAATATAGCATCTACCTGCGGAAACGGTATTATAGTACCGTAATATTATGAATAAAACGATGAATGAAAAACATGCTATTTCTCGCTTCTCTGTATATAGGCGTTGATGAAGTCTTCGTAGCCTTTAACTGCTTTTATTTCTGATTGTTGAACGAGGCTTGTATACGTTTTGAGCGTGATATTGGGGTCCGCGTGGCCAAGAATACCTTGCACGCTTCTAACGTCCGATCCGTTCGCCAGCATAAAAGTGCTTACGCAATGCCTGAGCTGATGCGGGCAGATGCCCTTATATAGTTTTCCGCCAGTCGAATTATTCGGCTCATAGATTCCAAGATTGCAGCTAACTGCGAAATCGCGAAACCAATGGTTGAAGATGTAGTTCTTCATGTGACAGACAGTAGGGACCCCTTGCTCGACAGCAATATCGCTAATGATGGGAGTGCTGCCAGTCTGGGACAGCCCCAGAGAGGCCAGGAGCTCTTTTTGTATGGCTGACCATGATTGAAGACGTTCGGCCAGGGTTTCTCCAACGGGGATTTTGCGTTGGCTTTCTTGTGACTTGGGTGCCCTCAGTTCATGATCGTTGGTGTACTGCCTGTCAATTTTCAAGGTTTTATTGGCAGGGTCCCAATCGCGCCATTCGAGGCCCAGCATCTCGCCTTTTCGCATACCCGTATACACTAGTACTAGCGTACCAACAGCTTCGGCGGTGAGCTCAATGTGTTGAAGATGTGTGCATAGGGTAGCTACTTGCTCGATTGTCAGTGATTCTCTTTTGTTGCGTGGTCTGCGAACATGAACGGTAGCGCAGGGGTTTCGGTCAATTATTCTCTTTGCGACTGCATTCGACAGAATCTGGCGCAGTTTCGCATTGATTCGTACAAGCTCAGATGGTTTGTATTTTCCCGTACGACGAGCTTCGGCATATGTTTCTTCGATTAGATCGGGAGTTAGCCCCTCAATTGTCTGAAACGCGCCGAATAGGTCTTCGATATGCCTGCAATCGTACGCTTCTCTTTCATAGCTCGTTGGCGCAAGCTCGGTGTCCCTATTTTCATGAAAGGCCCAGCAGTAGGACGCAAGCAAAGTGGGCTTTTTAGTTTTAGTGATCGTGCCAGAGGAGTTGATTTCAGCCAGCTTGGCCTGCATTGCAGCCTTAGCTTCTGTTTTAGTCTTGCAACGAACCGTATAAGTTGGGGATCGTTTGTAACGCCCTGTCTTAGGGTCCTTGACCCCAAGGGAAAAATAATAGCGATAGGTGTTAGGTGATCTCTTGTCTTTCCAACACGTGCCTCTTCCGCTAATTAGTGGCTGTTCTGACATCTTTGCACTCCGTTTCTTTGAATAGTTTTCAACAATTCATTGAGTGCAGTTTAGCTAAAGCTGTTAGTAATATGTTTGTAAAAGCGTAGGCGCAGCTACCGGAGGTAAAAGACACAAACTGCTATGTTTATCTGCGGTTATATGGTGTTCAATGATGCTTGATGAATAGTAGGGGGTAGCATTAAATCATATCTCCTAAAGCGGGTGTCGACGGTTCGAATCCGCCCGGGGGCACCAGAGAAATATCGAGCTCGGTACCGCTACGGTGCCGGGCTCTTCTGGTCTAAAGGCCGGATTCGGACCGTCGACACCCGCGTCACTCATTTCCCCGCGGGGGGAGTTTTCGAATCCGCCCGGGGGCACCAGAGAAATATCGAGCTCGGTACCGCTACGGTGCCGGGCTCTTCTGGTCTAAAGGCCGGATTCGGACCGTCGACACCCGCGTCACTCATTTCCCCGCGGGGGGAGTTTTCGAATCCGCCCGGGGGCACCAGAGATTTGCCGAGCCCGGTACCGCAACGGTGCCGGGCTCTTCTGGTTCATGCCATGTCAAAAACGAAGCGCCCACTTGCTGGGGGAGCAAGCGGGCGCCTGTGAGCGAATATGTTTGCGGCGAGAGCCGAAATGAGCGGTGGGGTGGCGACTTAGTTGGTCGTACCGGAATCGTCGCCCGTGCCCGAGCCCGAACCCGAGCCCGAAAGTGCGACCGTCAGCGTAATCGTGCTGTCGGTGGACTGCTTGCCGGTGGGGGAGACGCCCGTAACGGTGGCATCCTCGTTACCGCTCACGGGATTGCCGTTCTGGTCACAGAAGCCAATGTTATAGAAACCGGCGTTGTTGAGCGCGGTAACGGCGGCGGAAATGCTCTTGCCGTATAGGTTGCCCGGGACGGAGGCCTTGCCGGACTTCTTGGCAATGACGACGGTAATCGTGGCGCCGGGCTTCTGCTTGCCGCTGGGGTTCCAGCTGATCACGGTGCCCTCGGTAACCGAGTCGTTCTCCTGGTAGCTCACGTCGACGCCGAAGCCTGCCATATCGAGGGCGTTGCGCGCTTGGGCCTCGGTCATGTCGGTCAGGTCGGGGACGGACGTGGTATCCGGGCCGCTCGAGACCTTGTACGAGATGGTCGTGCCCTTCGCGACTTCCTTACCGGCTTCGGTGCCCTGCTCAAAGACCTGGCCCTCATCGGCCTCGTTGGCCTCCTCGGAGGCGTTGCCCTTCAGGCCAACGCTTGCCAGCGCGGCTTCTGCCTGGTCCTTGGTCAGGCCGACAAGCCGGGGAACCTCAACCTTCTCGGAGGGCTTGGGGCCCTTGGAGATCACCAGGTTCACCTTGGTGCCCTTGGCCTTCTTGGTGTGGCCGTTGGGCGTCTGCTCGGCGACCTTGCCCTCGTCGACATCGTCGTTGTAGCTTTGGTCGATGGTGCCGACCTCGAGGCCGGCTTCCTTGATCAGCTCGACGGCAGTCTGCTGGTCCTTGCCCAGCACGTCGGGCACGGGGACCTGCTCGCCGCCAAAGAGTCCTGTGGCAAAGGCCATCACGATGCCGATGACGGCAACAGCTGCCACCACGGCGGCGATAATCTTGTTCTTGTTGGATTTGGGCTTTTCGACCTCGTAGGAGCCGGTGGAGCCCGAAACCGAGCTACGGGCGGTATTCTGGCCGCTCACGCCCGAGACGGGACGCACCATGGCGCGCGTCTGATCGGAAAGCTCGCGAGTCTTGGTGGCGCCCAGCTCACCGGGGGCACCGATGATGCGCGTGGGCTCCGAGATGTTGACGGCACGACCGGACAGGTAGCTGTTGAGCACCTGACGCAGCTCGTCAGCGGTCTGGAAGCGGTTTGCCGGGTCCTTCTCCATGCACTTGAGGATGATGCGCTCAAGGTCGGCGTCGACACCGGAGTTGATCTGGCTCGGCGGAATAGGCAGCTCGTTGACCTGCTTGAGTGCGACCGAGATGGCGTCATCACCGTCAAAGGGCACGCGGCCGGTGGCGCACTCGTACATCACGACGCCCAGCGAGTAGATATCCGAGGTGGGGCCGAGGTCCTGACCGCGGGTCTGCTCGGGGCTGACGTAGTGGGCAGTTCCCAGCACGTTGTTGTCTTGCGTGAGGTGGCTGTTCTTGGCGCGTGCGATGCCAAAATCCATTACCTTGATGTTGCCGTCGGGCAGCACCATGATGTTTTGCGGCTTAATGTCGCGGTGGATGATCTCGTGCTTGTGTGCGACCGAAAGCGCGGAGCTGATCTGCGAGCCGATCTGCGCGACCTTCTTGGGATCGAGGGCGCCGTGGCTCTTGATGCCGCTCTTAAGGTCGGTACCGCGCAGGTACTCCATGACGATGTAATAGGTGTCGCCGTCCTTGCCCCAGTCGTAGACGCCCACGATATAGGGGGAGGACAGGCCGGCAGCTGCCTGGGCTTCCTGCTTAAAGCGAGCGGCGAAGGTGGCGTCGCCGGCATACTGCGGAAGCATGATCTTGACGGCAACCGTGCGGTCGAGGACCTGATCCTGTGCGCGGTAGACGGTCGCCATACCGCCCGTTCCCACCTTATCCTTGAGGAGGTATCTTCCCCCGAGGACCCTCTGTTCCATTCCTGCTCCTAACATAACTATTCGCTCAACGATGTGTGTAGTACCAAATGTGTGGCCGCTGGGGCCGTGTGGCGCGTAGCTGCTAGCTCATCGGCCGTGGCGCGCCCCAAGTATCCGCTTTGATCACGGGCATCACGCTCCCTGTGCGGCGAGCGCCGCGGTCAGGACGATACCGGCAATCTTAGCCGCCTCGACGTCGTGTTTGTCGTAATCCTCCAGGGCCACCGAGATGGCAACCGTGGGTGAATCGTAAGGTGCAAAGCCAACAAACATAGAGTTGACGTTGGCGCCGCCGGTCTCGGCCGAACCGGTCTTGCCGGCAACCTTGACGCCCGGAATCTGGGCATCGGTGCCGGTACCGGACTGGACGACGGCGAGCATGGCCTGCTTGACCTGGTCGGCCGTGGCAGAGCTGACAGCCTGGCCCAGAGAGCGGGACTGCGTGGTCTTAACCACGGTTCCGTCCGGGGCGAGTATCTGGGACACAAAGAACGGGTCCATGACCACGCCGCTGTTGGCGATAGCGGCGGCGATCACGCAATTCTGCATAACGGTGGTCTGCGGGCCAGGCGTGTGATCCATGCCGACGGGCTGGCCGGCGCCTGCCCAAGCGATCTCCCACTCGGTCATAAGCGACGGGTCGGCCATGATGGAGGCGGCGGAGGTCAGATCTTGGCCGAGCTTTTGGCCGTAGCCAAAGGCGTTGGCAAACTGGACGAGCGAGCTGGCGCCAATCTCGTTGGCCACCTGGCCAAAGACGACGTTGGACGACACGGCAAAGGCCTGCTGCAGGCTGATGGTGCCGTAGCTCTCGTTGGCAGAGTTGGTGACCGGCGCGTTGCCGATGTCCATGGAGCCGGGCGCCTGGTACGTGCTGGTAAGGCTGGCGGTGCCGGTTTCGAGTGCCGCGGAGAGCGTGACGACCTTAAAGGTCGAGCCCGGGGTGTACAGCGCGTCCATGGCACGGTTGTACATGGAGCCGTCCTCGCCGCCGCCCGACTGGAGCAGCGCATCGATATTGGTGTTGTCGTAGGTGGGCGAGCTCGCGCACGCAAGGACCGCACCGGTGCGCGGATCCATGACCACCACAGCGCCCTTAAAGCCCTTGAGCGCCTGCTCGGCAGCCGTCTGGATGCGCGAGTCGATGGTGAGCTTGGCGGTATTGCCCGGCTGGGTCTGCCCCGCGAGCGACGCGATGGCGTTGTTCCAGCTGGAGTAATCCTTAGAGCCGGTGAGCGTGTCGTTCATGACGCTCTCGATGGCGGTGGTGCCATACTGCTGGCTCACGTAGCCAACCACGTGCGCTGCCAGGTTACCGTTGGGGTAGGAGCGTACGTAGGTGCCGTCCTCCTGCTGCAGCGACTCGGCCAGCGTCACGCCGTCGGACGTGATGATGGAACCGCGCTGGATGTACTTGGAGCGGGCGATGGTGTGGTTGTTGGTCGGCATATCCTGATAGTCCTTGGCCTTAATGACCTGGACATAGGTGAGGTTGCCGATAAGGATGGCGAACAGCGCCGTAAAGGCGAGCACCGCACGGGTTAGACGGTTGGCGAGCGCAACGCGGCCGAGCACACCGGATTCAGGCGTGTCGAGCAGGCGACGGCGCATGCGCGAGCCGACGGAATGGCTGCCGCTGCCGTAGGAAGACGAGGCGGCAAAGCGCGTGCCCGTCGGGGCGGCGGCAGATGCGACCTGATCATCGGTGATGGCGGCCATGGTGCCGGTGCCGGTAAGCTCGGCCTCGCGTCCGGTCGCCTCGTCACCGGCGCGCAGCAGGAGCGCGACGATGATAAAGCTCGCCAGCAGCGAGGAGCCGCCCTGGCTCATAAAGGGCAGGGTGACGCCGGTCAGCGGGATCAGGCGGGTTACGCCGCCAACGATCAAAAAGGCCTGGAAGCTGATGGCGGCCGTAAGGCCCGTGGCACTAAAGGCTGCGAGGTCGGATTTAGCGCGGGCGGCCGTGGTGAGGCCACGCACGGCAAAGAGCATAAACAGGATGAGCACGGCGCCGCCGCCCAAAAGGCCCATCTCCTCGCCGATGGCCGAGAAGATAAAGTCGGACTCGACGACAGGGATGTTGTTGGCCATGCCGTTGCCGATGCCAACGCCGACCAGACCGCCATCGGCAAGCGAGAAGAGCGACTGGACGATCTGGTAGCCCTGGCCCTGGGCGTCCTTAAACGGATCGACCCAAACCTGGAAACGCACCTGAACGTGAGACAGGAACTTGTAGGCGCCCACGGCTCCAACGGCCAAGAGCGCAAGGCCGATAACGACATACGAAAAGCGCCCCGTGGCAACGTAGAGCATCAGCAAGAAGATGGTGTAGAACAGCACGGCCGAACCCAGGTCGCGTTCGAAGACGACGACGAGCAGGCACACACCCCACACGGCAAACAGCGGCAGCAGCAGTCGCAGGCGAGGGATCTTAAAGCCCAGGATCTTGCGGTTGGAGATGGAGAGCAGCTCGCGGTTCTCGGCCAGGTACCCGGCCAGGAACAGCACGATAAAGACCTTGGCGAACTCGCCAGGCTGGATGGTAAAGCCCGCGATGCGAATCCACAGCTTGGATCCCGAGATCGTGGTGCCGATAAAGATGGGCAGCATCAGCAGGATGATGCCGATGATGCCAAAGGTGTACTTGTAGCGCATGACCACGTCGAGGTTTTTGACCAGTGCGAGCGTTCCCACCATCAGGGCCACCGAGACAAACAGGATGATGAGCTGTGAGATGGCGAGAGCGGGGGCGAGGCGTGTCACGAACGTGATGCCGATGCCCGAAAGTATAAATACGATGGGTAGGATGGCGGGGTCGGCGCCGGGCGCCAAGATGCGCACGGCGATATGTGCCGCGGCGAAGGCGGCAAAGAGGCCGATCGGCACGGCGAGCGTCTCAAAGGAGATGGCGGCGCCCGCGGTGAGCACGTACATCGCATACAGCAGGATGACGGGGAACGCCGAGGCGATGAGCAAGAGCAGCTCGGTGTTGCGGCGACTCATAAGCGGCACTCCCTTTCTAATTCTTATCGGAGGCTTCGGCCTCGGCGGACTGTTCGGCGGTTTTCTCGGAATCTGATTCGGAGGTCGATCCCTGATTGGTGTTGTCGCGAATCGTCTGCGCGTCAATCACCTGGCGGGTCTGCTCCTCGTCGATCTGGTGGCGGTACTTGGATATCGTGTCCTGCGCATCGTCGACACTTGTTTGCGGAATGCCCGCCTTGAGGCGGTTTTGCGTGTCTTCGGGCAGGTCGGATAGCTTGATGCTGGTTTCGCTTTCGAGCCAGTGGAGCTTGAGTCCGAGCGGCTTGCCGGGCAGGCCGCGCCAGACGGCGACATTGCCCTGGTAGGTACCCAGGTAGTACGAGCCGGTGACACCCGTGTAGGCCCAGATGCCAGCTGCCAGCACAAAGACGAGGGCCAGAATGGCGGCGATAGTAATGTTGCGGCGACGCACGCGCTGCGCCTCGCGCATAACGCCATCGTCAACCAGGTCAACGACTACTACGGTCACGTTGTCGTGGCCGCCGGCGGCAAGCGCAGCGTCCACTAGGTTGTCGACGCAGATTTGCGCGGTTGAGGACTGCGTGGCGATGTTCTCGATATCGCTATCGGGAATCATGCTCGAAAGGCCGTCGGAGCACAGGATCAGGCGGTCGCCTTCCTCGATATGCAGAGTGAAGTGGTCGGCATACATGGCGGGGTCCGAGCCCAGCGCACGGGTGATGACCGAACGGTTGGGGTGGACGCGAGCCTCGTCTGCCGTGATCTCGCCGGCGTCCACGAGTTCTTCCACATAGGAGTGGTCGCGGGTCACGCGGATGAGCGTGCCCTCGTGGAGCAGGTAGGCGCGCGAGTCGCCCACGTGGGCGATGGCGAGCGTATCGTTTTCGATATAGGCGCAAGTGGCTGTGCAGCCCATGCCGGGCTTGCCCAGGCCATTCAAGGCAGCCTCGATTACGGCGGCGTTAGCGGCCTCGACGGCTGCCGCCAGGCGTGCGGCGTCGGCGGACTGCGGGGCCGTCTTGGCAATAGTCTCAACGGCGATGGAAGAGGCCACCTCGCCGGCAGCGTGACCACCCATGCCGTCGCATACGCAAAAGAGCGGCGACTGCACCAGGTAGGAATCCTCATTGTGCGGGCGCACACAGCCAACGTCGGAGCGGGCGCCCCACATGAGTTGCGTGGTGGTGCCGGCATCATAGGTCGAGTCGGCCTCGATGCGCTCCTCGGTCAGGGGCTCAAAGCTCATGGTCGAGCCGGGGTCTTTGAGCTTGGCCTCAACGGCGGCAACATCGATTTCGGCTGTGTCACCGGGAGAGACGGTGTCGGTCTCGGCGTTTGATTCGGAATCGCCGGTGTCCGGGGAGTCGGACTCCTCGGACACGCGGGCGGTCGACTCGTCGTCTTGCGGGCTGACGTCTATAGGCTCGGGCGTCGGCGTAGACGCGGACGCAACCTCGGATGCCGGGGCTATGGGAAACGCCGGCGCGGCGGGCTCGGGTGCCGCAAACACCGCAGCGCTCTCGTTGATTGCCGCGGCGACGGGCTCTGCAAAGTGAGCTGGCGCCGAGGTTGCTTCGGGCGCTGTGGGCTGTTCCGCAGCATGTGCGCCGATGGGCGCCGCTACGGCATCCTCTTCGTCCTCGTTATCGGCGAGATCCGAAATATCATGCGTTACATGCGAAAGAGGCAGGGAGAACACGGTGTCCTCGGGTTCCACGGGTGCGGAGCCCGCCGGAGCGGCGTGGGCCGGCGCAGCTGTGGCGGCAGCCGGTGCCTCGGTCATAGTCGCGGACTTGTTCTCCTCGTCGATCATCGACGGTTCACCTTCATGACCACATCGCCGATCTGGACTTCGTCGCCCTCGCGCAGCGTTGCGGGCTCCACAAGCTGGCGGCCGTTGACGAGCGTGCCGTTAAGCGAGTTGAGGTCCTCGATGATGAGCGCCGGGCCCTGCAGCGAAAAGCGCGCATGCGAGGCCGAGACGAATGGTTCGTTGATGCAGATGTCCGAAGATGGCGAGCGACCGACGATGACGGGGCCGAGCATGTCTACGTGGATGCCGCGGATACCGCGCGGGCCCTTGTCCACATCGATCGTCCAGATAGCCGAGTCGCGGCGCTGTCCGCGCACAAGTCCCACGCCGGTCTTCATGACGGCGAACAGGAAGATATAGAGCAGGGCGACCAGGACGATGCGGCCTGCAAAAAGGACGATATCGATGTTCATAAGCGACTATCCCCTAAATTCAAAGGTGCTCAGGCCAAACGTCAGCAGATCGCCGTTGCGCAGCGGGCAGCGCGTAATGCGGCGGTTGTTGACGAGTGTGCCGTTGGTGGAATTGAGGTCCTCGATCGACCAATCCGAGCCCGTAAAGGTGAGCTGGGCGTGGCGGCGCGACACGTTGGGGTCGCGCAGGGCAATGTCGGAAACTGAGCGCTCGCGACCGATGGTCACCTGTGCGGAGGTGATGCTACGGCTCTCGCCGCTCACGACGTCGACGAGCTGGGCGAGCGGGCGCTGCGGGGCGCGAGTGCTCGCCATGTTGGAGGCGATGCCGGCTGCGGCGCCTAGGCCCACGGCGGCACCGGTCGCGGCGGCTCCGCCCATGCCGGCAAGCGCGTCGCGCGAGACGGTCTGCGGCACCGGGATGGGTGCGGCGGCGGGGTCGGGGACGCTAGGCGCGAAGGGGTCTGCCACGGCAAGCGGGTCGGGAGCGGCGGCGCGAGGCGTCGGCTGCTGCTGGGGCATGGCGGCGGGGCGCTGCTGCTGCGGGGCAGCAAACTGCTGCTGGCCGGCGCGCGGGGCGCTGGCGGCACGGCTTGCCGCGGAGTTGTTCTGGCCCAGGCCGTTTTGATAGGCGCGCTCTTCTTCGTACAGGCGGCCGAGCGTGGGGGCATCGACGTTCTCGGCAAAGACCGAGAACTTGCCGGCGCGCAGCTGCGGATCGATCATAAAGCGCACGAGGGGCTCGCCGACAAAGACATAGCGGCGCTTTTCGGCCTGCGCTTTCACAAACTCGCGGACCTCGCGCGAAAGCTCGGGGTAGAACGGGGCGAGCATGGGATCGTCGTCGGCGGCGATCAGGATGGTATAGAGTGCCGGCGCCGTGTTGACGCCGTTAATCACCAGAGTCTGATCCTCCATGTCGCGAGCGGCCTGCTTGGCAAGCTTCTTAAAGGAGAACGGGGCACGGGTGGCACCGAAGATGCCGGCCACGTGGTCCTCGAAGATGTTCAGGAAGTTCACGAAAGATCACTCTCCGTATAGGTTCTTTGGTATCCGAGCAAATATAGGCATATCCCAACGATTATAGAGGATAGGGTTCCCGCAACTGCCGCCTTGGCGGCGACCGCGGCTGCAAGGCTGGCAATTTCCATATGGTGTGCAAGACAGGATGCCGCTGCGCAGCCGATGCCGGTGACGGCGATGGCGGCGATTGCGGCAAGGTTTGAGCCCTGGTCGGCACGCTTGGCATGGGCATTGAGCAGTGCAGATGACGCTGCGGCAGTTGTCGCGACCAGCACAAAGGCAGCCCAAAGGAGCGGGTCTTCCAGCGCTGCGGCAACGTTACCGAGCCCCAGCACGCCTCCGGCTGAAAGCGCGACCGTCGCCAGACGGGCAAAAAGCACGCCCATGCCCGTTGCCGCGGCGGCGCTTGCCGGGCCGAGCCAAAATGACGCGACGCCGGCGGCGACCCCAGCTGCCAGGAAGGTATTGCCAGTCAGACAGCCAAGCGCGAGTGCACAGGTGAGCGCGGCGCTCGCGGCAGCCTCGGTGCGACCCCAGGCGATCCACCAACCGGACATGGCAGCGGCAAAGATCACCGCGACGGGCAACATCGACAGGATGCCCTGCGCCTGCATGGTGGCGTTGGCCATGAGCACCAAAAAGCCCACAGCCGAGATGGCCGAGCCGATCTGGGGGGCCAGGCCAGCCGCCGCTCCGATCGCGATAGCCGCAATGACTAGGCCGGGAAGCGCCGCGACCCCGGCCGTTTGCATCAGCAAAAAGCTAAAGGCGCCGCACGTTAGCGCCGAGATAGCGTGCATGGTGTAGTCGCGCGCATGGCTCCAGCGCGTGCCCGCCCAGCCGAGCGCGGGGTCGACCTCGATGGCGTCGTCCTCGTAGTACGACGGCTCGATATCGTCGAGCTCCTGCTCGTCATCCGAAAGCTCGCCAACCATTTGCTCCAGACTGCGACGGCCCTCGCGCACGCTGCCCAGACCGGCAAGGAGTTGGTCGCAAAATGCCTCGATGCTGTTGGGGCGGTCCTGCGGCATGGGGGAGAGCGCGCTCATGAGCGCGGCCTCGGCTCCCGGGGGAAAGTGTGGTATCAGCTCGCTGGGATAGGTGGCGCCGCCGATGATGCGGTCGAGCGAGTCGGCGGGCGTGGCCGCCATAAAGGGAGCGCTGCCGCACAAGCCCTCATAGATAACGCAGGCAAGGGCAAAGACATCGGCGCGTTCGTCGACCGTGCCGGTCTCGATATCGAGCTGCTCGGGCGGCATGTAGCCGATGGTGCCGCCGCGCGAGCCGCCAAAGCCACCGGCGGACGACAGTCGCGCCATGCCAAAGTCGGTGAGCTTTACATTGCCCGAGTGGTCGATGAGCACGTTGGCGGGCTTAATGTCCAGGTGGAGTACGCCATTGCTATGGGCGAAGGTGAGCGCCTGGCCCAGGGCATCGGCAATGGCCGCGGCCTCGTCAAAGGTGAGCGAGTGGCCGTCCACGCGATGCAAAAACTCGGCCAGCGACATACCGTCGACATACTCCATGACCAGGTAGGCATAGGCGGTGTCATGCGTAAAGTCGATGACCTGCACGATATTGGGATGTTGAAGCATGGCGGCAGTGTGCGCCTCGCGCAGGACATCCATGATGTCGCTGGCGGGCATGCCGGCGCCGTTGATAAGGGGGATGCGCTTAATGGCGACGCGGCGGCGCAGGTGCGTGTCGCGGCAAATCTCGATGGAGCCAAAACCGCCGGTCGCAAGTGTCTCGAGCGGCTGGTACCGCTTGAGCAGCTCGCGAGAGCTGGTGCCCTCCAAAGGAACGTCCGGCGAGAACCGGGCGGTATGTTGCGAGAAAAGCGGCATGGCCAACCCTCGTGCGTTTAAAGTTCGTTTGCGAGTGGCGGGCGCGGAGCCGAGCCGTTCGCGGTGGCATAGATGCTGCTAGTGTAGCACGCTCGGGCAGATGGCGAGGAAACGGGGATGAGGTGGTCCGATCGATTCGGGCCGTTTCGGCTCGTTCGGAAAGCGCACCCCAGTTTTCAGCCAAATAATGGGATGCGCCTTCCAAATGGGGTGGGCTGCGGAAACTGCATCCCAGAATATTGCCCTGGAACGGGATGCGCTTTCCGAACCGGCGTCCAAAAGGAAACCGCATCCCGCTTTGGAGCGGGGACTGCGGACAAAAGCTGGACCGTGTTCTGGTTCGGATTGGAGTTCGCCTGAATCGTTGATGCTGGCTGGTGTGGGAACAGAGATAAACGAGCGGCTCGGGCGATATAATGACACGCTATGGAGGCCATATGCTTTTTTCCCGCCGTTCTGCTACATCTGCCTGCGCCATTGCGCTTGTCGTAATGGCGGTCACCCCTTATCACCGGTTTTCATCTTCAATCGGCCTGGCGTCAGGTGCAATGCCCTGGCTCGTTATCCTGGGCGCATGCCTCGCGGCGTTTGTTCATGGTGCTGCGCTATGCAAGGGGGGAATGAGAAGGCCGAGGCATCTCGGTGCCATCGGCGTTTTTCTTGGTGTTATTGCAACGGTTCCCGAATGGGCCGACCTGGCTTTCTATGCTCGCGGAGACTCTATTCCAATCGTGTTTGCACCGATTTGGTTGTTACATGGCGTTTCGTGTGTCTCGTGCTTTGTTGGGTCGCTGCTCCTCTCATATGTTATTTGGGGCACGGCGGACTCTCCTTTGACGCAGAGGTCGACACGGACTGACGAAAGGGAAACTCGTCACCCGCAGGACGCGATTTTTACAGAAACAATAGCCGTCATGTCTTGCCTGCTGTTTTGCTGTCGAGTTTCATGGAGAATTGTCCCCGAGCCATGGGGGATACCCTCTGTTTCGGCTGCGTCAATTGGCCTTGCGCTTTTAATTCCGTTGGTCTATCTCGCATTGACTGTGGCCCCGCTGTTTTGCCGCCCTCGTGCCTTTGGCCATGGGCGGCGCGACGTGTTTGCCCGTTCTGCGCTCGTGGCAGTCCCTATTGGCCTTGTTCCGGCTGTTGAGGCGGCATACTTCGCAAGCGATGCCGTGGTCATTGCATTGCTGGCGATGGGGTCCGTTATCGCTGCTGCCTTCGTATGCATGTTGCTAAGGGGGAAACGGGACAACAATTCGGATATCGCCTGTGCGTCCGACACATTCGATGCGGGGGTGTTTTCCCCTGCCCTGTCGCCTAGAGAAGAGCAGTTTGTTCGACTGCTGCTCAAAGGGAAAACGCCGGCGGAAATTGCCAAGGAGACGGATACGAAGCCATCGACGGTGAGAACAACGCTTCACCGAGCATACGGGAAGGCATCGGTTGCGGGCTCATGCGAGCTCGTGGCGTTGTTTGCGGGTGAGGGCGATACTGTAGGGCATGAGCTGCCGCAGCGGCATGCTGACGATATGGCGGCATCAGCTCGAACGCGCCGGCTGTTTCGATACCTGCTCACATTATTTTTTATCCTCCTTGCGGCGGGGCCCTTGGTAATGGCGGATAGCGATTGGGGGTCCGGTGTTTCGCGGGCTGTCGCCTTTTCCCTCTTAAGCTACGCATTGGGCCTCGGACTGCTTCTGTCGCTATGCTACGCGGGTGGAAAAGCGAATCGTGGCGCTGCGCTGGATAGAGCAGGTGAAGCGATTTGGCTCGGAAGCCCGTACGTATGGGCGATGCTATCTGCTGTGGAATGGTCTTTTATCTATATCGCGGCATGGAGGTGCATACGCGATCCGTTGATGGCCGTGCCAGTCCTGGTTTGCGGCGTGGCGTCTATGGCTTCGCTCGCCGTTGAGCTGCGTCCGTTTAAGGTGCGTGCTCGTACCCGGTCTATCGTGCCGTTGGTGTCAATGGGCATGGTTGCCTTAATCTATGCGGCCGCTAGGGGGCGAATCCACGGGCTTGCGGTGCTGATGGGGATGTTGCTCACATATAAGGTGCTGCGAAGCTGTCCGCAGCGCAAAATGCTTGGGATATGGATGCTTTGCTTCGGGGCGACGGCTCCTGTTTGGGTCGTCTTGCTCAATATGGCGCAGGATCTGACGGTTTACGAGCCGTTGTTCCTCGCGTCGTTGTTGGGGCATAGTTCGGCTGTCAATGTCGTCGTGGCAACGGTGATCGTCTGCTGGTCTGCGCCCATGTTAGTCACGCACATCGCGCTCACCCGCTCGGTTGAGGACGAGAAGGCTGTCTTGGAGTACCGCGCGAACGGGTCCACCGAAACGGCCCGCGTGCGCCAGCTGGCTCTGCTTACGTCGCGCTCCCTTTCCGATGTTCAGTCGCAAATCTTGCTGATGACGGCAGAGGGCGCAACGACAAAGGCTATTGCGGAGGACGTCGGTTACGCTGCATCTACGGTGCAAGCACTGCGGTCTGCATCTTACCGCCAGTTGAGGATCAAGAATAAAGCGGAGCTTGTTTCATTGTTATCGCAGGTAGATAACGTGTAAACGCCTGAGCGATTAACTCAATAGCGGGTGTTTACAGACATCATTCTCTATTCATGCAAAGGTTGCCGTGCGCCGACGCATCATTAACCGCTTGTGATTAGGGCCGGGTCGAGCGTTGCTGCTCGGCCTGGCCAATAGGAGGGTGATGTCGCTTGAATGGAAATCTATTACGGCACGAGTTATCCAAGATATTTGGCAATCCTATATTTGCGTTGACCCTTATGGTTGCAACTGCAATTTCGATGGCGGCTGCCATTGAGGCATGGTGGACGCTCGAGACTGAGCGCAAGCAGCTGTTATCGCTTGGCTATGGCGTTGGTTTGCAAGCCCAGGCATACCTCGGCCAAACGCGTGAAAGTAGCTTTGGTAACTGGATCGTTGTGAGTGCAAATGCACCGCTATCGGCATCAGTGTTTTTCTATGCGCTGCCGTTGCTTGCCATGCTGGCCGGGTCGTGGTCATGCCTGTCCGAGCGTTTGAGCGGTTACGAGGCGCAGATCTGCACACGTGTTTCTAGAAATGCATACGTGAACGTGAAGATGCTGTCTGCTTTCCTCTCTGCGTTTGCGGTCACGGCTATTCCGCTACTCGTGAACTTCCTGATTGTCTCAATGCTGTTTCCCGCGTATCCCCCCCCGGGTCGACGAATCGACTTACGTCGGGCTCTATCTGCATAGCTATTTTTCTGGCCTGTTTTATTCCCGGCCTCTGTTGTACGTGCTGGTTTATACACTGTTCGATGCGGTGACGCTGGGGGCTCTATCCATGGCCGTGACCGGTCTGTCGGTTGTGCTTCGCAGCAGAATCAAGGCGATGGTCGTTCCATATCTGATTATGGTTGCATGGCACTTTGTTAACGATTGGATTTTTAGCGTCCTTTCATGCGTCGGCTTTAACTGCAACATTCTTAACAGCATCAGGTCGGAATCGCTAAATAACTGGCCCGACATCCGAGCGGGGGTTGCGGAAATCATCTTGCTGTTCGTCTTTTCTTTGGTTTCCGCGAGATTCTTAAAAAGGCGCGAGGTGGTCTGATGCTGTTTAGGCTGGTCGCCGCGGACCTGAGGACCGTTTTGAAGAAGAACATCATTACTTATATTGCGATCGCGGCAGTGACCGTTGCGAACTTGGTGTACGCCTACGGATTGTCTTCTGTGTATGGGGTTCGGACGGATACCTTGGGGTTTGCGGATAATCTTGCGCTCGTGTTTGCCGGATCTGCTCCGTTTGAGCCTAGGCCCGGGGTCATGTTTGTGCCTCCGCTAGGATGGCTTTTTCTCATTCTGCTTATTCTCTATACAACACTCGATTATCCGACCGAATCGTTGCACGGGTTTGGTTTGCAAGCGCTTGTTCGATGCCGGGCAAGAATCCTTTGGTGGGTCTCGCGTTTTATCTTGGTGGCGGCGGTAACGGCATTTTCGCTGCTCGTGGTGGTTTGCTCTGTTGTGATTTGGAGCTTGGTGGTGAGCCCCTCGTTCAGCGCGGTCGTCCATGGTGAGTCGCTTCAGCTGGCTAATTTGGCGCCGTGGTTTCTCAAAGCTGCCGAGGCGGATGCGCTGCCGTTTTTCGTAGGACTCTTTTTTGCTTTCGAGGCGCTTGCGTTTGCGCAGGCAGTGATTGGCTTTGTACTTGGGCCGTCGGTTTCGTTTGTGGTTTTAACGAGCTACCTGATCTGCTCGGCATATGCGCGACATTGGGCGCTATTGGGTAACGCCTTGATGCTGTTGCGCTGGGGCGGAATTGTCAAAGAGGGAATCGCGGCGGGCTCGAGTGGCTTGTTTTCAATTGTGATTATGTCGTTATGCCTATCGTTGGGTGGACTGTGGTTTCGAAGGGCCGACCTTATAGAAAAGGGGGACAAGATATGAGCGTGATCGTTAGGGACGTATCGAAGCGCATGGGCAAAAACGATGTTCTGCGCAACGTGTCCATCGAGGTTGACCCTGGGACTGTGGTCGGGCTTCAGGGGATAAACGGTTCGGGTAAGACCATGCTCATGCGAGCGGTTTGCGGGTTGATCAAGCCTACCGAAGGCGAAATCTCTATCGATGGCCAAAGGCTTGGGGCGGACATCTCGTTCCCGCCGAGTCTGGGGATGTTGATCGAGGCGCCTTCCTTTTTGGGATATCTGTCTGGCTACGACAATCTGAAGCTCATCGCTCAGATCAAGGGCGTTGCCACCCCCGAGGACATTCGCTCTGCCCTGCGGCTCGTGGGGCTCGATGCAGACGAAAAAAAGAAGTTCCGAGCATACTCGCTTGGGATGAAGCAGCGTCTGGGGATAGCTGCGGCAATTATGGAGAAGCCGAAGCTGCTTGTTCTCGATGAGCCAACGAATGCCCTCGACGAAGCGGGCGTTGAAATGCTCAAGCGCGTTGTGGCGATGGCGGCATCAACGGGTCGTGAGGTCCTTCTGTCCAGCCATGACGGAGAGGTGCTCGAGGAACTGGCCGATCGGGTTTACTGCATGCGCGACGGTGCCGTTGTGAAAGTTCGGGAAAGGTCGTGAGCGCGATGAAGAAGACCCTGTGGACGAGAAGATCGGCGCTCGCGCTTTTTTGCTGTGCTGCTGCCGGCCTTGCGGGCATGAGGGTGAGCGTCGTTAACGGGAACCGGACGGTCATTCCTGAGAAATATTACGCGGAGGGCGAATGGCTCTCGATGGATGGAGCGTTTCTGGGGTCGAAGGATGTGGTGACTGATGGGTATTCGTTTTGCATAGACGGGGCAGAGTTGCTCACGCCGCGCGAGTATCTCAAACGAGCACATGACGATTATTCAAAATATGGCACCGTGGATACGAAAACGAGACTGAAGGATGCCGACATCACGTGCGTTATCGCCGTAAAGATGCGTGTCAGAAATAGGGATAATATCGACGGTGGAATCAAAGCGTATGTTTGGCATCTGGTTCCGGAGTCTGCGCCAAACTATGATTTTGTAGTCAATACCGATCTGATAACGCAAGCCATGCCGGTCCTTGGCGGCTCTGCTGCGTTTGCCGTGGAGGTTGGGGCAGAAAACGAGTTGCTCGTCCCATTTATGATGCAGAGCACCAACGACTATTTCGAAGGTTACGAGACCGTCCGTTTTGAGAAAGCATTTCCCGGGACTTACACGATGAAGATGACCGATCTGCCGGAGCGGAGGCTCTTAAGGTTTGAAGTGAAATAGCTCGAGAGCAAGGCAAAACGGGTCCATTGGCGGTACGCGCGCCCGATTCCAGGCGCCCCGGCCCGGAATCGGGCGCGGGACGAGGCGCCTTCGGTGTCGGCCGGCCTACCGCTTCTTCTTGCTCTTCTTCTGCTTGCGCTGCTTGCCCTTGGTCTCCTGGGGCTTGTCGCCCTGTTTTGCTTCGGCAGCGGCCTTTTCTGCCTTCATCTTCTTGCGTTTGGTCTCGATGCGGAGTTTTTTGTTGATGCGCGCCTTAAGGAAGGGACCGAACTGCTCGGCATCGCCGCGGACAAAGGTGTCCTTAGGGATCGTCACGCCCTGGTCGGCGAACATGGCCACAAAGATGCGCTCGCCGTCGAGCACGTGGTCGAGCTTTTCAAACGGGAAGAACTGCGACTTGCCGCTCGTGCCCCAAACCATCAGGCCGTCCTCGTTGGCGGCGACGCGGCGATAGCGGCCACCCATGGACTCGTCGGCCTCAACGGCGTCGATAAAGTCGCGGGCGAGGGTGTGGTGCAGGTTTTTGCTCCACCAGGCCAAAAAGGCGCCGAATACGATCAAGACGACGCCAAACTTGATCCAGTTGCCGCCGGCCACCAGCATGCCGATGCCGATGAGCGCGGCAATTGCCGCGGCGACATACAGCGAGCCGCGACGCCTGGGCGAGGCGACCAGGCGGGCGAAGTCGGTGACGAGGTCGTTTTCGTATTGGTACTCGTTGAGGTACAGGATGCCGTCGTCGGCTGCGGCCTGCTCCTCGAGCGCGACCTCGACCTGGTCGGCTGCTTCGGAGGGAACGAGGTTGCTCTCTGCGTCTGCCATGCTCTTTGGACTCCTATCGCGGCGGGCTCGCCGTACGGGTTATTATGGAATGCAGTATGCCGTGCGACCGCATGGCCGCCGCGGCAACAAGACTCAGTATACCCGGGGGAGCACCCATGGAATCGTTGTACCGAAAGTATCGCCCGCTCACCTTTGACTCCGTGGTGGGCCAGCAGCATATCGTCTCGACGCTCGAGCACGCCATCACCGAGGGGCGCCTGTCCCACGCCTACCTGTTCTGCGGACCGCGCGGCACGGGCAAGACCACCATGGCGCGCATTCTGGCCAAGGCGCTGCTGTGCCGCAATGCCGAGGCGGCGCGCGCCGAGGGTGCAAGCGGCTGCATGCCCGACGGTACTTGCGAGGAGTGCGAGCTCATTGCCGAGGGTAACCACCCCGATGTCTACGAGCTCGATGCCGCCTCCCGCACGGGCGTGGACAATGTGCGCGAGGAAATCATCAACTCCGTCAACTTTGCCCCGGTGCGCGGCAAGTACAAGATCTATATCATCGACGAGGTCCACATGCTCACGACGGCGGCGTTCAACGCGCTGCTCAAGACGCTCGAGGAGCCGCCGGCACACGTGATCTTTGTGCTGTGCACCACCGACCCGCAAAAGATTCTGGAGACCATCCTCTCGCGCTGCCAGCGTTTCGATTTCCATCGCATCGGCAACGAGGATATCGAGCGTCGCCTGGCATACGTGTGCGAGCAGGAGGGCTTCGATTACGACGATGAGGCGCTGGCTATCGTGGCGCGCCATGCCAAGGGCGGTATGCGCGACGCGTTGTCCACGCTGGAGCAGCTGAGCGTCTTTGGCAACGGTTCTGTGCATGCGGACGACGCCCGCTCGCTTTTAGGCGAGGTTTCGGACCAGATTCTGGGCGAGTTTTCCCGCGCCATTGCCGATCGCGATGTTGCCGAGCTCTATGGACTGATCCGTGCGCAGGTCGAGGAAGGAAACGACCTGCTGGAGCTGACGCGCGACCTGGTGGCGCATGTGCGTGACGTGTACGTTGCCTGCGTTGCCGGTGCCCGTGCCGAGCTGTTTGAGGGCGGCTCCGAGCAGGCCGAGGCGCTTGCTGCCGAGGCCGCTGCCTTTGGCGAGCATCCTGCCGACCGCCTGGCCCGTGTGCTGACGGTGCTCGACGATGCCGCACTGGAGATGAGGGGCGCGAGCGACGTGCGCCTGGTGCTCGAGATCGCCTGCACGCGCCTGGCACGTCCCGAGGCCGATTTAACGATTGAGGCATTGGCCGAGCGCGTGGCCCGCTTGGAGGCCATGGTTGCCAACGGCGCCGTGCCGGCGAGCGTGGCTGCTGCTCAGGCCGCCGCGCCTGCAGCATCCGTACCCGCTGCTGCCCAACAGCCGACGCTAATTTCGGGCGCTCGTGCTGCCGCTCCGGCGGCATCCGCTGCCCCCGCTGCTACGTCCGCGCGCCAGGGCGGTATGCCTTGGGACCGTGGTGCTGCTGTTCCGGCTGCCCAGCCTGCGTCCCGTTCTGCGTCCGTGTCAGCTTCCAAGCCTGCAGCGCCTGCACCTCAGCCTGCGCCGACTCCGACGCCTCAGCCCGTTGCGGCTCCCGCGCCTGCCACCGCTCCGGCACCTAAGCCCCAGTCCAACAATGCCGCCCAGGTTGCCGCCGCCGGTACTGCCGAGACGCCCGCGGTCGAGGATGCCGGAGAGCTGCAGCGCAAATGGGCCGAGGTTGTCGAGCGTGTCAAGGCGCGTCAGGCTTCCTACGCGGGGCTTTTGCTCAATGCCCGCGCCACGGCTGACGACGGCTCCAGGCTCACGGTCTCGTTCCCCGCGGGCTCGACCTTTGCCATCAAGATGCTTGGACGCGCCGACACGCAGTCGGTGGTCCTGCCGACAGTCAGTGCGGTCTTCGGTCGTCGTACCGTCGACTATGTCCTGGATGGGGGTGGCACGCCGGCTCCTCAACATGAGGAGCATTCTCCATCTGCACGGGCTGCGGTATCTGCGGACCCGCAACCCGTGTCCTCGGCGGCCCCTGCATCCTCGAGCGCCAGCGCGACGCAGCCAAAAGCAGCACCGATAGCGGCGCCGACCCCGTCGGCGCCTAAGCCCGTCATGGCCAAACCGGCTGCTCCGACACCCGCGCCCAAGCCTGCCTCGCCCGCGCCCAAGTCGTCTGACCTGGGCAAAGCCCCCTGGCTGCGCTCCGACAACCCCGCCGGCGCTCCTGCCACGGGCAAGCTCCCGACCGAGCCCGCGCCCCGAGCGCCCGAGCGCGCGTCCGCTCCCAAGGCTCAGCCCGCCGCGCCGTCTGCGCCATGGGAATCCGAGCAGGTTCCCTACGACGATGCCATGGTTGGCGGTTTTGTTGCCGATGCTGGTGGGGACGATCTGCCTCCGTTCGACGTGCCGGGTGCGGCGTCCGCGCCCAAGTCCGCTGCAACTGCCCCCAAAGAGGAGGACGCTCCTGCAGCTCCCTGGGAGTCCAACTCCGGTGCGGGCGGCCCCTTCGGCCATCAGGGTGCAGCCCCGAGCATCCCGCAGACCGAGGACGAGGCCAAAGCCCTCATCCGCAGCGTCTTCGGCCAGTCCACCATCTTCAAGCCGGTGGAGTAGCTGCGCAGGCGGGTATACTGCTCAAGAAGAGAACCCCTTGCCCGGGCGCATCTGTATTTCGGACATGTGCAACGTGGTGCCGCGTATATCGCATTCGAGCAGACAGGCGCGTGACGGTCGGCCTAGGATGCTGAGGTCGATACGATACGTCGCATGGCTGTCCGTGTACTCGACTTGCTCGGCGTTGACGGTTGCTCCGATTGTAAATAAAGAGCCCAGTTCGGCATCGACAATCTTGGAGTCCTTTATCTTGACCTTGAACTCTTGGTAGAGGGACGGGCTGTTGTAGTAAATGGTTCGGGTTCCGTCGGTGCATTCATCGGTCGTCTCCCATTTGACGACGGGCTGGTCCGAGCTGGCTATCAGCAGTTCTGCTCCAAAGGCTATAGCATGGGTGATGACAACCAGCAATGCCCAGCCGACAAAGAGATAGAGAACCACATATGCAACGGGGTGTTTTGAGCGGATGTTTTGGAGCGCGTCGGGGGCATTCATGGGGCACCTCCAAATTGCTATCTATGACAATCAAATTATACCCTGCCGCCATGTGCTCCGCCTCGAGCAGCGGTTTGGCATTTAGCTATTTAGTGGCACACATGAAATGCCGGATTCGGCTCTACTAGATTGAGTATGCGATATTATGCAACCTTGCATAATTCGGCCTTGCATAATCTTTGCGCGTGGTTTGTATTGGAGGACATGTATATCGACTGAGGTAGCGTGTCCGCCCCGCTCTCTGGCTTCGCGCCGTGGTACGATTTTTGAGTTTGAAAGTCCCGCCGTGCTCCGGCTGCCCTTGCAGCTCGGCGCGCGGCCGCACGTAAAGGAGCCATCATGGCCGGTATGAACATGCAGCAGATGATGAAGCAGGCCCGCAAGATGCAGGAGCAGCTTGCCGCCGCGCAGGAGAACCTCAAGTCCCAGACCGTCGACGCCTCTGCCGGCGGCGGCATGGTCAAGGTGACCGTCAACGGCGAGATGGAGCTCGTCAACCTCACCATCGATCCCGATGCGCTCGATCCCGAGGACGTCGATATGCTGCAGGACATGATCATGGCTGCCGTCAACGAGGCCGTCCGCGGTGTCAACGAGCTCGCCAACAAGCAGATGGGCGCCATCACCGGCGGCCTCAACATCCCGGGCATGCCGTTCTAAGACGCGCATATATATGAGTGCCAACCATAGTCTGCAAAAATTGCTCGATGAGCTGGGCCGTCTGCCGGGCATTGGTCCCAAGTCGGCTCAGCGCATCGCCTATTACCTGTTGGAGGCTGACGCCGAGGAGGCGCGCCGCCTGGCCGAGGCCATCCTGGAGGTTAAGCAGGAGGTCCACTTTTGCAGCCGCTGCTTTAACTACGCCACGGCCGACGAGTGCTCCATCTGCCAGGATTCGATGCGCGACACCACTCGCATTTGCGTGGTGGGGGAGCCGCGCGATGTCCAGGCGATCGAGCGCACGGGCAGCTACCACGGTCTCTACCACGTATTGGGCGGCGTGATCAGCCCCATGGACAAGATTGGTCCCGAGCAGCTGCACATTCGCGAGCTGCTGGCACGCTTGGGTCACGAGGACATCCACGAGGTCATCATCGCCACCAACCCCAACATCGAGGGCGAGACCACGGCGAGCTATCTGGCCCGTACCATCAAGCCGTTGGGCGTCGAGGTGTCGCGTCTGGCAAGCGGCCTTCCCGTGGGCGGCGACCTGGAGTATGCCGACGAGCTTACGCTTGGCCGCGCCATCGAGGCCCGTCGCGCGATTTAGGTGGCGAGCCTGCTCCTGCCGTATGTTTTCCTCGCGACGCACGGGGTAGCCATAATTTCCCCGTGCGACTGTAAGTTTGTTGTGCAACAAAGATGCTTTGTATCCGCTTATCGCATGGATGCTTCCACTCGCATCCTTAATTTGCCCATTCGTTGCGCAACCTTTTGGATTCGCTGATACACTCAAATATGGATTCGAATGAATGCGCCGCTCCCGAGCGGCGTGTTTTTGTTGGAGGAGAACGCATGCGGCCCGGTGGCACTCAGACAAAGCGCGGCGCCGCGGTGCGCATGCGACGCCGACTGGGCTTGGCGCCGCGGGCGTACGCACTGCTGTCTTGCTCGCTGGTGCTGGTCATAGCTGGCGTTTCTGCCTATGGCATGACCGTGCCGTCCATGATGCAGGCACATGCCGCACGCGAACCGCGCGTGGGGCATGAGGTCAAAAGTGATCTGGGCACCACGACTGGATATGCTTGGGCAAGTGTGGTCGCGCATATTGTGTTTGGCGCCGACGACGCGGACGGCGCCGAGGCCCCGGACAACGAAGTCACGCTTGCCAATGGCAAAACCATCGTGCTCACCAACACCAAGATCATCGATCGATTGTCCAACAATAGCGTGGCGGCAACGGTGAATAAGGTCGAGCGGCAGAAGGAGCAGGACGCCCAGCAGTCCGGAAAGCCCGGTAGCTCGGATACTTCTGGCTCCGGCTCGGATTCGTCGAGTTCGGGCGGCGGCTCTGGGTCGGGTTCCTCTGCCGGAGGGTCTGGAAACGGCGGCTCGACGGGCGGCAACGCTGACAACGATGCAAACTCCGGTGGCCTTTCCGCTGCTGAGGAAGAGAGCATTCACAGTTGGCTTGTGACCAAGTACAACATGCTCGACGGCTATGTTTCTCGTGCCAATGACGTGGTCTCGACCTATAACTCTACGGGAGATCCCAGGCCGTGCGACAGCCTGGTCGGGGAGATGTTTGTCATTCGAGCCGAGTTTGGTCGTCAGACATTCTCGCCCCGGTCAAAGTGGTATCAGCAGTATGCCAATCTGTGGGGCTGTTACACCAACCTATGTCAATGGGTCGGCCATTACGGCGATGATGACGTCGCGCTCGGTAACTTCAACAATAACGTGGCGGCGCTTGCCCTATGATGACCGATCTTGCATCCACCACACCACAATCGCTCGGTCGCGATCCCATGGTCGGCTTGCGCCTGGCGCGTGTCGACGGGTTTGAGCCGGCCATTGCGCTCGGTCAGGACGAACTGCCTGCCTATCTGCGTCGTTTTACGATACTGTTTGCCGACGATGCCACCATGCGCCGTGGCGGTATCGGCCGCGTGACGCGTGCCGTCAACGCCCAAGGCGAGGCCGTAGCACTCAAACAGCTCATCTTGCCGACGCGCGATGAGTTTGACGACGATGCCGCCCATGAGGCGCTGGTCGCCAAGTTCAAAGCGGCATTTCGCGAGGAATATGAATGCCATCGCGCCCTTTCGGGCCTTAAGGGCTTTCCCCGCCTCTATGGCTGGGGTGAGGTTGACGGTGTGCCTGCAATTGTCATGGAATGGGTCGAGGGCGAGACGCTCGCCCGCTTGCGCTCGCGCTTTGCCGTGGACGATGCCGGCCGCCTATCGCCGCTTGTGGCGGCGCGCTTGGGGCGCGACCTGTTCGACCTGCTCTGCCGCATGAGCCTGGTGGGGGAGGGCTTTGTCCATCGCGATATCTCGCCCGCTAATATTATGGTGCGTACGGCGCGTTTACCGCTTGACCGGCAGCTTGCCGAGGGCACCTTTGACCTGTGCCTGATCGACTTTGGCTCGTCGCTGGCGCTCGATCCTGCGTCGGCCGTGGCCGGTACCGGCGGCAAGGCGTCGTTTACGGAGCGCTATGCCACGCTGCGTCGCGCGACGGTGGCCTACGCTCCGCCCGAGATGCTCACCGACGATATTCCCGACCTGCGTGCTTTGCGTATGTCGCCGGCGATCGACGTCTATGCCGCGGCAAGCACGGTTTACGAGCTCATTGCCGGCGCCGCGCCATACGAAGCCGCGCCGAGCACTTCGGGCACCTCGGGTTCGCGCAAAAAGACGCGCGACATCGCCAGCCCCTACCGTCTCAAGATGGACAAGCTGCCCGACTATCCCATTGGTGCCCATGCGCCCGGTTGCGATTTGACTCAGCTGCTTCGTCGTGAGCCCGATGTGGCGCTCGCTGCGGCCGAGCAGGCCCAGCAGCTGGGGCTTGAGCCGGATTCCGAGGAGCTACGCGATGCGCTGGCGTTTGTCGATGCCCAGCTGTTCAACGTGGTGATGGCCTGTCTGTCCAGCCATCAAAAAGATCGTCCCGAGCCGGCGGCGGTCGAGGCGGCGCTCTCGGCGTTTTGTGAACACTATGCGCAAAATGTCGGTCGTTCGCTCCGCGGCGAGCCGCTCACGCCGTGCCCCATGGATGCGTCTGGCCGCGCGGTTCGTCGCGCGCTGATGGTCGGCGCGACGGTCGTCTGTGGCGTGGTTTGGGCTGTGGTCGTGGTTTCGGCCGCGCTGCTGGCGTCGGGCGCTCGCGTGACGGCGACTTTGGGACCGCTCATGTGGTCTGGGTCGCTACCGGGTATTATTGCCGCACTGGCGTTGGCGCTGCCGGGCATAGCCGGCGTTGCCGCGGGGGCACTTGCGCGTGATCGGCGCTCGGGGTTCCTGCAGGGTGTGCTTGCGCTTTCTGCCTGCGAGGTTCCGGTGCTGGTTGTGGCTGCATGTAGCGTATTTTCCCAACGCGCCGTGATGGGCGGCCTTGTTGCCGCTCTGGTTGCAACCTATACGCTTACGTGGTTTTTGCTTGCGATGGGCTTTGCCTTTGAACTTCCCGTCGTGTCAGCGCGACGTGTGAAAATTCCCATGGCGACGCCGCTTGCCGGTGGAGCCGCAGCTGCCCGTACTTTTGGCGGACCTGTCGAAGTATCGTCCGATTCTATTTCTACGACCAAGGAGGCCTAGGTCATGGCATCTCAAGTTGAGCTCACCCCATGCGGGGCCATGTTTGACATCTTTAAGCGCGCGGCGCATCTGAGCCATATCGAGCTGTGCGGCTTGGTGCTTTCGTCCCGTCCGCTCGCCGACGGCCGCAGCCCGCAGAGCCGAGCCGCCGATCGCTCTTGGGTTTCCCGCTTTATCGTTCGCGCGCCGGTCGGCACGCTTCAGCAGCGCTACTTTGCCGAATACGGTACCTCGGCTGCGCGTATTATGTCGCAACTGGCCCTGCGCCAGCGCAATCCCATGGACTCCACGGCTGTGATCAATATGGTGTGCGGTCCTGCAGGTGAACCGATGGTGCGCGCGCTCGAAGAGTGCCACCAGGACACGAATCTCTATCGCAACGCGCTCGATCGCCTGTCCCAGGCGGCGGAACTCATGCCCGCCGAGCGCGCCGAGGCCGTGCTGGCGCTGTTTGTCGCCGTCGGTTGTTCGGCGGATGTGCGGTCCTCGGTGAACTATGCCATCGACTACGTGCACGCGACCTGTGGCGGAGGCACCTCCACGCCGCGTTCGCTTGGCATGTCGATGACCGCGGGCGAGCGCGAACCCGCCCCGGCGCATCCCTTGGGCTTGCTGCGCGTGCAAAACAGTTTTGTCGTGAGCGCCCCGCGTTGGATTCAGCCGAGCGAGCAGGGTGTTGAGATTGGCGCGCTGGCCACTGGTGAGGGCGATATTACCGACGTCGGCGACGATGTCTCGGCCCGCCATGCCCATATCTGGTGCGATGCTCAAAATATCTGGCACGTCGAGGACTTGTCGTCCACCAACGGAACCGTGGTGGTAAACGGGGCCACGCGCGTCTGCATTCAGGTCGAGCCCGGCCGTTCCGCCCAACTCAATCCCGGCGACGAGCTCAAGCTCGGCGAATCCACTACCTACGCCGTCCTCTTCGGTGCCCTCTAGCCGGCAGATAGGGACGTTCCTTTCCTGCCGGCACTTTGGGACACTCCTTGGCGCGCCAGGGCCGGTCGCCCAGGGATGGAGGGGCCATTTTGGCCCTTGGCGGTCAGTCGGGGCGAAACTAGAAGATCTTTCCGATTCGCGGCTGTTCATGCTTGTAGAGCATCTAAAACAATAGGATGTTATTCTGGAATATGCCGGGTGCGTGAACTTGCCTGTCTTAGCCTTAATAAGGTATAGGGGAGTTTGGCTCAGGGGTTCCGTCTTGTTCTTCAGCGCAGTATTGTGGGACAGATTTGCTGAGATTGGCGCCTTACACCGCAGAGCGCACGGAAGGCTCTCGATTTGTGTTCTGGCCCCAGAATACAGGGCCTGATACTTACCAACTGTGGCATGGATGTAACATCTGTAGAAATCAACCCTTTTGTTGTCGACCTTTGTAAGAAAAACACTGCCATCAACTCTTTGGATGACGAAACTAGGGTGCTTGAGGGGAGCCTTTACTCCCCTCTGAGAGATGACTCATGTTTTTCGCTTGTCGTTGTGAATCCTCCGTTACTGCCGATTCCGGATGAGATTCCTTATCCCTTCGTTTGAGATGGAGGACAATCGGGTCTGGATAAAACACTTCGTATTCTTAAGGGTGGCGATACGCATTTAGAGAAAAACGGTAAATACTGCTAATAGGGGTGACGACGATGGTGCAGGGGCGACCCGCGATGCTCTCATCAATACGTCGGATACTTGGGAAATCAGGTCTAGATGCATGTATGATGATGCTGTGTGGCTATTCAATTAATCCGCGTTCCGAATGGGTGCAGGGTATAGCTGCGACATCGTATGCTTTTGACCCGGCGCGATACTCAGATATTTCTGAGGCGGTTGACGAAGTTTATACGCACTATGCCGCGCAAGGCGTTTCGGAAGTTTGCACATCTACGTTACGGGCTTAGGTTTCTTCAAGCGAGCAGGCCGGTTGCGTTATTTCGAGCGATTTTTCTAGTCTAGACGACAAAAGGCAAAGGATTTGATGGGTATAAAACGCGGACGTTTGTGGGCGGATGCTCAAATCTATTGTGGCAATCGGGCGGTTGAAAAAGATATTTCAACCGCCCGATTGCCAGGTTCGTCGGAGGAGATGTCCGATTCCGACTCTCTTGTAGGAAGAGCTTGAGATCGTATTGGCCCAAGGCAATCTTAAAGCAGTCTCATTGGCAAATCTTCGCTCCTGTTGTGTTGAGGTGTAAGGTATCAGTGATTGATGTTTTGTGGCGGGTAGATTGGGGCCTTCCTTGATTCGATGCGTTCTCTCGAGGTTCATCAGAGCAAAAGGGGCTTTCGTCTTCATTGCTATCACGGTGATTGGAACCGCTCTCTCCTATGCCATGCCATACGTGAACGGGAAATTCTTAGATTTTCTTCTCGGTAACCGCAGCGAAAGAGACGCCGTACTCTTCGCGCTCCTGGTTGCGTCAATAGGAGTTTTCTCCACCCTCTTTACTTATTTTGCAGGAACACTTTCCATTCGCATAACCACGAGACTTTCCTTTGATCTTCTCAGGGAGGCCGTCTTGCGTTTTGAAAGAGACGATTACTTGGTGAGTCGGACCATCGATCCAGCCTATACAACGCAACGGATTATTTCCGACTCCAGCGTGGTCTCATCCTTCGTTTTGGCGAATTTTATCAGTGCGCCGCTGTCCATTGTAGCCATTCCCATCGTATTGCTTATCATATGGTCAATTGATTCAACTCTCGCGGTGTTTTCCATCATTCTCCTCATCGTGTATTTCTGTGTAATTACTGGGTTGAGGAAACTTTTGTATAGGGTCACGTATGAGAAGAAAGAGGCGGACAGCGCCTTTTACGCCGCAATTGCATCGCAGCTTAATCAGATTCTCAACATTCAACTGACATCTTCGTACGGCAAGAGCGAACAAGCGCTCGACGCTGGGTTTAAGAGCTATTTTCCCAAAGTTTTGCGCTCCGGAAAGCTATCATATTCTCTGACATCGCTCGATGGTCTTTTCGCAGCGTTGTTTCAAGCGGTGATACTTGTTGTTTCCGGAGTACGAATCATTAACGGAACTATGTCAATAGGCGAGTACACTATCATCGGTACATACTTCGCGGTTCTCTTTAAGACTTTGAAAAGTATGATGTCATTGTTCAAATCCTATCAAGATGCCAAAGCATCATGGGATAGGACGGCTATCGCGACGAGAGAAAAGGAGAGATCGGGGTGGAATCGGACCGATTTAGCTAAACTCGATGAAATAAATGACATTTCGGTATCTGATTTGGAATTCTCGGTTGCCCTTCCAGACGGATCTGTCCGAGAGGTCCTCGGCGGGTTTTCTTTCAAGTTTTCCGGTCCTGGTACATATTGCATAGTTGGGGAAAACGGAAGAGGCAAGACGTCACTTCTTTACTTGATGCTCGGGCTATACTCATCGAAAGGCAAAGTAAAATACAACGGCGTGCCAATCGAAGAATGCGACTTGGATTACATACGTGCGAGAGAGATATCGTGCTGCCCACAGTCGTGCTTCGCGCCGGACGAAACGGTGAAAGAGCTGTTAGAGTATTTCGACACGCCCTTTTCTTCCTATCACCGGGGTGTAGATGGCCTACTTTCGCTGGAAAACAGCGTGAAGGAGTTGCTCGGGAAACGTTGCTCCGCGCTTTCGGGCGGTGAGCTGCGCCGAGTGTACTTATGGTCGGCGATTTCACGCAAGTCGTCAGTTTTGGTACTCGACGAGCCCACGACTGGGTTAGACGCTGTAAGCCGCGCCGAGCTTGCGGCCTATGTTAAGCGCAACAAGCAAAGCCAGCTGATCATCGTTGTCTCTCACGATGACGAGATGGTCGGCGCGGTAGAAGGGGTAGTGGATTTAGGTAGCATGTACCAGGGTAAATGATGACAAGTTTAGTGCTACCCAACTGGCAGAGATAACAAAAAGGCGATGCAGATGCACGTAGCATTCAGGCGGTTCGGACTCGGTGCCTTCACGCCATCGCAACGCTTTCAGATATAGTTCTCGTTCTCTTACTAAAGGAAACTTTAGTCTACGTCATCTTGTCGAGACAGAGGTGAAGCGAAGTGTTGTCGCGACGTATCTTATTCCAGGTGGCTCAGTATCAGCGTGAGAATCGCACCAAAGTGTACTTACGATTCTCGTGTCCCACGGACAACATGAGCTGAGCATTGAGGTTCCACCCTTTGCTGCAACTACACGGGGTTGGACGGCAATGAATATGCCGGGCCGCATACCACGCGCAGCGGGGGTCCATGTCCCAGTATGTTGCCTACAGCAGCCTCGATGTCCACGCACACATCATCTCTGCCTTCGCGTTCAATCCATTTGCCGGAGAGTGCGAGGGTTGCCAGGCCGTAGAATTCGAGCCGAACAAATGAAATGCGGTATCAGCGCATAGGATTAAACTGACGATTGCTTTGCACTGAGAATACGCTTGGAAAGCCGCTATGGGTGGCGGCCCGGGTTAAATAGAGAAGCCCGTCCGATCACTTTCATGTGGCGAACGGTCGGGCTTCTTATTCCACTTGCCAATGCTCGGCTCATATTGGAAGAAAGCTACGCTAATGTTTGCGTGACACTCCTATTTTCTCCGAAGAAAGAGTCGGATAATGAAGAATAGAATTAAAAAAGGTGCCAAATATAACGCAAGTATAAAGGCTAATCCAACGAGACCTTGCAATAATGGCATAACTCCTCCCAGACACGAGATTTTGGTATTTGTTCCCATCTTATTCTGAATTGGACCAAATAGTTCCTAGCCACAAAACTACTCGTCAACTGGATCGCACCAATCTGCTGGCAAAACACAGCTTGATTCTTTATCGACATAGCACCAATCCGCAACAGGGCACTCGGCGATGTCGTAAAAATTGCATATATCAACTCCAAGACAACAAGGCTCAACGGGAGGATGTTCATTTGAACCAACAGGATGGATATGCTTCATAACAGCTCCTCACCTTAATCCAATTAGAGACTACGTTTGATCAATGCCACAGTGATCTACAACGCAGATGCTGCCGCCATCCATGTCATAGTCGCAGTAATCGTATGCACCACAGCCATCTGCTTTATCATAAACAGTACAGATGTCAGTAATGCCCAAGAGGCAGTCAAAAGATATCGGCTTCACGCCTGCCTCGTCGCCACTTCCTGGATTAATCGGATGAATATGCTTCACGACTACCTCCCTTTGAGTGCAGAAAAACCTCAATATTGTGTATAACAAACCAAGATGTCTAGTTCACCATATTTCTAGAATGGTTTCGGCGAACGTAGCAATAAGCTTCGCAGACGGTAATCAGAAGAACGAACACCTCCACAATGGTGACAGCAATGCGCTGAACCGCTTATTCCGATACAGTAGCTTCTCGTTGATTTTTCTCCTGCGAAGATGAGTGGCGGGAAATAAGGTCAAAAGCCATCTCGTAGCACATCTTTCTATATTCACATGATGCAGGGTGTAGACTCTTGGGCAAGTACCCGTGCTCGTCTGCAGCCTCCCAGCTACAGCCCCCACCACAGAAAGACCGAGCCCAACAGTCCGTACAGTCAATTCTTTTTTCGACACCCTGACTCCAGTTTTCAATATACCTAGTTTCGTCAATTCCGGTGACGATGTTGCCCATTTTGAATCGCATCATCCCGACAAACCTGTGACAGGGGTATACGTCCCCTTCGGGAGTCACGGAAATAAAACGCCTGCCAGCCCCGCATCCGACAAAGGCGATCCTGTTGCTCATAATCAAATCAACTGCAGTTTTCAATGTTCTAAACAAGGGCTTTTCCCCTTGATCAATCTGTTTGAGATATTGATCCGCCAAATCTATTAGGCCCGCCCTGATTTTGTTTAATGAGTGTTCGTCGAGTTTGATATTCTCATCGAATGAGCTCACGGGCGAGAAGTAAATCCTTCTGAAGCCCATCTCTTTAAACTGAAGATAGTCTTCAACAAGGTTACAGTTATTATTTGTTAAGGTCGCTCTTGCGCCGAAGGGGAACGACTCGGAAAAACGACGAACGTTTTTGTCGATATCGGAGAAAGAGCCGCCTCCCGTCTTGTACGGGCGCGATGCATCGTGCTTGCATCCTGTACCATCGAGACTAATCAGAACAGAAAACCCGTGCTCCTTGAAAGAATTCACAGCAGTGTCATTCAAAAGCGTTCCGTTGGTCGTAATAGAATAGGTAAAGTTTCTATTGGGGTATATTCTTTTTGAATAGTCGACCGTTTTCCATATCAGCGGCTCGTTAATCATGGGTTCCCCACCAAAAAAGACGATCGCAAGCGTTTCGTTTTCCGATGAACTTGCGACGAGGTAGTCGACCGCCTTGAAGGCTATCTCGTCTGTCATCAGCAGAGGAGACGTTCCATAATCTCCTTTACCGGCAAAACAGTAACTACAACCAAGGTTGCATGCATGTGAAACGTGGAGTTCGATGGATCTAAGTTTTCGAGGCGTGTCTTTTGTTAAGAAAGTCCGCTCAGACAATCGTTGATACTCATCAATGTCGTCTTCAAGTTCTGCTATGGTCGTTTGGTCGTAGCCTTTCGCAGCAAGTGACTTTGTTAGCAACTTCGAGTTGACCGTTCTTCCCGATGCTTCAAATATGCGAAGCGCATCTTCTGATGCTTGGTCAACCTGAAAGCAATTGCGAGTGACCTCATCGAAGCAGTAACGACGATCACTTACTGAGAAAAAATGCATACGTTCCTCAATTTCATGCTGGACTGGCACTAACCTTGTTTATTGTTGCGCAGCTATAAAAAACCACCAGCGGGGATTCGGTGTGCGGCCCAATCGGACTCCCAAAAGGTTCAATTTGAGACTGGCAAGCTTTGTGTTGTTGGCACTTCGACAGCGCTCTTTATTCCAACATGGAGCCTCGCAGTTTGAGTCGACTTGCCTCTGGAAGGTCCGATCTTAACTTGATTTAGGATGAAAACAGATTACAGGCGCGCTCCTCTAGAAAGAAAGGAAACCAATCGCCGCCTTTCACCAGGAAAGTTTTTATAGCCCACCTCGAGCAAAATGAAAGATGCGAGAGCGATTGGGGAACAACGCGAATCTCCCCTTTTGGGTGGGAGCGAGCCTTCAGCCACCGGCGAACGACTCGCCCTGGTCAGAATCTGGAAGTGGTGCCGGGCCGCTTGGGCCTCCCCGGTGACTTCGTGGGGCTTACCTGCCTGACGTCGAGGAGTACATCCGCAAGATTCGTTCCCTATGCCGTTTGCTCTCACGCCCGCCTTAGTTCCAAGTCGGGCGAGCCGCCGCGCTCATGCGACCCGTGGCGGCGACACGTCGACGCCGCGCTCGCTGAGCACATCTTCGGTCGCGGGCGAGCACGAGGTCGCGCCGGCGCATCCGCTGGGACTGCTGTGCGTGCAAAACGGCTACGTGGTGAGCGTCCCGCGCTGGATTCAGCCGAGTGAGGAAGGCGTTGAGATCGGCGCGCTGGCAACGGGGGAGGGCGGCATCACCGACGACGTCTCGGCCCGCCATGCCCATATCTGGTGCGATGCTCAAAATATCTGGCACGTCGAGGACTTGTCGTCCACCAACGGAACCATGGTGGTAAACGGCGCGACGAACGTCTGCATCCAGGTCGAGCCCGGCCGCTCCGCTCAGCTCAACCCCGGCGACGAGCTCAGACTTGGCGAATCCACCACCTACGCTATCCTCCTCGGCGTCGGCGCCCTCTAGTCGGCAGATGGGGACGTTCCTTTTATGCCGGCACTCCGGGACACTCCATGGCGCGCCAGGGCCAATCGCCCGGGGACGAAGCGTTCATTTTGGCCCTTGGCGGTCACCCGAGGTAAACCTTTACCGCCCACCTATATTTGTCGAAATTACACTTGGCGGCGGGGTACAATAAACCCGCATGCGGATTTCCGTTGCGGGTGCCTCCCATCGCCGGGGCGTGCCCGGGAGCATCCGGCATGCGGCCTTTGCGGCGCTCGGTCATGTGCAAGACGGGCAGCTGGGCCTGTGGAGTGCGTGCAGCCCTCCTCGCCTCGGCATGCCTTCTCTCCACGCCATGTACCTGCTGCTGAGCCTGCCTGCCAGATGATTGGAAGCAACAGCGAAAATCCCATCACGCCAATATCCCGGCGATCGCCAGGGCCTGTATACCTATATGAGAGGAGAGGGGTATATGGCGCGTAAGTTTAAGTCTATGGACGGCAACGAGGCGGCCGCATATGTTTCGTATGCGTACACCGAGGTAGCGGGAATCTATCCCATTACGCCGTCCAGCCCGATGGCCGACCATGTCGACCAGTGGGCGGCCCAGGGTCGCAAGAATATCTTCGGCACCCCGGTCAAGGTCGTCGAGATGGAGTCCGAGGCAGGTGCAGCCGGTACCGTTCACGGTTCGCTGGGCGCCGGTGCTCTGACCACCACCTACACGGCTTCTCAGGGTCTACTTCTGATGATCCCGAACATGTACAAGATCGCGGGCGAGCAGCTCCCGGGCGTCTTCCACGTCTCCGCGCGTTGCGTCGCTTCCCACGCCCTGAACATTTTTGGCGATCACTCCGACGTCATGGCCTGTCGTCAGACCGGCTTCGCCATGCTCGCCGAGGGCAACGTCCAGGAGGTCATGGACCTCTCGCCGGTGGCTCACCTTGCCGCCATCGAGGGTAAGACCCCGTTCCTTAACTTCTTCGACGGCTTCCGCACCAGCCACGAGATCCAGAAGGTCGCCATGTGGGACTACAAGGATCTGGCTGAGATGTGCGACATGGACGCCGTCCAGGCTTTCCGCGATCACGCGCTCAACCCTGAGCACCCGCACACCCGCGGCAGCCACGAGAACGGCGACATCTTCTTCCAGAACCGCGAGGCCTGCAACAAGGTCTACGACGAGCTCCCTGCCGTCGTCGAGGGCTACATGAAGAAGATCAACGAGAAGCTCGGCACCGATTACGGCCTGTTCAACTACTACGGCGCTCCCGACGCCGATCGTGTCGTCGTGTGCATGGGCTCCTTCTGCGACGTGCTCGAGGAAGTCATCGACTACCTCAACGCTCACGGCGAGAAGGTCGGCCTGGTCAAGGTTCGCCTGTTCCGTCCGTTCTCCATCAAGCACTTCGTCGACGTTCTCCCCGAGACCGTCCAGAAGATCGCCGTCATGGACCGCACCAAGGAGCCGGGTTCCATCGGCGAGCCGCTCTACCAGGACGTCGTCTCCGCTCTCTACGAGGCCGGCAAGACGGGCATCAAGGTCGTCGGCGGCCGTTACGGCCTGGGCAGCAAGGACACGCCTCCCGCGTCCGCGTTCGCTGTCTTCGAGGAGCTTAAGAAGGACGAGCCCAAGCGCGAGTTCACCATCGGCATTGTCGATGACGTGACCAACCTGAGCCTGCCCGAGGCCGAGGATGCGCCCAACACCGCAGCCCCCGGCACCATCGAGTGCAAGTTCTGGGGTCTGGGTGGCGACGGTACCGTCGGCGCCAACAAGAACTCGATCAAGATCATCGGCGATCACACCGACAAGTACGTTCAGGCCTACTTCCAGTATGACTCCAAGAAGACCGGCGGCGTCACCGTCTCGCACCTGCGCTTTGGTGATTCCCCGATCCGCTCGCCGTACTACGTGACCAAGGCCGACTTTGTCGCTTGCCACAACCCCAGCTATATCGTCAAGGGCTTCAAGATGGTCCGCGACGTCAAGCCGGGCGGTACCTTCCTGGTCAACTGCCAGTGGAGCGACGAGGAGTTCGCCGAGCACATGCCCGCTGTGGCCAAGCGCTACATCGCGAACAACAACGTCAACGTCTACCTGATTGACGCTATCGACCTGGCCGCCAAGGTCGGCATGGGCAAGCGCACCAACACGGTGCTCCAGTCCGCCTTCTTCGCGCTGGCCAAGGTCCTGCCCGCCGAGGACGCCCTGCAGTACATGAAGGACGCGGCTACCAAGTCCTACATGAAGAAGGGCCAGGCCATCGTCGACGCCAACCACAAGGCTATCGATGCCGGCGCTACCGCCTTCCGTAAGTTCGAGGTTCCGGCCGACTGGGCAACTGCCGAGGATGCCGCTCCCGTCGAGCTCTCCGAGGAGACCAAGTCTGCCATCGCCCAGCAGGTCAAGAACCTGCTCGAGCCCATCGATCGCATGGATGGCGACAGCCTGCCCGTTTCCGCCTTTGTCGATTGCGCCGACGGCCAGTTTGAGCTGGGCGCCTCCGCATACGAGAAACGCGGCGTCGCCGTGGTCGTTCCTCACTGGGACGAGACCAAGTGCATCCAGTGCAACCAGTGCGCCTATGTGTGCCCGCATGCCACCATCCGTCCGTTCGCGATGACCGAGGACGAGGCTGCCGCCGCGCCCGAGGCTACCCGCACGCTCGACGCCATGGGCCCCAAGGCCAAGGGCATGAAGTTCACCATGGCCGTGTCCCCGCTCGACTGCATGGGCTGCACCAACTGCGTCAAGGTCTGCCCCAAGGGTGCCCTCGAGATGGTTCCCACCGAGCAGGAGATGGACCAGCAGCCCGTTTGGGACTACATGGTCGAGAACGTCTCCGAGAAGAAGGAGCTCATCGCGGCCAACGTTAAGGGCAGCCAGTTTAAACAGCCCTACCTGGAGTTCTCTGGCTCCTGCGCCGGCTGTGCCGAGACCGCCTATGCACGTCTGGTGACCCAGGTCGCCGGCGACCGCATGTTCATCTCCAACGCCACCGGCTGCTCCTCCATTTGGGGCAACCCCGCTGCCACCGCTCCTTACTGCAAGGACAAGGACGGTCACGGCCCGGCGTGGAACAACTCCCTGTTCGAGGACAATGCCGAGCACGGTCTGGGCATGGCCGTGGGCTATGAGGCTGTTCAGCACAAGCTGATTGCCGCCACCCAGGAGATCATCGCCGCCGATGGTCCGTCCGACGAGCTCAAGGCTGCCGGCCAGGCTTGGATTGACTCTGTCAACGACGCCGAGGCCTCCAAGACCGCTGCCGCTGCCTACGTTGCCGAGCTCGAGAAGTGCGGCTGCGAGGCTTCCAAGGCAATCCTCGCCGACAAGGCTTACCTCACCAAGAAGTCCTTCTGGATCTTCGGCGGCGACGGTTGGGCCTACGACATCGGCTTCGGTGGTCTGGATCACGTCCTGGCTTCCGGCCACAATGTCAACGTCTTTGTCTTCGACACCGAGGTTTACTCCAACACCGGCGGTCAGGCCTCCAAGGCCTCGAACCTGGGCCAGGTCGCTCAGTTCGCCGCTGCCGGTAAGGTGACCAAGAAGAAGTCCCTGGCCGAGATTGCCATGAGCTACGGCTACGTCTACGTGGCGCAGGTCGCCATGGGCGCCAACCCGGCTCAGACCCTCAAGGCCATCCACGAGGCCGAGGCCTACGACGGCCCGTCCCTCATCATCGGCTACAGCCCCTGCGAGATGCACTCCATCAAGAAGGGCGGCATGCAGAACTGCCAGGCCGAGATGAAGAAGGCTGTCGAGTGCGGTTACTGGAACCTCTTCCGCTTCAACCCCGAGGCTGCTGCCGGCAAGAAGTTCTCACTCGATTCCAAGGAGCCCGCGGGCGGTTATCAGGAGTTCCTGATGAACGAGGCCCGTTACGCTTCGCTGACGCGTTCCTTCCCCGAGCGCGCCGAGGAGCTCTTCAAGGAGAACGAGCAGGCCGCTATGGACCGCTACGCTCACCTGTTGAAGCTCAAGACGGTGTACAACGAGGCTTAGGTCTCCCACCGCAGGATCTGAGGGCTGACCTTCGCGGACGTCCTCGGACATGAAAGAACCCCCGCTGCGCACTTCGTGCGGCGGGGTTCTTTCGTGCGGAATGTCCGCGAAGGTCAGCCCTCAGATCCTGCTACGACTACGTCCTCGGATTGTGGGGCTGAATGAAGGACGTGGCTGTGGGGGTGCCTTGTCCCGGTCGCTGTTTCGCGGCGTGGCCGCGAAACCACGCGCCACTTTGGGCATGGAGGGCTAGCTGATTGTGGCCTTCTGCTGCCCCAGTGCTGTTTCGCGCTTTGCGCGAAACATCGCAGCACTTTGGGCATAGTGGGGGAGTTGGTTGTCGCTGCCTTCTATCCCCTTGCTGTTTCGCGCCTTTGGCGCGAAAGGCGCAGTACTTTGGGCGTGGGGGCTGGCTTGCGGACTCAGATGACCTAGAGAGATATGGGTGCAAACGAGAAATCGTTGTTGGGGTCGTCCTTTTCCATAAACTCATCGAGACAGAATGTCATATAGATTGGAACGTAAAGGATCTTGCCCTCTTTGCAAAGGTTTTCGTGGCTCAGCACAACGGCCTCGGGAATTTTGTACTCGCCCACACTCATCAAACGGTCGAGGGCTGCATGTGCTCGAACTTTCTTGCCCGATTTGACTTCGATTGGGACAACATGCCCGCGGGCACCTTCGATTACAAAGTCGACTTCACCGACCTCACGCGTTTGGTAGTACCACGTATCTGCTCCGAGGGCAACGAGTTCCTGTGCGACCACGTTCTCATAGAGGCCGCCGAGGTTGGGGGTTTTCATGTCAAGGTAGACGGCGCGTGCCGTGCTGCCGGGATACCGCGATGCGAGCATACCTGTATCGGACTCGTATAGTTTAAAGGCCGTCGTTTTCTCCGTCCTCTTGAGAGGACTTCGTGCCTCCGTCACCTGGGGGACCATCAATCCAACGCCTGCGTTCACCAGCCATAGGAAATCCTGCTCGTATTTTTGAAGACGAGCTCCCTCGCCTAGAGACGAGACGATAAAGCGATGGGACTCCGCCTCAAGCTGAACGGGAATTTGCTCGAAAATGGAGCGAACGTTAAACGCTCGAGTCGATGCATATTTAGAGATATCGCTTTTGTACTGATCGACTAGCTGAATTTGAAGCTCACGCGTTCTCACGAGCGAATAGCCCGAATCGATATAGTTCTGAACGACCTCCGGCATGCCGCCGCAAACGATATAGGCTCTAAAGTTTTTGAGCATCGCCTCATGAATATAGTTTTCGACGGGACGTCTCTCGACAAGGCGGCTGCGAATATCTGCAAGCATATTTTCGCTGACGCTGTTTGCCCAACAAAACTCTTCAAAATCCATCGGCCGCATAACAATGTGCTCGACATACCCTACCGGAAAAGAAGAGATCCCCTTAAACTCAGTCCCAAGCATAGACCCCGAGAAGACATAGCTAAAGCGTCCGTCCTCGACCAGCGCCTTCATAAGTGTAACGATCTGCGGATACTCCTGAATCTCATCGACGAAGATAAGCGTGTCTCCTTCAACAAGCGGTGCATTCGCAAGAAGGGCCACACGGTTGATGAAGTCAATGGAGTTCTTAGCGCCAACAAGTACGTCTCTTGCCTCGGCATCAAGTAACAGATTGACCTCATAATACGAAGCGTAGTTGCTCTTTCCAAACGCGCGAATCGCATAGCTCTTGCCAATCTGACGCGCACCGGTAACAAGCAGGGCCTTATGGGAGTTATTCTTCCAGCTCAAAAGCCTATCAGTGACCTTGCGGCGTAGCATTAAAACACCTCATTGACAAAAATTGGCAAATAGATTTGCCCCTAATCATACAAAAATTGACAAATAGATTTGACCCAAATCATACAAAAATTGGCAAATAGCAAAGCTCACTTAGGCCTCAAAGCCAGCGAACCAGCACGGTACTTTTCGAAAAGGCTGGCGGCGCCGTTGTTGAGGGTGGCCAGGTTGACAGTGGCGCCGTTAGCGTTCTCGGCTGCTTGGGCGCGCAGGAGCGAAAGGGCGTCGGCAGCGTTCATGCAGAAGCCGACGGTAAAGTTCCATACTGCGAACTCGCAGTCGCTTGCCGCGGGGTGAAGCGCGATCGGGTATCCCTTATGTTGGATGAAAAGCCCCATGTTTTTGCAGGGGTGCATACTCGTCAAATTAATGTATAGAATCGCGTATAGTGCGAGTAAGATATTGCGCTGTCCGTTTTGTGTTTAGCAAAGATATAGTTTGCATAATCTGGTCTAATCCCTGCTCTATTTAAATAAAGTTGCACGTAAATAGCGTAGATATGCCTGAACTGGGCTTCTTTACGCTGAGCGGGTAAAATCGACCGTTCGCCGCTTAGGTATTTTCAAAATGAATAAAATGAGCGATAAAGAGAATATAAACCTTAATAAACTCGCGTATCGCACGGACGCGGGTTATTAATGGGTTGTAGGCCTTTTACAGAAAGGATTCCAGCAATGTCTAAGCCTCTTGGCAAGCCCGATCGTATTGTCGTCGCCCTTGGCGGCAACGCCCTCGGCAACAACCCCGTCGAGCAGATCGAGGCCGTGAGCAACACCGCCCACGCGCTCCTCGGCCTCATCGAGCAGGGCAACGAGATTATCATCACCCACGGCAACGGCCCGCAGGTCGGCATGATCCAGAACGCCTTCGCCGCTGCCCACGATGCCATCGGCACCCCCGAGATGCCGCTGCCCGAGTGCGGCGCCATGTCCCAGGGCTACATTGGCTATCACCTGCAGCAGGGCATCGGCCGCGAGATGCACAAGCGCTATAAGCGTTGGCACGCCGCCACCGTCGTCACCCAGATCGAGTGCGACCCGGACGATCCCGCGTTCAAGAACCCGACCAAGCCGATCGGCCCCTTCTACACCGAGGAGCAGGCCAAGGAGTTCATGGCCGAGGATCCTTCCAAGGTCTTCGTCGAGGATTCCGGCCGCGGCTGGCGTCGCGTCGTCGCTTCCCCTGATCCCAAGAAGATCGTCGAGGCTGACTCCATCCTCAACCTGCTCGACAACGAGTTCATCGTCATCGCCTGCGGTGGCGGCGGCATCCCCGTCGTCCGCGACTACGAGAACAAGGGCTGCTACAAGGGCGTTCCCGCCGTTATCGACAAGGATCTGGGCGGCGAGCTGCTGGCCGAGGACTGCGACGCCGACGTTCTGTTCCTGCTGACCGCCGTTGAGCATGTCGCCATCAACTTTGGCAAGCCCAACCAGGAGGAGCTCGAGGACATCACCGCCGACGAGGCCGAGCGCCTGGCCGACGAGGGCCAGTTCGGCAAGGGTTCCATGGAGCCCAAGGTCCGCGCCGCCATCAAGTTTGCCCGCTCCCGCAAGGGCCGCACCTGCATCATCGGCGCCCTGGACAAGGCCGCCGAGACCATGGCCGGCCTCTCCGGTACCCGCATCCACGAGTAGTCCCTACTCTGTTGCCTCTCCCGTGGGCGCCAGGCAAGACGCCCACAAACCAGCCTCTCTTCACGAGCCCCGCAGTCCGCTCCGACTGCGGGGCTTTTGCTATTCACCTAGTCATTGGGGACAAACCCGGCACTTGGGGACGGTCCTTTCCTGCCGGCAGCTTGGGACAGTCCTTAATAGTCATTGGGGACGTTCTTAAACGACTAGTCAAACAAGAACGTCCCCAACGACTACTCATTTTAGTCTGTCCCCAATGACTGCCCAATGGCTGGGAAGGCGCATCCCACACCGACGCATTGCCTTCGGGCCCTCTCCCCAGGCTCTCCATAGCTCAGCTGGACTCCCCGCAACCTGTTCCGAGTTGGCGGAACGAGCGCGACGTGGAGTGTCATTCTTTACCGCGTTAGACTAGACGCAGGGAAAGGAGGAGGACATGGATGCTCGCGTCAAGCAGCTTGTAAATATGATCGAGGACGCTCAGCCTGTCGCTGTCGCGGTACTTGCCAAGCGTCTCGAGGTAAGCGAGCGCGCCGTGAGAAACTATATCCATCGCGCAAACGACAGCCTTGCAGGGGTTGCACGCATCGTTGGCAGCAAGGGGCAGTATCGTATCGATGTTGCACGTGCAGATGAGCTTGCTCGCTTGCTAGACGGTGCGGCTCTGGCCCATCCGGGCATTCCTGATACGCGCGATGGCCGTGTGTCCTTCCTTCTTAACGACCTCCTCATGCGGTCCCAGTGGGTGACGATTGAGGAGTATGCGGATTTACTCTACGTTTCGGCGCGGACTCTGTCCAATGACATGCGTCTGGTAGAGCAGAAACTCGCCCAATTTGACTTAACGCTCGAAAAGCGCCCACGCTACGGAATCCGCGTTGCGGGCGGGGAGTCGCAACGGCGCCTGTGCCTGGCCTCGCTGGTGAGGCCCGTGTTGCCCGACACCGACGATGCAAAGCTCGCCGAGCGCCTGCGGGCCATCGCCGCATGTGTGGACGATGCCCTGACGGCCTCGCCCGTCACGGTGAGCTCGCTGGCATCCCGCAATCTCATCATGCATCTTTACATTGCTCTTGGCCGCATCGAGCAGGGCTGCTATGTCCCAGCTGCAGAATCGGACGTTCAAAAACTGGAGGGAACGCGCGAATACGCCGCGGCTTTCCAGATTGCCGCAAACATCAAGGATGCCCTGGGCGTGAGCATGCCCCGAGAAGAGGTTGCCTTTATCGCAATCCATTTGCTCGGCAGGGGCACGGGCGTGCCCGAGAAGGGCTCTGCCGTTATCTCGGACGAGATGTGGGAGATTGCTTCCGAGATGGTACGTGCGGTCAACGATGAGTTTAGGTTTGACTTTAGCGGCGATCTTGAACTTCGCATGAACCTTGCTCGGCATATCGGCCCTCTGGGCTATCGCCTTGAATATCACATGCATATGGATAACCCCATGCTGCCCGATATCAAGACGAGGTTTCCGTTGGCCTATTCGATGGCAGCTGGCACCTCGCAGGTACTCGAGCGTCATTTTGGCAGCCAGCCCTCTGATGAAGAGCTCGGCTACATCGCCATGGCATTTGCCCTGGCCCTCGAGCAGCAAGCCGACCAGCCGCGTCGCAAACGCATCCTGATCGTGTGCGCCTCGGGAGCGGGAAGCGCCCGTATGCTCGAGCACCAGTACCGCAAGCAGTTTGGCATGTATATCGATTCGATTGAGACATGCGATGTCGCCCGCGTGGGAACGTTCGATTTTTCGCATATCGACTACGTGTTCACAACGGTGCCGCTCAACGTCAAGTTGCCCGTGCCCGTCCGCGAGGCCGATTTCTTCTTGGAGACGAGCGATGTCAACGCTATCCGCAAGGTGCTGAGCGACGACACTGCGCAATCGGACTCCGTGAGTTCTTTCTTTAGCCGTGCCCTGTTCTTCAACCGCGTTGAGGCGTCGTCGAAGCAGGCCGTTCTCCGATATCTCTCCGAGCGCGCCGTCGAGAGCGGCCGTGTCGATGCCCAGTTTGCCCAAGAGGTCGCCGAGCGCGAGAGCGCGAGTGCCACCTCGTTTGGCAATGGGGTAGCCATGCCCCATGGGATGCATCCCTTGAGCGCCAAGGCCTTTGTTACCGTGGGCCTGCTCGAACATCCCATTCTTTGGGACGAATACGGCCATGAGGTCGATATCGTCTTTATGGTGTCGTTTGCCCGGTCGGGCGGCGATGAGGCGCGGATTTTGAGCTCACTGCTCGCCGAGATCTTTATGGACCGCCAGGGGGTCGAGCGCCTACGCGAGCGCCGGTCCTGGCATGAGCTGATGGCGCTTGTGCAAGCGCATACGGCTTAAGACTTCTTTTGTCGATGACCCTGTCAGTCTACTTGCAATAAACCTCGAGGATTGCGGGCGGGAGATAGGCGTTTCGAATATTCAAGTACAAACCAAACATCACGGGAGAGGAGACCGTTATGGACGATCAGGGAACCGAGATGGTTTCGTTTCAGCTGGTCGCTGCAGCGGGAGAGGCACGCAGCCTTGCCTTCGAAGCCCTTGAAAAGGCAAAAGCGGGGGATTTTGACGCCGCCGCCAAACTCATGAAGCAGTCAAAGGATGCGGGAATCAAGGCTCACCACATCCAAACGCAGCTGCTTTCGACTGAGGCAGCGGGCGAGCATCTGTCGGTGGATGTGTTGCTGGTCCATGCTCAGGACCACCTCATGTGCTCCATGCTTGCTCAGGAGCTCGTGCAGGAGCTGATCTGCCTGTATGAGCGCACTGCAACCAAGAACGCCTAGCGGCGTGCGGTGACTATCCAACCAATCAATGCGAAGGGAATCCCTTATGAAGATCCTTCTTGTTTGCGCAGCTGGTCTGTCTACAAGCATTCTGATGAAGAAACTCGAGAAATATGCGGAGCAAAACGGCATCGAGCTCGATATCGATGCGGTGGGTATCGGCGAGTATCAGGAGACGTGCGCCAATTATGACGTGCTGCTCTTGGGGCCGCAGGTGTCCTACCAGCTCAACACCGTCAAGCAGGGGAGCGGTAAGCCGACCGCGGTCATCCCTGCACAGGACTACGGCATGGGCAACGCCGCCAACGTGCTGGCACTCGCCCAGTCGCTGTTGGGTTAGGAGGCAACCATGGAGAAGTTCATGACCCTGCTTCAGGAAAAACTGACCCCTATCGCCAATTTCTGCGGCACCGAGCGCCACTTTGCCTCCATGCAAAAGGGCTTTATGAGCGCGATCAGCTTCATCTTGGTATCTGCCGTCTTTATGATCCTCGCCAACCCGCCGGTCACGGCCGACCTGGTGGCGCAGGGCGGGTTCTGGTCCGTCTTTGGCCCTTGGCTCGATTTTGCCACGGCCAATAAGCTCACGCTGCTCATCCCCTTCAACATGACGATGGGCATACTGTCGGTGATCGTGACGTTCGCAATCGCCTATAACCTGGCGGGCACCTACAAGATGCCCAAGCTTAACGCCGGCATGACCTCGCTGGTGATGTTCCTGATCGCCGCGGCGCCGTCGTCCTACTACCAGCTTGCTGACGGGTCCGTGCTCCAGGCGGTCCCCTGCACCTATCTGGGTGCGCAGGGCCTGTTTACCGCCATCATCGTTGCCTTGGTCTCCGTCGAGGTCACGCGCTTCTGCCAGACCAAGGGCATCACCATCAAGATGCCCGATGGCGTGCCGCCGTTTTTGTCCGAAACCTTTGGCGCCATCGTACCTATGCTCGCCAACATCCTCATCTTCTTTGGCGGCAACCTGCTGATCCAGATGATCGATCCCGCGCTGTCCATCCCCTCGGTTATCGAGAAGCTGCTCGCTGCCCCGCTTTCCGTCGCAGTTGACTCTGTGCCCGGCGCACTGCTTATCTGCTTCATGACGCTGCTGTTTTGGTGTTTTGGCGTCCACGGCAACATGATCGTAATGCCCATCACCGCCCCGGTCACGCTTGCCGCCTTTGCCGCCAACGCCTCGCTCTATGCTGCCGGGCAGCCGCTTGAGTTCCACCCGGTGCTCATGTCGTTGGCCATCAACCTCATCGGCGGCACGGGTAATACGTTCTCTTTTGTGGCGCTCTGCGCGTTTAGGGCAAAGTCGCAGCAGCTCAAGGCATTTGGCAGGGCATCGATCGTGCCGAGCTTCTTCCGTATCTCCGAGCCCGCGATCTTCGGCGCGCCCATCATCTTCAACCCGATCCTCATGATTCCGTTTGTGCTAGGCGGCATGATCTCGGCCCTGCTGTATTGGGGTGCGGTCTCACTGGGTCTTGTCTCTAACTTCTACATCTTGGTGAGCGGCACGTTCCCCATCTTCGTTCAGGGCTTTGTCCAGTGCCTCGACCCGCGCATCTGGGTGTTTACGATCGTTTTGATCGTGGTCATGGCTGTGGTCTGGTACCCGTTCTTTAAGGTGTACGATAACCAGCTCCTGGCTCAGGAGCAGGAGAACGCCGCGGCAGCTTCTGCCGAGGATACTGAGTAGCATGAGTTACTTTGACAGAACGTCTGCCACCGGTATGCCCGAGGGCTTTTTGTGGGGTGGTGCCCTCGCCGCCAACCAGGCCGAAGGGGGCTGGAACGAGGGCGGCCGCGGCATGTCGCACTCCGACCTGATCCCACAGGGTTCCGACCGCTGGGATGTAATGTTTGGCAGGCAAAAGCCCGTGGACAATCCGGACAGGCTGTATCCATGCCGCTGGGGCAACGACTTCTTCCATCATTGGCACGAGGATGTCGAGCTCTTTGCCGAGATGGGCTTTAAGTGCCTGCGTCTTTCAATTTGCTGGAGCCGTATTTTTCCCACAGGGATGGAGACCGAGCCCAACGGCGAGGGCTTGGAGTTTTACCGTCAGGTATTCGAGGCGCTGCGCGAGCATGGAATCGAGCCGCTTGTGACGCTGTCGCACTACGACTATCCGTTGGCTCTGGTCGAGCGCTATGGTGGCTGGCAAAGCCGAGAGATGATCGAGCGGTATGCGCACTACGTCGAGACCGTCGGACGCGCGTACCAGGGCCTCGTGCGTTATTGGCTTACGTTCAACGAGATCAACAGCGTGGCGCTGTCCTATCTCAACGCGGGTGTCACGCTCGAGGATGAGCGTGACCGTGCAGCCGTGACCGCGGCGTTCTCGCACCATATGTTTATGGCGAGCGCTCGCGCTGTCGAGATTCTGCACAAGATCGATCCCGCAAACAAGGTGGGTTGCATGGTCGCTGCCGGTGCGACCTATCCGTACCGTTGTGCGCCCGAGGACGTATGGCTTGCGTATGAGGAGGACCGCGGCCGCTACTTCTACACAGACGTGATGGCTGCGGGCGCCTATCCTGCTTGGAAGCTGCGTGCACTCGAGAAAGAGGGTGTTCGCGTGCCCTTTGAGCCGGGCGATACGGAGTATCTGGCAGAGCATACGGTCGACTTCATCTCGTTCTCGTACTATTGCTCGCGCTTAGTGTGCGCCGATAATCAGGTGATCGCCGAGAAGGCGGAGGGCAACGTGTTCCCGACGCTGCGCAATCCGTACCTCAAGGATAAAGAGACTGCCTGGAAGTGGCAGATCGATGCGCTGGGTTTGCGCGTGACGCTTGCCGGCTACCACGATCGTTACCATCTTCCGCTCTTTATCGCCGAGAACGGTGTGGGCGGACTCGATGCGCTGGAAGACGGCAAAGTCCACGATGCGTATCATATTGATTACCTGCGAAGGCATATTCTTGCGCTGCGCGATGCAATTGTCGAGGACGGTGTTGACCTGATGGGATACACGCCGTGGGGCTGTATCGATTTGGTGTCGGCCTCGACGGGGCAGATGAAGAAGCGCTATGGCTTTGTTTATGTTGATGCCGATGATATGGGCAAAGGCACGTTCGATCGCTACCGAAAGGACAGCTTCTGCTGGTACCAAAAGGTCATTGCATCAAATGGCGAGGACTTGAGTTAACTCTTGCAGGTCTGTTGCCCCCGCGGTCCGCTTCGGCCGCGGGGCTTTTGTTATTGAGGCGGCTGTTCATGAGGAGCATTGCAGGCTGCGGAAACCCGGCACTTGGGGACGTTCCTTTCCTGCCGGCAGCTTGGGACAGTCCTTAAAGGCCGCATCGATCAACTGCGGAAAGCACATCCCAGAATGAGCGTCCAACATGGGGTGCGGTTTCCCTTGAGGCCCTCAATCGGAAAATGCATCCCGGATTTTTGTCGAAAAGCGGTCCCTAGTTTCCCAAACGGGCCGCTAACGGAAAGCGCATCCCGCTATTGGGCCCCAAAGCAGGATGCGCTTTCCGTGCTGGCAGTTCCAAGCAGTTCGGGATGGCCCTTTTCGTCTGCTCTCGGCCGGCGTCCGTAAGACTGTCCCCGACGACCACTCATTTAAGTCTGTCCCCAATGAGTGCCCAATGACTAGTAGTAGGCCCACATGGCTTCGATTTCGTTGAGGACTTCTACGACGCCCCAGCGGCGGGCGCTGCGGCTTTGCGAGTTGGGGTCGTAGACACCGATCTGGTCGGCGTCGTCAATCCCGTAGAGCACGATGTAATGACCAACGTTGGTAAACGTGCCGGGGCGCACGGCGGCGATTACGGGAGCACCCGAGCGCAAGGCCTGGGCCATCGAGTCTCGATCGTTGTAGAGCTGCGTCCCGTTAAGCCCCAGCTGCCATGCACCGCTCGTCATAAACGACCACTCGGTGGCACCGGTGGGCGCATAGTTGCCCGCCTCGGAAAGAGCGCACATATCGACCGGCGTCATATCGGTGTGGCCGGTCTTATAAATGTAGACCATGGTAAGACAGGTGGGGCCGCAGGCGTTTTGACGGATGGTACCGCCGGCGTAGGGCAGCTCCGACCATGCCGGATCTATCTGATAGATATGGGGCATGGTGCCGGCTTGCCACTGCGAGCGCGGGGTCGAAAACGCAAACGAGTAGCCGGGCGCAACCGGGGCCTTGAGCAGCTTGTCCTCGGCGGTGGGCTCCAGGCCGGCAGAGCCATGCGAGGCACACGACCCCAGATACACAAAGGCCAGACATGCCATGATGGAGCACAGGACAAGACAGAGACGATGAATCCGCGGACTGACGGCCCTGACACGTCCCATCGGCCGTGGCTGCTTTGCGCTGCGTCCGCCGCGGGGCTTCGAAAAGAAACGGCTGATGTGATTGTCAGACTTTCGTCGATTGTTTTTCTGCCGCCGAGGCACTTCGGCCCGGCGTTGACGGGTGCCCGAGTATGGGCGATCAGCCTGACGCGCGTTGGCATTCTGCGGCATAGACGACGAGGGGCGATCCTGCGGACGCTGCGGGTTCTGCGGCTCGTCGCTGTCAGAAACACTCCTGAATGTTGGCGTGGTACGCCCGGCAAGGCGAACGTTTCGCTGTCGTTCGCCGTCGTTGTATCCGTATGCCATCTGTACCGCCTCGTCTCACGTATAACCCGTCCATCCTACAAAAAAGACGTGCAGCAAATGAGTGCGTGCGACAAAAGCTCGGTAAACGGCACGAACGGGAGCGAGCCTGTCGCCATAAAGTGGCACCCTCCGCGAGCGATCGAATCGCGTCATCAAAACGGGCACTCGCAACGAGTGGCGCCCCTCGCCGTTCGTCCCAAAAACGGTGCCGTTCGTTGTACAGTTCTGCCTTCGGTCGAGCTACAAGCGGCGCTGCTGTGCCAAGGCCGTATCTTAAAGCCACGAAATAAAAGCGCGCGGCAAAACGGACCGCGCAAGGGGTGACGCCAAGGGGCGTCAAAAAGGAAAGGAGGGGAACAATGGCGGACAAGAACGCAGAAGTTGCAGTCGAGGGCGACGGCGGCATGAAGAAAACGCTTTCGCTCTGGAACTTCTTCACCATCGGTTTCGGTGCCATCATCGGAACTGGCTGGGTTCTGCAGGTCGGCGACTGGATGGTCGTGGGCGGCGGTCCCGTTCCCGCTATGATCGCATTCCTCTTGGGTGCAATCTTCCTCGTGCCCGTCGGAGCTGTTTTCGGTGAGCTCACGGCTGCTATCCCCATTTCGGGCGGCATCGTCGAGTATGTCGATCGTAGCTTTGGCCGTACGATGAGCTACATCACCGGCTGGCTTTTGGCCTTGGGCAACGGCATCCTGTGCCCGTGGGAGGCCATCGCCATCTCGACCCTCGTGTCCGAGATGTTCGGCAGCCTGCCTGGCCTTGAGTGGCTGCGCGCCGTCAAGCTCTACACCATCCTGGGCGCCGACGTTTACCTGTTCCCGACGCTGATCGCGCTCGGCTTTGCAGCCTACGTCATCTTCCTCAACTTCCGCGGTGCCAGCTCGGCCGCCAAGCTGCAGGCCTTCCTGACCAAGGCCCTGCTCTGCGGCATGCTGCTCGCCATGGGCGTCTCGCTGTTCACCGGCTCGCCGGACAACGCCATGCCCGTGTTCTCCCAGGTCACCGGTGCTGGCGGCGGCAAGCCTGCTACCGAGGGCACCAGCCTGTTCGCAGGCATCGTTTCGGTCCTGGTTCTGACCCCGTTCTTCTACGCCGGCTTCGACACCATTCCTCAGCAGGCTGAGGAAGCAGCCGAGGGCCTCAACTGGAACAAGTTCGGCAAGATCATCTCCTTGGCTCTGCTGGCCGCCGGCGGCTTCTACATGGTCTGCATCTACTCGTTCGGCACCATCCTCGACTGGCATGAGTTTGTTAAGAGCCCGGTTCCCGCGCTTGCCTGCCTCAAGGGCATCAACATGCTCCTGTACCTGGCCATGCTCGTCATCGCCACGCTTGGACCCATGGGCCCGATGAACTCCTTCTACGGCGCCACGAGCCGCATCATGCTCGCCATGGGCCGCAAGGGCCAGCTGCCCGAGAAGTTCGCCGAGGTCGATCCCAAGTCCGGCGCTCCCAAGCTCGCCTGCGTCGTTCTGGGCGTCATCACCGTCGTCGGTCCGTTCCTGGGCAAGAACATGCTCATCCCTCTGACCAACGTGTCCGCTCTCGCCTTCATCTTCTCCTGCGGCATGGTCGCCCTCGCTTGCCTGCGCATGCGCTTCACCGAGCCCGACCTGCCTCGTCCCTACGAGGTGCCCGGCGGCAAGTTTGGTATCAGCCTCGCTATCGTTGCCTGCGGCACCATCATTGGCCTGCTCGTGATCCCGTTCTCTCCCGCCTCCCTCAACATGGTGGAGTGGAGCATCGTGATCGGCTGGCTGGCTGTTGGCCTGGCCCTCATGGCTTTCACCAATTCCCGCAAAAAATAACGCCGAGCCGGGGCGGATCGGGTGCGCGGAGCCCTCTCTTCCGCGCACCGAACCCGGCACCACTTGGGTAGTTTTGTGAGGCCTTAACCCAACGCGGCCTCGCCCACTATATGGATCCATAAGGAGGAACCATGTCCACTAAGTATGCAATCGTTGGCGGCAAGCTCATCGACGGTACCGGTGCCGAGCCGGTCGAGAACTCCCTCGTTCTCGTCGACGACAACGGCAAGATCGAGTATGCCGGTGCTATGCAGGACCTTCCCGAGGGCGCTGAGGTTATCGACGCCGCCGGCAAGACCGTCCTTCCCGGCCTGATCGACACCCACCTGCACTTCTCGGGCAACCTGACCGACGATGACACCGACTGGGTCATGCAGCCGCTCCTCGAGAAGCAGGCCGTCGCCGTCAAGCAGGCCTACGACTGCCTCACCCACGGTCTCACCACCGTCTGCGAGATCGGCCGCTTCGGCATCCAGATCCGCGACTGCATCGACAAGGGCGTCTTCAAGGGCCCGCGCGTTCTGGCAACTGGCCTTGGCTTCTGCCGCGTTGCCGGCCACGGCGACTCCCACCACTGCAGCCAGGAGCTCAACAAGGAATCGCACCCCTGGGGCGATCAGGTCGACGGTCCTTGGGATCTGCGTAAGGCCGTCCGTCGTCGCCTGCGCGAGAACCCCGATGCCATCAAGATCTGGGCTACCGGTGGCGGCATCTGGCGCTGGGACTCCGGCCGCGACCAGCACTACTGCTCCGAGGAGATTCAGGCCGTGGTCGAAGAGGCCAAGATGGTCGGCATCCCCGTGTGGAGCCACTGCTACAACAACCATGCCGCTGCCTACGATTCCGTCCGCTTTGGCTGCGAGCAGCTGATCCACGGCTTCGATATCGATGAGCGCACCATGGACCTCATGGCCGAGCAGGGCACCTTCTTCACCCCGACGATCGCCTTCCTGCCCACCTGGTACGCCACCTATCCGCCCGTCTACGTCCCCGAGCTGCACGACAAGTACGAGGGCACTCTGGTCGAGAAGGAGCTGCAGCGCAACTACGACTGCCTGCGCGAGGCCAAGAAGCGCGGCGTCGTCATGACGATCGGCTCCGACTCCTTCTCCTTCGTCACCCCGTACGGCACCTGCTCCATCGAGGAGATGTACGAGTTCGTCGACAAGATCGGCTTCACCCCGGTCGAGACCATCACCTGCGCCACCCTCAACGGTGCCAAGATGTGCCACATCGAGGACGAGACCGGTTCCATCGAGGCCGGCAAGTGCGCCGACCTGCTGGTCGTCAACGGTGACGTCGCCGCCGACATCCACGTGCTCAACACCGACAACATGGACGTCATCATGAAGGACGGCTGGATTGTCGAGGCCGGCACCTTCGGCGAGGCAAACAAGTACAGCGCCTAAGCTACCGTTCATCGATGGCTGGATGTAAAACACAGTATTTGATTGCATAATGCAATGGAGAGGGTCGCTTGCGGCCCTCTTTATTGCTATGGGGTGCGTCAGTAAGAAGGGGATGACGGTGGATTTCAATAGGCTGATTCTGGGCAAGAGCTACAACTCTACCAAGGTCTTTCGTACCGCTCAGCATGTGGTTCAAGCCATCTTGCTCGGTATTGTCGTTCCGCTGCTTATCCTGCTGCTCATCTGGGATCTAACCGATAATCCCAATCCCGTTCCTGCCGTTGTCGTCATTGCCGGCTTGGTCATGCTGTGCTTCTTCTTCTCGTACGTCTTTGTCGTTCCCGACGACCTCACGTCGAGCGCTACCGACCGCACACTCGCCATCGCATCGAAAATATTCGCCTATACGTCGCGCGGCCTTACGCCCGAAGCGGCCCTGGGCGCTTCCAAAATCATCCTTTCCGAGACCATTGCCTCGGCCATCTGCTTTACCGACGGCAAGCAGGTGCTGGCGAGCTGGGGCGAGGACTCGGCAAAATGCCCCGCGGGCACTCCGGTTGTGCTGCGGACTACGCTCAACGTGATCAACAGCGGTGAGCAAAGCGTGTTTTCGCGCGATGCCTCGACCGAGACGGGTGGCTATTTTCCCCGCCTGCGCGCCGGCATTGTCGCGCCGCTTACCGTGCGCGGGCATTGTGTGGGCACACTCGAGCTGTATTACCCCCGCCTGAGCAGCATCGATATGCGCCAGACGGCCCTTGCTTCGGGTTTTGCCGATCTCATTTCCACGCAGCTCGCCAGCTTTGAGCTTGAGCGCCAGGACGAGCTCACAGCTCGCGTTGAGCTACGCGCCCTGCAGTCGCAGGTCGACCCGCATTTTCTATTCAATACCATTAGCACGATTGTGTCGCTCGTTCGAACCGAGCCCGACAAGGCGCGATCGCTGCTGATCGACTTTTCCAACTACTATCGTCAGACGCTTTCTGATTCCGATACGCTCACCACGCTCGAGCACGAGGTGGAACAGGGCACCCGTTATATCAATCTTATGCAGGCCCGGTATGGCGACGGCCGTCTGCGCGTTTCGGTCGACATCGACTTCGAGGTGCGCGACAGCCTGGTACCGCCGTTTATCTTGCAGCCGCTGCTCGAAAACTGCATCAAGCATGCGCAGCGCGAGACCGAGCCGCTTTCTATTCGTGTTAGGGCTTTTGAGACCGATGACGGCTTGGAGATCATCGTCGAAGATGACGGCATCGGTATGAACGAAGAAGTCTGCGCGCATCTGTTTGAGCAGCATCGCCGAGAGGAGCCCGAGAGCATTACCGCCGACGGCTCCATCAAGCGAGGTTGCGGCCTGGCGCTCTTTAACGTGCTTCAGCGCATCCATTTCTTTTACGGAGAAGATTCTGGCATGCGCGTGAAGTCCCAGGAGGGCGTGGGAACACAGGTCATCGTTGAGTTGAACGGCGAGCCGCATGAGCCGGCGCCGTTGACGGTGTAGCACGCGGTTGGATTGAGAGAAAAAGAGGGGAAGCGCATATGTCCGAAGGCTGGAACATCTTGGTGGTTGATGACGAGCCCCCAATTAGGGCTGAGCTACGCTATCTGTTGGAAAAGGATATGCGTGTGGGTCAGATTGCCGAGGCGGGCAATGTCACCGAGGCCGTGGAGTCGATTTTGTCGAACAAGCCCGACGTGCTGTTTTTAGACATTACCATGCCCGGTCGTTCGGGAATTGAGCTTGCCGAGACGCTGCAGAACCTAAAGACGCCGCCAGTCGTGGTGTTTGTGACGGCATTTGCCGAGTATGCGGCTGATGCCTATAACCTCGATGCTGTCGATTACATCGTCAAACCGGTCGAGGATGCCCGCTTGTCAAAGGCACTCGACAAGATCGAGACCGCCCTGGGCGCTCGCCGTGTCGTCCATGCTCCGCGCCAGCCTTTGCGCCTGACGGTGGATCGTGGGGGCAAAAGGGTGTTCATTCCCGTGGCGGATGTCTGCTACTTTGAGGCGCGCGCCGATTTCTGCAACGCCGTCTGCGCCGAGGGAACATACCTGATCAATGAGTCGATTTCCTCGCTCGAGCGTCGCTTGGCCTCCGAGGGCTTTATCCGCGTCCACCGCAGCTACCTGGTTAATTTGGAAGACGTGCACAATGTCGAGATCGGCTCCACGGGTCTTATGGAGCTCAGGCTCGATCGCGTAACCTCGACGGTGCCTGTGTCTCGTCGCCGCGCTGCCGAGGTCAAGGCGCATTTGGGGCTTGCGTAGGCAGTCTGCATGCCATCGTTTACCGCCGCAGGTTTGGCATGACCGTGCGGTGGGCATAATGGGTGACATCGAATGAAATCGAAAGGATCATTATGCCTGCGCTCATTACGCATCATCTGTTTGGCGAGGAAAGTATCGACCGTCTTCCGCAGGGCGTTATTACGTCCGACGAGGAGCGCATCGCCTTTATCCTGGGAAACCAAGGTCCCGACCCGTTTTTCTTCCACATGCTCACGCCGCGCGTTTCCGATTGCACGTCGCTTGCTCAGGTCATGCACCGCTCGCGCATGTCGCGCCAGTTCTCGTGCCTGCGCGACGGCGTGTCGCACCTGCAGCCGCGCGACGCCAATCTGGGCCGCGCCTTTGCGCTGGGCCTGCTGTCTCACTATGTACTCGACCGCAATGCCCACCCCTTTGTCTACGAGCAGCAGTTTGGCATTGTAGATTCCGATCCCGAGCTCGAGGCTTCGGGCAGCCAAGTTCACGCCGTGCTCGAAAGCGATCTGGACGTGCTGATGCTACAGCTCAAGCGCGACGGTGCCACGGTCGAGGATTATCCGCCGGCGGGCGAGATCGTCACCACCGACCGCATCAACCGTGTGGCCGGCGTGCTGATGAGCTACATCGCCGGGCGCGTGTACGGTATCGACATCCCGGCGGGGGAGTACGGTGCTGCCGTTGCCAATATGCAGCGACTTTACCGTGCGATTGAGCCGGCCGGCTCCGTAAAGACGCGCGCGATCTCGCTGGTTGAGGGGTTGGTGCACGACTACTCGCTGCTCGACGGCCTTGCCCATCGCGTGACGACGGAGCTGCCCGAGCGCACCGGTAACCTGGGCCATCTGACATGGAAGAATCCCTTTACCGACGAGGTCTCGAACGAGAGTTTCCCCGAGGTCTTTGATCGCGCGCTGGTCGATTACGAGTGCACGGTCGCGCGTTTTATCGAGACCGGTGACATGGAGGCCGTGACCGGTCACGTCAACTACAGCGGCCGCGTGCTCGGCACCGACGAGGAGTTCGACCGCGAGGAGTAGGGTCCGCTCCTGTCTCTTTGCCGAATCCTTACCGGCGCCTCCGTGCAATTGGGGTACGATGAACTAGCTGCATATCGGGCGAATACGAAGGGTCCCTGTCCATGAAATACACCAAGATCGAGCGTAACTGGGTCATGTACGATGTGGGAAACTCGGCCCTCGTGCTGCTCAATACCTCGGTGGTGCCCATCTACTTTAACGCCATCAATACCGGCGCTTCCTCGGCAGACCTGGTGGTCGCTTGGGGCAACGCGCAGACGATTGCCTCGCTGGTCATTGCCATGCTCATGCCCATTCTGGGCGCGCTTGCCGATTACGCCGGCAACAAGATCAAGTTCTTCTTGGGCTTCTTCCTCACGGGCCTGGTTCTTTGCCTGGCGCAGGCTATCCCAATGTCCGCCATGGCATTTTTGACTGTGTACGTGCTGTGCACCATCGGCCTCAACTCTTCTATGACGTTCTACGACGCCATGCTGCCCGACATTACCACCGACGAGCGCATGGACGTCGTGTCCAGCTCGGGCTATGCCTGGGGCTACATCGGTTCCACCGTGCCGTTCATCATCTGCCTGGCGCTTATCATGGGTGGTCCCGCTCTTGGTGTCCCCACCATGCTGGCAACGCGTCTGTCGTTTATCATCACTGGTGCCTGGTGGCTCATCTTTACCCTGCCGCTCATTCGCACCTATAAGCAAAAGTACGGTCGCGAGCGTGGTCCCGAGGACACCATCGGCCACATCGTGGGCGGTGTGTTCTCCGAGGTCGGACACACCATGCGCGAGATCGCCCACAACAAGACCGTGCTGGTCTACATGATCGCGTTCTTCTTCTATATCGACGGTGTGCACACGGTCATTTCTATGGCCACCAGTTACGGATCGGCCTTGGGCATCGATTCGACGCAGCTGGTCCTGGCGCTGCTCGTCACGCAGTTTGTTGCTTTTCCGTCTGCCATCATTTACGGCAAGCTCGCCGGACGCGTGGGCACGCTCAACATGATCCTGGTGGCGGTCGCCGCCTACATGGGGATTGTGCTGTTCGCCGCGTTCTTCCTAAAGACCGCCTTTGAATTCTGGGTGCTTGCCATTATGGTCGGCCTGTTCCAGGGCGGTGTGCAGGCGCTCAGCCGTAGCTACTTTGGCCGCATTATCCCCAAGGAAAAGTCCAACGAGTACTACGGCTTCTTTGACATCTTTGGTCGTTATGCAAGCGTTATGGGCACCTTCCTGGTGTCGGTCGTCACCTCGCTGACCGGCAACCCCTCGCTGGGCGTCCTGTCTATCGGCGTGCTGCTGGTGGTGGGCTTTATGCTGCTGGTCCGCTTGTCCCGCATGACTCGGGCGGCAGGGCATGCCGCATAGGAGCGAGCGGCTATTGTGCCTGTCCACGGTACTCTTTTGGGGTTATCCGCAATAAACATTGCGACTTGCGAGCAATGATTTGTCCAAGTGGGTATGATGGAATCAGCTAGGTCGCGGGGCGTCGCCTGTGTTTGGCGGCGTCCCGTTTTTGTGTTGCAGGGAGGGTAAGGCATGAACGCCACGGTCGTGATTCCAACGTATTGGGCGGGCGATGACGCTTGCGCAAACGCCCCTGGCACCTATGACCATTCGACGCGACTCAACGCCGACAATCCCGAACTCGACCGCTGCCTGGCCTCGCTTGAGCAAGTGTGCGACATCCCGCGCATCATCCTTTTGGTGGTCTGTCCTGTTTCTGCCACAGCCGATGTGTCGCTGCGCGTGCACGAGATTGTCGACGCGCATCCCACGCTCAAGGTCACCGTTGTCACCAACACCCAGGCCTCGCGCATCGCAGACCGGGTTGCTCAGATCGCGCCCAAGGGTTCGGGCGAGTGCGTGAGCCTGCGAGGCTACGGTGCCATCCGCAACATGGGGCTAGCCTGTGCCGCTGTGCTGGGGCATGACGCGGTTATCTTTTTGGATGACGATGAGGCTGTCATCGACGCCGACTTTATGAAGCGCGCGACCTATGCGTTGGGGCAGCAGACGCGTCAGGGCTTGCCGATCTTGGTCAAGAGCGGCTATTTCTACGATCGCGACGGCTCGCCGCTGGCTCCCACGGACAAGGCGGGCATCTGCCATCGTTGGTGGACCAAGCGCATCGAGTTCAACCGTTGGATGAAAAAGGCGCTCTCGGGCACCCGCATCTCGCGCTCCAACTACGTGTGCGGCGGCCTGATGGCCCTGCACGCCCGCGCCTTTACGCGTGTGGCCTTTGACCCGTTTATCACCCGCGGCGAGGACTTGGATTACCTCTTTAACATGCGTATGTTTGGCTACGACGTGTGGTTTGATAACGAGTGGACCGTGCGCCATCTGCCTCCGGAGTCCGAAAAGCGCTCACCGCGCTTTATGCAGGATGTATACCGTTGGTACTACGAACGGGCCAAGTTGACGTTCGCCGCGCATCAAAAGGAGCTCATCCCCGTTACGGCGGCATCGCTCATGCCCTACCCGGGCCCGTGGATTTCGCGCGAGCTCGACGACCGCGTGCGCAAGACCGCTATGGTCCGCAGCGTGTTTACCCGCGAGCATGAGGGCTACCTGCGCATCTGGCGCCATGGTATCGACGAGGCAAAGGCCTATGCGCGCCAAAACGCTGCAAGCTATCTGCGTTTCCAGAGCTTTTGGCCCAAGATCATGGACGGGCTTTGGCGTGACGCACAACTGATCAGTATCCTGGAGGGGGCCGAATGATCGACCGCCGCGCCCAGCGCGATAGTTCAATATCAATCTTTCGCATCATTGCCGTTGCCTGCGCCATTTGCGTGCTGGTGTACTTTATTTTTGCCTTGGTGACCGGTATCGAGCCGATCGCCACGGTGATTGCCTGCGCGCTGCTGTGCATCTTTCTGTGCATCTTTATCTTTTTGACGCTCAATCCCGATTCGGTGCGCTCCCAGTACACCGAGGAGACGCTCTCGGTGGCCTCGGCCATGCTCGAGGACATTAAGGGCGGTCTGACGCAGGAGTCGGCGCGTTTGGTGTGCCGGCGCATTTTGCCCGAGACGCGCGCCATGACGGTGGCCATCACCGACGAGGGCAACGTGCTTGCCTGCGCGGGCGAGTTTGAGGAAAAACTGCTGCCCGATACTCCCATCCACACGCTTGCCACACGCTACGTTATCGAACATGGCATCGTGCAGTCGTTCAACCGTATGGTGGATGTCGTGGGCTCGGACGGCTCGCACAACCAAGTCCCCGCCGGCATTATCGCCCCCATCAAGGTGGGCGATCGTACCGTCGGTACGCTCAAGTTCTACTACAAGACCCCGCGCGCCGTCGACCGTACCCAGTACGCGCTTGCCTCGGGCTTTGCCGAGATCTTGTCCACACAGCTCGCCATCCACGAGCTCGAGGTGCAAAAGGAGCTCACGGCGCGCGCCGAGGTGCGTGCGCTGCAGGCGCAGATTAACCCGCACTTCCTGTTCAACACGCTGAACACCATTGCATCGTTTACGCGCACCGACCCGCTGCGGGCCCGCGAACTGCTTCGTGAGTTCTCATCGTTCTATCGTGCCACGCTCGACAACTCGGGATCGCTTATTCCGGTCTCGCGCGAGGTCGCACAGACCAAGCGCTACCTTACCTTTGAGAAGGCCCGCTTTGGCGAGGACCGCGTGCTTGCGACGTTCGATGTGTCCGAGGACGTGGAAGATACGCTGGTGCCGGCGTTCGTGATCCAGCCGATTGTCGAGAACGCCGTACGTCATGGTATGGGCGATGACGACGCCCTGAGGATCGACGTGACCGTTCACCAAGACGGCGAGGATGCAATCTTGATTGCCGTGGCCGATAATGGCGTGGGCATGGATGAGGGTACCGCCGCCAGACTGTTTGACGAGCGCTCTGCCCGTCCCGACGCCAGCTCTCCCCAGGGTGGCGGCGCCGGTGTGGCCATGCACAATATTTCGGAGCGCATCCATCGCTTTTATGGGCCGCACTCCTATACGCGTGTCGAATCGGCGCCGGGCAAGGGCACCAAAGTGCTTCTTCATCTTGATTTGTCAGAGAGCATCTTTGACATTCAAGAGTAAAATAAAAGGCTACGGGCTCAACGTCATGCGACGGATGCCCGGCGTAGTTAGTTGACGAAAGGTTTTATCCCTATGCTGCGTGCGATGATTGTGGATGATGAGGCGCCGGCTCGCTCGGAGCTTCGCTTCCTGCTCGAGCAAACGGGCAAGATCGGCACGATCACGGAGGCGTCGAGCGTCCGCTCCGCCATCGAGATGCTTATGGAAAGTCGCGTGGATGTCGTGTTTCTCGATATCTCGATGCCCGGTGCCTCGGGCCTGCAACTTGCCGAGGCGCTGCATAAGCTCAAAAATCCGCCGGCGATCGTGTTTGTGACTGCGTATAGCGACCATGCGGTCGAGGCATTCGACGTCGATGCCGTCGATTATCTGATGAAGCCTGTCGAGGAAGCTCGCTTGGATCGCGCGATCGAGAAGGTCATGCAACGCGCCAAGCCGGTTACGGACAGCAAAGTGACCATCGAGCGTATCCCGGTGGAAAAGGGCGGCCGCAAGGTGCTCATTCCCGTGGACGACATCCGCTTTATCATGGCCAAGGACGATTACTCCTGCATCTATACCGTCGATGATCGCTTTTTGTCGACGACCTCGCTGGCGCAGTTTGAGGCCAAGCTCTGCGACTTTGGCTTCTTCCGTGTTCACCGCCGCTATATCGTCAACTTGGCGTGCGTTACGGACGTCGAGACGGTGCCCTCGGGCGCCATCCAGCTGGGCATTACGGGCGTCGACGAACGCGTGCCGGTTTCGCGCCGCCGCGTCGTGCCGCTCAAGAAGGCCTTGAGTCTCTAGCGCACTGGCCCCGCAGCCCTGTAGACCCATCGTCTGCGGAGCCGTGGGGCCTTTTTTGTATGTATCTGCCGAATCGTTTTTTGCGGAAGGGATCCCATGAACAGTGCAAGCGCCAAGCGTATCGACATCATCTCGGACACCCACGGCTATTTATCGCCTGCGCTCTTGGATGAGCTTGAGGGCGCAGACCTGATCATCCACGCCGGCGACCTCACGTCAGAGATGGACTACGAGCACCTATGCACCATCGCCCCCGTGCGGGCCGTACTGGGCAACAACGATTACTACCGCGACTACGGCCCCGATGTGGACCGTCTTGCGCTCTTTACCTACGAAGGCCTCAAATTCGCCGTAGCCCACTACCGCGAAGACCTTCCGGTGGGATCCGTAGACGTAGCCATCAACGGTCACACCCACGTAACCAAAGAAGCCCAAGTGGGCCGCTGCCTAGTCCTCAACCCGGGCAGCGCCAGCTATCCCAGAGGCACCCGAGGCCCCACCATGGCCAGAATGCTAGTAAAAGACGGCAAGATCCTAAGCACCAAGTTTATTGACCTAGACTAACCGCAACAAAAACGGGGGATGCAGATTGCATCTCCCGTTTTTTATGAGCCAAAGGCCGAGCTTCAACAAAAACCTTAGACAACCCCGCCGCGGAGAACGGGGTCGCCGAGCCGCGAAGCGGCGAGCAACAACAACGGCTCGAACAATGTGACGGCAGGGAGGGTCTCCGGGGCCGGCGGGCGCGGGTTAAGTTTGTCGCGAGTTCCGCACGCAAAGGAAAGCACTTAATGTGCTTT